>CAZQCF010000018.1:0-72920 GCA_964592235.1 uncultured Planctomycetaceae bacterium
CGGTCCCATCATCGCGACCCCACCCTCGCTGCGCGAGGATGGGGCACCCGCGCATTTAAGACAGAAGAGTAAGAGTGCGTGCTGCGCGCGGAGGAGCATCAAGTGTTTCATCATAATTCACAGCCTATTCTCACGCGTGGCCTTTCGTGCGTGGCGGCGGTCACGTTGTGCCTCGCGTTGCGCCTCCCCTGTGCAACTGGGGCCATGGCGGCATGGCATACTGCAGTACCTCTGACTCCAAACGCGTTCGTGGTTTCGCAAGGCTCTCCGCCGCAGGGTCAGTTTCGAGCTCTTGACCTGCGATGCGAAGGCGCATCCGGCGCTTGTTCGTGGATTGTGCTTGCGCAAGTACGTATTTCAAGCGGCACCATGAATCGCTATGACTTATGGTTGCGCGATGCGGCGGGTTCTGCGACCAGCTTAAACATCAGTCAAGCGTCAATCGCGGGATCGCCATTCTCGACCCCTCTTATCCTCACGGAGAACAGCCCGGGGGGCTTTCTCTCAAGGATTCAGGCTGAATCACCATCACACATTCCAGCTAATGAAAACGTTGGACATTTCATGCACAGCTTCATCTTGACCCAAACGGCTGCGCAGACGAGCGGGACACAAAACATCATCGCCGCGTCTTATTACGGCTTTAATGGAACCGGACCCGGAACCGATCCCGGTTATGCCACTCGCTTCGCGTTGGTCGACGACAACCCGCTGCGGCGACATGTCTTCCTATACGAAGAATGGCCCAATCCCGTCATCCGAATCACCAACACCCCCGAACCTGCCACGGCCGCGCTGCTCTTCGCCCCGGCGGTGCTGCTGCGAAGACGGCGGTCTCGACTGCAGTCCCGTCGGGTCTGCTGACCCGACCTACGGAACTCATTCCCGTCTGGCCCGCAGACCCGACAAACCACTTAGCGCAGCACAATCCCCATCTGCCTCATCTGCTCCATCGCCTGCTTCGCCCAGCCCTTGTTTGCCAGCGGGCTGGCTGGGCTGGGGTGCAGGATGCGGCCGATGGTGACGGGCAGGCCGCCGAGTGACTCCTTCGCCCGCGCTTCGACGAACCCACCGACAGCAACGACGAACTTCGGGCGATAGCATTCCACGAGGCCCCGCAAGGCCGCGTCGCATGCCGCGAACAACGGCTCTCGCTCGTTTGCCGGCAGTTTGTCCGGGGTCACGTTCCGGCCGGACTCTTCCATGAAACAGAGCGGACAGTAATTCAGAATCAGAAACCGGCGGAAGAACTTTTCCGGCGCGCCGAACGCCTCTTGCGCCCAGCCCCAGATTCGCCGACCGCTTACTTCACTTCGCTTGCACGCCAGACCGAGGACCGGCCGCCTGGGGTGCTGATCGGCCGGCGGCTCGATGCCGCCACGGATTCCCAGCCAATCTCGCACCACGTTGACCTCGCCGAACGGAATGCCGGTCTGGGCCATGCCCCACGGGCCGGGGTTCATGCCGATCAGGAGGGCCTCTCGGGTACCGTTGCCGTAACGGCAAAGGTACGTCGAGAATGCGCCGAGTGCGTAGTCCAGCGGGTTATAGACCTTCGCGACCGGCGAGCGGAACCGCAAGCGACTGACCTTTCGGGAAAGTTCCTTGCTGATTTCCAGGGGGCGCATGGCGGGGATCTTAATCGCCGATCGACTTCCATTGTGGTCCGCCATGAAGCGGGAGTTCCGATGAAGTGGAGTGTGGCGATGCCGCTGGACAGCCAAGCGCCCGATTTCGTACAGTAATGGCGTTGATGTCGGGTTACAGGGCCTGTGAATTCCGGGCATGAGAGTCGCGATCCCAGGCGGTCCGGACAAGTGCCCCGAGTTATTCAGCCCAGGCACCCGTGGAGGGGTGATTGAAGCCGACCGAGTGTTATCGCGTATTGGGATTAAGCCACAACGCCGAACCGCGCGAGCTGCATCGCGCGTTCAAGCGGCTGGTGCTGCGTTACCACCCCGACCGGTGCGGCGACGACCCGGTCAGCCGGGCACGTTTCTGCGAAGTGACCGAGGCGTACGCGGTACTCAAGCGGTTGCGCGAACGACCGACCTCGGCCGATGAGCCGATGGATGTTTGCTCGCGGTGCGATCGCGTGGAACTGCTGTTCCGCACATTGGGCGGCGGGCGGATGTGCGCCGACTGCCTGCTGAATCGCCGCCGGCGATTGCTGCCCATGACGCTGATGGAGACCATTCGATGTGTCGGAGTCATGGCACTCCAGGCGATGGCGCTGTACTTCATTATCTCGACGATCTGGACCGGCGACCTGCAGCACGGGGCAGCGGCCATGGCCTGTGCCCTGGGCGGATTCGGCGTGCTGGCGTATCACGCATGGCAGGCTGATGTCGTGGAGCGATGATTCGGTCCCTGCCTGATTCCGCCGCGTTCCCCGCTGAAACCTTCTCCCGCTATAGTGTCGCGGATGGCGATCCGTTTCCACACTGCGGACGCGACGACGGAGCGCACCGCGCATGACGCATCTGATCGCATCGATTACCGCGGACACGGCGCCCGGCGCCGCCGAGCAGATTCGCCGCGCGCTCGCCGACGGCGCGACGATGATCGAGTTGCGGCTCGATCTGATGGAGGGCGTCGCCGATGCCGATGTGCCCGCGTTGCGAGAAATCGCTGTCGCGGCGAGGGTCCCGGTACTTCTCACGCTGCGCTCCACGGCCGAAGGCGGTCATTGGGACGGCAGCGACATGGATCGCATGAGCCGATTGATTGCCCTCGGCGGGGCGGCGGATTACCTCGATATCGAATGGGCGTCGTGGCAGCGGTCGGCCAATCTGCGCCAGAAAGTCATGCTGGCGCTGCGGCGGGGCGTGGAAGGAGCGCCGCCGACCGATTCGCCCCGGCGGTTGATCCTGTCGCGGCATGATACGATGGATCGGCCGCAAACCTTGCAGGCCGATCTTCTTGGGATGCTGTCCGAAACAGCGTGCGATGTGCCGAAGATCGCATGGCGCGCGAGGACCGTTCGCGACAACCTCGAGGTGTTCGAGCTATTGCGAAGCTCGCCTCGCCCAATGCTGGCGATTTGCATGGGCGACGATGGACTGCCCTCGCGTGTGCTGGCTAAGAAATTCGGCGCATTCGGGTCGTTCACCGCAGTTGAAGCGGGCGGCGAGTCCGCGCCGGGCCAGCTTACGATCGCCGAGATTCGCCGGCGCTATCGCTGGGATCGCATCGGCCCCGCGACACGCGTCTGTGGATTGATCGGCGACCCGGTGTCGCATTCCATCGGTCCGAGTGTTCACAATGCCGCGTACGAGAGCCTGTCCGTGGACGCGGTGTATCTTCCATTTCGCGTCGCGGAGGGGTACGAGTCCTTCAAGGCATTCATGGTCGAAGTGCTGGCCCGGCCGTGGCTGGACGCGCGGGGGTTCTCGATCACGATTCCGCATAAGGAGAACGCCTTGCGTTTCGCGCGTGAGGTCGGCGCAACCATCGACGACGACGCAGCGCGGTGGGGTGCCGTGAATACGTTTGTCATTAATTCCGATGGGCGCCTGCGCGCCGCCAACACCGACGGACCGGCCGTGCTGCAGTGCGCGACGGACCTGCTCGGCGGCCCATTGCTGGGGCGGCGGGTGGCTGTCGCCGGCGCAGGCGGCATGGGGCGAACGTCCGCGTCAGTCCTGCAGGAGGCCGGGGCGAACGTGACCGTGTTCAATCGAACCGTCGAACGGGCGCGATCAGTCGCCGAGTCGACGGGCTGCCAATGGGAACCGTGGGATAAACTGCTGCTCGAACCGCCCGACCTGCTTGTGAACTGCACTTCGGTAGGAATGGCGCCCTTGGGCACGGACCGCACCGAGTCCCGTGGGCACTTGAATGTCCGCCGATTAACCCAGCCGACGCGTGTCCTGGACACGGTATATGCTCCTGAAGGCACTCCGCTGGTTACCGCAGCGGACCGAGCGGGGTGCAAGGCATGTGGCGGCGAAAGGGTCTTTGCACTTCAAGCGGCGCGCCAGATCGAGCTTTGGTTTGAAAGGGCACAGCCCCTTGAACCCTTGATCGGCCTCGTGGAATCTGCCCTGCCGACGGCCTCGCCCAGTTGTCAACCCCCTTCAACATAATCAGTTGCGACACCCGATGAATTGTCTTAGGCTTGTGTACCGTTCGTCACCGTGGCGAGCGACGCCCGTTTCAAGCGGGCCGGAACGCCTGTGCGGCATGCGTGGATGGGTGCGGCCCTGATTGACCAATCGCGTCATCCCGCCCAAGATGCCCGGTTTATCCCGGCCTCGGTGCATACGGAGATGCACGGCCCGACCAGCGCCGCCTTCTGGACGTGATGAAGATACTCTTCGCCACCGATCTTCATGGAAGCGAGCCGCATTTTGCTCGCCTGACCGCCGTCGCGGGGGAACTCCGCCCTGACGTGGTGGTACTCGGCGGCGATCTGCTGCCCGACGATTCAGCGCTGGATCGCGCCAACATGGGCAAGGGCCAGCCGACATGGGTCCGAAACCAGTTCCGGGCAATCGCCGCCGGTATCAAGTCCGCGACAGGCGGGAAGCCGATCCTCATCGTCTTTGGCAATCACGACTGGGGCAGCAGCGTCACGGCAATGAACGAGCTGGCGGCCGAGGGTCTCGTTTCTGTCCTCGACTTGAACGCACCGGCCGTGATCGACGGCGTCACGTTTCTGGGGTATTCCAGCACGCCGCCGACGCCGTGGTTTGTGAAGGACTTCGAGCGACTCGACATGCCCGGCGATCTTCCGCCGCTGCTAGGTGGTGCGCGATGGGATGCGCGGTTCAATCGACCATCGATGCTTAGCGCCGAAACGCTTTTCAATACTCGAAGCACGATGAAGGAGGAGTTGGCTGGCTTGGCCGCGCCACCGGGAATCTGGGTCTGGGTAGCTCATTGCCCGCCCCATTCGTCCAAGCTGGATCAATATCACGGCAACAATTCGTGGGGATCGAAAGCTGTCCGCGAAGCGCTGGAGCGTTTGCAGCCGCATCTATCGTTGCACGGTCACATCCACGAGTCGCCCAGCGTGACGGGCGTGATTCGCGATACGTTCGGTCGAACCGTGGCGGTGAACCCGGGACAATCGCGAAGCGTGTTGCATTTCGCATTGATTGAATTCAATGCCGCCGACGGGAAAGTATCAGACGTTCGTCACGGGCAGCGCGCGTGAATGTTTTTCTGATCGGTTATCGCGGATCGGGAAAGAGCACAACCGGAGCAATCCTTGCGCGCCGGCTGGGCTGGACCTACGTTGATCTGGATGAGTTGATTGAGAAACAGGCCGCGAAGTCCGTCGTGGATCTCTTCCGCGAAGAAGGGGAAGAGGCCTTTCGTCAGCGAGAAAAAGCAGCGCTGGAGAGCATTCGCCGGCAGAAGAACCAGGTCATCGCTTTGGGGGGCGGCGCGATCATCAGCCCCGAAGTTCGCGTTCTGGTGAAGCGCATGGGGAAAGCGGTCTGGCTTCAGGCGCCGGCCGCGATTCTTCATTCGCGCCTGCAAAAAGATGCCAAGGCAGGCAAAGTGCGTCCGGAACTGCTTCCTGGCGGCGGGTTGCCGGAGGTGGAGCAAAAGCTGACCGAGCGCACGCCGCTCTACCGAACCGTGGCGAATCACATCGTGGACTCGGTTGCGACGTCGCCCGAGGAGATCGCCGAATCCATCGAGCTCTGGCTCGACGCGAACGACGCCGACGCGGCGGCGGACGAACCGCCCACCAAACTCTGACGAGGACGGATACTTGGCAGCGGGAGCGTGGATCATACCCGTGGGCGTTCTCGGGGCACTTGTCGGCAGTTTCCTGAATGTCGTGATCTTCCGGCTGCCTCGAGGGCTGTCGGTGTACTCACCGGCATGGTCGTTCTGCCCAAATTGCGAAAAGCGTCTGCTTCCGTGGCACAACGTTCCGATTTTCGCGTGGCTGCTCTTGCGCGGGCGATGTCATTTCTGTGCGAAACCCATTGCCATCGTCTACCCGGTCGTGGAATGCGTTACGGCGCTGGTGTTCATGACTACGTGGGACGCCTGCTTTGTGGGCGCGGCAGCGGGAATGAACTCGACTCATTGGGCCTTCGCAGCTTCGTTGATTGTGATGTACGCTGGCCTGATTGCGACAGCCGGGATGGACATCGAATCGTATTCGCTCGATATCCGGGTCCCTTTGTTCACACTCACCGCTTCCGTCCTATTCCGCGGGATTCAGGGAATGGCCGAACCCCTTCAGGCCGGCAGCACCGGCTTGCCGCCGGGGATCACATGCGCGGCGTTGGCGGCGGGTGCCGGTTGGCTCTTGGGCTGGCCGTTGACGCGGCGATTGTCCTCCTACTCGAGCGACAAGGAATCCGAGGCGCTAGTTGAAGATGGCAAATTGACCGCTGCGGAAGCCTCTGGTGATCCGAGCCATTCCGACTCATTATCGAATGATCCCGACCAGATTGAGCAACCGTTGGCAGGGGCCATCGCATTGCCGTCCGAAAGCGCACCCGCGTTCCAGCCGCTTCCGATCATTCTCCTTACCCTGGCGCTGATCGTTTTTCTCACGTGGAGCCTTGCCGCGCCCCAGTGGCCGGCTCACCTTGCCGTGTTTACCGCCGGGCAGTTGCGCGGTCTCGTTTCAGTTTCGATTTTTCTCGTCGTCATGATTCTCGCATCGATGATTTCGAGGGAGGCCGATTCCGAGATGGCGACGACCCTCGAACGCGAACAAGTCTCGGCGCGATCCGTCGCATGGCGAGAGCTGGTCTGCCTGATTCCAGCGCTGGCGGTTGGCATCGTCGTTTTCTTTGTCCTTCGCCAGCGGGGCTGGCTCGGGCTGGAGTGGACCGCGCTCATTCGGCAATCAATCGGGGTTGAGCACGATCTTTCCGGCGCGACTGCATGGCTTACGGGCGCGGCACAGGGGGCCTCGGATGCTCTGATTGCCGCTGGCCTGGGTTGGGCGGTCCGAATCGGCGGAACCCTCGCCTTTGGAAAAGAGGCTTTCGGGACGGGAGATATCTACCTGTTGGCGGCCATCGCCGCAGCGGGCGGCTGGTTCATGATGTTGATCGCATTTTTTGCGTCAGCCCTCTTAGCCTTGGTCGGAGTGGTAGCAACCTCGATGCACAAGACGTCGCGTGCGATCCCGTTCGGCCCTTGGCTGGGCCTGGGGGCCTTGGCTGCGCTATACCTGGAGCGTCCGCTGGCAATCTGGTTCGGACCTGCAGGAGGTATGATCTGGAGCTGGCTGACGGGCCTGAATCGACTGGGAGCGCAGTGAATTCACAGCGCTTCAGGGTTACGGGTTTCGCCGGCAGGAGCAAAGAGCCATGAAGCAAATCATTGTTTACGCGAAAGTTGCTGTCCTCTGCATCGTGGTGCTCTTCGTGTTGCTCGTGGTTTGGATGAACCGGGGATACAAGACTCGTTTCTGGCCATGGGCGGTGGATGCGGAGGTTTCCACGCTCTGGCTGATGTTGGCGACGAGCGTGGCATCGGTGGTGGTTTTCTGGGTGACGGCAAAGGTGCGACGGGTTTTCTTCGAACTGGCGGAAGTGCGCCGTCAAAAGGCGGTTGCGCAGGCGGCGGCCGCGCAAACAGCGCGGCAGGCCGAACTGGCCGCTGCGGAACAGCGTATCGACGAAAAGTTGCAGCGCGCATTGGGAGAGAAGAACTCACAGGACGCAAAATTTGATTGACGGCATTTCCTGCGCGTGCTAAAAACCCGTATCGGAGAAATACGGGCGCGGGTGAACCCGCCCCGACTCGACTTTTTGCAAGAACAGCGCTGGGAGAGTCCAAGGCGCAAAAAAGCCCATCTCAACGACGCGCCGTTCAACCGGGAGGAACGACCATGACAGGGATGACACGCGGACGATTGTCTATTTTAATGCTGGCCGGGGCCGTCTCGGCCTTCTCTGCCGTCGGCTGCGGGCCGGACGCCAAGGACCGCAAGATTGACGACCTCACCGCCGAAAACAACAGCCTCAAGGGCGAGCTGGAAGATCGCGATCGGCGGCTGAACGATTCACTTGTCAAAGAGAACGAAGCGCGATCCACGATCGATGAGTTGAATCAGCAGCTCGCCAAGATGCGCGCCGAGGGCACCAAGGGCGGCGACGTGGACGGCTGGGTCACGATGAAGAATTTCGACATGATCTCAATTCCCGGCTCGGTGCTGTTTGAATCAGGCAAAGCGGATCTGACCCCGGCCGGTCGCTCGAAATTGCAGCAGATCGCGTCGGACATCCGCGCGAAGTACCCGGATCGGGATATTTACGTCTTTGGCCATACGGACGACCAGCCAATTCGCAAGAGCAAATGGAAAGACAACTGGGAACTGGGAGCGCACCGCTCGTTGACGGTCATTCGCGCCATGCGGGATGCCGGCATTCCGAACGAATATCTCGTTCAGGCGAACTGCAGCCAGTACCGTCCGCGCGTGGCCAACAGCGGCGAGAAGAACCGCCTCCAGAATCGTCGCGTCGAGTTTTATGCGGTTCCGCGGCGTGGTGGCGACATCGTGGAAAAGACCGCGCGCGGCGCCAGCGAAGAGTAACTGACGTGCTGGGCGCCCCGGTGAGTTTGGTCGGCCGATAAACAGGCCGATTTTCGTCCACGGGCACCGTGCGACAAGATATTAAATCAAGCGGCATCGGCTACTCGCGGAAGATATACAATAGCGAGTCGCCGATGTCGCTTTTTTATGCGCCCTCGGCCCGCGCGCCAGGTGCGCGCTCATTGGCGAGGATGGCATGATCGCGATTCTCAATTATGACACATCCGATACGCAGGCGTTGCACGAGACGCTTTCGGATATGGGGGTGGCGCATCAGCGCGTCGATTCGCTCGATCACCTCGATCGCGCTGCGAGGATCATCCTGCCGCATGGCGATTCCTTTGCCGCGATGATTCGCGACATTCGCGACAGCGGCTACCTTCCCGTTCTGTTTCGCGCGCTGGACCAGGGGCGACCCATACTTGGAATTGGGCGGGGCATGCACCTTCTGTTCGACGTATGTTATGACAACGGTCAACATACAGGGCTGGGTTTCATCCCCGGCAAGGTAACAAGCCCTCGCGAAAGGGCGGCACCGACATTCGGCTCGGCAGTTGCCGTGGCAGAGGCCTGTGCGGTTCGCTGGACGCGACGGTCCGTTCTGGTTCACGGCCTTGCCTTGGAGTCGCCGTTTTATTTCGAGGCCGACGAGATTGCGGAGCCGCTTGATGCGCGGATGACCCTGGCGCAGGTCGCTGCGTCGCCGTTACGTGCTGCCGCGGTTGAGGATGGGGCGGTATACGGCGTTCAATTCTTGCCGGAGCGATCCGCAAACGCGGGGAGGACCCTTCTGTCAAACTTCATTCACGCGCCGATTCGTTAGGGGAGAACTTTGCCTGTGCGGTCGCGCGCGAGAATCGCCGAGGTTCTAATCTTCCGGCTCTTCACGGCTCATGACGACCGGCGAACGTGGTCGCACATCCGGCTTGCACCGTGGGCAGGGGCGGCGCCCGTCTTCGATTGCCTTGGCCGGCGACTCAAAGATTACAAGGTTTGACGCGAAGATGCTCCGGCCGCAGTCGGCGCTGGCAAGATGAAACACGGCACCCGACTTGCTGGCAACGTAGTGGATGTTGGGAATATCAAGAAGGTACGGCACCTGCGGCCATGGAACCTTGGCGTCCTCCAGCGAAGCGAATCGCACCGGCTCGGTCGCGGTGTTCGGGGCTGCGGCATCTTTCGGCATGCTGTCCGCTTTCGCCGAGGGCGAAGTGCGCGGAGCGGGGCTTGGTGGCGTGGAGGGCGAAGCGATCGTTGCGACAGGAGCATCGATTGGGCGCTTCGCGACGGTTTCAGCGATCGGCTGGGAGTACTCATCGATCTGCGAGTTCATATCGATGAAGTACCAGAGCACTGCGGCCGTTCCGAGTAAAGCTCCGATGATGGAACCCGAGATCGCGATCGACGCGGCCGTACGGCGCTGCCGAGACTTGGCGAGCGGATCTTCGGCTGCGACGCGCTCCAGCGCGGCCGCGAGTTCGTCGGCGCTCGCGTAACGCTGCGCGGGATCCACCGCGAGACACTTTCGTAGGACGGCGGCGCCGGCATCGGTCAGGCCCGTGATGTCCTCCAATTTCGGAAGAGGAGGATTCTGATGCAGCTCGATGAGCTTTGACCGGCTGTCGGCGTGAATGGGAGGCGAACCGGTCATGGCGTAAAGCATGACGAGGCCGAAACTGAAAATATCGCTCAAACCTGTCGTACTTTGTCCCTTGGCGGTTTCCGGAGCAATCCACCCCAGTGATCCGACGGCCTTTCCCCGGATTCGCTTGCTGGCCGATTCGTGCGCCACGTCAGCAAGGCCGAAATCCATGAGCTTCAGGTGGCCGTGCTCGTCGAACATGAGATTCCCGGGCTTCACATCGCGGTGGATGATGCGATTCTTGTGGGCGAGGGCGAGCGCCTTGGCTGGGCCGATCATTAATTCGAACACGCGGGCCGGCGCGATCTTGCCGTGCAGGTCGATGTACTCCTTCAGCGTGCCGCCTTCCATCAACTCCAGCGCGAAGAAAATACGGCTGTCATCCTCGGCGATTTCGAAGATTGAAACAACGGCCGGGTGTTGCAGTCGTGCCACGGCGCGCGCTTCCTGCATGAACAGTTCCGTATTCAAACAGGACGAGTCGCCGTCCGGACGGCGCTTGCGGGATAAGAGTTTGATCGCCACGTCGCGATTGAGCACGTCATCGTGGCCGCGCCAGACGACGCCCATTCCACCCTGTCCCAGGATTGAGAGAATACGATAACGGCCCAAGGTGCGACCGATGAGGCTCGTGTCAATGGCCACGCTCGGTGCGCCGGCGCGTGGCGGAGAACTTCCTTCCAAGGGTGCCTGGGTCGAAGAAGGTGGGTCGGTCCGAGCGGCCGCCACATCTTGAATGCCTCGGCGGCGAATCTCCGAAAGAGTTGTTGGATCGACTTCCTGGGCGCGCCACTCATTGCGACAATTCTTGCAGACAAGACGCCGACCAATCAGACGCGGCGCGATTCGATAAGCAGCCTGACAGGATGGACAGGTGACGCAAACCCGGCGACCGGGATCGTTTACGTCAGAAGCGCGGGAGTCTACTGCCATGCGGCACTGCCCCGATTGCGTCACCACCCCAAGTGCAACACTCCGCCCCGTTTGAATCCTCAATGCGGGACGTCCCCAACCTATTTAATCATACGCACGATGTGGGGTATTCCCCAAGTGCAAACTTGGTACCCCGAATATCGGGCCGAATCGACCCGTCGTCGATCCATGATCGCTCTCGTTAGGCCTGCCTGCCGCTGGGTTCGACCCCTTTAACGGTAACCCTTGAGCGTTTTCGCGCACCAGACCTAGGGAGACAAAGGGGGGCCGGTTAACTGGCCTTCCCGGTGGCGCGTCTCGTACTGCTCTCGAAGAACGCGATCTTCGATCGAAATCCGCGCAGAAAGGAATAACGTTCTTCCTAATCGCTCCATTTCCTCGGCCGAGAGCCGGGCGGTTAGAATTCGACGGAGATGATGGCGCTCGGCGTCGTCGAGGGGTTGAGTGTCGGCTGGTATCAGGCGTTCCAGTTTCAGGACATGGTACGACCCCTCGGCTTCCAGCAGGTTCGAGACCTCGCCGGGCTTCAACTTGAAGGCCACGTCAACGAAAATCGAAGGCACGGTTGGATCGGTGCGTGAGAAAGGCGGCAACATGCCGAGCTTCTCCCGGGAGATGATGTTCTGGCTGAACTTCATAACAAGGTCCTCAAAACGCTCGCCTTGATCCAGGCGCTGTTTGATCTCCTTCCAAAAGCGCGGCGCCGCGATCTGAATATGCCGCACTTCGACCCGCTCGCCATGTACGCGGGCGAATTCCTGTTCGATCATTTCGTTGGTGATCGTGAGATTCGATTCGGCGATCTTCCGAAGAAATGCCTGTCGCTGCATGGCGAGGTGCAGCTCCGTCCGTGAGACGCCGCGCGAGCGGGTCCAATCCTCAATGAGTTGCTCCTTGCGAGGCCCCGTAAGCGGGTCGGGGTCTTTTCCGTTGAAGCGGTCGGCCTGCAGCGTCAATTCGTATTCTCTATCAAAATCCGTTTGCGACACGGACAGCCCGAGGCGGGCCGCCTCCTGCCGCGCCACTCGAAGCAACAGCTCCTGTTGGAGGAACGCCAAGCCGCGCGCCTCCATTAATTGGGCCGTGAAATCGGCACGCTCAATCGATTCACCGTTGATTGAAGCAATCGGGCGGCTGGAAGCACGCGTCACCGGGGGCGTCGCGGCAGCCGGCTCCATCGCGGGCGATGTCGCAGGCTGCACCAGCTGGTCGCGTACGATCACTGCATTCGATCGGTTTCGCTCGCATGCAGCGCCCACGAAAAGCATCAGGCATGCCGCCGTCAGCAGCGAACGCAAGGCAAGGGGTCGTTGCATCATCAACGGCGTGGTCCTTTTTCAAACAGAGTCAAACGGATCGGCGTCCGCTTTGCTCATGGTAATAGAAGCGCCGGGAAGGTGTTGCTTGAGCTTGAGTGAAAGCGGGATTAACGCCGGCCGCTCGCTGGCCCAATGCCCCAGCGCGATGGCGCTTGCGCCGCTGCGGCGATACCGCAGGGCGTCATGGTGTCGTATCTCGCCCGTGATCACCACATCGCCTTGACCAATTCGCACTCCGGGAATCTCGAACGGCAGCGAGCCCGCCGCGCCGGCGCAGACCAGCCCGCGCGAAATGAACGCACCCGGTTCGCCGACGATGGCGACCTGCTCGGCCGAGACGGCGTGTTTCAGTGCGCGAGCCAGATCGCCTAGTGCCAACGGTGCTGCAAAGGATCCCATGCGGCCTTGCCCCAGATACGGAACGGCAAGCGGTTCCAGCGGATACACGTCGAACGCCGGCTCCTCATACGGGTGGGCCGCGCGAAGCGCCTCAATGACCGCCGCCAGCCGCGACTTTGGCAGGATCACTTCCAGACGCGTTTCATCCACGCGTTCGAATCGCCCGCGCTCGCCGACGGCAGGATGGGTCGAATCGGTACCGAAAAACGTACCCTGCCCCGCGATTCGATAGCTGCATTTTTCGTACGCCCCGATTTTGCCCGCGCCGGCCGCGAAGATCGCTTCCGCTACTTCATCCGCGCTTTCGTGCGGGACGAAAACGACTAACTTGCATTGTGCGGCGGGTGGGGCGGCGGCTGAAAACGGTCTGACCGATGAGAGACCTGCAAGCTCGGCCAGCGTGTCGTTCGTGCCGCCGGGGGCAGCGTCCAGAGCGGTGTGCGGCGAGTAAATGGCGATGCGACGCGAAAGCGCTTCCGCCGCGAGGCCTTCAGCAGTGTCACGCGAGACACCGAATCGTTTCACCGCGCGGAAGATCGGGGGGTGATAGCTCACGATCGAATTGCAGCCGAGTTTAACAGCCTCATCCAGAACGGCTGCGGTCAGATCAATCGTGAGCAGCACGTACTCCGCGGGCCAGTTTGGATCGCCCACCAACAATCCAACGTTGTCCCATTCGGCGGCGGCCCACGACGGCGCGATCGCCTCCATGGCGGAGCAAAGCTGGGCGACCGAAAGCGGCTGAGCCGTAGCCATCAGGCGGGGCACTCCGTTGCAACGAGATCTGCAAACAATCTCGTCAATTTCCCAGTGATGGGGCCGGGTGCGCCCTCTCCCACCGTGTGCTTTTCGATGGCGGTCACCGGCATGATTTCAAGGACGCTCGCGGTCAGAAACACCTCGCTCGCAGCCAGCAGCATGTTAATGTCGATCGGCGTTTCGGCAACGTCGATGCCGTTCGCGCGCGCAAGTTGGATGACCGTCTGGCGCGTGATGCCTGGTAGAACGGGCGTGGTCGTGGGTGGCGTCAGAAGACGGCCTTCGTGAACGATGAACACGTTTGAGAAAGCGGCTTCGGCGAGCAGGTTGTCGGAGTTGAACCAGAGCGATTCCTGGCAGCCGCGCTGCTGCGCATCGCGCATCGAAAGCAGACGTGGCAGGTAGGAAAGCGTTTTATGACCGGCAAGCGGATCGAGCCGATTTGTTCGATACGGGCTGATGCAGGCACGCATGCCGAAGCGATACAACTCCGGCGGATAGGGTTGCAGGGGTTGAGAAGTGATCAGTATCGTGGGGCGGTGTTCGGCCTCGCCCACCGGCGCAATCAAGCCCGGTCGAGGCACGCTCCCGGGCGTGAGGGTAATCCGCATTCGCGCGTCAGTCAGGTCGTTCGCAGCCAGGAGATCATCCACCGCGCGCGCCAGTTCGCCGGCATCACACGGAACGATCAATTCCAGGGCCGCAGCCGTCGCAAACATCCGGTCGAGGTGCGGCTTGAGGCGAAACGGTTTGCGGCGATAGACGCGAAAAGTTTCAAAAAGCCCGGCGGCATGAGTGAACCCGGCGTCGAACACGCTGACGCGGGCAGCGTCCGCAGGGACGATATCGCCGTTCAAATAGACCCATTCGCGGCGGTCAGACATGGGCGACGGCTCCGTCGGTGGTCGCGCTTGGATCGGCGTGAGGCTGCGATTCGCGTGCGGCGCAGCCGCGTTGCTCCAACGTCGGTGCAATGCGGCCAGGCGATGCCAGCGCGGCCAGCATGCCGACCGCTTTCGCGTCCAACTCCGCAAGTTCTTCCTGCGGAAGCGAGTCGGCGACGATGCCGCTGCCAACGTGGAACTGAACCGAACCATTCTGATAGGCCGTCATCGTTCGAATGGCGAGATTGAGCATCAGGTCGCCATCGAGGCCGAACCAGCCGATTGCGCCGCAATACGCCCCGCGCGGTGAGGACTCAAGTTCGTGAATGATCTGCATCGCGCGGACCTTTGGCGCGCCGGTGATCGATCCGCCGGGAAACGTCGCGCGAAGCAGATCGACGGCATCGCAGCTTTCGCGCAATCGCCCCGTAATCGTCGCCGTTCGATGGAAGACGTGGGGCATCGATTCGATCTCACCCTCGCTCGTAACACGAACCGTGCCGGGTTCGCAGACCCGGCTCAAGTCGTTTCGCTCGAGGTCGATGATCATGTTCAATTCGGCGCGGTCTTTCTCGCTGTCGCGCAGCGCCGAGCGAGCCATCTCGTCGCGCAGGAGGTGACCCGTTCGAGGGCGCGTGCCCTTGATCGGACGGGTCGTCACGTCGCGTCCGGTCTTGCACAGAAACAATTCAGGGGAGGACGATACGATGGCTGGTTGGTCGCCGAACGGCGCGAGATATGCCGCGTATTCGGCCGGGTTGGTCGCCGCCAGGCGGTCGTAAAGTTCGCCTGGCGAAAGACTCGTCATTGCGAAGTATCGGCGCGCCAGGTTCACCTGAAAAACATCGCCCGCTCGGATGTACTCCAACGTGCGGCGACATCGTTCCAGGTAATCCGCCGGCAAATCGTCCCAGCTGCCGACGGCGTCCGAAGTGGGGACGGATTGCGGTGCATTGAGTGCAGGCGCGCCAGGATCAGCAAGGGTCTCCAGCCACGCCGCCACCTTCGCCACACGCGACCCGGCGGTGGGCCTTCCAGCAACCGTCAATTCGCGCGGGAGATCGGCCGCAACGATGGACCACGTCCCGGTGGCATGATCGCAAACAAGAAAGGTGTCATAAAGTGACCATCGCGCCAATTCCTGCGACCGCGAACCATGCCGCCAATCGGCCGACGGCTCGACAAAACGGCCGGCCTCGTAGGCAATGAATCCAATCCATGCGGCGGAGAAGGGAAGATCGCGAGGGGGCGGCTCACTGCGGCCCATGCACCCGAGTGCTTTCATCTGATCGAATGGATTGACGCCATCCGAAGCAGCTACGTTGATCGTTCGAATCGGGTCCGCGGCGAAGATTGAGAATCGCTTGCCCGGGCCGGCCTGATCAAGCGACTCCAGAATGGCCGCTCGGGGTAGCCCGGTCCACGCGCGGCGCAGCAACTGAAGATTCACAGGGGCGGCTACGGTCCGTGAACTGAATGGGATCGTCGCGGCGTTATGGGCCGGAATCATGGCGGGAAGTATAGCTACGGGGCCGTGAACATCCTATCGGTCCAAAGCCGACGTGGCACGGCCGGAACACTTGAGCCGGCGCGGGGGCCTCGTATAATGTACTGTGGAGTCTGCGCGAGGCGGCGGACTTCACCAACAAGCCTGGGGGCCTGACTTAACGTCGGAAGGATTACGCGTATGAAGACCCATCGCCGAGCGAGGGCGATCGCGCTGGCTGCCGCACACGAACGGGGAACCGTTCTATGGTTGATTGCGATCCTGCTTGCGATCATCGCGACGGTTCTCGTGATGCAAGCGGGGGGGGTGATGGGCGTGCGGCAAGCCTATGGCGACACGCCAATGATGGGCGGGCGCGGCATCTACGCATTTACCGGGGCGATCGACAGCAATCGCTCCGGGTTGTTCATGATGGACGTCGACAACAGTACCGTCTGGGCCTACGAATACCTTCCCAGCACGCGCAAGCTGCGACTCGTCTTCGCCCGCTCGTTCACGTTCGATCGATACCTCGAAGACTACGGTCTGGATGAGCAGACCGCGCCAGCAAAGATCAGCCAGCTCCTGACCATGCAGCGTGAGCGAAAGGAGCGCGACGCACGCAGCGGTGCGGGCGCAGCCGATGACGCCGACGGCCTGTTGACGACCAGTCTGCCGGGTATGCCGACGACGCAGGGGAATCAGGCAGGTACCGAGGCGCGATCCGAAAAATAATACCGACCGCGGCGAGCACCGAGGTCATTGCCAGCGAAATGGGTGGAACCGATGGCCAGTGATTACCTGACGCTTGATGAAGTCTGCGAACTGCTTGGAAAGACGCCGACCGACGTGAAGCGTCTGGTGGCGGACGGCCAGTTGCGCGAGCTGCACGACGCGGGAACGGTTTTCTATAAGCGCAGCGAAGTCGTTTCCATCGCCGAGAAGGAAGGCAGCAGCATCGTCAACCTTGCCGCCGACGATGAATTAGGCGCGGATGCGTTGAAGCTGGACGAGCCGGATTCCTTCGCCTCGGCGTTGTCGAGTCTCGCCGACTCCTCCTCTGGCCTGGACTTGATGGACGCCAGCCCCGGCACGGTGGAGGCGAAATCGCCGTCGGACTCGGCCCTGGGCGATTCGTCGCCTCCGCTCGAGCTGACCGCCGAGGAGTTCCCCGAAGAGCTGCCCGCCGCCCCGAAGGAGATGACCTCCGAAATCGATCTGCTCCCCGACGATGAAGCCGACGCTGCGCCTCCTAAGCCTGCGGCCAAGCCAGCGGCGAAGGCCGCCGCTCCGATGGATCTGGAAGTCCCGGATCTGGGATTGAGCGGGTCGAGCATCATCAGCCTCGAGCCAGACGTAGACGAAATGGCCCCGGCTGGTCAACGGTCGGCCGCGCCGCCTCCGAAGAACGACGCCAAACCGTCCAAAGGCATCAGCGTCTTTGACGACGACGAGATCGAGATTCCGACGGACCCGATGGGCGAAACGCGCATTTCGTCGGGCATGGATGAGTTGGAGGCCGTCGGCAGCGGCAGCGGATTGCTTGATATCTCCCAGGAGAGTGACGACACCAGTCTCGGTTCGGAGCTGCTGGACGTGATTTCGCCATCGCCCGAAGCCGGTGAGACCGCCGACGAAGGCAGCGGCGTGGAGATCGTCGAAGGCGCCGAGACGGTCGAAGACAGCGGCGCGGAAGTCGCTGCCCCCTACGACGACGCCGAGGCCCAGCCGGTGGCCGCGACGGCCGCCGTCGCCGCGCCGCGGCGCGTGTCCACCGCCGCCATGGCGGGGGCCATGCAGATGAACGTCACGCTGGTGCTGGGTGTGTTGGCCATGGCGCTGGTCGGCCTGGCGGCTGCGGCGAACGTGCAGGGCGTCTGGCCGGCCTTCCTCGAACCGATCGCGCGCGGCGTGGTCTATGCCAGCGTATTTGGCGGCCTGGCCGTCGTGGCCATCGGCATGGGCGTTTGGGGCATCCTCGCCGGGCGGAAGTAGGATGCATTCTCAATGCAACGAATGGGCGAGCGTTACTCGGCCCTGATCATTCGCCGGACGCAATGCCCGGTCGGCGGGCGGCACGTTGCTCGCAACGGGGCCGTGTGCTATGCTCGTGAGATGAGTTGAGTCACATGCAGGTCACATTTGACATTCCGGAAGACATCGCTGACCGACTTCGGGCCGTAGCGGGCAGCTCGCTTGAGCAAAGCGCCAGGGAGTCGCTGCTGATCGAGGCCTACCGGCGCGGGTTCGTCAGCGTGGGTCGGCTTGCCGAGATGCTCGGCATGGGCGTTATCGAGGCCGACCGCTGGCTGGCCGAGCGGCAAGTGCCGATCAATTACACGCGCGAAGACCTGGAAGCCGACCGGCAAACGCTGGACAATCTTCTCGCGGACAACAGGAGATGATCGTCGTCTCCGACACATCCCCGATCCACTACCTCATCCTCATCGACCGAATTCACCTTCTGCCCGACCTGTTCGGTACCGTCGTCATTCCGCCGGCCGTTGCGCAGGAACTGTCACATGCTGCGGCACCCGCACAGGTCCGCGAGTGGATTGCTAATCGCCCCGTCTGGCTCGAAGTTCGCTCCCCGACGGTGACGGCCCCGAAGCTTCCCCACCTGGGCGCCGGTGAGACGCAGGCCATCCGTCTCGTGTACGAGCTTCACGCCGACTTGCTCGTAACCGACGATCTCGATGCCCGCCGTGCCGCCGCAGCGAACGGTATCAGCGTCACCGGAACCCTCGGTGTCGTCATGATCGCATCCCAGCGCGGTTTGATCGACCTTGTCGACACCGTCCGCCGGCTTCAGACGACCACCCTGCGACTGCCCAAGGAGCTGCTTGACGAGCTGCTCGGTCCGAACCACGAGGATTGAACACCGCAGCGGTTGGTCGATCGTTCCGGCCCGCCATTTGCATCTTCATCCCGCTTGCGTGTCCCCGGCGATTTCACCGTTTTGCAAGTGTCTTCGGCGGGCTGGCCGTCGTGGCCATCGGCATGGGTGTTTGGGGGATTCTCGCCGGGCGGAAGTAACCCGTCACAGCAACGTTCCAAGCGTCTTACAAACGTGATCGACCTGCTGCTCCGTCAGATGATTGTGGAACGGCAGGGCGATCGTGCGGTCGGCGACGCGTTCGCAGTTTGGAAAATCGCCGGGCTTGAAGCCGTAATCCTCTCGATAAAATCGTTGCAGGTGAATCGGGGCGAAATAGTTGCTGCACCCGATGCCGCGCTCGCGCAGGGCGGCGATGATCCGGGCGCGATCGTCTGCTGTGTACTCGTCAGCCAGTTTCACGACGAAAACGAACCAACTGATCTCGCAGTGCGGCTCGATCTTCTGCCACGTCAGGCGCGGGTGGCCCGCCAGGCGATCCATGTACCAGCCCGCGACGCGCCGCCGCTTCGCGAGAATTTCGTCAATGCGCGATATCTGCACCGCGCCGATGGCGCTGGCCACGTCGCTCAAGCGATAGTTGTAGCCCAGCCGCTCGTGCGACAGCCAGCCCATGCCGGTATCGCGCCCCTGGTTGCGCATCGACTGGCACAGCCGGGCAATCTCGTCGTCGCTGGTGACGATCATGCCGCCCTCGCCGGTCGTGATCTGCTTGTTGGGGTAGAAGCCGAAGACGCCGGCCTCGCCGAGCGTGCCCGAGCTGCGCCCGCGATACTTCGCGCCGAGCGATTCGCACGAGTCCTCGATGACACGAAGCTTGTGCCGCTTTGCGATGGCGTTGATCGCGTCGAAGTCGGCGGGCTGGCCAAAGACGTTGACGGCGATGATCGCGCGGGTCTTTGGCGTGATGGCTCGTTCGATGGCGGCTACGTTGATGTTCCAGGTGTGCGGATCGATATCGACAAATGCGATCTTCGCATGCTCGAACAACACGCAATTGGATGAAGCGACGAATGAAAAGGGCGTCGTGATGACCTCGCAGCCATGGCCGATGTCCATCGCCCGAACGAGCAGGTGCAGCCCGCAGGTCCCGCTGGAGACGGCGACGGCATGTTTCACGCCGACGTACCGCGCCACGGCTTCCTCGAATTTCGGAACGGCCGGACCGAGCGAGAGCCGCCCGCTGCGCAGAACTTCCGCTACGGCGTCGATCTCGGCCTGTGTGATATCCGGTCCGGACAGGTCAATGTTCATGGGGCGTTGCTCAATTGGATTTGGATCAGGGGACTCGCCACGGAATAGATGTCGGCCAAACAGCCGGTTCGTTCAAGATGCCCCCCCGAAGAAGCGGCTATTCCGTCCTACGATCGGGGTCGGGCGTTTTGTTCTGGCAAACCGGTCGATAAGGTAGGGGGCTGGAGGGGGTGCGTCCACCCGGTTGACGGACCCGCAGGCCTGTGAATTCCCGCGGCGGGGGCCGAATTGCCTTGACAGGTCCATTTCAGGCCCGAATAATCCCCGCAAGGAACTGGAGTGAGGACGACATTGCAATAGCTTGGTAAACGGTATCGCGCCGCGTTTGCGCCTGCGATGCAGTTGGCGAATAGCGCTTGGACGGCGGCAAAGGATGGCCGCCGAATTTTAGTGCAAGAGATTGTGATTTTTTTCACAAAGGTGGCGGCCGAAGTGTCCCCGCCGTACTGCGACAAATGACTGACAACGCGCACCAGTCCAGCACGACACAACCCGCCGACGAGGGATCGTCCCCCATTGGGCCGGTCGTCGAGCCGATGACGCCCTCGCTGATGGGGCGGTTGTTCGTTGTTCCGGCGGTGATTGTGTGTGTGCTGCTGGGGGTCGCCGTCGTGGTGGTGATGTTCGGCTCCACGACGGTGGACAAGCCGCTCACGGTGGCCGAGTTGCTGGACAAAGTGGAGTTGAGCGGGGGCGAGCGCACGCTGGGCATGTTGCTGCCACAGGCAAAGGACTCGTGGCAGGCAGCGCAGGAACTTGCCAAACGCTTCGGAGAAAAAGACAAATACCTCCATCCGGACGAAATCGAGCCGGCGGCGTCCCGCCTGATCAAGATGCTGGAGCGCGAGCCGCCCCGAGGCACACAACGAGAAAGCGCCGGCGGCGTGGAATTGTATTCGCGTCATTTGTTCCTGATTGCGGCCCTGGGCACGCTGGAATCGCCCTCGGCCGTTCCGACCCTGACGAAACTCATGCGCGATCCAGACTGGGAGATTCGCCGCACGGCCATCGGCGCTTTGGCGAGCATGCACAGCGTTGCGGCGGCGCGCGCTGCGATGCCCGAGGCCCTGAAATTGCTGAACGATGAGCAGCCTGCCGTGCAGATCGTGGCCTGCGCCGCGATCGCCAGCCTGGTGGACCCGACGGATGCAACGGCCCGCGCGACCGCGGCCAAGGCCCTGGCCGAACGGCTCGAAGCACCGCGCGAGGTGCAGTGGAACGCCGCCATGACGCTTGCGCGCCTGGGCGACGCCCGCGGACGACTCGTGTTGATGAACATGCTCGATCGCGGATACTGGGAGAAAATCGAACTCGAGTACGAACAGGGCGGCACGACGATTCGGCGCAGATACGGGCCTGACGAAATCGAGTACAACTTGAAGACGGCGATTGAAACTGCGATGCTTCTCCACGATTCGGAATTGGCCGCTCTTGTCAAGAAGCTGGAAGACGATCCATCGGTCCGCGTTCGCACGGCCGCGCGAGCCGCGATGGCGAAGGGTGGCGTGGGGTATCGCGAGGATGAATCGGACCTGCTGGCGAGCCGCGCGCGGGTCGGGTCTGCCGGACGAAGGGTTTGAGGACAGGTCATGCCCACGAAGGAACTGGTAACAAAAGTCTGGATCGCTCCGGGGTGCATCGTCTGCGATGCCTGCGAGACGACCTGCCCCGAGGTGTTTCAGGTCCTGCACGATGACGGCACCTGCATCATTCGCCCCGATGCCCTGAACGTCGAATTCACCAAGCCTCTGACTGAGTCGATCATTCAGGCCGCTGCCGAGTGCCCGGTTGATGTCATCAAGTTTGACAAGGCGCCGTTTGAAGTATCCGAAGCAGAGGCCGCGAAGATGGCCGCTCCGGCGCCCGCGGCCGCCAAGGCCGATTCGCACGACAGCGGGGGGCATGGTCCCACTGCCGACAAATCCCCCGGCAAGAAACTAGCCGAGCCGCCAAAACCCAAGACCGTTGATCCGGCGATTCAGGCGCTGCTGGCGGCCACGATGGTGCGCGGCGGTCACGCGGTCATTGATCGCGGCGTCAAGGGCATGCCCGAGCCGGTGAAGCAGGCGGCGAAGATGTCGCCCGAGGAGCTTCCTCCCGATGGCAAATACCAGCGCGTGCTGGAAAAGACCAAGCCCGCGAAGTCCGAGGAGCCGACGCGGCGCAATCTGCTGCTGTGGACGGCATGGGGCACGTTCGGCCTGGCGGCCGGCGGCTTGCCGGCGCTGGCTTTCAATCGGTTCATGGCGCCGAACGTGCTGGAACAGGAAGACCCGAAGGTGCGATGCGGGTCGCTAAGCAAATACCTGTCGATGGCGCCCGGCGATGTGAACGAAGACTACAAGCCGGAGAAGCCGAGCGGCTTCTGGATTATCCGCGAGGAAAATCGCATCTCGGCCGTGTCGATTATCTGCACGCACCTGGGCTGTATTCCGTCGTGGTTGCCGAACGATCGCAAGTTCAAATGCCCCTGTCACGGCAGCGGGTTCAAGCCGAACGGCACAAACTTCGAAGGCCCCGCGCCGCGGCCGCTGGAGCGATTCAAGATTTACCTTGACGGGGATGAAGTGATCGTGGATCGTTCCCGCAAGTTTTTGGCGATGGGGCCGAACGACACCGGCCCGTGGAACGATCCGGACGCGTCGATTCCGGTGTAGAGTCAGTCTCGGCGCGGGCGGTTCCGTGCCGACGCAGCGAGTGGAACGGTAGGGTCGATGAGTTTATTCAACGCAGTCGGCGATTACATCCGCGGAAGCCAGATCTGGGGTTCGATCTTCCGCCACGGCGTGCCGAAGGATCGGCGCACGCGCGCCATGGCGATCCTTAGCAACGTCTTCCTGCACTTGCACCCGGTCGCGGTGCGCAAGAGCGGTATCCGCCTGTCTTTTACCTGGTGCATGGGCGGGTTGACGTTTTTCCTGTTCCTCGCCGAGACGATCACCGGCATCCTGCTCATGTTCTATTACCGCCCGGTGGTGGAATATGCTTACGTCGATATTCAGGGCCTGCGGGCGCACGTCACGCTCGGCCTCCTTCGCGAGATTCACCGCTGGGGGGCGCACGCCATGGTCATTGCGATCTGGCTGCACATGCTGCGTGTGTTTCTCACCGGCAGTTACAAGCCGCCGCGCGAGTTCAACTGGGGCGTCGGCGTCGTGTTGCTGACGCTGACCCTGTTGTTGTCGTTCACCGGCTACCTGCTGCCGTGGGACCAGCTCGCCATCTGGGCCATCACCGTCGGCTCGAACATGGCCCGCGCGACGCCGGTAGCGGGGCACGAGGGACCCGGGGCGGCTTTGCTTCAGATCGCGGGCGTGCCGTTCATTCACGGCGGATCGGACGCGCGCTTCCTTCTGCTGGGCGGCACGGTGGTCGGCCCCAATGCGCTGCTGCGGTTTTACATTCTGCACTGCATCTTCATCCCGTTCGTGGTGACGATCCTGATCGCCGTGCATTTCTGGCGCGTCCGCAAGGACGGCGGAATCTCGGGGCCGCTTTAATCTCAAACCAAGGAAGACACGCGACGTGTTCAACGGGTTATTGAATACAGGTTGGGCGATACTCGCCACGGGCGGGCCGGGCGTGCATCATGCCCCCAGCGCGATCGACCGCGTCAAGGGTTTCATCGACGGGCTGTGCGATCCGAAGTATTTCGTCACGCTCACGACCGTCGCCCTCATCGTCGCGCTTCTGACTTATCGGATCTGGACCAAACCGCGCATCGCGCTGCTTATGGCGGTCGGCTTCACGGCCTTCTATAGCGCCAGCGCCCTCGATCCGGACTTCTTCAGCATTATCAAAAAGCCGGACAATGTGCCGATCACGATGATGCTTTACTTCACCGGCTTCTGCACGTGGCTGGGTTTTCGACAGGCCGCGGTGAACGACGAGCGCATGGAGCGCGGCCAGCCGCTGATTGAAAGCGGGGCCGACGACAAGGTGCTTGTCTGGCCTGATCTGGTCTACACCGAGCTGGTCTGCCTTATTCTCTGCTCGGTGTTCTTGATCGTCTGGGCGATCGTGCTGAAAGCGCCGCTGGAGCCGCCCGCCAATCCGACGAACATTCCGAACCCGTCCAAAGCGCCCTGGTACTTTCTGGGCCTCCAGGAATTGCTGGTCTATTTCGATCCGTGGATCGCCGGCGTGTTGCTGCCGGGTTTGATCATCGTGGGCCTCGTCGCCCTGCCGTACATCGACAAGAACCCGCGCGGCAACGGGTATTACACCTTCAAAGAGCGCCGGTTTGTGATCTCGGTCTTCATGTTTGGCTTCATCATCATGTGGATCGTGCTGATTGTGCTGGGCACGTTCCTCCGCGGACCGAACTGGAACTTGTTCGGGCCTTACGAAACGTGGGACCCGCATCGACCGGCCGCGCTGCTGAACGTCAACGTGTCCGACATCTTCTGGGTGGTCATTCCCGAGAAGACGGGATGGTGGACGCCGGGCCTGCCGACGAAGGGCCTGTTGTTCATTCCGGCCTATTTGATTCGCGAGGCGCCGGGACTGATCCTGCTCGGCGGGTACTTCTGCGTGTTGCCCGTATTGCTTGCAAAGACGGTCTGGAAGCGGTTGTACACCCAGATCGGATTGTTGCGATTTGTCGTGTTCTGGGTGCTGATGAGCTGGATGTTCATCGTGCCCATCAAGATGCTGTTGCGCTGGGCGATGAACATGAAGTACTTCGTCGCCATCACGGAATGGTTCCTGAACGTTTGATCCCCGCGGTCCAACCGGAGTAGATAGCCGCCCATGCCCGTACCGACGGAAACACTCTACAACACGAAACGGATGAACGTGCTGTTCGCCGTCGTGTCGTTTGTCGCCCTGGTGACGACCGGCTGGATGCTGTGGCACGATTTCAATCGGCCCTGGCGGCACATCCAGAAGGACTATTTCAATCTTCGTTCTGCGCTGGCGCACTTCGACGCCCTGAAATACGAGAACCCGCAGGAGCAGGAAAAATATCACACGCTGGTCGAGGCGGTGAGTGCTGCCGAGGCTTCGCTGGCCGCGCCGGAGAACAAGGAGCGCGAACGCGACCTGACATCAAAGGAAACGGCGCTGGCGGGGCGGTTGCAGGCCGCGGCGCTGGAATACGGCAATCTGAACGCCGAGTTGCAGGTCATGCTCTTCAACGTGGAGGAGCACAAGACGCTGCACGGTCCGGAGTCGCCCAAGACGATCGCCGCGATCAAGACGTACGAAGTAAGGAAGACGCGCACGGCCGAAATCAAGGCGGATCAGGAAAAGATCGAAGACGAGCTTCGAGTAGTTCGGGATGAGCTGAAGTCGCTATACAAGCCTCGAACCGAGGCGCAGAAGGCATTGGCGGCCTACGAAAAGGGTCGCGATGACGCCGAGCGGCTGGACCGCCTTTATGGGCCGGGCTGGCGACGCGCGTCGCTCAACATACCCGGGCTGGATTATCTGCCCACCAAGGATACGCCCGGGCGAGAGGAAGTGCGACAGGTCTTCAGCAAGGGCGTGCGGTTCAATTATAACTTTGTCGATTCTTACGTGACCGACCGGTGCATCACCTGTCACGTCGGGATCGACGATCCCACGCTGACGCCCGAGGGCTACGTGAGGCGCACCGAAGCGGCGCTGGCGGCGACGCGCGTGCAGGCGGTGCTGCGGGATGAAAACGAGAAACTCGCTCGCGAACTGGTGCATCGCCTGGCAGACGTGGATGTCAGCGAATACGCCGCGGGCGATCGGCCGAAAGACGCCGAGAGCGTCCGGCGCTACGTCAGCCGCTTCGTGGATGCAGCCAACATCTACCTCGAGGAGATCCAGCGTCCTTCATTGAAACTCGACCCGATCCTCGCCGGGCTGGGCGATGTTGCCGAGTTGACGCGAGGCCGAGTGCAGGACGCGGTGGAGTCGAAGTTCCGCGCGATCCTCGCCGTCGTGCCCCCGACCGCCGCCGACGGCAAGACCCGCATTGCCTTCGAAGCCATGAGCCCCGAGCAGAAGACCGCGTATTTCAGCAGCCTGACCGCGGCGATGAACTTGTACCTGCAGCACGAGGGCCGCCCGCCGGTTGACCTGAAGAGCGAGTTGCGCGCCCACCCGCGGCTGGATTTGTACATTTCGCCCGACTCGGCTCACTCGATGAAGTCCATGGGCTGCACAGTCTGCCATGAAGGCAGCGGCCAGGAGACCGACTTCGTGCTCGCGGCGCATACGCCTGTCAACAAGAAGCAACAGGAAGAATGGGCCGAGAAGTATTACGTCAAGGAACTCGGCGTTCCGTTGGCGACCTTCCATCTCGTGGAAGAGTTCTGGGAGCGGCCGATGCTGCTGCCGGAGCAATATTCCGCCAGTTGTCGCAAATGTCACGACCAGACGTTTGACTTGGAGCGCAGCAAGACGTTCAAGATCGAGGCCGCCGAGCGCATCGTCGAGGGTCGCGAGATGTTCACGACCGTCGGCTGCATCAACTGTCACAACGTCGAAGGCCTGACGGACAGCCGCAAGGTCGGCCCGGACCTGGCGCACGTCGGCGAGAAGCTGACGCCGGGCTTCATGGAAAAGTGGATCGAGTATCCGGCCGATTTCCGGCCTTCCACGCGCATGCCGCATTTCTTCCGGCAGGAGAACAATCTGCCGTCCAGCGCCAACGAGTTCGATACGGACCCCGTGCTGCGTTCCGAGGTCGAGATTCACGCGATGGTGCATTACCTGAATGTATTCTCACGGCCCTACGAGGCGCAGCCGATTCCCGCGGGCATGACCGGCGACGCCGCGCGCGGCGAAGCGTTGTTCACGTCGATCGGCTGCCTTGCGTGCCACGTCAATCTGGCGGCGAAGAATTCGCTTGACGACGCGGGCCGCACCTTTGCCGAGAGTTGGATCGTCACCGACCTGAAGATGGCGCAAGGCTTGAGCGACGAGGAGGCCAAGCAACGATTCGACGCGATGTCGCCGAACGATCGCGCGCGGTATGCGTCGGATACCTTCACCCGACAACGACGCGAAGCGGCGCGACGCATGGCGCAAGTCGAGGAACTGGCGGCTGACAAGGAAGGTCGCGACCCCGATCCGCGCCGCATGTACGTCCCGCCGGAATTCACGCGTCTGGCGCCCGAGCTGTCGGGCTTCGGCACGAAGATGATCCCCACGGCCGGCGATGCCGCCCAGACGCAGCGAGCCGAGCAATGGCTTTACAACTGGCTGCGCGAACCGCGTCACTACTCGTCGTACACCAAGATGCCGCGCTTGTTCCGTGAGAATATCCACTGGGCCGACAAGCCGGAAGATCAGCGGAAGAAGACCGATCAGGATATTCTCGATGTCGCCGCTTACCTGCTTAGCCTTCGGAACGACGAGTTCAAGCCCGAGGCGTTCGCGGAGACTTCGCGCCACAGCGAATTGCGCAACGAACTCATCTTGTCGCTCCTGACGGGTCAGAACACCGAAAGCGTCTCGCAGCGGATTCTCTCCGACGAGCCGGCCACGCCGTCCGATCCGTACGGTCGCCTGACGGCCGCCATCGTCTCCCAGACGGCCGTCTCATTAGGCGGCGGTGACGCCGGGAAGCAGGCGGCCGTGGAGATGATCGCGTCGCGCTCGCCGACGCTGGCCGATCGCCAGAAACTGTATCTGGGCATGAAGATGATCAGCCATTATGGCTGCTACTCCTGCCACAACATTGTGGGCTTCGAAGATGCGACCCGCCCCGGCACGGATCTGACGCTCTGGGCGCAGAAATTCATGAGCCAGTTGGACTTCGCGTTCTTCAGCCGGCCCTTCGAACACGAGCTGGAGAAACAGCCGGAGGTCTTTGGCAAGCTGTATCGGGAGGACAAGGAGTTTGCGCACCTGTCCCGGGACGGCGGCAACGAGGACCTGCACATCCTGCACAACCACGGCTCGTTCGCTTATCACAAGATGCGCAACCCGCGGATCTGGGATCGCGAGAAGATCAAGAAGCCCTATGAAAAGCTGAAGATGCCGAACTTCTACTTCTCGCCGGACGAAGCGAAGAACCTCGTGACGTTCCTGCTAAGCATGAAGGATCGCAATGTCGCGCCCGAGCTTCGCATTCCATACGAACAATCGCCCGCGGGACGCATCGCGCGCGGCCGGGCGCTGGTGCGCGAGCTGAATTGCATCGGCTGCCACACGATTGAGAGCAACGTCGAGGCGACGATACACCAGTATTACTCGACCGACACGTCGCTCTCCGACACCGACCCGCGCGGAATGCGCTTCCAGCCGCCGCTCCTCTGGGGCGAAGGGGCGAAGGTGCAGTTCGACTGGTTGTTCAGCTTCCTGAACAACGTCGAGATGCTCCGACCTTGGCTGAAGGTGCGCATGCCCAGCTTCCATCTGACCAAGGAGCAGGCGACCATTCTTGTTGAATACTTCGCGGCCCTTTCGCAGGACGAGTCCGCCGTGCTCAAGGGCGAGCTGGATTCGGTCGTGCGCCACCTGCAGGCGGTTCACAACAGCGGCGGCGGGTCGGCGGGCGGCGCGGCCAATGCCTGGTTCATGGACCCGAAGTTCGCCAATCAGGCGGCGTTCATCTCGCAGTACGGCGTGAACCAAAAGCAGGTCCGTGCCAACCAGTTGACACCGCCGGACTCCAACGATCCGAACGAGATTGCCGATGCGCTGGCGACGCCCTATGAGCGGCTGGTGACGCGCGGCCAGTTCCTCGCCGGCCTGTTTGACGTCAAATATCCCTTTGCCGATCCCGAAACGCATCACGTGGACGATGCAAGGTTCAAGCTGGGTGAGGAGTTGCTCTACAACCAGAAATGCCTCGCCTGTCACGTCGCGGGCGATCCATCCGTGCCCGGTACGACGATGGACATCAAGGCCCCGAACTTCGCCCTGACCTACAAGCGTCTCCGATACGACTGGGTCATCAAGTGGCTGCAGGATCCGCAGGCCATCCAGCCCGGCGCGAACATGCCGCAGATCTTCCAGGGCGGCAGCGCCTTCGCCGGGATGCCAGACGACCAGCGTAACGAAAATGAAACAAAGTTCGGTAAGACCGTCGAGGAACAATCGACTTTGCTGGTCGATTTTCTCTTCAATCTTGGCGCGCGGGGCTACACCGCTGTCCAGCCGGGTGGCATCACTCCGCCCGCGCCGGCCGAACAACCGAGCGGCGATTTCGATTTCGATGGCGGCGGCGAAGCGACGAGCAAGCCTGCGGAAGAGGGATTTGATTTCTAAGCGATTGTGCCGGTGTGTGGTTTCACGCAAGGTTCAATTGAGGCAGCGACGGCCGGATAACAGTTTCGCGTTACACTGCCCAAACAGGGAGCGGCTATCATTGCGGAAAACGACCTGTCTACTACAATGCCGGACGGAGCGTAACTTCGCCGTTGCGATGGGGATACGTAGGTTTCCCGCGGCGGCGGGCCGTGCCGAGCATGAGGAGTTGCAACCATGAGAAAGTACTTGCTGCTGGGGCTTGTGTGCTGCGTTGGGGTCGCACTGACGACCGTCCGTGCGCAGGCGGACAACGAAAAGGGAACGGCCGTCATCAAAGGCAAGGTGGTGTTCGATGGGGCGGCGCCGGCGACGAAGGGTCTGCCTCCCATGAATGCGGACCCGGTCTGCGCCAAGGCCCACACGAAGCCACAGCCGGACCAGGGTACAATTGTCTATCCCAAGCAGGGCAACACGATTCCGTTTGCCTTTGTCTATGTCAAGAGCGGGTTGAAGGGGAAGTACGACGCGCCGAAAGACCCGGTTGTTCTCGACCAGAAGGGGTGTATGTACCACCCGCACGTATTCGGCATGGTGGCCGGCCAGCCCATTGAGATCAAGAACAGCGATCCGACCAACCACAACATTCACTCGCAGCCCAAGAAGAATACGGAGTTCAATTTCGCGCAGGCCAATGCCGGCATGGTGAGGAAGCTCGAAGGCAAGGATACGTTCACCAAGCCCGAGGTCATGGTCAAGATCAAGTGTGACGTTCATGCGTGGATGTCGAGCTACTGCGGCGTCGTGTCAAATCCGTTCTTTGCCGTAACCAAGTCCCACGAAGACACGCAGACCGAATCGGAGCGCGGCACGTTCGAGATCAAGGAGCTGCCGGCCGGTGACTACGAACTGGAAGCCTGGCACGAGAACTTCGGCAGCACGACCGTCAAGGTCAGCGTCAAAGACGGCGAGACCAAGGAAGTGGAGATCAAATTGAGCGGCAAACGCGGCGAAGCGCCGGCTGCCCGCGAAGTGATTCTCTCCTCGGCGGCTGACCAGGTTGAGAAGCCGTAAGACTGTTTGGTGGATGAACTAACCGCGGCGGGGTTGCTGATCGGCCCCGCCGCGATTTCATCGGGTGGAGGCGAGCATCCGGCATTCGCACAGGGCGCGAACGGAGTCGCCGAGTCCAGCCTGTTCAGGGAGACGCGATGTTGGGATTGCTAGCGCAGGTGAATTACGGCAACTGGCTGCCCCCGCAGTTGACCGAGCATGGCGGCGGTGTCGACGTTTTGATCGACACGCTGCACGTCTTCATGTTCCTGATCTTCGTGCCGTGGGGCATGTTCTTTGCGTACTGCCTCTTGAAGTACCGGTCGCGAAGCGGGCACTCCGCCACGTACACGCCGATCAAGGCCAAGTTGTCAAAATACGCCGAGGTCGCCGTGGCGGCGTTTGAAGTCGTACTGCTCGTCGGCTTCTCTTACCCCGTCTGGGCCGAGTACAAGAACTCGCCGCCCGCTCCCGACACGCGCCTCGAAGTGCGGGTCGTCGCCGAGCAATTCCAGTGGGATTTCCACTACCCCGGGCCGGATGGCAAGTTCGGCCAGACCAAGGCGACGCTCATTTCGGCCAGCAATCCGATCGGCCTGGACGACGCGGACCCGGCCGCCGCGGACGACATCGTTCGCATCAACGAGTTTTACATTCCGACCAATCGCGACATTTATCTGCGGCTTACGTCGAAAGACGTGATTCACAGCTTCGATATCCCGACGATGCGCGTGAAGCAGGACGTGATCCCCGGCATGGAGATTCCGATCTGGTTCAAGGTCAACGAGGGCGTCACATCCGACAAGCTGCGCGAGCAGATGACGCGCCGCGTGCCGATCGCCGGGGCGAACTGGTACAAGCTGCGGCACCTCGTCGCTTCCGAGGATCACAAGAGCAAATCCGGGGAAGTGGTTCTCGCCAAGGGCGCCGACCTGGGCCTCACGCATCAGACCGGCACCGAGAACATCGAGAAACTCGCCAAGGCCGGAGTGACCGAGCTGGCGCTTCAGCCTCGCGAACCGCTCGAAGTGGTCTGTGCGCAGCTCTGCGGCAACAGTCACTTCAAGATGAAGGCCGTGATCAAGGCGCAAACCCCCGAAGTGTTCGACGCCTGGGTCGCCGAGGCATCCAAGAAGGTCGAATTCTCGCCCGATTTCTAATCATTCAAGGACTCGCAGACCATGGCAGCCAATGCTCACGCTTCCGCCGCAGGCCATTCGCACGGCGGCCACCATCACGATCACCACGAACACGATCTGCCTTTCTGGCGGAAGTACATCTTCTCCGTTGACCACAAGGTCATCGGCGTTCAGTACACCGTCACCGCGCTCGTGTTCCTGTTCTTCGGCTTCAGCCTGATGATGGCGATGCGGTGGCAGCTTGCCTACCCCGGCCAGCCCATTCCGATCATCGGCAAGTTTCTTAGCACTGCCATCGCCGACAACGGCGTGCTCTCCGGCGACGGCTACAACGCCTTCGGCGCGATGCACGGCACGATCATGGTGTTCCTCGCCATCGTGCCGCTGGGCGTCGGCGGATTCGGGAACTACGTGCTGCCGCTGCAAATCGGCGCGCCCGACATGGCCTTCCCGCGCTTGAACATGGCGAGCTACTGGGTCTATCTGCCCGGCGGCATCATCATGCTCGCCAGCTTCTTCATGAAGGGGGGGGCGGCCGCGAACGGATGGACCTCCTACGCGCCGCTTTCGGTCATCGCGATCAACGGGCAGACCGTCTGGCTGCTGGGCATGGTATTCCTCATCACGTCGTCGCTGCTCGGCTCGGTGAACTTCATCGTGACGACGGTTCAGTTGCGTGCGAAGGGCTTGAGTTTCATGCGCCTGCCGTTTTTCGTCTGGGCGCAGCTGGTCACGTCGTTCCTGCTGCTGCTGGCCTTCCCGCCGCTGGAAGCCGCAGCCGTCCTGCAGCTCATGGACCGCGTCGCCGGCACGAGTTTCTTCATGCCCGAGGGCCTGGTCGTTTCGGGTGTCGTGCAGAACCAGATCGCCGGCGGCGGCAGCCCGCTGCTCTGGCAGCACCTGTTTTGGTTCCTGGCGCACCCCGAAGTGTACGTGCTGATCCTTCCCGCGCTGGGAATCGTGTCCGAGGTCATTGCCAACAACACGCGGAAGCCGCTCTGGGGCTATCGCTCGCTGGTCTACTCGGCGCTGTTTCTCGGCTTCATGTCGTTCATCGTCTGGGCGCACCACATGTTCATGACGGGCATGGGGACGACGCTTAGCACGTTCTTCCAGGCGACGACGATGATCATCTCCGTGCCGTCGGTCGTCATCCTCACGTGCTTGATCTTGAGCCTGTACGGCGCGGCCATTCGCTTCACCGTGCCGATGCTTTTCGCGCTGGCCTTCCTGCCGATGTTCGCCATCGGCGGGCTGACTGGCCTGCCGCTGGGTCTCACGGCGTCGGACATTCACCTGCATGATACGTACTATGTCATTGGGCACTTTCACTACGTCGTCGCACCGGGAACGATCTTCGCCATGTTTGCCGGGATCTACTACTGGTTCCCGAAGGTCACGGGCCGACGGATGAATGACTTCCTCGGCAAGCTGCACTTCTGGCCCAGTTTTCTGTTCATGAACGTGGTCTTCATGCCCATGTTCTTCCAGGGTATGGCCGGCCTGCTTCGTCGACAGTACGACCAGACCGAGCAGTTGCACGGCTCGCTGGCGCACGGCCTGACGACGATGTCATCGTGGGGCGCTTGGATGCTGGGGCTGGCGCAGCTGCCGTTCATCATTAACTTCTTTTGGAGCATCGTCGCCGGGAAGAAGGTCGGCGCGAATCCGTGGGAGGCGACCACGCTCGAGTGGGCCGCGCCATCGCCGCCACCGCACGGCAACTTTGAGGCGGTGCCGGTCGTTCACTGCGGCCCGTACGAGTACAGCGTTCCCGGTAAGAAAACCGACTACTGTCCACAACACGTGGCGCTGGAGGCCTGATCTTGTCCGCAGTCGCGATTCCTCATGATATGGATGCCCATCCCGTAACGGGGATGTACAATGGCAAGTTCGGCCTGTGGCTGTTCCTCGCCAGCGAAGTAATGTTGTTCGGGGCGCTGTTCAGCAGTTACGTGCTGCTGCGCGTCGGCGCGCCCGAGGGGACGTGGCCGGTCCGGGGTGATGAGATCCTCAACGTCTGGCTGGCGTGCGTGAATACGGTCGTGCTGATTACATCTTCGGTCACGATGGTGCTCTCGTGGGCGCAGCTCAAGATGCACAACCTGTCGAAGGGGCTGATGTGGCTGACGGTGACGTTTCTGCTGGCCGGAACATTCCTGGTCATCAAGTACTTTGAATACAAGGACAAGTTTCACCACCATATGGTCGTGACGGTTGATCCGGTGGAGGTTCATGGCGAAAAGTCGTCGCGCGTCACCGGACACATCACCGAAGAGTCCGAAGACCACGTGAAGATTTCGCCCGACGCGAAAAAGGGCGATCACGGCGCAGGTGCGGCTCACGCCGAGGCGATCACCATCCCGCGGTCAAACATCGTGCGCGTGACCAACTTCGGCCCGCGGCACAGCAACTTCCTCGGCATCTACTTCACCCTGACCGGCCTGCACGGCTTGCACATCATCGGCGGCATGGTGGTGATTCTCTATTTCATTGTCCGCGGCAGGAGCCAGTGGCAATGGAACTCCGAGAAGTTCATCAATCGCATCGAATGCACCGGCCTGTACTGGCACTTTGTCGACCTGGTCTGGATCTTCCTGTTCCCGGTTCTGTACCTGCTCTAGGAGTGACCCATGGGCGGCTCGTCCGTTGAAGAAATCCAAAAACACGTTCGCGTGTACATCGGCGTGTTCATCGCGCTGCTGGTGCTGACAGCCGTGACCGTCGGCGTGGCGGAGTTTCACTTTCTGACGACGACCCAGGCGATCATCGTGGCCCTGGTCGTCGCCTCGGTGAAGGCATCGCTGGTGGCGTGTTACTTCATGCACCTGATCTCCGAACGGGGAATGATCTTCTGGATCCTCGGAATCTGCGCCCTCTTCTTTGTGGTCCTGCTCTTGCTCCCGGTCATTACCGAAGCAGGAAACGTAAAGGTGATGTAGCCATGTCGCTGACGGCGTTTCATGTTTTCTTCATCACGGTGTGCCTCGCGCTGGGGTTGGGCGTCGGCGCATGGGGCGTACGAGACTTCTCGGCGACCGGCGAGCGAGCTTCGCTTTACCTCGCCGTGGGGTCGTTTTGCGGCGCGGTGCTGCTCGCGATCTATGGCAGCTGGTTCTTGCGGAAGATCCGCCGGATGACGATGGTTTGAAGCCCGGAGCGGGTTCGGTTCATGAAGCGATTCGCAGCCATGATCGGTGGCATCCTGATCGCCTGCTCGGCGAGTGAGGTCATTGCCTGCGCGGTGTGCCAGGGCAATCGTGATTCGCAACTGGTCAAGGGTGCCGAGTCCGGTGTGTTGACCCTTGTTTTCGTGACGTACGGCCTTCTCCTGGGAATGGCCGGCCTCTGCACCATGTGGGCCTTGCGCGCCCGCCGGCTTCGGATTCAGGAGTCGGGTCAGAGCGATCATCACGCAGGGGGCGATTTGTCATGACGCACGCCTTGGTCGCTCCACCCGTCGCGACGTTTCGCCGCGATTTGCATCGCTATTGCGTTCTGCTCGCGCTGTGCGTTCTTGGCCTGATCGCAGCAGGCGGCATGGTCACCAGCACCGGCAGCGGTCTCTCCGTGCCCGACTGGCCGACCAGTTATGGTCATAATATGTTCACGTTTCCGCCGTCGAAATGGACCGGCGGCATTTTCTATGAACACACGCATCGGCTGATCGCCTCGACGGTGGGAATGCTCACGATCGGCCTGGCGGTCTGGATGTATCGGAGCGAAGCGCGTCGCTGGGTGCGACGGCTTTCCTATTTCGCGCTGGCGCTGGTGATTGTGCAGGGCATCCTCGGCGGGCTGACGGTGAAGTTCCTGCTGCCGACGCCGATCTCGGTTTTTCACGGATGTCTCGCGCAGGCATTCTTGTGTGTCATCACGGCCCTGGCCGTGTTCACCTCGCGCCGGTGGATCGAGGGCGATGTCAGCAGGACGGCGACCGGACGGCTGGCACGTGTGGATACGTCGCCTGCGTGGCCGCTACCGCGATTGGCCCTTGTGTGCGTCGCGGTGGTGTTCGTTCAACTCGTCGTCGGCGCGATCATGCGGCATACGCAGAGCGGCCTGGCGGTGCCGGATTTTCCTCTCGCTTTCGGACGCGTGCTGCCCCCGCTGGATGACGCCAGCATCGCCGCGTACAACGAATCGCGCGTTTGGGATTATCAGTTGCCGGCCGTTTCGAAATCGCAGATTGTCTGGCATTTTTCGCACCGCGTTGGCGCGGTGCTCGTTTCGCTGGCCCTGGCTTCGGCCGCCGTGTTGGCAATTCGCCGGCACCGTGCTGTCGGCGCGATCGTCCGACCTGCCCTGGCGCTGCCTATTCTGTTGGTGATTCAGATTTCGCTCGGTGCGATGACGATCTGGTCGGGCAGACACCCGCTGCTGGCGACCGCGCACGTGGCGGTCGGCGCGGCGACGCTGGCAACGACCTTGGTGCTGGCGCTGTGGAGCCGACGCTTGTTGCAAGTGGTGCCCCGTTGCGCCGCCAGATCCGATGAGCGATTGAGCGCGCCGGTCGCCGTCGCGGGGGTGCGGTCATGAAGAGATTGCTGAAGCATCCCGAGCATTCCGGTGGGGGGCCGGCCGCGGCTGTTCCCGTGGAGGCATCGCTCGGCGCGGTGCTCCGCCGTCGCGTGGCGGATTTTTGCGAACTGGCCAAGTTGCGCATCAGCGTCCTCGTCCTGCTCGTGACGGCGATCGGCTTTTGCGTCGCCGCGCCGGGGCCGATCAACGTGGCGCAACTCATTCACACGCTGCTCGGCACCGGACTGGTCGCTATTGCCGCGAACACGCTCAATCAAGTCTGGGAGCGGCGGTTTGACGCGATGATGCTTCGCACCCGAAACCGGCCGATTCCCAGCGGTCGCCTGTCGCCGTGGGAAGGAGTTCTCTTCGGCGTGTCGTGCGGCGTCACGGGGACGGCGTATCTCTGGCTGCTGGCTTCACCGCCGGCGGCTTCCCTGGCCGCGGTAACGTTTCTCTTGTATGTTTTTGTCTACACGCCTCTCAAGCGCCGCACCGTACACAACACCCTGGTCGGAGCGGTGCCGGGCGCCTTGCCGCCGGTCATTGGCTACGCCGCGGCGACCGGCCGCATCGATGCCGTCGCGCTCATGCTCTTTGGGATTGTGTTTGTGTGGCAGTTGCCGCACTTCTTCGCCATCGCCTGGATGTACCGCGAAGACTATGCCCGTGGGGGTTTTCGAATGCTGTCCGTGGTTGATCCGACCGGCCGCGCGACTCGCCGACAGACGCTTGCCTACACGGCGCTGCTGATCGCCGTCAGCCTCGCGCCCGCGGTTGGTGGGTTTGCCGGTCCGGCGTTCGCCATCGGTGCGGCCGCGCTCGGCGCTGCGCTCTTCGCAGTGGCCTGGCAGATGGCCGATCAGTTGTCCGCCGTCACGGCCCGGCGAATGCTGCTGGCGACGGTCGTTTATCTCCCCGCAGTGATGCTGCTGCTTCTGATGTACCGATCGACGTGACTCCGGCTGTCCAGCTTGAAGAGCTTTCCTTTCGATACGGCGAGCGCGAGGCGCTGGCTGGCGTTTCGCTGACCGTTGAGCCCGGTGAGTGTTTCGGCCTGCTCGGTCCCAACGGCAGCGGCAAGAGCACACTCTTTCGCATTCTTTCGACGCTGCTTCCGCCTCGGCGCGGCCGGGCGCTGGTTTGCGGCTACGATGTTTCAACCGATCGAGCTCTTGTTCGCAGGCGAATCGGCGTGGTATTTCAGTCGCCCAGTCTCGATTTGCATCTGACGGGCCGCGAAAACCTTCGCTGTGCGGGCAAACTGTACGGGATGAGTGGATCGGCGCTGGCGTCGCGCATCGACCAGTGTTTGGAGTGGTTTGGCGTGCGCGATCGCGCGGACGAGCTGGTCAAATCGCTCTCGGGCGGGCTACGGCGACGGGTGGAAATCGCGAAATGCCTGTTGCATGCGCCGGCCGTTCTCCTGCTTGACGAGCCCAGTACCGGCCTGGACCCGTCGGCGCGTCGCGAGATGTGGCCATACCTCGATCGGGTGCGGGAGCAAAGCGGGACGACTGTGCTGCTTACTACGCATCATCTCGACGAAGCGGATCGGTGCGGCCGACTCGCGATTCTCGACCGCGGGCGGGTCGTCGCATTGGGAACGCCGGATGCGCTGAAGCAGCACGTCGGCCGCGCGTGCATCACGATTGACGCGGAAGACGCAGCGATGTTGCGAGACCGCCTGAACGAGCAACTGGGAATGGAACCGTCGCTTGTGGGGCGGCGACTTCGTATTGAGTGTGTGAACGGCCCGGCAATTCTCGGCGACGTGGCCCGCGCCTGTGGCGGCGCAGCGCGATCCATCACGCTTGGACCTGCAACGTTAGAAGATGTCTTTATTCACGAAACCGGACGGCCATTTGAGGGTGATTCGTCTGATCGGGAGCTGGGCGATGTCTGACGGGGTGGCCATACACAATGAGTCGTTTCGACTGGCGTGTGCCGCGCTGTGGCGCCGCGAAGTGGTTCGCTTTCTTCGTCAGCGCAGCCGCGTGATCGGCGCGCTGGGCACGCCGCTGGTTTTCTGGATCATTCTCGGCGCGGGGCTGGGGCGGAGTTTGTCCGTCCCCGGCGTCGATTCGATGACGTACCTGGAGTTTTCGTTTCCTGCGGCGCTTTTAACGATCCTGATGTTCACCGCGATTTTCTCAACCTTTTCCATCATCGAGGATCGTCATGCGGGCTTCATGCAGGGGGTGGTCGTGTCGCCCGCGCCCCGTCATGCCATTGCCCTCGGCAAAGTCAGCGGCGGCGTCACGCTGGCGGTGGGGCAGGCGACCCTGTTTCTCGCGCTGGCTCCCGCGGCTGGAATCGCGCTCGATCTGCCGCGCATCACTGCGACGCTTGCGTCGCTGACGCTTGCGGCCTTCGCGCTGACCAGTTTCGGGGCGTGGCTGGCCTGGCGGATGGAATCGACGCAGGGCTTCCACGCCGTGATGAATCTGCTGCTGATGCCGATGCTCGTTTTGTCCGGCGGGTTCTTTCCCGCGGGTGGATCGGCGGGCTGGCTCCGCGCGGCGATGGCGGCGAATCCATTGAGCTATTGCGTCGCGTTGCTTCGTACGAGCCTCTATCTCGGCAGCGACATGCCGCACACTGCGCCGCCGGGAGGAGTGGGCCTATCCATGGGGATATGCGCCGGGTTTGCCGCTATCATGTTTCTCCTGTTCACGCGCGCTGTGTCCCGCGATGCGGCGGCGGCCGTGACTTGATGAGTGATTCGCCCATGAACACCGAGACGACGACGCCATCGCCGATGCAATCCGTCCACGACTCGCCCCCGACGCGACGGTTCTGGCTGCTGATGGCTGTCTCGCTGATTGGCGTCGGCGCCGTGGCGTATCTCCAGTTTACGCGCGTGGATCGCGCCCGACGCGGCATGGGGCTGGCGCTGGGCGAGCCATCCCGCCTGCCGGTCATGGCGGAACTTCCCGACTTCTCCCTGACCGAGCGCAGCGGCCAACCGCTCTCACTGAAGGATCTTCGCGGCAAAGTCTGGGTCGCCGATTTTGTTTTCACCTATTGCGGCGGGCCGTGCCCCATCATGACCCATCGGATGCGCCAGCTGCAGGACATCCTCCTGCGCGATCGCATGGAAAAAGTGGTGTGCGTGTCCATCAGCGTCGATCCGCAGCGCGACACGCCCGCGGTACTACGCGATTACGCCGCCAAACACAGCGCCTCGCCAACCCGCTGGCAGTTTCTCACGGGCGACGAGAAAGCCATCCGAAGCCTGGCGCTGGATGGCTTCAAGCTGGCGGTCGAAGAGGGCACGCCGGCCGAGGGCCCGCTGCATTCGTCGCGATTCGTGTTGGTCGACCGCGCCGGCCGCATTCGCGGCTACTACCGCGCGCTCTCGGCCGAAGAGGAGGAGGACCTCCTTCACGTCGATCCGGACGCAGGGATGCCGAAAGATGAATTGAATCGCCTGCTGGCAGACATCCAGTCGCTCATTCGCGAGGGGGGCCGTTGAGCATCCACGTCTTGCCGCATGTCAATGCGTCGCTGAACGCGCTGGCGACCGTCTTGCTCATCACGGGATTCGTCTTCATCCGTCGCAAGCGAATCGCCGCCCATCGCGCCTGCATGATCGCGACGTTCTGCACGAGCGTGCTCTTTCTCGCGTGCTATTTGACGTATCACACCGCGAGGCAGGCGAAGGAAGGCGTCGGCCATACAAAGTTCACAGGGGAGGGCGCGGCAGCGACCGTCTATTACGGGATGCTGATTTCGCACGTGGTGCTGGCGGCGGCGGTGCCTGTTCTGGCGATCATCACGCTTCGACGCGGCTTGCGCGGCGAAGTGGAGCGGCATCGTCGCATCGCGCGATGGACCTTTCCGATCTGGCTGTACGTGTCGATTACCGGGGTGCTCGTTTACCTGATGCTTTACCACTGGTACGCGCCCGCGCGGGTTTCGGCTTAGCACGGGCGGCGCGCGAGGTGCCGGCGACGCGTTTGGACGCAGGCTTTCTGCCTTGCGAGGCACCAACTCGCGCGGCTGGCTTGCCGTCGAACGAAAACGCCGATGGACAGATATTCGACAGTGTGCATTGATCGCACGCCGGTTTGCGCGCGGCGCACACCTTGCGGCCGTGCCAGATCAGTGCGTGGCCGACAAAGGTCCACTCGTCGCGCGGTAGGACTACCATCAAGTCCTGCTCAATCTTCACAGCGTCTTTGTCGTCGCGCGAGCGCCACGTGAGACCGAGCCTGTGAGACAATCGGCCGATGTGCGTATCGACGACGACGCCCTCGTTCTTCTTGAACCAGGTCCCGAGGATGACGTTGGCGGTCTTGCGCGCAACGCCGGGCAGTTGGAGCAAATCGTCCATAGTCGCCGGAACTTCGCCGTTGAAGCGATCGCAGATAACACGAGCCGCGCCGATGAGGTTCTTCGCCTTGTTTCGGAAGAACCCGGTCGAGCGAATGATCGCCTCCACGTCGGACGGATTCGCCGCCGCCAATTCGCGAGCGGTCGGATAGCGTGCGAAGAGTGCTGGCGTGACCATGTTGACGCGTTCGTCGGTGCATTGCGCCGAGAGGATTGTCGCCACGAGAAGCTTCAGCGCGCTGTCGTGTTCGAGCGCGCAGTCCGCCTCGGGGTACAACTTGTGCAGTCGGCGGGTAACCTCCGCCGCGCGTTTCACCCGTTCTTGCGGCGATTCTCTGATCTTGCGAGGTTTCATGCCTGGGCTTCCCGCCCGCCTCGGTACGCGGCGATTTCGAGTGTCAGCGCGAGCACGATCATCAGGTTCGCCTGCGCCAGTCGAACGGCCGTCGCGTGGTAGGAATCGAACGCCGCTTTGATCTTCGCATCTGTATCGGCGTCGGCCACGTCGCCCTGCATGGATTCGATTCGCGGGGTCATGACGCCGGCGTTGTATGCGAGAATGGTGCAGGCCGCAGCCACGAGCCCCGCGCGAACCCAGTCGCGCCGCCGCCGCGATCGGCTCATCACACGGGCGATCGCCCATGCGGCAACCGGTACGGCGCACACGATTTGCACCTTGTCAAAACGCTTGAAATTAGTCGCCATCACGCGCCCGGCGATCACGTTGGGTTGCGAAACCCCCGTTGTACGCATCACAGAAAAGGTCGTCTGCGCGACAATGGCTATCAGAAGCATGCCGCCCAGCCAACACCCTGCAGCCGAGCACGCCATCGCCTGAAACCATCGACTCATGCCTGCGGCTCCACCCACGACGCGGACCCGTCGGCCCAGATATCCTTCTTCCAGATGGGCACATCGACCTTCACCGTGTCGACGATCCATCGGCAACTGTCGAACGATTCCGAACGGTGCTCCGACCAGGTCGCAACGAGGATGGACGCTTCGCCCAATTCGACGCGATCGAGTCGATGCACAATGACGGCCTCCAGCAAATCGAACTTGGCGATGGCGCGATCGCGCACAGCCTTCATCTGTTCGAACGCCATTTCCTCGTACGCCGAGTAATCCAGTGCTGTGAGCGATCGCCCATCTCGCTGTTCGGGACGGACCATTCCAAGAAACACGCAGGCCGCTCCGGCACCGCGCGGCGCCAGTTCTGAAAGAAGCGATGCCGAGTCAATCTGCCCGCGAGTCAGTCTCACCTGCGACGACGGTGCTCCGCCGGAAACGGGCGGGATCACCGCGACCTCATCGCCGTCTTGCAACACATGATCCAGCGCGACGTAGTGCCGATTTACCGCGAGGCGCAGGCCGATCGACTGCCCCAGCCTCGGGAATTGCATAGCGAGCTTTCCAGCGAGGGAGCCGACGGTCTCACCGGTCTCCAATGCAATGACCTCGGAATCCCGATCGGCCAAGGTACGCGCCGGTCCGAAGAATCGAACAGTGACAGTGCCCATGCGTGAGGTTTACCGCGCGCAATGCGATGCGTCCAGTTGAGCCGTGAATCGCCCGCGTCAGGCCGAGGCACCATCGAGCGTGATGCGGTCCGCATGCGCTCGCAACCAGCGGACCTTTCGCAGCATGACGGTGAGAAATGCAAAAGCGTCCAGCCCCGCGAACGTGCCGGTCTTCAGAATCGGCGGAATCGCCTGTGCGATCAGGGCTTCTTGCATAAGATACGGCGTGGCCTTCAACTCGGCCTGCGAAAGGACGTTGATCTCGTCGTATCCCGACAGGAATCGCCGTGCCCGCTCGTCGTCCGCGCGCTCCACCCAGGTCGACAGGTCCCGCCCGCCGGTAATCAGCGAGAATTGCAAACAGCCGTTCGCGACGTCCGTGACGCGCGGCCGAATCCGTGCCGCGTCGTAATCGATCACCCCCACAACGTGCCCATCGCGAAAGATCATGTTCCCCGGATGCCAGTCGGAGTGAACGATTTGCAACTCCCACTGATTCAGACCGAGATCGTTCACGAACTGCGCCGCCGAAGCATAGGCCTGACTCAACTCCAGAATCGTCCGCGTGACCTCTAACGCCCGGCCCTTCGCCGAGGGCGATTTCATGACGACTTCTTCGACGCGGCTGAATGCTTCGTAAACCGACTTCGCATCGTGATAGTGGCCGCGGGGCGGCTCATACTGGGACTCAAAATCGTGTACCAGTTTGTGATACAGACCTAGAATTTTTCCGGCCTCGAACGTCGAACCCGCTTGTCCGTCGTAAGGCCCGCCTTCGATGAATTCGAATACCTCGTAAATGGACTCGCCGACTTTCAACATCGACACGTTGTCCTTGCGTGTGCCGATCAGGTGGGGCAGGGGAAAGTTCTTGCTGGCAAGGTAGGCCTGCAACTCATGCGAGAAAGCGACGCGGAACAGGTCCTTCTCCACGCGCGGCCGACGCTTGAGCAAGTAGCGCCCGCGATCGGTATGCACCACGGCCTTGGGCGCCGCGTGCGAACCGCGCGGAAAGTCCGTCACGTTCAGCACGATGCCCAAATCGTAATTACTCAAGACGACGGCCAATTCCTGCGAATTGAACGTCTCGCGTGGATGCGTCATCACCGCTCCAGGCCGGTTGTACTGCCCGCAGTTCTCTCCTTCCTAGTTTACGCCGGATCGAATGGCGGCGTCAGCGCCCAAGCGCCGGATTTGACGCCGTACGCTGCAACCGGGATAGTGGCTGGATCGCAGGAATGAACCGCGTTGCACGATGGAGGCAATAGAGTGAGCGGGACGACCAAGCCAATTATCGGCCTGATCGGCGGGACGGGCCTCGGGAAAGCGCTCGAGGCCGAAGTGCGCGGTCAGTCCGTTGATGTCGATACGCCGTTCGGAAAGCCCAGCGGGCCCATTGTTCGGGGGCAGTGGGAGGGGGCCGAAATCGCATTCATCGCGCGACATGGGCCGGGTCATGTTTTTTCCCCGACAGCCGTGCCCTATCGTGCGAACCTCTACGCGCTCAAGTCAGTGGGTGTGACGCACATCATTGCAAGTGGGGCGACGGGGAGCCTGCGCGAGGAAATTCGCCCGCGCGATCTGGTCGTCGTCGACCAGGTCATTGATCGCACAAGCCGCCGGGCGTCGACTTACTTTGATGAACCGGGCCTCGTGGCACACGTCGATTTCTCCGAACCGTTCTGCCCGCGACTTCGGAAGGCCCTTCTTGAATCCGCCAACGATGCCGATGTCACGGTGCATGACGGCGGCACCTACGTTTGCATGGAGGGGCCGGCCTTCTCAACCGTCGCCGAGAGCCGAATGCACCGGTCGTGGGGCGGCGATCTCATCGGCATGACATGCATGCCGGAGGCAAAGTTGGCGCGCGAAGCGGAAATGTGCTACGCCCTGATCGCGCTGCCGACCGATTACGACTGCTGGCGTCCGCACGATTCGAGCGTGAGCAAGACGGCGCTGATCCAGGAGATCTTGCATAACGTGGAAGAAGCGACGGCGCGATGCATCGCCCTGATCCGTTCGACACTCGGTGCGATGGCGCACCGCAGCGTGCCGCCGTGCGAATGCCATAACGCGCTGGAGTCATCCATCTGGACCCATCGCGAGAGCGTCACCAAAGCCACGCGCGATCGTTTGGGATTTCTCATCAGCAAGTACATCAAGTAACCCAATGGGCGAATCATCACCTTCACCGTCGAGCCGTGACGCGGCGCATCCATCGGGCCATTCCCCTCCGCGAACGACTGCACAGAGCATGCTGCTCTTTATCGGTTCGCTGGCGTACGTGGGGTTCGTGCCGATCGCATCGGGCACCGTCGCCGTGGCCGTCGTGGGAATCCCGCTTTACCTGCTGCTGGTCGGCGTACTGAAGTTGCCGTGGGTGCCGTATGTCGGGTTCGTGGGAGCATTCACGCTCGTCTCCATCTGGATCGCCGGAGCGACGGATCGCATTTTGAATGAGCAGGACAGCAAGCGAAACGTCATTGACGAAATACCCGGCTTCCTGATCGCGCTGGTGGGGTTGCCGGTGACGTGGCAGCTCATCGTAGCGGCGTTCTTTCTCGAACGAGCAATCGACATTGCGAAGGTCTGGCCGGCAAACTGGATCGAGCGGCACGTTCCCGGCGGCTGGGGCGTGGTGCTGGATGACGTGGTAGCGGGGCTGTACACGCTGGCGATTCTGCACGCGGGAGCGAGGTGGGCACCGGGCTGGCTGGGCCTGGCATGAAAAAACCCGTGCCGCGCCAGTGGCACGACACGGGTGAATTCAAAAGCAGGCGTGCTCCGTCGCAATGCCGTTCGAAGGCGTTGTCTCTTGAACCCCTTGCAAAAGGGGGGAGTCTTGCGGGCTGCCCAGGCCGCTTCGTCGAATACGATCCAGCGAAGTTCGCCCGGTGCAGGCCACGATCGCGCGACCCCCAGTGTTCAAGCATATCGGTTCAAGGAAACGGTGCCTCCGTGTTCGAACATGACAGAAACACAAACCATGCTGATATACTCATAGCACAGTCGCCGGCGCAATGCAACCGCCAACCGCGTTCGCACCTCGAAAATTCGCGCGGCGCAAATCGGACACAAACAAGAATTCGTGCCGAACGCGCTTGACTTTCTGAAAACGCGAGTTTGAGAGTCGCCCGATCAGCCGCCCTTCTTCGCGCTCGGGCCGGTCTCGAAGATCGACTGCGTGCGAAGAATGCGCCACTCGCCGGGGAAGGCGTGGTACGCGTGAATGTGCAGTTCGGTCGCGCGCGTCTCGTAATCAATGAAGCTGAACGGCTCGAGGCCGTTGCTCGCCCACTGTTCGTACGGGACGTACAGACCCTTCTGCTTCGCGTAGCGGACCAGGTCGCGATACGTTGTGCGGAAGATGTGCTCCGTCATCTCTTCGACCTGGCTGCTGAAAATGTACCGCATGTTGTCGTTGAAGCGGTACTGGAAATCTCGCTCGCCACGGAAGCGGAACTGCGTGACGAGGTTGCGCTCGGTCAAGAGATCATTGGGCGGGGAGGTCAGCTCCGTCACCATCGTGCCGTTGCTCTGCAACGTTACAAGGTGGCTCAAGCCGACGATCCAGATGTCCGCCTGGAAGTTCCCATACTTGATGTGCTTGTCCAGGTAAATGTGGAAAAGCTCGGGATGGAGCGCCCGGCGATACAGATAGAAGTTCAGATCGGTGCTGCGTTGTTTCGTAAGGCCAAGTTCCAAGGGCGTCTCCCTAGCGCTATGTGTGGGCGATCCATGATGTTAGCATCCGGCCGAATCATGGTTGACACCATTATATCCGTGTGAATTACGCTTTCGCAACGAAAATGTTCACCGAATTGAAAGGCCCTAACCTTCGGCCAATGCCAGACTTGGCAGGCCGTGATTCGCCTGTGAGTTGGAACGGTTAAGGTAACAGGCTTTGTGGCCGAATTGATCGAATTTCATTCAACGCCCGAATGACGGCAGGCAAAACGAATTTGTTGACTCAACTTCATCGCAAGAAGGCACGGGTCGTTTCATAACCGCGCCGCGCCTCCTAGAATGCCACTGAAAGGGCCAGAATCCAGCCATGCTCTACCAGCCTCCGCTCCCGCCGCGATACGCCGCTTACTCGCAAGATGAGTTGCGCAGGCGAATCGCTGATCGGAAGGCTGAATTCGGCCACCGACTTGTTATCCTAGGGCATCACTATCAGCAGGACGACGTCATTGAGTTCGCCGACTTTACCGGCGACAGCTTCAAGCTTTCGCAACTCGCCGCCGCACAAGAGGATGCGGAGTTTGTCGTCTTCTGCGGCGTTCACTTCATGGCCGAATCGGCCGACGTCCTGACCGACGAGCACGTGAAAGTGATCCTGCCAGATCTTTCCGCCGGATGCAGCATGGCGGACATGGCAGGTATTGAACAAGTCGAGGACGCATGGGCCTGGCTGTCCAGTGTGACCGACGCGACGATCGTCCCGATCACTTACGTCAATTCATCGGCGGCCGTGAAGGGCTTTGTGGGCGGCCACGGAGGAGCCTGTTGCACAAGCTCCAATGCACGGGCCGTGCTCGAATGGGCATTGGGGGACGCCGCGCCAGCCGCACCGGACCCGAATCGCAAGGTCATCTTCCTGCCCGATCAGCACTTGGGCCGCAACACGGCCCACGACATGGGCTGGCCGCTGGAGAGCATGGTTGTGTATGACCCGAAGCAGCCGCAGGGGGGGCTGACGGCAGATCAGGTCCGCGCGGCGACGTTTCTGCTGTGGAAGGGCCATTGCAGCGTGCATCAGTTGTTCACGGCCAAGCAAGTGGATGAGATTCGCGCGGCGGACCCGGCGTACAAAGTTATTGTCCATCCCGAGTGCGACTGGTCGGTGGTGCAGAAGGCCGATCTCGCGGGCAGCACGGAGTTTATCTTGAAGACAATTGACGCAGCGCCGGCGGGAAGCAAGTGGGCCGTGGGCACGGAGGTGCATCTGGTGCATCGGCTGGCGAAGAAGTACGAAGGCGTGAAGACGGTGCGGCTGCTGGCGGGGATTCAGTGCCTGTGTACGACGATGTATCGGATTGACTTGAAGCATCTCCTGTTCGCGCTGGACGAGCTGGCGGCCGGGCGGCTGACGAATCAGATTCGCGTTGATGCCGAGACGCGGACGCTGGCGCGGCTGGCGCTGGATCGAATGCTGTCGCTAATCGGGACGGGGAATGCGAAGGTGGCGGCGGCGGTGGATTAGCGTCGCGCGGTCCGAGCCGGGCCAGTTATGGCCCGGAATCATGTTCGATTCATCGCGCAATGATTTGACAGTTGTCGAGGCGTATTGCATTCCGCCGCATGGCTGCGGCGGCTCGGAAGGCGATCAGAGTCCCAGGGGCGATCAATCAAATTCGCAGAATTCGTGCGCTGCCTAAGCGCTTCTCGGCGCTCCCTAACGGTCGCGGCTCGGATTTGCGCGGCTCGGATTTGCGCGGCTCGGATTTGCGCGGGGCGGATTGTGGCGGCTCGGATTGGCGCGGAGCAGTCTATACCGCTACGTCATGACGCCGGAGATTCTCTCCAGTTTCGAATCTTGACGGCCGGGACGCCGGACCAGTATTCGTTCGGCCCGATGATGGTGTAGGGCGCGACGATGGAACCAGCGGCGACGATGGCGCCTTTCTTGATGTGCGCGCCGCCGAAGACGATCGAGTTCGCGCCGACCAGCACGTCATCCTCGATCACGGTCTTGCGGATCGCGACCATGTCAGGCACCTGGATGTGGCCGGCGAGCGTGGCGTTGGAACCGATGACGACGTTCTTGCCGATTTCGACGTAGGACGGATCGAGGCAGAGCGGATCGGTGACGTTGGTCGATTGCGTCCTGGGACCAAACAGCGGGACGTACAGCCAGCGGAGCGGAGGAATCGCCGAGAAGTGATAGACGAGAAACGCGGGGAAGGGGGCCTCGTACCGCGCCTTGGTCAGGACCCCGAGGAAGCACGCATACACAAGCTGCCGCGCGCGGGGGTCGGTCATCTTCAGCGGGCGGTTCGTGGGATAGACGCCGGTGCGCGGCGTGGGGATCAACAGGCGCAGCACGATCAGCTCAACCACGTAGACCATGTTGAACAGGATGATCCAGTTCGAAATCGTCATCGCCCATTGCCACGCATCGCCAAACGAAGCGCCCTGCAACGGAAGGCTCTTCCACAATCCCAGGCGCGAAAACACGGTACAAGTGATCGCCAGGGCCATCCCCCAGAGTTGCAATCGAACCATCATGTCGAGGATCAGGAAGAACTGAAGCCCGACGTTCATGTTCATGGGCGGCGGCTGGTTCGCGGCGACGGACGGTGAGGAAGGGGCGGCACTCACAGGCAATTCTCCCAATGATTGGCGCAGAAGCATGACCGGACGCGCGTGCGGCCGATGAGCGGGAGCATGATGAGCGACGCGACGGGGCGTTGGCAAGCGAAGCGGAATTGACTTGGCGCGTCTGTGGAACGACGCGAATCAGGCCGAGCCGGATCGGCGGGCGAGCCGGCGTAGCAGGGCCGTGGCTTCGCGCTGGGGCCGCTGGGAGTTTGCCTGGAGCCAGCGGACGGCGTGATCGGCGATGTCGGGATCGAACTGCTGGCCTCGGCCGTCGATGAGTTGAGTGATGGTTCGTTCAACCGGGAAGGCGGCCTTGTAGGTGCGCGGCGAGGCCATGGCATCGACGGCGTCAGCGACGTGGAGAATGCGCGCGCCCAGAGGGATCTGATCGCCACGCAGGCCGGCGGGGTAGCCTTTCCCGTTATACCACTCATGATGATGCAGGACGAGCGGGCGCACGCGATTGAGAAAGCTGACGGGCTTGAGGATGGCGGCGCCGATGACGGCGTGCTCCTTCATGAGACTGTATTCCACGTCGGTGAGCGGTCCGGGCTTGGTCAGGATGGAGTCGGGTAGGCCGATCTTGCCGACGTCGTGAAGCATGGCGGCGATCTTGACGAGTTCGCAGTCTTTGTCAGAGAGACCGATCGCCTCGGCCAGCGCTTCGGCATAACTGGAAACGTTCAGTGAGTGATGTCGCGTATAGGGGTCTTTGGCCTCGACGGCGCCCACAAGGGCCATGATGCTGTCCACGTGGGCGTGCTGAAGTCTTCGCTGCAGGCGCGTCACGCGGCGGTTGAGCAGGTGAATGAGATGGGCCGAGTCGGCCGGGCCGGTGTGAATCAGCTCGGCGCGGGTAAGCGTCTGACTGCGAAGAATCGCGGGTCGCCAGCGTCGGCCGGGGGCGGTCAACACGGAATCGGCATCCGGCAGGGTCATCGGTTATCCTGTCGCACGATTGCGGCTTCCCACGTTGCGTCGCGCAGGGCGACGACGGGGCACAGATCGGATTGAGCGCGATATGGCCTTTAGCAAGGGAATGGAGGGAACGTCCGGTGCGATAAGTACAGCGGTCCGCCCCGAGACGCAGGAAATGCCATACAAGTGTATATATAAAGTTCTCGGGTCGGTCCGCTCGACCGGGAAACGAGGATAATCAGGCTTGAGCGGGCGAACTCGACGGATTCTCGGTCTGAACAGCGGCACCAGCGCCGATGGCGTGGACGCCGTGGTCTGCGAAGTATCGGGCCGGGGCGAAGGGATGAAGGTCCGACTTCTGGGCCATCAGCACCGGGCGTATCGGCCCGCCTTGCGGCGCAGGCTGCTGGCTGCGATGGCGCCTGCTGCCACGCGGACGGAAGAATTGTGCCGACTGCATCGCGAAGTCGGGCTGGTGTTTGCCGAGGCGGCGCGGGCAGTCGTGCGTCGAATCGGGCTTCGCCGAATCGATCTGATCGGCTCGCACGGCCAGACGATTTGCCATCTGCCGCCGGGGAGCGGCGTCACCCGGGGCGGGCCGAGCGCGACGCTTCAGATCGGCGACGCCGCGACGATCGCGCATGCGGTTGGCTCGCCCGTGGTGAGCGATTTTCGATCGGGGGACATCGCGGTCGGGGGGCAGGGCGCGCCGCTGGTGCCGTGGACCGATTGGGTCCTTTTTCACCACGCGCGGCGTACGCGAATTGTTCAGAACATCGGCGGCATCGCCAACCTGACGTATCTGCGCGCCGGCGGCGGTCCCGATCGCGTGATCGCCTTTGACACCGGGCCGGGCATGATGGTGGTCGACGCACTGGTGCGCCATTTCTCGCGCGGGCGGAAGTCGTTCGACGCCGGCGGTCGCACGGCGGCATCCGGGCAGATCGACGCGAAGCTGGCGCTGGACATGACGCCGCAGGAAGAATTGATTCGAATCCCGCCGCGGAGTTTCGGGCGCGAGGAATTCGGCGCGGCTTATGTCGAGCAATTGTTGAAAAAGCACGCGCGGCGCGGGTTGCCTGCGGCGGATTGGCTGGCGACAGCGACGGACGCAACGGCCGCGGCGATCTGGTTGAGTTACATCATGCACCTGCCGCTGAAGCGGCGCGGGCCGTGCGTAAATGAGATCATTCTGTGCGGCGGCGGGGCGAGAAACACGACACTGGTAAACATGCTAAAGCGGTATCTGTCGATGGATGACCGGTTAGCCGGCGCGAGGGTGTGTGATATCGCGGATTATGGAATCTCTGACGCGGCCAAGGAGAGCGTCTCGTTCGCGATGCTGGCGGCGGCGCGGGTGGACGGCGTTCCGGTGAATCTGCGTCGCGTGACGGGCGCGAGGCGGCGTGTGCTGCTGGGTCAGGTGTACGAACCGGGAGCCGCGCGATGACTCGACGAAAGGCGAGCCGGGGCGCATCGCGCAAACGAGCCGCGACTTCAGATCGAAGCGCCGTGCCTATCCGAATGCACCTGCCGCTGAAGCGGCGCGGGCCGTGCGTAAATGAGATCATTCTGTGCGGCGGCGGGGCGAGAAACACGACACTGGTAAACATGCTAAAGCGGTATCTGTCGATGGATGACCGGTTAGCCGGCGCGAGGGTGTGTGATATCGCGGATTATGGAATCTCTGACGCGGCCAAGGAGAGCGTCTCGTTCGCGATGCTGGCGGCGGCGCGGGTGGACGGCGTTCCGGTGAATCTGCGTCGCGTGACGGGCGCGAGGCGGCGTGTGCTGCTGGGTCAGGTGTACGAACCGGGAGCCGCGCGATGACTCGACGAAAGGCGAGCCGGGGCGCATCGCGCAAACGAGCCGCGACTTCAGATCGAAGCGCCGTGCCTATCCGAGCCGCGACCATAAGGGAGCGCCGAGTTCCGCTGAAACGCAGCGCAACAAGTCGCCTTGGCGTATTCAAGCATCAGCAGCGCGGGCATCTGATGACCGAACAGCGCAACGCGCGCTCGACAAACCTCGACGCACTCACCATTCCCGCCGCGTTTGACGTGATGAACGCTGAAGACGCGCGCGTGCCCCGTGCCGTCGCGATGGCGAAGCGCGAGATCGTTCGCGCGATTGAGATCGTTTCCGCTGCGTGGCAGCGCGGCGGCCGGCTGATTTACATTGGCGCGGGGACGAGCGGGCGGCTGGGTGTGCTGGATGCGTCGGAGTGCCCGCCGACCTTTCGCAGCGATCCACGGATGGTGCGAGGCATCATTGCCGGCGGGAAGAAGGCGCTCTGGCGAAGCGTCGAAGGCGCCGAGGACGAGGCCGGGGCGGCAGTCGCCGCGATTCGGGACATCGGGCTGACGCGACAAGACGTACTGATGGGCATCGCGACCGGCGGCACGACGCCTTATGTGCATGCCGCTCTCGCCGAGGCGCGGCGGCGGGGCGCGAAGACGATCTTCTTTGCCTGCGTGCCGAAGCGGCAAGTCCGCGCCACGTGCGATGTGGACATTCGCGTGCTCGTCGGCCCGGAAGTGCTGACCGGCTCGACGCGATTGAAGGCCGGCACGGCGACCAAGCTCGTCCTGAACATGATCACGACGTTGTCGATGGTTCGGCTCGGCAAGACGTACGGCAATCTGATGGTGGACCTGAACAGCTACGCCTGTCGCAAGCTGGTCGATCGCGCCACGCGCGTCGTCAGTGAGGTGACGGGGCAATCGTATGACGCATCGGGCGTGTTGCTGCGCGCCGCGCGGGGTAGCGCCAAGACGGCGATCGTCATGGGCCTGTGCAACGTCGGGCGCGATGCCGCGGCGCAATTACTGAAACAACATGGCGGTCGCGTGCGCGAGGTGTTGCGCGCGGGCGTGTCCGGCTCGCGCCGCGTGCGATTGGCGAGGGCGCGATCGCGCGCTTGAAAGCACCGCCGATTCATCGACAATGGCGACCATGGCCGAGAAAGCCCCCACGACCTGCGATCTGACCATCCGCGTGCGATACGCCGAGAGCGACCCCATGGGATACCTGCATCACTCGAAGTACTTCGAGTACTTCGAGATGGGGCGGACGGAGTTGCTGCGGCTCGCGGGCTTTCGCTATCGCGATCTGGAGGCGGCAGGTGTGCTCTTTGCGGTGGCGCGGATCGAGTGCCGCTTCAAGGCCCCGGCGTACTACGATGATGAACTGACGCTGACCACGAAGATCGAGCGGATGACGCGGGCCCGGATCGATCATTCGTACATCTTGCGGCGCGGCGGGGCGGTGCTGTGCGAGGCGAACTCGGTGCTTGCGTGCATCGACCGGTCGGGCAAGTTGATCCCCATTCCCGACGAAATCTTCATTCACTCCGAACCATGAGCCGAACGGCGGTCCCCGCGTGATCTGGATTTTTGTCACGATCGGCATGCTCGCGTTCGCCAGCGCGGTCCACGGCGCGCTGACGGCCGTCACGGAGGACGGGCGCGATTCTGCGGGCAGGCTGATGCACGGCATTGCGGGGCTGCTGCTGATTGGCGCATGGGCGACGGGTCACGTCACGGGCATTGGGTGGGGCTGCCTCGCGGTCGCGGCGGCGATGGAAGTGGGGCTTCGCGCTCGGTCCCGTGAGTTTGAGCGCAGGATCGCCGCGCAACAGGCCGCGCGCGAGGCGAATCCAGCGATTCATCTTGAATCCGACCCGCCACGTGGCGATGGGCGCGCCGTTGATGGGTCGCATATCCGAGCCGCGACCGTAAGGGAGCGCCGCGCAACGCCGAGCGCCGCGGACGGCTCCGGGATGAGCGAGAACGCTACCGCGGGTGAATCGCCGGGGGCAGGCCCGCCGCCCGCGCCGATGTCGCCCGCTCCACCGCCGCCGCTGGCGACCGTTGTTCTGCTACGCGAGGCACATCAGGTGACGGGTGACGTGTTTGTGGCATCGCTGCGGCGCGCCGGCCGGCGGGATGCGCAACTCACTTCGGCAGGTTCCGCCGCGACCTGGCAGGTGCGAATCGGCGACCTCACGATGGAGGGTTCGAATCAGCGCGGGCCGCTCGCCGCAGACGATTTGTCGGAGGCGGCTGCGCAGACTTTTGACTGGCCCGAGGCCCTGGAAACCTGCCGCGATCATGCCGGCCATGTCCGCCTCGTGACCCGTGCCCCGGCGAACGTGTCGCGGGCCGACCTCGTAGCCGTGCATCGCGTCGCGCACGAGGCGATCGCCGAGTTTGCTCCGGTTTGCGGCGTCTTGTGGGAGGCGGCGCGCTTGCTGCGGCCGATCGCGCGAGAGGCGAGCCGCGGGGATCATCCGCGGCAATTGCCATCGGGCCAGGATCCGGCACGAGACGCCGTGCACGATGCCATGGAGACATGCATCAATTTTCGCGTCACGCCGATCGAGCCGGACGAATCTGGCGCTCCGCGCTGCGTCTCCGACACCGTCGGCCTCTGCGCCTTCGGCCTGCCGGACATCGAGATCATCACACCGGGCGAGCCCGACGAGCGCATCGCCCGCGTGCTCTACCACCTGGCGGAGGAGTTTTTCGCGAGTGGGTGTGACTGGCAGGACGGCGACGCGCGCGAGATCGGGCCGCATGGGCGATGGCGGTGTGAAAGAAGGCGGAGCCTGCTACCACCGGGCCGTGAAGTTGCGGCATTCAAAATTGTTGAGTGAACAACTGGGCCTGCTCGGACTCGAACCGAGAACCCGGAGATTATGAGTCCCCTGCTCTAACCATTGAGCTACAGGCCCGGCGGCGCTTCGGCGGGTGCCGCGGCGACCGGGCGAATGATAACGGCGGGGCGGCCGGCAAACCAAACGGGGCTTGAACTTCATCCTGCTGTAACAGTTTCGTAAGCCCGCTCGGCGGCGAGGTCAACCGCTGACAGGGCCCGCGCCGACGGATCGTCGGTGTTGGGATACGATGGCCGCGTCGCCGGGACTTATCGTGGCGAGATTGACCCTCACCCCAGTCCTCTCTCTGAAAGGGAGAGGGTGTTGATCAGGAGGCGGGCGTGACCCAACTGGACGTCAAACACATCGGACCCATGATCAAGGCAGCCAGCGAGCCGTTCGCGCGGCTGCGCGAAGCCATGCACCGTGTCATCGTCGGGCAGGAGGCGCTGATCGACCACCTGCTGGTCGGGCTGCTGGCCAACGGCCACATGCTGCTCGAGGGCGTGCCGGGCCTGGCGAAGACGCTCTCGGTGACGTGCCTGGCGCGCGGGATTCAAACGGGCTTTTCGCGCATTCAGTTCACGCCCGACTTGCTCCCGGCGGACGTGATCGGCACGCTGATTTATCAGCCGCAGCAGGGGACGTTCACGGTCAAGAAGGGGCCGATCTTCTCGAACATTATCCTGGCGGATGAGATCAACCGCGCGCCGGCCAAGGTGCAGAGCGCGCTGCTGGAAGCGATGCAGGAGCGGCAGGTCACCATTGGTGACGAAACGTTTCCGCTGCCGGAGCCGTTTCTCGTGCTGGCGACGCAGAACCCGATCGAGCAGGAGGGGACGTATCCTCTGCCCGAAGCGCAGGTCGACCGGTTCATGTTCAAGGTGACGGTGACGTACCCCAGCCGCGAGCAGGAGCGGCAGATTCTGGATCGCATGGCCACGACGTCGCCAGAGTGGTCGATTGAACCTGTGATGCAACCGAGCGACATCATCAAGGCACGCCAGACCGTGGACGAGATTTACATCGATGACAAGATCAAGGATTACGTCGTGAGCCTTGTGATCGCGACGCGTGATCCGTCAGCCTACGGGTTGAACATCAGGCACCTGATTCAATACGGCGCGTCGCCCCGCGCGACGATCATGCTGACGCTGGGGGCCAAGGCGCGGGCGTTCCTGGCGGGGCGGGGGTTCGTCACGCCGCAGGACGTGAAGGACGTGGCGCCGGGAATCCTCCGCCACCGCGTGATCATCACCTATGAGGCCGAGGCGGAAGAGATGACGAGCGACGCGATCGTCAAGCAGATTCTCGACCATGTTCCTGTTCCATGACGCCCAACGAACTATTGAAGAAGATCCGCCGGATTCACATCCGGACGATGCACATGGCCGACGACGTGTTCGCCGGGCAGTATCACAGCGCCTTCAAAGGGCAGGGCATGGAGTTCGAGGAGGTGCGCGAGTATCAGCCCGGCGACGAAATTCGCAGCATTGACTGGAATGTCACGGCCCGACAGGGGCGGCCGTTCATCAAGCGGTTTCGTGAAGAGCGCGAGCTGACGGTGATGTTGCTCGTCGACGTGAGCGCGTCGCAGGAGTTCGGCAGCCGGGATCAGTTGAAGCGTGAGCTGGCTGCGGAGATCGGGGCGACGCTGGCATTCAGCGCGATCAAGAACAACGACAAGGTCGGGCTGATCGGTTTCTCGGATCGCATTGAGCGCTACATCAAGCCGGACAAGGGAACGCGGCACGTGCTGTGGGTGATTCGCGAATTGCTGGCGCTTGAGCCGCAAGGGCGCGGGACGGATATCGCGGGAGCGCTGGATTACATGAATCGCGTGCTGCGCCGGCGCAGCGTCGTGTTTGTCGTGAGTGATTTTCTGGCCGGGCCGTTTGAGAAGCCGCTGCGCGCGGCACGGCGACGGCACGATGTCATTCCCATCGCCGTCAGCGATGCGCGCGAGCGCGAATGGCCTAAGACGCGATTCGTGGAACTGGTCGACAGTGAGACGGGCCAATGGATCACCGTGGACGCATCGAGCCGGTCGTTTCGCGAAGAGATTCGACGGCGCGCGGAGGCGGCCATCGCGGCGCGGCGCGACATGTTCAAACGGATGCAGGCCGACTGCATCGAGTTGCAGACCGGCGAATCCATCGCCGAACCGTTGACGCGGTTCTTTCGAGCGCGGGAGGCGCGGCTGTGAACGGACGGCGGCGCGGTTTCAGATTCGCGTTGCTCGCTGCAGCCTCGCTGGCGGTCGTCGGCGATGCGCCAGCGCTGCGCGCCGAACTCTCATCTGATGGTGCCCCGCCGGCTTCGACCCAGCCGGTATCGCAGCCGATTCGGCGCGAAAAGAAGGACGGCCCCGTACGGCTACGCGTCGAACTGGATCGCGATCGGACCGATCTTTCGACAGCCGTTCGGCTCACGATGACGGTGGAGGCGGAGCGCGGCGTGAAGATCGCCGTGCCCGAGGTGAAGGGCGTGCTCGGCGATTTTGTCGTGAAGCAGTCGAGTGAGTTGCAACGCACCGAGGTCGCGGATGGCGTGCGCGCGGTGCAAGAGCACGTGCTCGAACCGGTTACGCCCGGCACGGCAGTCACGGGGCCGATTTCGATTGAGTACGAAGACGCCCGTGAGCGACTGGATGGATCGACCGGCACGTCGCGCGGCACCGTCACGATCGACCCGATTGCCGTGATCGTCGAGGGGCAGTTGGCGGATGCGAAGGGACCGGTGACGCTGGCATGGGCCGGGTTGTCACCGATTTGGTGGTGGATCATTGGCGTCACGCTCGGCACGCTGGCCGTAGCGCTGGCGGCGCGGCGGCTTGCGCGACGGCGCCCTGGCCAAGCTCCGATTCCTGCGCTTGAGGAGCCACTCGTCCCCGCGCACATCTGGGCGCTGGGCGAACTGGACCGATTGATCGCGGAGCGACTCGTCGCGCGTGGCCAGGTTCAGGAGTTTTATTACCGAGTCAACGCATTGTTGCGGGAATACATCGAGCGGCGTTTCGGCATGATGGCGGGCGAGCAGACGAGCGAGGAGTTCATCCGCTCGCTGCGCGATTCACATCAGCTTCAGAGTGTTCACAAGACTGTGCTCCAGCAGTTTGTCGACGCCTGCGACCCGGTCAAGTACGCGCGCCAAGTACCCGGTGAAGCCGACGTGCTATGGGTGGAAAGCACGGCCCGACAGGTCATTGTCGAAACGGCTGACATCGGGGGGAATGGCGAGCTCGTTCACGGGGCCGCGGCGACGTTGACGGCTGATTCGCCGCCGCCTGCACGGAGGTCCAGGTCGTGATTCAACTGGCGCATCCGTGGTACCTGGTTCTGGCCCTTTTGGTGTCAGTCGTCTGGTGGGCCTACCTGCGGCGCAAAGGCCGCGCGATGGTGCAGTTCTCCGACGTATCGGTGTTGGTGCAGGCTGGGGCCGCACGGAGATCGCGTTGGCGAACGGCGCTGCCGGTCCTGCGAACGTTGACGGTGCTGATGCTCGTGCTGTCGGTGGCACGGCCACAGAAGGCGGATGAACAAACGCGCGTTCAGACGGAAGGCATCGCGATTCAATTGGTGGTCGATCGGTCGGGAAGCATGCGCGAACCGTTTGGCGAGCGCAACGGACGGCGCATCTCTCGATTGGAAGTAGTGAAGGACGTGGTGCGCGAGTTTGTCGAGGGGAACAAGACGGGACTGGCCGGCCGGCGTGATGATCTGGTCGGCTTGATTGTCTTCGCAAGGTTTCCCGACACGGAATGCCCGCTCACGCGCGATCATCAGCATGTCTTGCGGGCGCTGGACGACGTGGAGCCGCCGACCACGCGCGACGAAGACGGCACGGCCATTGGCGACGCGCTGCTGCTGGCCGTCGAGCGCATCCGCAACATCGAACGACGATTTCAGAAGACCGATGATTACAAGGTCAAGAGCCGGGTCATCGTGCTGCTGACGGATGGCGAGCAGAACGCGGGGAAATACGAACCGGAAAAGGCTGCGGAAGCGGCTGCCGCGCTCGGGGTGAAGGTGTACACCATCGGCGCGCTGCCTGACTACGTCGAGCAGCAGAGCCTTTTTGGACCGACGATGCGTGTTCCCGTGCAGATCAACGACGAGCCGCTCAAGAAGGTGGCGGAGCTGACCGGGGGCAGGTACTTCCGCGCGAAGGACGCCGAAGCGCTCGCCCAGGTGTATGCCGCGATCGACCAACTCGAGCGCAGCGCGATTGATGAGACGCGGTACTACCTGATGACCGAACTGGCGTACAACTGGTTGACGTGGGGCGCCTTTCGATTTCCACCGCCGCTCTTCGTGGCGCTGGGGCTGTTGGCGCTGGAAGTCATGCTGTCGCAAACACGATTGCGCACGATTCCCTGAAGTGCGATGCAACCCACATGGACGACCTGAAACTAGACAACGTGAGGCAATTGCAGTGGCTGCTGCTCGTCGCAGCATGCGCCGGGGTCTTCGCCTACGGCTTTGCCATGAAATCCGCTTCGCTGCGGGCCTTCGTTTCAGCGAGACTCATCTCGCTGCTGGCGCCGAACGTCAGCCGGTCGCGGCAATGGATCCGCGCGGGAATGGTGCTCGGTGCGATGACGTTGGTCATTCTGGCGCTGACCGGCCCGCGGTGGGGAACGTATTACGACGAAGTGCAGCAGCGGCGGCTCGATCTGGTGATTTGCCTCGACGTCTCTCGCAGCATGCTGGCCGAAGACGCAGGCATGTCCCGCTTGGACCGGGCGCGGGACGACATTCGCCGGCTGTTGGATCAGATCGGCGGGGGCATGGTCGGCCTCGTTGCATTCGCGGGTCGGGCGGAGCTGGTCTGCCCGTTGACGGACGACTACGAATACTATCGGCTGGCTCTGGACGACGTGGGGATTCACAGCGTAACCGTCGGGGGGACGAACATCGGCGAGGCGCTTCGCGCCGCGATCAAGACATTCGGCGATGCTTCGCCGCGTCAGCGCGCGATCATTCTTATGACCGACGGTGAGGACCATGCCGAGCTGGCGGTCAATGAGTCCAGGCGGGCGCGAGACGCAGGCATCGCAGTCTATGCCGTGGGAATCGGCGATGACGAAAAGGGCGCGCTGATTCCGATAGACCGCAACGGGCAGCGCACGTACCTCAAGTACGAAGACGAGCAGGTATGGTCGAAACTGGACCCGGCGCGATTGAAGGAGATCGTCGCGGCGGGCGGTGGCGAGTATCAGCCGAGTCGCCAGGTCACTCCGCGTCAGCGAACGCTGGAATGGCTCTACGCCGAGCGGCTGGCGCCGAAAGAGGAACGTACGAACGAGGATCGAAAGGTGGCCCGGCAGTATGCCCGATCGCACTGGTTTGCCGCGCTCGCGCTGGCACTGTTGCTTATGGAAAGTGTTGTGTCCGAGCGGCGGGCTGACACGAGCCGTCGCAACGGGCACTCCGAGGAGGCGCGAATATGACCCATGTAAACTGCATTCCCAGGAGATCCATTCGCCGAGTCGGGCAGCGGGTCGTGTGGGCGATGTTGATTGCGACTGCGGCGACCGCCAACGTGAAAGCGGATGAAGCCGCGCGAAAGGCGTATGACGCGGTGAAGGAAGGAAATCGCTTACTCGGTGAGGAGAAGTTCTCCGACGCGTTGAAAGCGTATGACGAGGCATCGCGACACGCGCCGCAATCGCCGCAAGTGGCCTACAACCGTGGGCTGGCGCTGTATCGACTCGGCCAATTCGAGGAAGCCCGCACGGCGTTCCAGGACGCCGTGAAACCGAGCCATCCCGAGATCGAGGCGATGGCCAAGTACAACCTCGGTCGTACGGCGCATGCCGAAGCGATGGAACACGCAGGTGATCCGAAGCAGGCGATTGAAGATCTTTCGCGCGCGATAAACTTCTATCAAGACGCCCTCCGTACCGCTCCAACGAAGACCGACCCCGATGCGCAGAAGAATCTTGCGCTGGCCGAGCGACTGCGAAACTACTTTCAGAAGCGCCTCGAGCAACAACAACCGCCACAACAGCAGCCGTCATCGCAGCCATCCAGTCAGCCGCAGGATCGGCAGCCGCAACCGACGACTTCGCGATCGCAGACCAGCCAGCCAGGCTCGCAGCCGACGTCGGGAGAATCTCAATCAAATGACGAATCGGAGAAGAACGAGCAAGAGTCGCGGGAAGGCAGCGACGGGCAGAAGCAGGAACAAAACCAGGATGGAGAGCAGGACGAATCACAATCCCAGAATGAAAGTGATCAGAAGGATTCGCAGTCCCAGAAGCAAAGTGGCGCTGACGGAAAAGAGGGCGCCGATCAGGCTTCGGGCGAGCAGAACGAGAAGCAGGATGAGAAGGATGCATCCGCCGGTTCGGAGCAGAAGGCGGACCGAGATGATAAACTCCGCGAGGAGGAGATTCAGCCGATGCTTCAGGAGGCGCGCGACGCCGAGAAGGCCCGGCGCGAGGCGCGGCGAATGAAGATGATGCGGCAGCGCGGGCGCACGGCGGTTCCGAAGGATTGGTAATGCGTCGAGGAAGTTTCACAACACTGGTGCTCGCTCTGGCGGGGGGGATGTTGCCCGGTGCATGGGCAGCATCGTCGGTGCGCGCGCAGGAAATCAGCGCAAACATCAACACGACCCAGGCTCTGATGGGTGAAACGCTCATCGTGCATGTTCAGGTGAAGAATCCGAAGCAGGCGAGCGCCCCCGAACCGCCGAAGACCGACGACTTCGAGATTCAGATGTCGGGCACCGGGCCGCAGCAGTCCAGCTCGACGTACATCATCAACAACAAACGCTGGACTGATGTCACGTACACCTATACCTTCACTGCGCGGCCGAAGCGCGCCGGCCGACTTGTGCTGCCGCCGTTTCGGTTTCGTGAGGGCGGGGCAGTTTTCGCAACCGATCCGATCAACGTCCAGGTCAACCGGCATCTCGGCGGTGAATTGCTGCTGGCCGAAGTTCAATCGCGTCTCACGCGTGCCTACGTCGGCCAGCCGGTCGATCTGACGCTCGAGGTATGGGTCAAGCAATACGAGCGCGACGGATTCCGCCTCGACGTGAGCGACATGTGGACGTTGCTGATGCGTAACCAGCAGCTCAACGCGCTCGGTGTGTTCGAGAAGGTGGCGACGCCAAAGTGGAAACCGGGGCAGCGGAATGACGACTCCGGCAAATCCCAGGAGTATTTTGTGTATCTTCTGGAGACAACCGTCTATCCGGAGCGGCCCGGGCCGTTTGATTTCGGCACCATCACCTTGGGCATGAATTACCCCATCACGCTTCGGCGCGACGTCTTCGGGCGAATCTCCATTGATCGAGATCGCGTCGTGCAGGTGGCGGCCAGGACGCCCAAGCTGGAAATCCTGCCGGTACCGACGCAGAACCGCCCAGCGGATTTCAACGGCGCGATTGGCCGCTTCACCGTGACCGCCACGGCCAAGCCCGCGGAAGTGGCCGTCGGCGACCCGATCACATTGACGCTTGCGATCCGCGGTAGCGGCACACCCCTGGATCGACTTAGTGCGCCGAAGTTGGCGAATGTCGGTGAATTGACTCGAGACTTTGACGTTCCGGCGGATTCACCAGCCGGCGACCTGGAGGGCGATCGAAAGGAATTTTCTGTTACGATACGCCCACTGCGCGAAGACGTGAATCAGATTCCGCCGCTCCCAATGAGCTACTTCGACCCCGCGGCAGAGCAATTCGGCACGGCAAGAACCAAGGCGATACCAATCCGCGTCAAGCCGGCCGCGAAGCTCGCGCTGCCGACTCAACTCGGTGCGCCCAATGGCGCGCGACCCATGACGGCGCAGCCGACCGAGGCGACCGAAGGCCTGATCGCCAATTTCACCAGCCCTGCGGAAGTGCTCGTAAACCAGGATCTCGCGGTGGGAGCGGCAGGCTGGTTCCTGCTGGCGGCGTGTCCGCTCACCTATGCCGGAGCGTGGCTGGCCGCACGCCGTTCCAGGCGACTGGCCGGGGATACCAAGGCTCGGCGGGCGTCCCGTGCCTATGCATCCGCCAAGCAGCGCCTGGCTGCTAGCGCCAAGAACGACGCAGCGACGCTCCGCACCGTGTTAACGACGTATGCGGCGGACAAGTTTGGCAGCGATGGCGCCGGACTGACGAGAGCCGAAACGGTTGCACTGATTCGTGCGCGGGGAGCCGGCGACGCCCTGACCGCCGAAGTGGACCGGTTGCTTGAAGCGCTGGAAGCGGCGGAGTACGGCGGCGCGGCTTTGAACCAACCTCGTGACGTGATCGGACCCAATCACGTGCGCGCTGTGATCGACTCCCTTGAAATGGTCAGAATGCGATGAAACGTCTTGTCTGCATTGCTGTGATTTCGTTGCTGGGGGCGCGGCCCGCAGCCGCGCAGGATCCGATCGCACCGCCGGCGTCGCCTTTGGAGCGGTCGGCGATGACTAACGAGAGCCTCTTTGAAGCGGCTCTGCACAGTTACGAACAAGGCATCGCGCAGGGCGGCGGAACCAATCCGCAATCGCGCCGGCTTCTCGAAGAAGCGCGCGAAGGTTTCGTTGAGTTAACCCGCCGCGGCATTCGCAACGGTCGGCTCTACTTCAACATCGCCAACACGCACATGCAATTGGGCGAATTGGGCGAGGCAATCCTGAACTACCGAATCGCGATGCACCTGACTCGCGGCGAACCGGCGATCCGCCACAACCTCGAAGCCGCTCGCAAACTGTGCCGCATGACCTTCACCCGGCCGACGGTCAGCGCCGTGCGCGACACACTTCTTGCATGGCACGACCACACGTCGCTCGCGTCGCGTCTGCGCGTCGCCATGGGAGCCTACGGCTGCTTCTGGCTTGCATTGCTTGTGGGGTTGCGGACGGGCCGTCGCCCCGCGGTCATCTGGTCTTGCGCGGTGACAGGGATGGTGGCCCTGGCGGTGGGGAGCAGTGTTGCCTACGAGCAGGTCGTCGCAGCGCAAAGCCGCGAAGGCGTCGTCATTCACTCGGAGGTGACCCTTCGCAAGGGAAACGGCCAGTACTACGACCCCGCACTGGTCCAGCCACTGCCGGAAGGCGTGGAATTTCGTGTGTTGGCGTCGCGAGAAGACGTGACCGGCGCGACGTGGTATCAGATCGAGCTCCCGGACGGCAAGGATGGCTGGCTGCCGGCGGATGCCGTGCGCATCATTGGATTCGAATCGGCCAGCGGGTAGGATGTATCCGACACGCACGCGGCCGGCCGGGAAGCCGACTTGGCTTGCTTGTCGCGGGCGCTGTGCCGTGCACAACCGAGGAAATTCGAATGGCCACGCAGCAGGCAGACAAAAAGGGCGGACCGCTTTCTGGCGCCCTGGGATTGTTTGTCTTTGTCGCACTCCTCGGAACGGCGGGCTTCTTGAGCTATCGCACGCTGACTTCGGCCGAGCCGGCCGCGCCCCGTTCCATCGACCGCGACTTCCTCTGTTCCGAGACCGGCAAGCACTTTCGTTATGCATTGCAGGTGGGGGAGTCGTGGCCGGTTTCCTCGCCTTATTCCATGAAGCATACAGGCTATCCTGCGGAGCGATGCTATTGGACACGCGCCGGCAAGCGCAAGCTCGAGCCGACCTACGTCATCCTCAACGAAATGCTCAACAAGCCCGGTGACACCATCTGCCCTGACTGCGGCCGGATTGTGATCGGCCACAACCCCGAACCCCCGCAGACCGTCCCGCTCGCTGACGCGCCGACGTCCCAGTCCGCATCACCGGCATCAAACAATGTGTCTGAGCCGCGACCGTGAGGACCCGCTGCGCGAAGCGCCTTGTCTGATCCACAACCGCAAGGAAGCCGGTTCGGCTTTTCCGAGTTCCCGCTGTTCTGCCCCGGAGGCTCTTCAACATCCTGCCGCGCGCGGCTCGGGTTTGAACACACTCCGTCGTAATCCCGTTGCCACCAGATCGAGCCCGCGCGCAACGTCTCTGAGTTACCCGGTGCCCCCTTGCGGTCGCGACTCGATTCAAACGCGGCCTATACCTGATTCAGCGGTCCTCGACGGCGATGGGGGATTGTCCCTAAACTTCCCCCCTGCGCGATGGGGCGACTGCGTTTGGAATGATTCGCCGGAGTAGGGAGCAGAGGCGAGACAGCAGGCGCGGCGATAACCGCGAAGGAGCTTTCGGCAATCATGGAATTCTGGCTGTGGGGTGGATTTGTTGCGTTCGTACTCATCATGCTCGCCCTGGATTTGGGCGTGCTGAATCGCAAGGCCCACGTCGTCGCGACGCGGGAGGCCCTGATCTGGGCGGGGTTCTGTGTTTTCCTTGCGCTGCTCTTCAACGTCTTCCTGTATTTCGCCTACGACCGCAACTGGTTCGACATCGCCACGCGCGGCGGCACGCTTTCGGGCAAGGCGGCTGCGACCCAATTCTTCACCGGCTGGTTGATCGAGCAATCGTTGAGCCTCGACAACATCTTCGTCATCGCGCTCATTTTTCAATACTTCGCGGTGCCGCGCATTCATCAGCACCGCACGCTCTTCTGGGGCATCATCGGGGCGCTGGTCATGCGCATGGCGATGATTCTCGCCGGGGCGGCGCTCATCCAGCGCTTCACCTGGACCATTTATGTGTTCGGCATCCTGCTGCTGTACACGGCGGTCAAAATGTACCGCTCACAGGATGAGGCCGTCGAGCCAAACCGCAACCCGCTGGTGAAACTGGCGCGAAAACTGTACCCCGTCACAGACGAATTCCACGGGGAGAAGTTTTTCGTGCGCGTGGACGGCCGCCGGGCGATCACGCCGCTTTTTCTCGTGCTGCTGGTGATAGAGAGCACCGATCTGCTTTTCGCGGTGGACTCCATCCCCGCGATCTTCGCGATCACGAAGGACCCGTTCATCGTGTTCACGTCCAACGTCTTCGCGATCCTGAACCTGCGGTCGCTTTACTTCGTACTGGCCAGCATGTTGGAGAAGTTCAAGTACCTCAAGCCGAGCCTTGTGTTTGTTCTGGCCTATGTCGGAGTCAAAATGCTGCTGTCGCATCATTACCCCATACCGACCGAAGCATCACTCTCGGTGATCATCGGCATCCTCGCGGTCGGCATCATTGCATCGGTGATTAGCAGCAAGCGCGAGATGAGTCGGAGCGCCTGACATGGTGCTGAAAACCGCGAAGCGACTGGTCATTATTATCGTTGGCTTTACGGTCGTGCTGATCGGTATCGCGCTGATCGTCCTGCCGGGGCCGGCGTTCCTGGTGATCCCCGCGGGGCTGGCGATCCTCGGCACGGAGTTTCTCTGGGCGAAGCGGCTGATGAATCGCATCAAGCGCAAGACCGGGGCTGTGCTGGGGAAATTTGAAGCCGTCGTCTTCTGCCCGAATTGCGAAGCCGATCTTGTGGGCAAGGCGCTCAAGCCGGGTCATATCTGCCCAGATTGCGACGCGCCGATTTCGTCCGATACGGCTGACCGGGCCAATGCCGAGCAGGCCCGTCGAACGTCAAAGAATTGAATCGTCAACCTGCTTCAGCGTGGCCGGGCCGACGGCGGGGGAGGGGCGCCAGGCACGCAGGACTTCCTCCGAAATCGGAAAGCGATGCTCGCGTGGTTCTTCGACCCAGGTCGGAAGCGTCGGACAGGGCAACGGATGCTCTTCCAGGCGCTGCTTCATCGAACTGACTCGTCGGCGACCGACGTAGGAACCGTGCGACCAGGGCTTCCACTGATAGTCGATGACGTCGTCCCGCAATTCGGCGACATCCCGATCACGACAACAGGCAGCATACGAGCGGCCCGACGCGCAGGCGCACGGATCATCCGGGCCGAGTCGCCCGAGTCGCGCGTAGTAGTCCAGCAACTCGCGGTTGCGCTCGGAACAAGCGACGCGATTGAGAATCACCAGGATGGCCAGCGCCGCCATGACAGAGGCAGCCAGCACCAGCAGGACGGTCATTGTTGTGCCGAATTCGCCAAATGCCATGAATCAAGCACTCCCGCCACGGGGCGGCACGAGGTTTACTCCTTTGCCGGCCACGGATAAGCAACGACGCTGCGATGGCCGTCGCGGTCCACGGCGCGAATGCCGAAGATGAAATGATCTTTCGATAGTTCGTGGGTGTAACTCGCAACCAGGCCGACGGATCGTGACGCTTCCCAGGTCGGAGCAGATGTTCGCCGCCAGACGACTTCGTAGCCGGCGAGGTCCGGTTCCCTTCCCAAATCCCACGCGAGCGTCGTCGTGTTCTCGAGTTTGGCGGTGATGACTCGCGCGTTGGCCGGCGCGGACGGGGCGAGGGCCAGCGATGCCATTGCGGCGGCATTCACTTTCGCCACACGCGTCAGGTAAGAGAAGTCGACATGCTCGACGACATCGCCGAAGGAACGGCTGCCCTCGGTGCGTACGTTCTGATGTTGGCGGTCGTAGTTTTCCTGCATCTCGGTGATGCGGATCGCCGGGTAACCCTGTTCGCTGAAGGCGGTGTGATCACCGCCACGGAGAAATCGATCCTTGCGATGCACGAGCATCGTCTCAAACGCGGGCAGGTGGGAATTCGCAGTTTCACCGAAATACCGGGCCAGTTGCCGCGCGGGGGAATCGCTCTCCGCGCCAATGGCAACTCGAATCTTACGGTCTTCCTCCGACTCCAGGGCCGGCATGCCCTCGCTGAAGACGCGCACGCGACGATCATCACGCACACCCAGCGTGCTGACCGAATTACCGACGATGTCGTTGGTGATCATGCCCGCGATGTTGGCGTTGCGCAGGCGGTATTGCTTGGCAAGAAACCGCGAACCCACCAGTCCCTGTTCCTCGCCGGCGACGCAGGCGAACACGAGTGTCGCGTCGAACGTGTGACGCGACATGACCCGCGCCAGCTCCATCACCAGCGCCACGCCGCTGGCATCGTCGTTCGCTCCCGGCGCGTCGGACGTGGCATCCTTCGGGTCGCTGGGAATCGAGTCGTAGTGCCCGCTGATGAGATAAACGCGATCCTTTGAGGCCGGGTCTGATCCCGGCAGCGTGGCGAGAATGTTGACGATCTCCACGTCGCGGAAGACGCGATTGCCGTCGGCCTTGGCGGTGAAGGATTGCGCCTCGACGCTTAATCTCTCGTTGGACTCGGCGGCGATCTTGTCCATCTCGGCCTTGATCCAGCGTCGCGCCGCACCGATGCCGCGAAACTCGCTCTCCGTCTCGCTCAACGTATGCCGCGTGCCGAACGACGCGAGCTTCTCCACCGTGGCGCGCAGACGGTCCTGCGAAATTTCGGCGACAATCTGACGTACCTGCGGATGACCGCCGGGCGCGCAGCCGGCCGTGGCTGTGAGGGCGATTAACAGCATCCAGGCGAGTGTCGCCGTCGGCTTAAGTTTGGGTCTGAAGGAGTGTGAGGACATAGCGGTGTGCGGATTCCCGGTTGGACAGCTCGCCATTGAGTTGAGCATAGTACACTTGATCGAGCAGTTTCTTGTAAATGGGGCCGCGTGGCACTTTCAACCGTGCGAGGTCGTCGCCGGTGAACAGGGGTTTGGGCGCGACGTCCTGCGGGGCAATGGCGCGAACGCGGGCCTGAATCCGGCGAAACGGCGACGCCGGTTGCCCCGTCGCGCGGAGTCTTGCCGCGAACATGGAAAGCAAGTCACCGAACGCATCGTGGGCCATGAGCAGCTTCAGGTCCGCAAGCGTCAACCGGTCAGGCTCATTCAGCGCGGCTTGCTTCTCGTGCAACCATCGAACAGTCCGCCGAGTTTGATTGCTGCACCGCAGCGCGTCGCACGTTTCGTCGACCTCCGACAGCGACATGGCATGCACCGTGATCGCAAGGCAAAGATCGGCACTGCTGCGCGCGGGCAATTCACCGAGCCATGCCTCGATCAGCTCTTCGTGCCCGCGCAGTCCACGTGCAGCCGGCCACAAGTGAAATAGCACGTCGCTTCGATGAAGAAGTTCGAACGCCTTCGCCCGGCGCGGATGCTCGAACATCGCTGCGAGTTCGGTCCAGATTCGCTCGGGACTGATTCGCGCGATCGACGGCGCGTTCAAACACATCGCGGCCCAGGTGCCGCGCGCGATTTCAAAATCAAACCGCGCCGCGAATCGAATGGCACGCAGCAGGCGAAGGTGATCCTCCGCAAAACGACGATCCGGCGCTCCGATGGCGCGGATCACGCGGCGCTCAAGGTCGGCCTGGCCGCCAACGTGGTCGATCACTGTTCGCGCAACCGGATCGTAGAACATGCCGTTAATCGTGAAATCTCGCCGCTCCGCATCATGCCGCGCATCCGTGAATCGCACAGCGGTGGGGCGGCGGCCATCGGCGTAATCGCCGTCGGTGCGAAACGTCGCCGTCTCGATGGCGTGCGAACCGATCCGAACCAGCATGACGCCGAACTTCGCACCGACCTGCTGCGTTCGCCGGAACAGGCGGATCACTTCGCGCGGCTCGGCCGAAGTGGCCACGTCGTAATCGTCGGGCCGTTTGCCCAGCAGCATGTCGCGCACGCAGCCGCCGGCGAAATAGGCGACATGACCGGCCTCCTGCAGGACGCGCACAACTTTCAAGGCCGCGCTGCGGGGCGTGAGAGCCTTGCGTTCGGTTGACAACGGTGGCCGGGTCTGGCGGGAAGGCATGGGATCAGCGCGAGCGGCTTACAACTCCTCGGCGGCGAACGGTCGGTACAACGTAATCGTCATCGTACCGTAAGAGCGGACTTCGTGGGTGTGCCAACGGCCGGCCATTCGAGGTGGTGCGCAAAAGCGGATGTCGTGCCGCCAGACGAGAGTGGCGTCAGATTCAATCGGGACCTGCTCGCCAAGGCGTTCGAACACACGGACCATCGGAGACCCAGCCTCCACGTTCTCACTCAAAGGATAGGGCGGATCAAGAAAGATCAACCCGAATGCCGAGCCGGGCGGAGTCGGCCGAGCAAGTAGCGTCTCGGCGGCCGCAGGGACAACGGTTGCGATGTCGATTTTTAGCGCCTGGAGGTTCTCTCGCAGGCATTGAAGGGCGGCCGGGTCTCGTTCGACGAATGTCGCCGAAGCGGCGCCGCGCGAGATGGCCTCAATCCCCAGTGACCCCGCGCCGCTGTACAGGTCCAGCGCGTGCAGTGCCGGCAATCGCCCGGGCATCGCCAGCCTTGCACCCAGCCAGTCGAACAGCGCGACTTTGACCCGATCGAGGATCGGCCTCGTCGCCAGCCCCGGCGGCGCAACGAGCGGCCGCCCCCGATGAATACCTGCGATGACGCGCATGATCCAAAAGTATATCGCATCGGCCGAGCCGGCGGCATGGCGCGAATCGGATTGACCCGCGCCCAAAGCGTTCATAGAATCGGGCCGTAGCGAAGAATTGTTCCAGTATTCATTGTCAAACCGGCTCCCCGCATGGCCATTCAATCCGTCAAAGGAACGCGCGACCTCTATCCCGAACTGCTCGCGCCGATCCGTCGCATTTTCGATGTCTGGCGAAGCGTCTCCATCCGGCACGGGTTCCTCGAGTATGAGGGGCCAACGCTTGAGATGCTCGAGCTTTATCGGGAAAAGAGCGGCGATGAACTGGTCGGCCAGCTTTTTCGACTGACCGATGCCGGCGGGCGAGAGTTGGCCCTGCGCCCTGAAATGACGCCGACGCTCGCGCGAATGGTCGCAGCGAGGATTAACGCGCTGCCCAAGCCGATCAAGTGGTTCAGCATCCCGACGCTTTTTCGCGGTGAGAATGTCCAGCGCGGTCGATTGCGGGAATTCTATCAGTGGAACATCGATGTCATCGGCGCGCCCGAGCCGGCGGCGGATGCCGAATGCATCCTGGTCGGCATTGAAGCACTGCGCGAGCTGGGTCTGACCGCTAATGATTTCTGTGTCCACATCAGCAACCGGCGATTGGTCACCGCGATGCTGGAAGCCGTGCGGATCCCCGCGGAAGCGCATGGCCGCGCGTTCGCCCTGATGGACAAGGCGTCCTCCATGCCGGAAGCGGACTTCGCAAAGATTTGGGATGCGGCTTTTTCGGAGCAGTTGCCGGCGGGCCGTTTGCGAGCGGTGATGAGCGTGCCGAATCCAGAGCTGCTTAAGAGCGAACTCGGCGGAGCGGTGGGGGGGGCCGACCTGCACGACGCGATCTCGCAAACGGCGACGGTTCTTTCGACCCTCAATCATTTTGGCGTCGGCGATTTCTGTCGATTCGACATGCACATCGTTCGCGGGCTGGCGTATTACACCGGGCCGGTTTTTGAGTTCTATGACCGATCGCAGAATGAGCGGGCCATTTGCGGCGGGGGGCGGTACGACGATCTGCTCGGCAAACTGGGCAAGTCGCGCGAACCGGCTGTTGGCTTCGGCATGGGTGACGTTGTACTGGCACTCCTGCTCGAGGAGCGCGGCCTGTCGAAGCCGAAGCAAGCCGAGCAGGTTGTGTTTGTGGCGGATGCCGACCCGGCATGCCGCGCGCACGTTTATCACATCGCGGCGGCGATTCGTCGATGCGGCATTCCCGCCGACTTCCTCTACAATCATCAGCCCCTTCACAAGCAGATGAAATCCGCCGACAAGCGCGGCGCGACAACGACGATCATCCTGGGAGAAGAGAGCGGCGGCGGCGCAACGGTGCAAATCAAGGATATGAAGAAGGGCACACAGCGCGCCCTCGCAATGGAAGCCTTCCTTCAGGACCCGCGCCGCGCGCTGGAGACCACTCCGTGACACCGCGCCGAAGCCATTATGAAATGGCCTTCGAAAGCTACCTCAACCAGCGCGGCACGGCGTACGTCGCGGTGGAAGATGTGAAACACGTCGCCGGCAAGGGGCGCACGGGGGCGAAAGCATTTGATTACATCATTTATCCGCCGGGCAGCGGGCCTTGCCTCGTCGATGTCAAAGGCCGCAAAGTTGTTTCCCGCAAAGCCGTCGAGGATTGCCGCACCAACAACTGGGTGACGCGCGGAGACCTGGACGGCCTGGCGCTCTGGCAGGAGGCCTTTGGATCAGAATGCACGGCCATGTTCGTGTTCGCGTTTTGGCTGGCGGGGCTTGCGCCCGAGACGCAGCTGATCATCAATGGATCGCCGTTGTTCAATTTCGCGGGGCGGAGGTACAGTTTCTGGCTCGCGCCGTTGACGGACTATGCGGCGCAGGTGAAGGTGCGTTCGATGCGATGGGGTACCGTCTGCGTGCCGCGAGAGCAATTCGCGGCATTGAGCAAGCCTCTTGAGAAGTGCTGGCTGGCGGCGCCGTGTTGAGGCGAAGTTGCACGATGGGCCGCTCGAGCTACAATTCGCACATGGCGAAAGCGATGGATCGTATTAGAGCGGGGCGCAAGAGCGTTCTGGCGATAGCGGCCGGTTTCCTGATCGGTGTCGGTACGGCGTTCGCACAGACCGACGATCTGGCGATCAAGCCGATCAACGTGGACAAGCTTCCGGCATCGAGGCCGCTGCTGGAATACGCCATGGCGGGGGCGTTCCTGATTGGTGCGTTGGCCATCGCCTTCAAACCGAGCAAGCGGACGCCGCAGGAACAATAATGCATCGCGCCAACCAGGACGCGACCGGACTCCGAATCGGGTGACTCGCATGACGAAACGGGCAATCATCGTACTTTTGGTAGGGGTCAACCTGCTGTTGCTGGCGACGCTGATCCTATCCACGCCGCCGAGTTCGCAGGCCTATGCGCAGGCCGCGCCGCTGGCGCAGAATTACCTCATGGTGGCAGGGCAGATACGCCGCGGCCAGGACGCGTTGTACGTCATCGACCTCGCCACGCGGCGGCTGCATGTGTTTGTCACGAGTCGAGCGCAGAATGACCGCAAGGTTTTTCACGCCGGCGTCCGGGACCTTCAGCGGGAATTCCGCGGGGCCGCAGGCGGATAGACGATCGCAACACACCGAACTTCGCCAGATGGCGCTTACAAGGATCGATTGCAATGAACGATAGCAAGAATCTCGCGATTGGCGTTCTGTCGATCACCGCCGTCATCCTGCTGGCTGCGGTGATTCTCGTGACTTCCGGCAGCCAGAATCCGGCCCAAGCTGTCGGCATGCTGGACCGTGGCGGGGACTACATCATGGTCACAGCCCAGTTCAGCGAGAACGACGAAATCGTTTACATCACAGACGCCGCAGCCCAGGTTACAAACGTTTACAACTACGACACGACTCGCCGAGAGTTGATCCTCTGGGACCAGATGGACCTCAAACGCGTGCTCGGGGCGGCTCGTCCCTAGCAGGTGCGGCGTGCCTTTCGATAAACACCCGCTCACAGATTGGCGAGCAAATCGTGACCTCTCAAGGCCCCTCTTAACGTCCCATAATGACTGTTATGTTGCGTTCGATGGTGGGGCGATTACCATGCTGCGATGGCCCTGAATCCCCTTTCAAATCCGCCTGTTTCCACGACGCCGAGCCATCCAAGTGATACCAACTTCGACGTCGTGGGAGCTGACTCTCACGTGCTACCCGCCGAGGCTGGATACGATCTCTGGGCCGAGATTTATGACGGGGAAGACAACCCACTGATCCAGTTGGAACAGCCGCATGTGATTGCCCAGATGGGCGACGTTCGCGGCCTAGTCATCGCGGATGTCGGTTGCGGGACCGGCCGGCATACGCAATGGCTGGCCGCGGCGGGAGCAAAGGTCATCGGGCTGGATTTCTCGCGCCGGATGCTGGAAAAGGCACGCGGCAAGCCGGGCTGCGCGAAGGTGGATTTCCGGCAACATGATCTTGCGGCCCCCCTTCCTTTCGCCGACTGCGAACTCGATCGAATCGTGTGCGGCCTCGTGCTGGAGCATGTCCTGGACCTGGGCTTTGTGTTTGGCGAGTTTCGTCGCGTGCTTCGGCCGGGCGGGTTCGCCGTGGTGTCGAACCTGCATCCGGCGATGATGCTTCGGGGCGTATCGGCGCGGTTCACTGATCCAGCAACCGGTGTCCAGACGCGGCCGCGCAGTTGCCCGCATACGATCAGCGATTATGTGAACGCGGCCCTGGGAGCGGGCTTGACACTGGATCATTTGAGCGAGCACGTGGTGACGGCTGATCTGGTATCTCGCTCACCTCGCTCGGGGAAGTACCTGGGCTGGCCGTTGCTGCTGATGATGAGGCTGGGGCGGCGCGCATGATATTGACGATTGGCATTTGACGAATTATATGATTGACATAAGACGAAAGTCAATCGTCGCATTAATGGGCTGCGCGGCAATCGCCTGTGCCCCGCGGTCCCGCCCCGCTCCGAAGCCGC
>CAZQCF010000019.1:0-29309 GCA_964592235.1 uncultured Planctomycetaceae bacterium
TGCATCAGGAAAGTAAGCTGTGGCATTGCGTACCCATCCCATCCCACGCGTCGGCCGCGCGCTACTCGCGGGCTTGCTAGGTACAGCGCTCGCCATGGCACCGACGGGATGCTCGCTCAACAAACAGTCGTCCTCCTCGTCCACAGTCCAGACGCAGAACATGGAGAAGGAGCGTTCGCTCGCGCACGCCAAGCCGGCCCCGACGCCGCGCATCAACCCCATGACGCACCTCGCTGCCGGCCGAATGCTCGAAGGCCAGGGCGACCCCAAGGGCGCGATCGAGCAGTACGAGCGAGCGATTGCAGCTAGCCCAAAGATGGCGGCTGGTTACAACCGATTGGGCATGCTTTACCAGAAGCTCGGGCAATTCGACCAAGCCGGGACGGTCTTTCGGGGCGGGGTGGACGCCGCGCCTGAATCAGCCGCTCTCCGAAACAATCGGGGGTACAACTTTCTCTTGCAGAAGCGCTTCGCCGAGGCCGAAGAGCAGTTCCTCTTGGCGCTTTCGCTCGCGCCGCAGCTCAAGCGCGCCCGCATGAACCTCGGCATCGTCTATGCCCAGACGGGGCGTCTGGATCAGAGTCTGGCTCAATTCCGAATGGTCGTTGCGGAAGACGTCGCGCACTACAACCTCGCCGTGATTCGGCTTGCGGCAGGCGACCGTGAAAACGCGGAGCGATCGCTGCGCTTGGCGCTGGGAGTCAATCCCAATCTTTCCGTCGCGCGGCAGCAATTGGACAAACTCGCCCCCCCAGGGGCCATGACCGCGATGAACACGACCCCTGCCGCTTCGCCATTGGTTCAACCGGCCGTCGCCGGACCGCTGCCCGGGCCGGTTGCCGGGACAACCGGTGAAGAGCCGATCGACGAGCCGTAATTCGGTCGCCACGGTTTTCACAAAGCACTGTTGTTCGCCGTTGCAATCACCGATAAGCCGGATATGGTTAGCGCCATGAATCGCATGTCCCATCGCGCTCAAACGACCGTCACCCAATGGGCGCGACACTTCGCTCGATCAAGCAACCGTTACTCGCTTCGCATCGCGCTCGTCGTCCTGTTCGGCGGGTTCATCCTTTTCAACACCCGGTCTACCGAAAACAAGACCAAGCTCGCAGCGGACCGAATGGCTGTGCCCCAGACTTCCTACGCTTCGCCGGTCATGACGGAAAAGCCGCGCGTGTACGCGTGGCTCTCGCCGCGCATCATGGCCAAGACCGCGCCGCTCTGCGAGCGCATCGAGCCACCGACCGGTTTCGAACGTCTCCAAATGGCGCACAACAGCTTCGGCGACTGGCTGCGCCATCTGCCGACGTGGCCATCTGACACGCCCGTCACCACGGCCAAGCGCAAAGTCGTGTTGAAGCCCGACGATAAGACACTGGCCGCCGTCATCGCGCTGCAACCAGGCAGTGCCCGCGTGCTGGATGCATCCAACATGCTCCTTCGGCTGCGCGCGGAGTATCTCTGGGCCGGCGGTGTTCTGGACAATGTGCAGTTCCACTTCACGAGCGGGCACGCGTCGAAGTGGTCGGACTGGGCCGCAGGCAAGCGCCCGACGGTGAAGGGGCGCAAAGTGGATTTTCTCGACGAGCGCCCGCCCGACGCCGGCCGCGACAGCTTCTGCAGCTACCTCGAGACGATCTTTCAATTCTCGTCGCCCTACAGCATTCTCGACGACACGCGTCCGATCGAGGACGGCTCCATCAGCCCGGGCGACATTTTTCTGAACCCCGCTCCCCGCAAGAGTTACGCATTGATCGTGCTGGACGTGGTCCACGAGACTGGAACCGCGAGCGCGCCGGCCGTGCGTATCCTCCTCGGGACCGGCGGTACGCCACCTCAAACGCTTCACGTTCTTCGCGCGGCCGACGGCTCGCCCTGGTTCGCGGTGTCACAGTCACACGGCGTGACGGTTCCGGGGCGTGGCGTGTTGCAGTTCAAACATTTGCGCCGGTGGAAGTAGCAGCACCACTCCCCTCCGCAGCACTCGTGTCAATTCACCCCAGCAGAATCTGTTGATTGGCCAGGCCTTGGAAGATACGGCCGCAGGAGACGATTGAACTCCTCTGGCGTGATGAGCGCGTAACGCTGAATCAGCCGCGCGAGATCGGTTCCCGTCGGGAGATGACGCAACTCGATCGCCAGCGCCGCGTCCGGAATGTACTCCAGCACGTCGGGATCGAAGTCGTCGCGCAGTTTCAGTTCAACGTCACGCCATTCCGCATGGAACCGCCCATACGGCCCCAGCTCCATCCGCACACCGGACGGGCTTATTTCAACAAACGTCTCCTTCGGCCAGAACGCCAGGACCAGCGATCGAATCCCAGCGACAGCAAACACCAGCAGGCCCGCGACGGTAAACACCAAAACGCTCCCAATCGCCACGGCCGTCGCCCGCTCGCGCAACCAGAGCAGCCGCCAGTCATTCACCGGCAACGACACGGACATGGCAAGAAGCGATACCGCGACGAAGCCCAGGCAGCCGAACCCCTGGAGCGCGGCGCGGATGCGATTCAGGCGTTTTCGAAAGGCGGTTTTGTTCAGGATCATGCCGCTCACCATCGTATCGCCGGCCCGCGTCCCCGACGTCGCGGAGCCGAAAGTGTAATCATGTATTACCAACGGCCAAAATCGACGCTTCACGGCCGCGCGGTTGAGTGATCTGACGTCTCGGCCTCGTGTCTTCTCCACGATTCGACGTTCCTCCTACAATACCCACATGAGCGATTCGTTCTGCCGCCGGCGGTATCTCATCAACTTCGACTCGCGCCGGCTGGGGCAGGTCTTCACCGACGTACTCGTCATCGGCGGCGGAATCGCCGGGCAGCGTGCCGCCATTGCCGCGGCCGAATCCGCCGACGTGATCCTCCTCTCCAAGGACGCCCTGCCCGAATCCAACACCGCCTACGCCCAGGGCGGCATCGCCGTCGTCAGCGACCCGGCCGATTCATTCGATGCGCACGCTGCTGACACGCTCGAAGTCGGCTGCGGCATCGGTGACCCGATTGCCGTGCAGCGTCTTGCTGCTGAAGGCCCGGCGTGTCTCAATGAACTGCTCGCCTGGGGCGCACGGTTCGACCTTGAAAACGGCGCGGTTGCGCTCGGCATGGAGGGCGGGCACTCGGCGCGCCGCATCGTTCATGCGCTGGGCGATGCCACCGGCCGCGAACTGTCTCGCGCGCTCGCGCGGACACTCGCACAGCAACGCCGCGCCCGCATCTTCGAAAACTGCTTCGTGATCGATCTCATTGTCCACGAAGGCCGCTGCGTCGGCGCGATCACGCATCACGCCAAGTACGGCTACCAGGCCGTCTGGGCCGCGCGAACGATCCTCGCCACGGGCGGCGCGGGCATGCTCTTCCGCGAGACGACCAACCCGCCCTGCGCCACGGCCGACGGTCACGCCTGCGCCTTTCGCGCCGGGGCGAAGATGCGCGACATGGAGTTCATGCAGTTCCACCCGACGGCGCTGTACGTCGCCGGCGCGTCGCGCGCGCTCATCAGCGAAGCCGTTCGCGGCGAGGGCGCGTACCTCGTCGATCGGGACGGCAACCGGTTCATGCCCGCCGAGCACCCCGACGCCGAACTCGCCCCGCGCGACGTCGTCAGCCGTAGCATCATCCGCCACATCGCGACGACCGGCGCGACCTGCGCCTACCTCGATGTACGCCACTTCGAGCCGGGGCGATTCGCCGCGCGCTTCCCGAACATCGCCAAACTGTGTCACAATTTTGACATCGACCCGACGCGCGACCTCATCCCCATCCGCCCCGCCGCCCACTACATGATCGGCGGCGTTGCCGTCGATCACGACGGCCAATCCACCCTTCCCGGTCTGCTCGCCTGCGGCGAGGCCGCCAGCACCGGTGTCCACGGCGCCAACCGGCTCGCCAGCAACTCGCTCCTGGAAGGGCTGGTCTTCGGAAAGCACATCGGCCGCCTCGCCGGCGAGGAATCCGTCGCCAACGGCCGACTCAATCGCCCGATCAGCCTCGCTCACGAAGCCGCCCCCAGCGCTCGCACCGAACTGGACGTGGCCGACGTCCGAAATAGTTTGCGCGCCGTCTGCTGGCGAAACGCCGGCATCGACCGCAACGCCGACCGCCTCATCGAGACGCTCGAAATCATCGACTTCTGGGGCCGATACGTGATGGACAAGGTGCTCGATGATCGCGCCGGCTGGGAGACGCAGAATCTGCTCACCGTCGGCCGCCTCGTCGCACAGGCCGCCCTGGCACGCGAAGAGTCCCGCGGCGTGCATTACCGGAGCGACTTCCCGGCGACCGACGACGCCCGGTTCAAGGGCCACGTCGTGCTGACCCAGACCGTCGCAGGCATTGCCCAGGCCTTCGAGCCGGTGGGCTGATGGCGCGGCCAGATCGAGGTTGCGTGGGCAGATCGAGGTTGCGTCGGCATTTCCGGGTGGCATGGCCGCGGCCTTTGGCGGCCATGCTTCTCACGCAATCGAATTCGGTACCTGCGAGCATTCTGCACGTCGATTCATGACAGATATGTAATCCGCCCCCTTGCCTCGGCCGATTCAAACCACGACCGCTAAGTTATCGCCGGGGGCCTCGCCATGAACTCCGCTTCCACACCCACCGTCGCCGACCTGCCGCGCGGAACCGACCCTGCAACGCCGCCCGCATCGGCAACCGGCGGCTGCATCGCCACGGCAGCCGCAGGCATCGTGGGATTTCTCTTTCTCTGGGGTCACGCCTTCTTTCGAACAGGATTCGCGCCCCAGGCTTCGACGTTTGTCAGCGGTTACGCCGCCGCGCTGATCGTCGGCTCGCCAATTGTCATCCTGCTGGCGGTCTACGGCCCCGCGGGAATCCTTGACGCCTTCGCCTGGATCATTCGCCCGGCGCGTAACGTTGAGCCGCGAGCTTCAGCTCGCGCGGCCGATCAATCGCGTGAGAACGATCTCTTCGATATCGCATTACCCCCCGAAGGGAATCCGTCGGCGCATCGGCATCAGCGCGACTCCTCCAACGGGCACGACACCGATTCAATCCCCCAGGACATCGATTCAACCCCTGCCGAGGAAGCCGTCGTCTTCTTCCAAGTCGCCGCCGCGTTCTGTCTTGCGTTCGGCTTTATCGCTACGGTTGTCGGTTTGATCGTCTCACTCGTGAATCTGCGCACGCCGTCGCAGCTCGGCCCTGGCGTCGCTGCGGCGCTGTTGAGCCAGATGTACGGCGTCTGCCTCGCGGTGACCTGCCTGGCGCTCGCCGCATTCATCGCACGCCGTCACGGGGCCCTGGGCGCGATGAAGCCCCTCGCCCGTCGAGCCGCCACCGCCGGCGGCCTCACTCTCATCGCCGGCTCGCTCACCACGCTCATCGCCTTCGGGATCATGATGCTTAGCACCCGGCCGGTGATCTAACCCCCCATCCACGCCGCCGGGTCTTGTTTATAGAACTGCCGCAACTGACCGTACAGCGCCCGGTGCAATCGCTGAAACCGCCGCGGTTGTTCGAAAAACTGCTCCGTCGCCACGGCGAAGAACTCCGCCGGGTCCTGCGCGCCGTACGGATCGAGGAAGCTTCGCCGGCCCGCCCGATCGGCCGCAACGAGGCTCTCGAACTCGGCGAGCATCACTCGCTGCCACGCCGGCAACTGGTCGCGTGATTCCAGCGGCGGCACGCCGTCGGCCTCGCCGTCGAGCAAGTCCAGCACATGAGCGAACTCATGGTAAATCGTATTGTGTCCTGTCATCGGCCCGTGGGCGGCGGGGTCGATGTGGTCCCAGCTCAACAGGACCGGACCGCGCCGCCACGTTTGCCCGATGAAGTGATCGTGGATCACGATCCTGCGGCCGTCGGGCGCAATGCACTCGATCGATTCCCCGAAGTGCGAGGGGAAAACGATCACCTCGCGGGCGGTCGGATACAACCCCAGTCGCGGCAGCCCCAGCAGCATGAGGCAGGCGTGAGCGGCGATATAGACCTTCATCTCCAATGTGACGGTGAGATTCTGCGAGCCCCAGAACTCCTTCTCGGCGAGGAACTGCGCGATCAGCCGGTGCAGCCGATCGCGCTGGGCCGGCGGCAGCGCGGGGTAGAAACTCACGGCGCGGCGCAACACGTCCAGCGCGGCGGCGTTCAGCTCCGTTCCCGCCCGCGAGGGATCGCCGGCTGGAAGCTCCCCCGCTTCCAACGTTGATTCTCGCAACCAACGTATGATTCGCCGAAACATCGGTCGGAGTTTACGAACGACCGCGCAGCGCGTCTAATACAGACCATGACCCCGCGCACGCGCGAAACGCTCCAGGTCGGCGACAACGGCTCGTTCGTCAAGACGATCACCGAGCAGGACATCTTCTCGTTCGCGGATGCCTCCGGCGATTTCAATCCGCTGCACATCGATGAGGAATACGCGCGGCGCAGCAGATTCGGCCGACGCATCGCCCACGGCATTCTCACCGCTGGCATCATCAGCACCGTGCTCGGCGGCGAGATTCCCGGCGTGGGAACGATTTTCGGCGAGCTTCACATCCGATTTCTGGCGCCCGTGTTCATCGGCGACACCATCACCGCCACGGCGACCGTCATGGAGATCATTCATCCGAAGCGCATCCGCCTGATGGTGGCCTGCACCAATCAGTCTGGGGAAGACGTAGCCATCGGCAACGCCATCGTGCGACCGCCCGAGACGACGCGCGTGCTCGCCTGATCCCCTGGGCTGCGCAAAGAATCGATGAAAATTTTTTGATGATGACAGGCTCGCAATTTGTCGCGTAATATGAAGCGAAGGCCATTTTGGTTCACCCTCTCGCAGCAGGAGGCGCTCGTTGGAGCACGGTTCGCCGCAAGCCCCGCCACCCGCCGAACTCCCAGTCGGGGATGCTGCGCAAACGTCCGCCGCGCCCTCGGCCACCCAACCGCCCGAAAGCACCGCGACGCGTCCATCCTGGCTACGTCGCCTGATCGGGCCTCCCCTGCGAATTGGCGGATTCTGCATCGTGGCCGTTTTTTCGACCGAGGCCATCGCGCGCCATTCCCTCGTCACGCCGTTTCAGTGGGTGTGGAGTCGTCCCGTCGAAGCCGGCCTGAATGCTGTCACTATCATGGCACTCCTGCTGATCGGCTGGTTGCTGCTTGGACGGCTGCGGCTCGGCGCGATGCTGGCGCTTGCCGTTGCATTCTTCGTGGGACTGGGCAGCGCCATCAAGGGGCAGACGCTCGGCGAGCCGCTGTTCCCCTGGGAGATTTTCCTCGCGAAACAGGTGACGCATCTGCCGGGTCTTTTTTCCGACGCCGCGTCCCTTACCGGCTGGGAAGGACTATCGCTGGCGATTCTTCTTTTTGCCTGTGCATGGAGCGTCATCAAGCTGCCGCGCGGGCGCGCGAAACTGCGATACCGGCTCTTGCCGGGGCTGCTCGCGGCCGTGTGGCCCTATGCGATGGTCTTCTACAGCGATACGCCGCTGCGAAACTGGTATCAGCTTGTCCCATGGGATCAACCGGAAAACTATCGCATGAACGGGCAGCTCGTATCCTTCGCAAGCAACGCGCGCTTGTGCATCATCAAACGCCCCCCCGATTACAGCGCCCCGCGCATCACGAATCTTGCAGAGTCTATTCGCGCGCGAGCGGATGCACTGGTTGCGACGCCTACCGGAACCAACGGCACACCGGCAAGCCCCGCGACACAACCCTCGACGCTGCGACCCAACCTAGTCGTCATCATGAGCGAGGCGTTCTGGGATCCGATGCTCCTGCCCGGCGTCGAGTTCTCTTCGGATCCCCTGGCGCCGCTGCGCGCGCGCAGCCCCGGCGGCAAAATTCAAACGGCCGTCTCACCGTCATTCGGCGGCCAGACGTCCAACGTCGAATTCGAGTTTCTTACGGGTTTAAGCCTTACTCCACTGCCGGCCGGCGCCAATCCATATCAGCAATACGTCATGCATGAGATTCCGTCGCTCGCCAGCCTGCTCGGGCGACGCGGATACGATGCCGTGGCGATTCACCCGTATTTCAAGTGGTACTGGAACCGCGACCGCGTGTATCCCCTTCTGGGCTTCTCACGATTCATCGGTGAGGAAGACCTCGTCGAGCCGCAGCGCAAGGGCAACTATGTCACCGATGCGACGCTCATGCGCGAAATCACCTCCATCCTGGATCAAGCCAAATCCGAGACATTCGTCTTCGCAGTGACCATGCAGAATCACTGGCCCTACCTGGCCGGCGCCCATCCTGACGAGCCGCTGACCCTCCAGGCCGACATGCTCGAAGAGGAAGATCGCGATCTGCTGCAGCGATATTCGCAGGGCGCGCGCGAATCCGTGGCGGCCCTCGAATGGCTGATCGCCGACCTGGAGAAACGCGAGCGCCCTTCGGTGCTGGTCTTTTTCGGCGATCACCTGCCCGTGCTGGGCAATCGTTTTGGCGTTTATCGAGCCACAGGCTTCCTCGATCCCGCGACCGAAAGCCTGACCCCGGAGGAGCAATACCGAATTCGCCAGGTGCCGTTTCTGATCCACGACACGCGCCGCGGTGCGATTGCAGTGCCCGAGCTGTCGATCAAGTTTCTAGGTCCGCGAATTTTCTCCCTGCTGAACGAACCGCTCCCTCCGTTCCACAACTTCCTGAACGATCTGTCGCGTCAATGGCCCGTGCTCACCGGTATGTTCCAGGTTGACGGCGCCGGGCAGTTCAACCCACGCCGTCCGGACGAACAGGGCGAATGGCTGCGCGAGTACCGCTTGCTGCAATACGACCTGCTCTTCGGCGGCCAGTATTGCCGCGACGCGCTGTTTTGAAGATTAGCCGATCTGAAAGTCGCGCCTTATAATTCCGCCGCTGAAACGAGGGGAGTTCTCGCGCGGGGCAAAGTGCGGCGCGCGGGCACGGGTTTCGAGTGAGCACAGGGAATCGAATGAAAACGCTGGGTATGTTGGCGGCGGTGGTCGTGGTCGGCGCAGGGAGCTGGTTCGGGTACAGCCGATTGACCCATGGCGACGGGGCCTCCGCCTTTATGACGCGGGAAGTCGATCGTGGCGATGTCATACAGACGGTCTCGGCGACGGGTACGATCGAGCCGGTGACCAAGGTCATCGTCGGCTCGGAAGTGAGCGGAAAGATTCACCGCTGGTACACCGACTTCAACGCCGTCGTCAAGGAAGGCGATCTGCTTGCCGAGTTGGAAACCGACCGATTTGTGACCGCGGTGCAACAGGCCGAGGCCGATCTCGCGCTGGCTCGCGCGCGCGAGGCGGAGTCGCTGGTTCGCCACAAGGACGCGGCCCGCGAACGCGCTCGGATCGAAAAGCTGGCCGATGCCCAGAACGCCAGCGAGAACGAATTGCTCGTGGCGGTCGCGGCGGAGGAAGCGGCCCGCGCGGTCTGGCAGGGCGCACAGGCAAGCGTGAAATCGGCCGAGGCCATTCTCGGCGCGGTGCAGGTGGACCTCGCGCGGACCAAGATACGCTCGCCGATCGACGGCGTGGTCATCTCGCGCACGATCGACGTGGGGCAGACCGTCGCGGCGTCGTTGCAGGCGCCGGAGCTGTTCATCATTGCCAACGATCTGAAGCACATGCAGGTCAACGCGAACGTCGCCGAGTCGGACATCGGGCTGATTCAGGAGGGCGGCCCGGCGATCTTCACCGTCGACGCCTACCCCAAGCGGACGTTCACCGGCAAGATTTCGCAGATTCGCTACAACGCTACGATTGTAGACGGTGTGGTCACCTACGTGACCTTAATTGAGGTGTTCAACGATGACCTCGCGCTGCGGCCCGGCATGACGGCGAACGTCACGTTCGAAGTTGCCAAGGCCGCGGGCGCGCTGCGTGTCCCCAACGCGGCACTGCGATTCGACCCGAACCCACCCGCACCGGGCACCGCCGGCATGGTGCGCGGCAAGATTGGCAAGCCGCGCGTTTACATCCCGGAAAAGGGCAGCGCCAAGCCCATCGAAGTAGAGACCGGTTTGAGCGACGGCGTCTTCACCGAGGTACGCGGAGACGGCGTCAAGGAGGGCATGCTGGTTATCACGGATCGCGCCATGGGCGGCCCCGGCGGAGGCGGCCGACCTGACCCATCCCGTTCTATGCGCCCGCCGCGAGGGTAGTCATGCCCGACCCGATTTCATCGCATGGCCCCGGCGGCGATGCGCTGATTCACACACATGACGTGCATAAGACGTACTACGTCGGCGACATTGCCGTGCCGGCGGTGCGCGGCGTCAGCGTCGATGTGCCGCGCCATCAGTTCCTCGCCATCATGGGCCCCAGCGGCTCGGGCAAGTCCACCTTCATGCACCTGCTCGGCTGCCTCGATCGGCCCGATCGCGGCTTGTACATGCTCGACGGCGTGGACATCGCAGACCTGTCCAAACGCGAATTGGCATCATTGCGAAATCGCAAGATCGGCTTCGTGTTTCAAAGCTTCAATCTGCTCTCGCGCACGACCGTACTGGATAACGTCGCCTTGCCACTGACCTATCAGGGCGTCTCTCGACGAGAACGCCGCCGACTCGCCGCCGAAATGCTCGACCGCGTCGGGCTGGCCGACCGCTCCCACCATCACACCAATCAGCTTTCCGGCGGACAGCAGCAGCGCGTAGCCGTGGCCCGGGCGCTGGTCACGCGCCCCGTCCTGCTCCTCGCAGACGAGCCGACCGGCAACCTCGACAGTCGCACGAGCGTCGAAATTATGGCACTCATGCAGGAACTGAACCGCGACACGGGCCTGACCATCGCCGTCGTCACACACGAAATGGACATCGCCGCGCACGCCCAGCGCGTGGTCACCTTCCGCGACGGCGTGATTCACGGCGATGTTGTCATGCAGGAAGTGCGCGACGCGATTGCCGAGCATCGCGCAATGGCGGCCTCCCGAGCCTGACCAGCGCAAGAGATCAATCCGCTATTCGTCCTCTTCGTCGTCGTCATCGTCAGCGGGCTTCTTCGGCTGCGGCTTGGGCTTGGCCTTCGCCGCGTCGGCCTTGTCGTCGTCTTCATCTTCATCATCCGCCGGCTTTTTCTTCGCGTTCGCCTTGCCTGCGGCCGCTTCCTCCGCGTCGCCCTTGATCTCGCCGCGCTTTGCCCGCTCGGTCGCCTTGATGACATCCGCCGTGGGGAGAATCAAGCCCGAACCGATGTCCCGCCCCAGCCCGGCAAACGCCCCGAAATTGCTTTCCAGTTCCTCCGCATCCGGCAATTGCAGCACGACAAACCCGACCACTTCGCCCTGCGCCGTGAACGCCGGCAGACCCGGCTCGAGTGATGCCCCGCCGCCCGGCACGATCAACTCGCGCGGCTTGGTTGTCTTGCCCGCAACGCGAAACTGCCCGACCGTCACGGCGCGATCAAAGTACTTGCCCATACGACGGAGAAACACGAGCGAATCACCCACTTGCGGCTTACCCGACTTAGCGAGGTCCATGTATTCCAGCTTCTTCTTCGATGGCTCCTTGAGCTTCACCCACGCGAGGTCCAGTTCCGTGTCCCGCGCCATCACCGTCGCGGGCAGACCCTCCGTGTCGTCGCCGATCAATACCTTCAAGTCCGTCGGCCGCGCATTGCCGAACTGTCGCATAAATCGCGGCGTGCCCAACTGGCTGCTCGAGGCAAGCACCAGGCCGTCCGGCTCGATCATGACACCGGTCGCTTCGGTCTCATTCTCGCGATCACCGAATTGGCCCTCCATCTTCAAGACGAACTTGATCGTGACGAAGGGCGCCGCGAACTTCGACGCCGCATCCCGCAGCATCGCGCCGTCGTCCGCTCGCACGCCGCCCGCCGTCATGGCCGACCACGCCAGGGCAAACACCACAGCGGAAAACCCAGATCGATTTCGCATGATTACTCCTCATCCGACGGTTGCGTTGTGCCCGTTGCACCAACCCCGCCGGCGGGTTGACTGCTGGCCTCTTCGTCGCCTTCCTTCAAGACCGGCTTCCACTCCGGTTCGATGTATAAGAACCGCGTCTGAACGCCGCGCAACACGACCATCACCACGCGCTTCGGCTGCGCCCTGGTGACGTCATCCATCACGCGGCGAAAACTCTTCAGCCCCTTGATGTCCTGCCCCGCGATACGCTGAATCAAATCGTCCGACTCGAGGCCGCCCAGACCGGCCCAGCCGGCGGACTCGACCTGTGTCACGATGACGCCCTTTGTGGTCTCATCCCAGCGATTCTCGTCGCGGTCGAAGAACGTCACTTCGCGCACCGAGAACTCAAAATCACGATTACGCTCCTTGCGTGCCTCGTCCTGCGTGGGCCGGGTGCGCTCCAGCGTGACGGGAACCGTCATGACCTGACCATCGCGCAGCACCGACAGGTCCACATTCTGGTCAATCGTCAGCCGGCGCACCTGCCGCGCGAACAAGCCCGCGTCCTGCATGCCGCGCGGTCTCACGCGCGTGTCCCCCACCTTCAGGATGATGTCACCCACGCGCAAGCTTGACTCCGCGGCAGCGGTCTTCGGATAAATACGCGTGATCCGAAAACCCGTTCCCTCGGGCTGTCCCAGCTTATTCGCCAGCTTGTCCAGCACCGGCTGCGTCGCCACGCCGATCCATGCCTTGGGCACTTCGCGCGGCGGGTCTTCGTCGTCTTCCGGCTTCGGCTTGATGAGCGTGAGCTGCCTCTTTCCTTCGCGATCAAACTCCACGAGCAGATACTCCGGCAGCGGCTCGGTCTTCATGATCAACTTGTAGGCATCCACCAGCGCCGCAAGCGACTCGATCGGCTTGTCATCAATTCGCAGGATGACATCGCCATAGGTGATCGACGGCTCGGCCAGCGCCGCCGGTCCGCCCGAGCGTACGCTGCTGACGAACGCGCCGCGGGTGGTCTCGAACTTGCGATCGCGCGCCAGCTTCTCGGTGATCTCCCGGACCGTCAGCCCCCAAGACCGAAGCGCCGCCTCGTCGCCCCGGTCTTTTTGCAATTTCTCGGTCACGATCACTGCCTCGCTCACCGCCCCGCCGCGCTCGTACGAGACGCGCAGTTCCGAGCCGATCGGCAGGTCCGCCAGACGCTTCATGAGCGGCGGTATCTCCTCGGCGAATCGAACCGTCACCGCGTCGCCGTTGAGCCGCAGCATGACGTCGCCCGCCTGCACGCCCGCTTTGTCCGCCGGGCCGCCCTTGACGATGGAATTGACCAGCACGCCCTTCTCCAGGCCCGTTTTCTCAATCGACTTGAAGCTGACGCCGATCCAGCTGCGCGCGACTTCGCCAGCCTCGATCAGTTGCCTCGTCACGTTTTCCGCTAAGTTGCTCGGAATCGCAAAGCCGATCGAATTACCGCCCAGTTCGTTGATGCCGATGATCTCGCCCTTGAGGTTCACCAGCGGACCGCCGCTGTTGCCGGGGTGAATCAACGCGTCGTGCTGGATCCAGCGGGTGAACAGACCCGTCCGCTGACCGTCCTCCAATTCCATTTCGCTTTCATCGTTCCCGGTGAAGACGCGCTCGGTGTTCGAGACGATCCCCAGCGTGACCGAGCGCGACAGCGCCAGCGGCGAACCCATCGCCATCACGTGATCGCCGACTTCGATCTCGTCCGAATTGCCGAAGCTCGCCGTCGGCAGCGGCGTGCCCGGACTCTTTAATTTAGACAAATCGAGTTTTATCACCGCTAGGTCCGTCAGCGGGTCTTCTCCGACCAGCGTCGCGGGTATCTCCTGCTTGTCGGCCAGCGTGCAGCGAAAGCGCTTGCCCTGGCTCGTGACATGCTGATTGGTGATGATGTGCCCGTCAGGCGAGATGATCGTGCCGCTGCCGACCGACCGCCCCTTCTGCTCTTTGCCGTCCCAGTAGTTCACCGTGACGACGTGGATGTTCACCAGCGCGGGGAACACCTTGTCACGCGCGGTCTGGATCGTCTTCTTCATGTCTTCACGGAATCGAGCCGCGCGGTCGACGTCCCCCGGTCCATCCTCCGCGTGCGTCCAGGCCCCCCCAATCAACACGGACGCGACCATCCAGCCAGTCACCCATAAACGACCTGAAAACGCCATCGCGATTCCCTTTCGCAGATTTGCTCGAAGGGCCAGCCCCGGCGGCCCGCCCCCCGGGAAAGCAATCAAGCGGTAGTCTGATTGAATTCTACGACCCGAGCAAGCCGACGAGGCGTTGTCTCACGTCACCATGCCACGAGGCGGGTTACGCGCGCTGTTGCACCGCGCCGTCGGCAAACCCCGATTCGCCAACCAATGGGACAAACACAACGGGAAGCAGCGGCGTCTCCACGTAACGGTTTGGCCACTTGTCTATGGCCACAAGGTATTGCCGGTCCACCGAACCGATCGGAAGCACCATGCGACCGCCAACGGCCAGTTGTTCAACCAAGGGCAAGACTACCGCCGGGGCGGCGGCCGTCACCAGGATGCGATCAAACGGCGCCTGCTCCGGCCAGCCCAGCGTTCCGTCGCCCACGCGCATCCAGACATTGCGCACGTTCAGCTCCGTCAGTCGATTCTTGGCATGGTGCGACAGTGCAGCCAGACGCTCGATGGTGAACACTTCGGCGGCCAACCGCGCGAGAACAGCCGTCTGGTACCCCGTACCGGTCCCGACCTCGAGCACGCGATGATTCACTGCCAATCCAAGACACTCGGTCATGTAGGCCACGATGTATGGCTGCGAAATGGTCTGGCCCGCCTCGGCGGGCAGAGCGCGGTCTTCGTAGGCCCGTTCGATCAACTGCGGCGGAACAAAGGCCTCGCGCGGAATCACGCGCATCGCATCCAGCACGCGCGGATCGCCAATGCCGCGCGCGACGAGCTGGTCAGCGATCATCCTGTCCGCCTGGCGATCTGACAGCGATTCGTTCCCGGGGGTGTGCGTCGCAATGCTTCCAGTCGGTTGCTGCGTGTTCCGCGGCATGGCGGCGATCGCCCCGATTAACTCACCCGGCCCTTGCCACGGAGTATAGTGTCTGCACGGCCTGTGTTCATGCCCGTGTCAGGTTCGTAATTCCTTTGCAACGATTGAATTATGAATTGCGCGGCCTTTGCGTGAACTGTACCGCCCGGCGACCGATAGAATAGGTAATAACGGGGCTGTTTGCGGACCGGAGCGGAGGACCTCGAACCTCTCGAGCTGCGCAACCGTTTAAGTGGAAAAGGCAGTAGGATGACGATCGCATCGCCTGCCGCGGGCCAGAACATAGGGCAAGATTGCGTGCTTCAATCATCGATTCATCGCAACGCGCGACGGACCCTTTCGCTGGGCTTGTTGTTGCTGGCTGCAGGTTGCGAAGACGGCGTACTCCCGCTTAGTCGATCCGAGATGAAACCGGCCGCGACGGCTGCGCGGGCGCTCTTCCCGGATTCCTGCGTGGATCCGCCCGATGCCGTACGGCTGGCCACGGCCATGCTCGACGCGATCAATCGCGAGCGCACGAAGCGCGAGATTGCCCCCTTGAAACCTTCGAATGACTTGGATCAAGTCGCTGAATTCTACGCCTGCCGCCTGATTGAAGGCGCGTTCTTCAGTCATCGCGACCCGTTTGAAGGCTCAACGCTGGATGTCCGCGCCGCCAATTTCGGCTACGCCTTCTGGAAAATCGGCGAGAACCTGGCGGCTGGCCAGCCGACGGTCGAGGCCGCCATGGCGGAGCTGATGGCGTCCCCCCGCCATCGAGCAAACATCCTCGACCCTGCGTACACGGAAATTGGCATCGCCGTCAAAGTCGGCGGCGATCTGGGTATTTACTGGGTGCAGGAGTTTGGCCGCCCCGCTTCCGAGTCGCCCGATTCCGCGCCGACCTCCGAGGAGTCTGCACACTCCGCCACTCTCCCAACCACGGCACCGACATCAAAGCCTGGCGCGTGATCGGCGAACGGTCCGAGCAGGGCCTCTGCAACCCGAATCAGAGGTTGCAGCCAAAGATCGACCCGATCACGTCGCTGACGACCGGTGTCGGCCCGAATCCAATGATCTGCATGAAGAAGTAAAACACATCGAGGGTTAGTTGGAGCAGGCCTGCGAAAAAGTTGATCGGGGCACAGACGATACCCATTGTCGCGTCGTCCTTTCGTGATCGCTGTCACCTAACTCGCTGGAATCGATGGAGTTAGCGATCGGTCACATCCTTTGTATCGGCTGCCCGAAGCAGCGTGATTAGTCAGGCGTTTTGAAACGAATTGAGCTTCCGGCGGTATAAAATACCTGTGGGGCGGCTCGCGCTTGGATTCCGCCCAGGCTGACCGACGATAAGAAGGAAGTGCCCTACACGCTTGTGGAGTAACGACTTATGCGTTCCAGACCCGCAATCGCCGCCGTCCTCTTCCTGCTCGCCCCAGTAACGACCTCACTCGGGCAGGAGCTTGCCTTCGTCACGTCGCAGATTGACGCGCGCCTCGACGCCGCCCGCCAGAGTGCCCGCGACCTCTTTACGAAGCTCCTGACTTATCCACCCGAGACCCAATCTGCCGCGCTTCAGATCGCTCAATATCCCGAAGTGCTGTCGCAGCTTGCCGCCGCTCCGAATGTCGAAGTCGCCGTTGCATCGGCGCCGCCGGTGCTGCAGGCCGCGGCGCGCGAAGTCGTGCGGAACCCCGAGCTGCTCAAACAGATGAGCGGTCAGCTGCTCGGCGCCACGCTGCTGGGTCAGGTCTATGCCGACCAGAAACCGACCATTGATCAAATCATGACAAGCCTTCATACGCGCCAGGCGGACGAAGCGGCCGAGGCGACGCGCGCGTGGGCCGAGCGGCTTCAACAGAACAGGCTGGCGTCGCAGCAATACCAGCAAGTCGCTTCGAAGCTCGGGACGCAGGCGGAGCTGATGCGCCCGGGACTGCCGAGTGAACGACTGATCAAGCATGTGCTCGTCGAAGCGGACACCTGCCCCGACCTGGCGAGCGAGATGATCGATCAATGGGAGCGCGAGCGCAACCCCGCGGAGTTTCGCCAGTCGGTCGATCTCTGGTTCGCGACGAACCAGGAAGTCTTGCCGGGCGATTTCGTCGGCGATACGAGCGAGCGGGCCAAGCTGCTCGCCGAGCACGCGAAGTTCGTGCGGGCCTATGAGGCGTTCGTGAAGGAGTCGCCCGCCAACGCGCGCGTCTCGAAGCTGGACTATCTCGAGTCCAATGCGGCCCAGTTTCCGATGTTGACACTCGTCTTGCAAGACAAGCTGTTCGCCATGGCGGAGATGATGGAAAGCAGCCGGCCGATGGGCAACCCGGTCGCCAAGCGCGGCGGCGGAGGCGGCTCATCCAGTCGATCCGGCAGCGGCGGCTCACGCATGGGTTCATCGCGCAGCTCCGGCCCGATCAGCACGGCATCGGGCGGAAGCGGCACGGGCTTCATGGGCGGCAGCGCTCGAGGCGGGCGCAACAATCGCAACAACGGCCGAAACGGCAATCAAGGTTCGGGCTTCGGCCAGTCGGGCGGCGGGTTCGGCAACTCCGGCGGAGGGTTTGGCGGCGGAGGATTTGGTAACTCCGGCGGGTTCGGCGGCGGAGGGTTTGGCGGATCGGGCGGATTTGGAAATTCCGGCGGCTTTGGCGGAGGCGGCGGCTTCGGCAACTCCGGCGGTTTTGGCAACAGCGGTGGCGGCTTCGGCAACAGCGGAAACCGAAACTCGAACAGCCGATTCGGTTCCGGCGGCTCCTCGCGCAATACGTCAGGCAACTAAGCGCTGCGTGGCGCCGATCTCTTCACCCCTTCAATCAGCATAGCTGCCAAAAAGCCGCAGCCAAGCCCCCCCTGCTTGCGGGTGCTCCGCTTGCAGACGCCCCGCTTGGACTTCTAATCATCTAAGCTTCACATCACGAGCTTGGCACGACCCACCCTATCAACTACCGGGATTCCTAAAGGGCAGCCCCAGTTCCGCCAGTTTGGCTCGGGCGGCCTGGTATTGCTCAATGCCGGTGGTTTCGCACTGCGGCCCCCAGCATTGCTGCATGGCCCAGTCGTGGACCGCGGCCCAACATTCGGCTTCGGTCAGTTCAGCGCAGGGGCCATTTAGCTGTGGCACCGGCGTCTCGCCGGTGGATGACTCACTTCCACCCGCGCCACTGCTTGAAGCAGTGGCACCCGACTCACCACCACTCATCATCGACTCGCCGCCGCCTAAACCGCTGCCCGCGCCTCTGCTTAAAGCAGTGGCACCCTCGGAGGAACCACCCCCGCCGTGTCACTGCAACCTACCTGCGAAAGCCTTCGACAAGCAGCGGCACGCTTCATCGCCCGGAGGGCGCACGCACGTTGCCGGCGGCTTCAGCCGCCGGAGAGAGGCTCATTTAACAGACGCTTTCGTCCGGAGGACGAACGAGGATAGATTCGAGTTCGAGTCCCATCGGGTTCCGAGCGGGCATCCTTCGCCTTCGTCCGCCCATCCGGGCGGATAGAGAAGAGAGTCTAAATAAAGCCGGTCGCCAGGGGCTTGCTCGCTTCGCTCGCCGCGCCCCTCGCAACGTCCGTGCGCCCTGCGGGCGACGAGCCGCTGGGCGCGGCGCTATGACACGTTCCAGCAGTCAAACAAAAGGGGGCTGAAACAGGAAACAAAAAAAAAAGACAAAAAGAGCTGCGTCCCCTTTGTTTGTCTCTTGACCCTATTTCCGCGCGGGCGGGCAAAAATTTTTGAAAAGTTCGAATTTTTGATCCGTCGAATTCGTCTCTGGCGCATCTTACTCTATGGGAGAATACGAAAACGTCGCCTAACTGAATAGACTACTCTCGTGAAACGGAGTGTGCCCCCATGAGCCAAACTATAGCACATTGTGCAATACTGCTGTCGATGGTTGTATTCGTTGTGCCTGCCAAGGCCAGTTTGATTTCATTGCCTCCGTTTCAGGGTGGATTAACCGAAACGTGGGAATCTTACCCGAATTTCGTGCCAGAAGACGGCTATTTGCCAAATCCAAGTCAGATCATGGGTGGCAACGCATTGATTTCGAGCCCGTTCATGGCCGTTTTTGAGGTAGGTGTAGTTGATTGTTCCCTGGGCAGTTCCGGACTTGCACAACCCGCTGATGCCGTAAAAGGTATGGTTATTAATCACCTTGGACAATCGGCTGAAGTCATTTTCCTCCAACCAATTATTGAGTTCGGCGCACATTGGGGTGCTTACACGCATCCGATCTTCGCTCAAGACCCAACGACGATCAGCGTCAGCTTCTTCGATACTTCAAACGTATTGATCGGCATCGAATCATTCCTGTACAGCCGCGCACCAATGGCTGACGGTCTTCTCGAATGGCACGGCTGGTCCTCGACTACACCCATCAAGCGAATCACCTATTCCGGCGATGGCGTCGTCACCGACGGCCTGCAAGCCAATCTCGTTCCCGAGCCGGCTGCCGCCATGCTGCTGGCGCTGGGCGCGCTGATGACCCGCCGCATAACTGCGGCGGATCGTTCGCGCAATTCGTCGGGCGGCTGATTCCTACATCGCGGGCGAAGGCTTGGCGCGGCCCAGCACGAGACCGATGACCAGGCCTGACAGCGCTCCACCCACGACCTGCTCAACGAACGAGCCGACCGCCATCTCGCCGGGGAATCCGTACCAGTTCCACAGCGATGCATCAATCGACAGCGAAGCGAACAGGCCCGCCAGCAGGCCGTACCCCATCTTCGCGCCTTTGCCGCCGCCGATCCGCGCGAGGATCATCGCGAGCACGAGACATGCCAGCGTGTTGCTGCCGAACTCACGGCCGAGTTGAGCCGGTGACATCACGTCGCCGCCTTGCGGGTTGAAGATCACCACACCGGTCGGCCCGGCTTTCATTCGAGCCTCCCATTCCTTGCACTTGGCCTCATCTTTCATGTCCTCTTTCTCGATGCCGGGGAACATGTAGAAGCCCGGTTCCTTGATCGAGAACTTCAAAGCGGGCAGGATCATCTGCTCGCCCGGAAGCGATTTCATTCCCATCTCGCCGAAGGGCGTTGCCATGTGATGCACCGCGCCCCAGACAAACATCGCCACGCCGCCGGCCAGCCCCGCGCCAAGGATTCGTCCCATGCTCATGATTGGTACTCCGCTGAAATGACCTGTCGCGCTGTGCAGGCCCGAACGGGCCGCATCGCTTCCGCCACACTACACGCTTGTCGACAAGGTCGCAAGGACAGGAAACTTACTTGAGTCGACTTTTACACAGGCGCCAGTCGTCGGTGGCACAGGCGTCTTACCTGTGGAAACACGGGCGAGACGCCCGTCCCACCCCCCGGGAGACCAGGGTTATTAAGGATGCAGGAAACTCAAGTGCAACTCGGCGTGGCGAAGATTCAGGCCGATGCGATCTTCATCCGTCATGTTGCCCCAGGCCGGGCTGTCGTACTTCGCCGGTTCGCCGCGCTTCATGCGCTCGAAGGCCGCGCGTAGCCGCCTCGCGCCCTCTTCCGTGCTGATCACTTCGATGCCGAAGGTTCCACCCGGAACTTTTGGAATCTTCACGCCCGGCGACATGCCCTTGCGGAGAATCCGCTTGCCGATCATGCGAAGGATGATGCGCACAAGCCACGGCGGCTTGCCCAGCGGGAACCCCTCATAGGGATAGGTCGCCCACGCTGCGACGTGACCTAGCGCCTGGCCGGCCGTCCAGTTGCCTGACGTGCGGAGCGTGCCGGCTTTGTCGGCGGCGACGATGCGATCGACGTCTGCGAGGACTTCGTCGATTGTGCGGAATCGGAGCTTGCGGCGGTCGGTGATGTGGCGGGTGTCCAGCACAGATTTCCTCACGTTCTTGGCAGGCTTCGAGGCGCTCCTGCCCGGCAAATCACGATTTCAACGCCACTTAGGTGCCGAGTCAAAAACCGGCCGAAACCGCCAAATTCGCTCCATGAAGCTTGCCATCTGGAGGCTTTTTGGTTTAAGATACCGTTATCAGTCGAGCAACCGCTACGATCCGGTCGTGCAAATCGCGGCTGGATTGAGGCTTGTTCAAGTGAGGGAGAGTCCGATGCGAAAGACGAAGTCCATACTCGCCGTGGCGGGAGCCATTATCGCCGCAGGGGCGACCACTGTTCTGGCCCAGCCGCAGCTTATCGCGGTTGACAGCAGCCGCGCGCTCTATGACATCGACATGAACACCGGCGCGAAGACGCTGCTCTGCACAGTGTCAGCCAATGCCGGAACTACCGGCGGTTTGGCGTACGATCGCTTTAGCAACACGGTATACCTGACGTCTACTTCGCTGGATTCGGTGTACACGTTGGACATCAATACCTGCAATGCGACGCTCATCGGGGCGTATGGTGATACGGCTGTCGTGATGCACGGCATCGAGTACGATGAAAGCACGGGTACGCTTTACGGCGCGTCATCTCACAATGGCGGACTGTACAATATCAACACCGTTACCGGCGCGGCGACCTTGATCGGCACGTCGGGACTCACCTCGTTTACGAACCTCGGCTACGATTCGGCGGCCGATGTCATGTACGCGACGAACAGCGGCTCCGACAGCTTCTACTCCATCAATCGCGCGACCGGCGCGGCCACGTTGATCGGCGCCTTGAATGGCCCGACCAATCCGAACGGACTGGCCTATGACTGGGATTCGAACACGCTTTTCATGGTCGACAATTCGACCGACAACCTTTACAAGATAGACCGCATCACCGGTGAGGCGAATCTCGTCGGCTCGACCGGCACCGGCAACCTGCTCGGTCTGATGTACATTCCCGAGCCGGCGACGTTGAGCCTGATGGCCACCGGCCTGGTCGCCTTGGCTCGCCGACGGCGGTAACAGCGGCACGAATAGAATTGCAATCCCAAGAACCCGGAGCGGTTTGCTCCGGGTTTTTTCATGCGCCGACTGCAAATGACGGCGGTTCCTGAATCAATCGGAGATGTTCGGTGCGCCGAACCTTTGCCGCGCGGCCCATCCTTTGCCGCGCAACGGATGGGAGAACCGGCCGATTGCCCCTTTCTGTCAAACGACCGCAATGTTAGATGCCATGCCTAAGAACTGCAGAAAGTTCCGTAGGATGCACAAGAATCAACAGGTGTGGGACCGGCTACTAGCCGGTCCCACACAGACTATTAGCCTGTGCGAAACAAATGAAGGATTGTTCGGTTCCACTTAGCTCCGGCTATTCACCTGCACATACTCTCGCTGCACGCGCTTCGCTTCTTCATCATCCTTCACGTTGTCGCTGTGGCAGTCGTGCTTCTTGCCGCGGTGCGCGAGGAAGTGAATCTGCTCCGGAGTGAGGCCTGGGCTTTTGGCCGCCACTTTCAACGGCACAAACCCGTCAGCCTTGCCGCTGGCCCAGTCGGTGATCTCCTTGCTGATGCGCATGCTGCACCAGTCGTGCCCGCACATGGCGCAGAAGTCCGTGTCCACGTCGAGGTCTTCGTCGTGCAGCGCGCGGGCCGTCTCGCCGTCAAACGCGATCTCAAACTGCTTTGGCCAGTTCAGGGCCGCGCGGGCCTTGCTCATGTCGTCGTCCCACTGGCGCACGCCCTGCACGCCGCGGGCGATGTCGCCCGCGTGGGCCGCGATCTTGTACGCAATGCAGCCCTGCTTCACGTCGTCGGCCTTGGGCAGGCCCACGTGCTCTTTCGGCGTGACGTAACACAACATCGCCGCACCGGCCCGCGCCGCCTCGGTCGCGCCGATGCAACTGGTGATGTGGTCGTAGCCGGGGAACACATCCGTCACAAGCGGGCCGAGCACATAGAACGGTGCATCGTCGCAGATGCGCTGCTCGATCTGCATGTTCCAGGCGATCTCGTGCAGTGGCACGTGGCCCGGCCCCTCGACCATCACCTGCACGCCGGCCTCGCGCGCCCGATGCGTCAGCTCGCCGAGTGTTTCCAGCTCCGCGATCTGCGCCGCGTCGCCGGCATCGGCCAGACAGCCTGGCCGCACGCCGTCGCCCAGCGAGTAGGTCACGTCGTACTGCCGCATGATGGCGGAGATGTCGTCAAAGAGCGTATACATCGGGTTCTGCTTGTTGTGGTGGATCATCCACTTGGCCAGCAGGCTGCCGCCACGGCTGACGAGGCCGGTGATGCGTTTGCGGATGAGGTGCAGGTTCTCCAGCAACACGCCGGCGTGGATGGTGAAATAGTCCACGCCCTGTTGCGCCTGCCGCTCGACTTCGCGCAGAATATCGTCATACGTCAATTCTTCAATACTGCGGCCGATGATCATGCTGTAGATGGGCACCGTGCCGATGGGGATGGTGCTGTGGTCGATGATCGCCTGGCGGCACTCGACGAGATTGCCCCCGGTGGAAAGGTCCATCAGCGTGTCGGCGCCGTACTTCTGCGCCCACATGAGCTTCTCGACCTCTTCGCCAGTCCCGCTGGCGACCGGTGAGGCGCCGATGTTGGCATTGATCTTCGTCGTGATCATGCGGCCGATTCCCATCGGGTCGAGCCGCTTCGGGGCGCGCTCGCCGCGTGAGTAGTCCGGGTCGCTGATGACGGCCCAGCGCTGGGCGACGGATTGATTCACCCAAAAAGCGGCGTCTGCGCGGTGGCCGGGATGGCCGGTGGCGGGCTGTGGCTTGGGGCTTGAGGCTTGAGACTTGTGTCCGCCGCTGCCGGCGAGGTGCCGCACGTTCGCGGGGATGACGAGGCGGCCGCGGGCGACTTCGTCACGGATGAATTCGGGCGTGGTGCATTCGCGCTGCGCGACGCGGATCATTTCGGGTGTGATGACGCCCTTGCGGGCGGATTCGAGTTGGGTCATGGTGCAAGCTCCTGTACTGTCATCGGGCAGGCGGAATCTCGGCGAATGACTTGTACACCGGCAGTCCTTTGGATGCGATTCGATTTCGCTCCATGTTTGCGCCGGGAGATTCGCCGATGATGAGAATGGCTTCGCAGGCCTCAATCAATGCCATGGACATGTTCATTATTGCTTCCCGCCGTTGCGGCGACGGCAGGTCGTTCTCCGGATCGGGCATTCCAGCCTGATCGACCACCGGCAGTGCCGCATTCACGCCGATCAAGGGAATGTGCCCAGCGGCCAGCAGCCGCGCGGCGACTTGATTCATCTTGTCGAGATTAGACTTGCGCATTGCAGCGGTCGCCGCCGTGTACGGCCCGGCGACGGCGATGCGAAGTGGACGATATTCGGACATGCCTTCGCTTCCCTACGCACCTTGTCGCCGCGGCGAGAACCCGCTCCCCAACGGTCGCGGCTCGGAAACGGCGCTTCGGTGATCAGGTTCCAAGGGTTCCGGTCCGTCTGAACCGAATCTCAGCCCACAATCATGGACACCCCTAGCGAACAGTGGCATCGTAGTAACTTCAAAGGAGGATGACAAGGCGAGCGAACAACACCATGCGGCGCTCACTCCCCCGATCCTGCGCTCACGCCCCCCGCGCGGCCTTCGCCCGCTTTTGGCCATCCTCGTCCATCGCCGTCACCGGCGTCCGGAGGATTGTCAGGTATTGCCGCCACGGGCCAACCGCCGCGTCGTACAGCGTCGCCATGCACTTGGCGATCTGGGCGATGTGGTTCAAATCGTGCGCCACCCACGTTGCCAGCAGGTTTTCCAACGTCACGCTACCCAGCCGCGGGTGCATTCCGCGAGCAGCGAGTTGCTCGGACGTCGGCGCCATGGCCCGCAATGCCGCGATGTTCTCCGCTCGCAACTGCTCGAACTCGTCCAGCAGTTGCGAAAGCGTCTTGCCGCGCGATTCCTCGAATTGAGCGTAGCGATCATAGGCGTCGAACGGCCGCGCGGGTCCGTGTTCGAGAATGATCCGCGCGCGGGCGATCCAGTCGGTTCGCTCACCGTGAATGAGATGGCCGATCACGTCAAATGGTGTGAAGGTCCCCTCGCCGTAATCCGTGTGAGTCCATTCGCGGCTCAAGCCTTCGAGCCAGGTTCGCAGGACGCGCGGGGTGCGCTGGAGGATTTCGAGAGCGTGGTCGAGGTCGTAGGTCATAGGCATGTTCGATACTCCTGCCTAAGTCTCGAATTACTAATATGCTTGGTGAAGCTATTCTAATTCGCAAGAACGGGCAAGCTACTCTAGCCAAAACTTGATCCGAGTTTCAGTCTCATCAAGCTCGAACGCGCGAATCCTGATGCCGTCGCCGCAAATCGATCCCGTCTTGGGATCGCGGATCAACCGTGTAATCCATTGATAGCCAGTGTCAAAATCGCTTGTCCAGGGCTGATCTATAACGCGCAGCTCGGACTCCGTCATGTTGAAACAATAGATGGACGCTTTGGCATCTGGGCAGTTCGCCGGGACCGGTGCAAGAAGTTCCGGAACAGCTCTAAATACATCCGGTACATGAACACGATGCAGTCCTTCTGGTAGTGTCGCGCTGACCTCGAACTCGCTGACGGGCTCGCCAACCTCAAGGAATCCACTTGGTCGTTTGTCCTCGTCACCCCAGAAGTCTTCAATGGGAAACTCCTTCAGCCGGGATATGTCAATCGCAGCAAATCGAATTCGGCGATCCTCCGGCCACCACAAACCGAAAAGACCTGGACCCAATGAATATACTCTCGTATACATGCCAACGGCAAGAAATGGTGTGGACTGATGTGTTGGGGCGTGAAGAACGATTGCCGACTGGCGGCCATCGCACGAGGATATCTGTGCCCATGCGAGCGCGCCGCCGTCGGGACATGAACACGGTGGGAACTTGTGAAAATACCAGGGCGCGGGGCCGGTCGCCTCATGAACCAATTTAAGTTTTCGGCGTCTCTCTGCCTCACGACGAAAGAACATGAATCGCACTCCAGCGTTTGCGGCTGCATGCCCAGTAAATCGAGAGTTCCTGAATCTCGACCGTGTGCGCTTCACATGCACCTTAGGGAACAGTCCTCACTTCCGGCCCTCCTCAATCCCCTCGGTCTTGCGACCCTGCCCAAATTCAATCGCCCCATTGCGGCGATTGAGGATTGGCCCCAGCGGGGTTAATGAATGTGGCCACGGGCGAAAGCCCGTGGAAAGTGGATTCCTCAAAGCTCGATCAGCCCCAACGGGGCGACTAAACTTCCTTGCGACCGTGGCCCCTGCCCGGCTATCCCAAAAGATATTTCGGATCGTACTCGATGCCGTGCGCATTCAACATGGCTATCAATTCCTGTTCAAACGACTTCCCTTTTTGATGCGCCTCCTGATTGATAATATAAGCGCGAACGACGCTCACTTGCGATTCGCTTACCGTGAACGCCGCGTATCCTTCCTGCCACTGAAACGCCTTCATATCGTCGAATGTCTCATGCATCCAGCGCGACGCATTGCTCTTGACCTGGCGCATCAGCCACGCGATCGATTCATCTGTTCGCCAACGGACGAGCATGTGGACGTGGTCGGGCATCCCGCCGATTTGAAGGGCCGTGCCGCCCTCGCCGCGCACCAGGCCGCCCAGGTACTCAAACACGCGCGGTTGAATACCCGGTTTCAACATCGCGCGCCGGCCCTTTGTGCTGAACACGATGTGATAGAGTAGTTTTGTGTAGGTACCGGGCATTGGCTTTCAATCGCCCCAGCCGGGGCGAGTTGCTTCGTTTGTCGTCCTCAATTCCACGGGCTTGCGCCCGTGGCTACATTCAAACGCCCCTTCGGGGCGGAAGCTTCCAAGGATGCAAGTTGCTCCCAGCATCATTCATCGGAATCAACCCCTTTGGTCCCTGCGAAAACTGTCCATTCATCGACCCCGCGATGCGTCGTCCAGAAACTCACTCACACTGGAACAATCAAACGGACGGCGCGATCGAGCTTTCCAGTAACGCTCAAAAACAGGAAGGCACCCTCGCCCAAATGCCTCTACGAATGCTTGCCTCTGCCTTTCGACAAAATGCATCTTCACGGCCTCAAGTATCAGCATTCGGTATTTCCCCGCGCGATCGCAAAAGAGAACTCCCAGGCAGAATCCGCGCGGACCAACACTGGTGAATTCGTCAGCAATCCACTCCATCGACAATCGTGCCGCGGGCGGGTTGCATTTCCGCATCGCGCCATTCGTTCCGATTTGAATTAATTCGACGCGCTTGACGCTTGAGAACTTGATTTGGAGTGGGGCGGCACGTTTGTAGCACGCTCGCTTCGTCAGGCCGATGTGCCTTGCGAGTGCATCAAAGAGACAATGCGTAGAAAACTCATCTACGATGAGCTCCACGTGATTTGGCTCGATGCGCATTTCCATGAGCGCGCTGTCGTGAAGGTTGCCACCCAGATACCGCTTGGCAAGTGGATTCTGTGGGTAAAACCGTCTCAACCGCCTCTCCTGCACCTTCGCCGCGTCACGTTGAATCTTCAGTTCGGAAGTATCATCGCCCTGAATCAGACCACATGCGAGCGCGAGCAGGGGGAATTGATGCGCAACTTCAGTCGAGTCCGAGCGACGATTCATCTATTCACTACCCCCGCGCGCAAGTGAATCGGAGAGATAACCAAGCGCCGCTGCGTTGAGTCACCCCACGCGCGCGACAGATTGTCGCAAATCAAGTCCAACGGATCGCTCCCGCGCTCGCGGCGGTACTTCTGCACGGCCGACCACGATTCGATGTACGCGAGGTACTCCGCCAGGTTCCATTCGCTACGACACGCGAACAGAGAACCCGCTCCCTCACCCTTGACCATGCTTCGCATCGTCAAGGGCAGGCGGTCGCAGCTCGGATGCATTTCCGTGAACGGAAACGGGATCGTCTCGAATCGCTCATCGATGTAACGCCGGCGAGGCTCCCAATACGGCCCGATCACGCCGTGATAGAACGCGTCCAGCACGGCGTCGACGCGCTCGTCCACGCGCGGCAGCGTGTAGCACCACGCCGCGATAACGCCGCCGGGCCGCAGCGCGCGGCGAACGTTGGCATAGAACGCGTCGTGATCCAGCCAGTGCAGCGCCTGCGCGATGGTCACAAGATCGACGCCGGCGGGTGGGATCAGGCCGTCACTGTCGTGCAAATCCTCGCCGCAGGCTGCATGAGCCGCCGGCGCACGTTCAGCATCATGCGGCGCGGCGATCAGCGCCGGGTCTTCGGCCGCCGCGACGTGATAACTCACACGCGGGTGCGGCGCAGCGTGCCTGATCTGCTCGGCGCTGGCATCCGTGGCGATCACCCGCTCAAAGTGCGCCGCCAGCCCGACGGCCGCCTGACCGTTGCCGGTGCCGACATCCCATACGAGCTTCCGCGTGCCGCACAACCCGGCGAGGTACTCGAACAATTCCGGCGGATAGTGCGGCCGCGCCATCGCATACAGCGCGGCGTGATGGGAGAACAGGTCGATGAATTCGGGCATGGCAATCACGCCTCCGGTCACGAGACCGGCTTGCGCACGCGCGTCATGTAGTCCAGCTCGACCAGGCCCGCGCCGAGGCGGCGGAGCATGTTGACGGCTTGCGCCCGGTGATGCGTCGAGTGCACGAAGCCCTGAATCAGCATGTCGCCCAGCGTCGCGGTGAAGAGGCTGCCCTTCGAGTCGCGATAGCGCTGCCCGCGCGCGAGGTCGGCGTCGGACAGCGACGCGAGGAATTCGCCGCGCGACCGGCTCGTCGCGGCGAAATCGTCACGCAGCGCCGTGATGGAGATTGACGTTTCATACGGCGGCCACGGCGTCTCCACCTCGCCCCGCCACCGCGCCAGCCAGACCGACTCGCCATCGAGAATGTGCTTGAGCGTCTTTCGCAGCGTGCCCATGCCCATGTCAAACGGCGTGTCCAATTGCGCGTCGCTCAACGAGTCACTCGCACGCAGCAACGCGGTGTTGGCGAAGTCGGAATATTCAAACAACGGGGAAAACGATTCGACGGTCATGCTCGCCCCCCTTCGCCCGCAGCGCGCTTCTCCATCAGCCACTTGATCACGTCCACCTCCGGCAGCGTCGCGCCGACATGACGCAACATGTTCACCAGCTGCGCCCGATGGTGCGCTCCGTGGTGCCACAATTGCAGCATCGACGGCCCCAGCGGAAATGCGAACTCCTTGCCCGGCGCGGGTTGCGTATGCACCAGGCGATTCAACTCACCTTCGCCGAGCGAAGACAAGTACGCGTTCCGCGCGGCCGCGTGCTCGGTGTGTCGTCGCGGCAGGTCCTCGATGGCGAGGCTCGCGTCGAACTCCTTGAACTGGGGCTTCGTCCTGCCGATCCAGTTCTCCAGCCACCACGTCTCGGCATAGAGCACATGCAGAAGCGTCGCGCGGATCGTTTTCAATCCCATGTCGAACTCGCGGTCCAGCGCCGCGGCAGGCAGCTTGCAGGCCGCCGCGTAAACGCGCTGCTGCGCCCAGTCGCCGTTGTCGAACAATTCGCGGATCATGGGCAGGCTCAACTGCGGGCGATCCGCCTCGGCCGGATCAGCCTTGAGCGCCTTCATTTTCATGAACAGGTAGTCGATGCCGCGCGGAGGGATCGTCGCGCCGACCCGCTTGAGCATGTTCAGCACCTGCGCGCGGTGATGCACG
>CAZQCF010000019.1:29319-71153 GCA_964592235.1 uncultured Planctomycetaceae bacterium
GGCGCGAGCGGGAGCGTGTACGTCGTGTTGTCGCGGATGGTAGTGAAAGTGATCTCGCGCGGCAGGCCTGCGTCCGAGAGCGTCGCGAAGAATGCGTCGCGCTGGGCGCACGTCTCGCGCCGCAGCGCCGTCAGTTCGCGGATCGACCGCGCCGGGTCGAACTCCGCAAACGGCGGCTTGCCCCCCTGCCGCCAGCGATCGAGCCAGACTTTCTCCGCGCCCCAGATGTGATGCAGCGTCTTGCGGATCGTGCCGCTGCCCATCTCAAAGATCTGATCGAGCTTCTCGGCCGACAACTCCGCCGCAGGCCCCGCGACGGAATCCCACGCCCAGTCGTTGTACGCATACAGTTCGCGAAATGTTTCCAGTGACACAGACTGCCCTCCCGGCGATTCGCCGCCGCGATCATACGCCGACCATTATGGATCGGTTCGATCCGCATAACAAGCGGCCGCGGCGTGCACGCCGAGCGCAGCGCCCCTGTTGAAACAGGACGCGCGTCGTTATCGAAAGACCATTTCAATTCGCAACAGTTCGTGCGACTCGAACGCGCCACGGCCCCATTGCGGCGCAGGTACGGCGTCGCCGGTCACGTCGTAGTCAATTCGCCGGCCGGCCTGATTCATCAGCAGCAATCCGATCGATGCCCCCAGCGCCGCCCGCTTCAGCCGAGCCGGCCAGCCCGCGAACCATTTCGCCAGATGCCGCAGGAGCAGCGCATCCAGTGCCACGGCGACCAAGACGTAGAACACCGGGAGGATCGAGACAGCCTGACGGGCGTAGCCGATGAATGCGGCCGTGATCAACAGTTTATAGACAATCACCAATAACCAAGGGCCGCCGCGCCGGCGCAGCAGGCAGACGCCCGCGCCGATCACGCCGAGGCCCAGCATCGCCGCGGACCAGACCGGCGGCACGTCATCAGCCGTGAACTGGTCAACCGGCCGCCGCGTGCCGATCAGCCCGGCGGGCCAGTTCGTCAGCGTCAGCCCCTGCGTCCAGCCGGCGGCGAACAGCGAAATCTTGCTTGTCAACAGCCGCCGCGCCTCCCCCGGTTTCGTGAGATGCTCCCACCCGACGCGATAGCCGTCCTGCACGAGTCGCACATGGCGTGGATCGGCGAAGTTCAGCGTATCGGCCCCGCCCAGCGGCTCGGTGGAGAAGCCGCCGTCGCCGCCCGGGCGATTGGCCAGGGCAAAGGCCAGCGGCCCCTGCGCGCTGATGAAGACATACGGCGAAATCGGCCTCGGCACGTACCCCATCTGCTCCGCGAAGAACACCCGCACCAAATGCTCATCCACCGCCGCGCGCGATGCCGCGCGAGCCTGCTCGCTGATGACACGAAAGCAAGGCTCCCGGACGAATACCGGCAACTGCTCCAGGTACGCACGCGCCTCGGCTTGCCAGGCGACCGGCGCGCCGGCGTAATCGATCGGGCTGGCGGAGGTCGCATTGAATCGCTGAATCGCACGATACGCCCGCACATTCCACGGCAGCGGCACGAGTACAAAGGCCGCACCCAGCAAGGCCAACCGCGCCGCGATGATTCGCAGCCGCCCGAAGCCGGGGGTCGGCCCGTTGCGTCCGCGCGCCTCGGCCCGGTCGAGCCTTCGCCCCTCCGGAATTCGCGAGGGCAATGGATTCCACCATCGCCGCGCCAGCCACCCGCTCCAAAGGATCATTAGAAGGGTATGTTCCACGCGCAGGAGCGCCGCGACGCCGTTCAGCGCTGCCCACACGATCAACCGCCATCGGCTCGGCCGTTCGGCTACCGACGCGCTCAATCCGATGAGGCAAATCAGGACAAACGTATAAGGCGTTTCATTGTTAAGGCTCGTGGACTGAATCGCCAGCGCGAACGACAACGCCGCGAGCACAGCCGCCACGGTCGCCACGCGCTCGCAAAACGCCCGCCGAGCGACAAGATACAGACCGGCACACGACGCGGCCCCCAGCATGCTCCAGGCGATCTTGAGCGCGAGGAAGCCACCCGCCCCGCCCTCCAGCGACCCCGGCCACAGGTACGCCAGTGCATGGGCCAGTCCCGGCGCGTGAATGGGCAGGTCCAATTCGAAAGGCCGCCCTGCACGAAGCGCCTGGGCGAACTGAATCCATAGCGGCGCATCGCCCTCGTACAACGCACCGTGCGGCCACTGGCGGTCCGGCGAGGCAGAGAGAAATGCCCCTCGAACGCCAAGGGCCACCAGAAAAACGGCAGCACAGGCGGCAATATCGCCCCAGCGAGAGGCGTTTGGCCCTTTTGCGGAGTGTTCCGCGCCCCTTTTTTGGCTGCCCGGGTCTTCCATTTTACTGGTCTCGAGGCCCGAAAAGGGGTACTATAGAGCCAAGGTGGAGTGGATTGAAAAGCAACCCCGGCAATTTCACGCCGACGGCCGTCCGGTCGTCTTGACCCTCTTTTGGAGTGGACTGATGAATCTGCGCAAACTCGCCGCGTTCGTGACCTGTTGTACCTTCGGAATGGGCGCGACCTTTGTCGCCGCCGCCCCGACCCTCGACGCGCTGAAAGCCGAGGCCGAGATGAGCAAGTTCGAGGCCAAGGCGCGTTTGGAAGTCGACCGCCCCGGCGTCGCGTTCTACGAGATAGAGCAAAAGGTCACCACGGCCTACGGCGTCGCCATGAGCGAGGGCGCCGATGCCTTCCAATCGGCTGACCAGTTTGTGAACCGCTACGCGGGCCTTTTCGGCGTGGAGGCAGAGACGATTGTCGCCAAGAGCCTGGAAGCGGGCGGCCCGACGTTTGTGCCGCTGATGTACGACAAGGACACCGATACGTACAAATTCACGCTCGTGACTTACGAACAGCAGCGTGACGGTGTCCCGGTATTTCATAGCGATTTCCGCGTGCTGGTGCGCAATGAGCCGGGCTACCCGGTTGTGCTGGCGCGATCGAGCATGCACCCGCTCGGCGATTTCGCCGTCCAGCGCGCGGGTGTCAATCCCGACCTGGCGCGTGAGTCGGCGAAACAAAAGTCGGCGCGGCTCACTAGGTTCAGCGACATGGAAGAAGTGATCTTCGCCGGCGCGGAAGAGCGCGACGCTGTGCCGACGCTGGCTTACAAGTTTACGGCCGAGAGCGACGATCCGTTCAGCCCGCAGGGGTACGAACGGCGCCTTTTCGTGGCGGACGCGATGACCGGCGAGATTCTTTACGAGGAGGACTGGGTCATCACTGAAGATGTCTCCGGCCAGGTGCAGGGCATCGCCACGGATGTCCCCGGCGCCGACATTTGTCAGCCGGAGAATCCGCAAGGCCTGCCCTATGCCCGCGTGAACATCACACCCGGCGGCGCGAACGTGTACGCCGACGCGAACGGCAACTTCACGATTCCCAACGGCGGCGTCACGCCCGTCACCGTCGAGTCCGGCGTGCGCGGTCGCCGGTTTATCGTCACCGATCAGGCCGCCTCGACGCCGATCCTGACCACCAATGTCACGCCTCCCGGCCCGGCTGATTTCATGCACAACGCCGCCAATACCAATGAGTTCACTCGCGCCTCGGTCAATGCCTATTTGCAGGCCAACGTCGTGCGCGACATGGTGCTCTCCTACAACCCCGCCTATCCCACGATCGCCAACCAGGTCGATTTCCCGATCAATACCAATATCAACACGACTTGCAACGCGTTCTATAGCCCGCTCACGTCGATCAATTTCTACCGATCAGGCGGCGGATGCACGAATACCGCCAACGGCGACATCGTCCACCACGAGTATGGCCACCACGTCGTGCAGGTCGCCGGCAGCGGACAAGGCGCCTACGGCGAAGGCATGGGCGACTGCATGGGCGTTCTCATCACCGATCAGCCCGCACTGGGCATCGGCTTCCAGAATAACTGCTCAACCGGACTTCGAAACGCCAACAACAACTGCAACTACCAGACCACCGGCTGCTCAAGCTGCGGCAGCGCCATTCACACCTGCGGCCAGCTCATCTCCGGTTGCGTCTGGAACACGCGTAACGAACTGGCGATCACCAACCCCGGCACCTATCGCGACATCATCGGTTCCCTCACGATCAATAGCGTCCCGCTGCATACAGGGACGGGTATCACGCCACAGATCACCATCGACTTCCTCACGCTCGACGACAACGACGCGAATCTGAACAACGGCACGCCGCACTACAACGAAATCGCTGCCGGCTTCGGCTCGCACAACATGCCCGCGCCGGCGCTGCCGGCACTCTTATTCAATTATCCGAACGGCCGGCCAAGCCTTGTTCCGCCGAATGCGCCGTTCGTGGTGGATGTTGTGGCGCAACCGCTCACCGGCACACCCCAACCGGGCACCGGCCAGCTCTTCTACCGAATCGGCAACAGCGGCCCGTTCACCCAGGTCGCCATGACCCAGCACGCGCCCAATGAGTACGACGCGACGCTGCCAGCTACGCCCTGCCCGCAACTGATTCAGTACTATGTCTCGGCGCAGTCCACGACGCTGCAAACCGTCACCGACCCGCCCAACGCCCCGACCGGCGTCTTCAGTGTCACGTCGGCGTCATCTTCCCAGAGCGTCGTCGCTTACAACTTTGAGACCAACCCCGGCTGGACGGTCTCCTCCACCGCTACCGACGGCCAGTGGGACACCAACCCCGGAATCCCCGTCAATTGCAATCGCGGCGATCCCCAGGCCGACTTCGACGGCTCCAGCCGCTGCTGGCTGACCGACAACAGCGCGGCGTCCGCCTGCAATTCCGACGTGGACGGCGGCGCAACCACGCTCACGTCGCAGAACTTCGATTTGAGCGCGCTGTCCAGTCCGGTCGTCCGCTACGCCCGCTGGTATTCCAATCACACGGGCGGCGCGCCGCAGGCCGATACCTTCAACGTCGAAATCTCCGACAACGGCGGCGGCACGTGGAGTACGCTTGAAATCGTCGGTCCGTCCACCGCGTCGCCCAATCCCGAAGTCACGGGCGGCTGGTTCCTCAAGGAGTTCCGACTCGCCGATCTCGCGGGTTTCAACGAAGCCACGACCCAGTTCCGCATTCGGTTTATCGCATCCGACACCGGAACCGGCAGCGTCGTCGAAGCTGCCATCGATGCTTTCGCGATTGATGACTTCGTGTGCACCGTCCCCTGCGGCGCGGCCACCGGCGATATCAACGGCGACACATTCATCGACGGCCAGGACGTTTCGGCATTCACGACCGCCCTGCTCGGTTCTCCTTCGCCCGCCGAAATCTGCGCCGGCGACTTTAACACCAGCAGCGACCTCGACACCGGTGACATCGACGACTTTGTCAACGCCTTGTTGACCCAGCCGTGACGCCACGGAGCGTATCGAGGTGGTCGTGTACGACGCTTAAGAAGTTGGACGGCGTTATGACACCCTCTCCCTTCCAGGGAGAGGGCCGGGGTAAGGGTGCCGTTGCTTCCCGCCATGGCGGGTCTTCGACCGGCAGTGGCGAAGGGGCGAAAGCGTTTCGCGCGATCAACCACTGCTTGAAGCAGTGGCACACGCGCGTGTGCGGCCGGCACGCACTTTCCCTTCGTGGTCGCGGCTCGGGCTGATTCCACCGCATAACTGCGGCGGCTTGGACCTGCGTCAACCCGCTCCCTCACCCTTGACATCACTTCGTAGCGTCAGGGGCAGGCGGTCGCGGCTCTGAATGGGCGCGACGCAACGACACGGTTCGATTCCGCCGCATGACTGCGGCGGCTCGGACCTGTGTCGAGCGGATTGGTCTCGACGCGGATAAGTTGGATCTGGCAAGCATCAACTACGCTGTCGGAGCTTGTGCAACAAGATTCCCGTCTGCATGCCGCACAGGACCAGTCCCCAGCAGAACAGGCCGCCGTCGAGGAGCCTCTCCGCGGCATCGTCGCCGATGAGGCCTTCGCTGCCGACGACAAGCAGGAAAAGCTGCACGACAAGGCCGCCGACGAACCAGGCCCGGAATCGGTCGGTCCAATCGATGGTCACGAGTACGTACCAGACGGCGATGAACACAAGCGGCAGCGTCGTCGCGTGATGCTTCCACGTGCGCTCGCTCATCAGCAGCATGGCGACGAGGACGACTGCGAATTCCAGCCACAGGGCGGGGTTGGAACGCGTGCGAGTCGCCGGAGAAGAGTGAGACGACCCACCCTCACCCCAACCCTCTCCCTTAGCGGGAGAGGGCGATTCGATGCAGCCGGAAGTCGCCGTTTGTTTCGCCCGGCAGAGCCACGCCAGCGCGAGAAGGATGCTCAAGGAAATCACGGGGCGCAGGAGTCGGCCGAGTGAGGTGGCGGGTCGGGCCATGTCTTCCATTCCGGCCTGCAAGGCGCGCTGGGTGGGCATGTGTTCGATGGAGAGAATCCCCGCGTTGCCGAGGATGCGCAGCAGGGAGCCGTAGAGCGATTGGTTTGCGATCTCGATGGTGGCGAAGCCCTCCAGCGCGTAGGGGCGGGCGAGCATGTCGAACCACGTGCGCAGCCATTCGATGTTCGTTTCGAATCCGATCGTCAGGCCGGGCAGGAGAAGGAGCAGCACGGCGAGCGCGACGAGCGTCGCCGCGACAACCCGCCATTGACGCTTGTAGAGGAAATAGACGAGCAGCAATCCGGGCGTGATTTTTGTCACGATGGCCAGCGCCACAAACACGCCTGCGGCCAGGTCTCGCCCGCGCACGAAGCAACCCCACGCCAGCGCCAGCCAGATGAGCATGAACAGATTCAAATTGCCGTGCTGAATGTCGGAGATGACCGGTCGTATCGAGAACGCTGCGGCGACCAGCAGCACGCCGATGGGCACGGCACGGCCGGTCGTGCGAAAGCCGGTGACGAAGTACACCATCGCGCCGAAGAAACCGACAAGCTTCGCGATGGACCATGCGACGCCGGCTCCGAAGTAGCCGAGCTTGGCCAGTGGCGCGGCGGCGAGGAGAACGGGAGTCGGCGTCGGGAACCAGTGGCCGTAACCATAGGGGTTGGCGGCGTCTTTGCCCTCGAACACAAGTTCCATAGTGGGGAGCCAGCGACCCAGGGCCGTGCGATGGCGTGAGCCTTCGGCGCGGAACAGGCTCGAATCGACTTCCTGGATGCGTTTGCAGAACTGGACCGTGGGGACGACCAGGGCAGCCAACAGGCCGATGGCGAGGGCGATTCGCACGTATGGCGTGTCAAGGTACTGCCGGTCGAAGCGGCCCAGAAGCGTCTTCTGATAAGGGTCGGTCTGGGGCGGCTGCGGGGCGTATTCAGCAGGTGTCGGCATAGTGCGAGTTTCCCGGCGGCGGGGGCTTGACAGCCGATCGTCGCCGATGTAGCCTTGGCTACATATTATGGCGACGGATACTTTTCCACGTGCGTTTCAGGCTTTCGGACTTGCCGCGATGGCAAGCTTCTGCCTCACTGTATGCGCGGCGGCGCAGGATGCAACGGACGGTCCGGGCTCCGCGCCGCCGGCGGAGCAGTCGTCCAGCCGCGAGCAGGCGGCGCAGCAAGCCGCGACGCCCTCGCGCAATTTCCTCGGGCTGGAAGCCGATCCGTTTGACGGGCCGATTGTGACCGATCGGCCGGATTTCACGGAGGCGACGGCCGTGATGCCGCGCGGGCGCGTGCAGTTGGAAAGCGGCTACACCTTCACGGCGAACGATGACGATGGCGTGCGGTCGGCGGATCATCTCTTCCCGGAGTACCTGCTGCGCGTGGGTGTTGTGAAGGATGTCGAACTGCGTTTTGTTTGGCTGGGCATGTCACTGACCGAGAGCATGTTCGGCGAAGTGAACGATGCCGGCCGGCGCGTGCGATCAATCGATCATCAGGATGGCGCGACGGACATGTCGGTGGGCACGAAGTTTCATATTGCCGATGCGGACGGACTCATGCCCGATTTAAGCATGATCGCCGAACTGGGTGTGCCGACGGGAACCGACAACAAGACGGCCGGCGACGTGGAACCTGGCGTCAAGCTGCTGTGGGCGTACGAACTGACGGAGCGGCTCTCGCTGGCGGGCAATTTGAACCTCGCCGTGCTGATGAGCGAAAAGGGGCGTTTTGTTCAACCGGCGGCGTCGCTCACATTGGGCTACGCGCTGGCGGAAGGCGTCGGGACGTACGTGGAGTACTTCGGGTTGTATCCGAATGACCGCGGGACCGATGCGGCGCACTATGCGAACGGCGGATTTACGTTCTTAATCACCGACGACGTGCAGCTGGACATTCGCAGCGGCGTCGGACTGAACCACGAGGCCGATGATTTTTTCACGGGCGTGGGATTATCGTTTCGATTCTGACACGAAGCAGGGCGCAGGCCGCCCTTGCCCTACGGGAGAACAAGCAAATGAATTTCGCGCTGGATCTGATCTTTACGTCGTTTCAGGGGATCTTTGTCAACGTCTTCACGGCGATTTTCCAGGTCCCGCTGGACATCATCACCGCGATCCTGACGGCCATTTTCGTCCCGGCGGCGTGAGAGCCGCTCGTCTCGTTTGCGGTTTGTCGCTTTGATCGGCGCGGTCAGATGAGTGTTACGTCGTCCCCGATTCGGAACGATCCCGCCTTGATCACGCGGCCATAGACGCCGGCTCGAACGTCGGGTGTGAGCGCCGCGCGCAGGCCCATGTGCAGCTTGTCCATCAGGCCGCACGGACGCGTCTCGGCAATCACCTGCAATTCCACGTTGCCAAGCTGAACGCGCCGGCCGATCAGATGCGCGAGCGAGTCCGCCTCCACCAGCACGTTGGCCCGCCGCGTCCACCAGGGCAGGTTCGCGCCGAGTTGATCAGTAACGAGCTTCCATTGGCCCGAGGCGAGGAGCGTCACGCCGCGGTCCGGGCTGGACGGCGGATCGCCCGTCAGGCCGCCGTTCTCAACGGCGATTGCATCGGCGACTTCGTGCATGATGGTCTTGTCGGCGTCCCGAAGGGCGATGGCGAGAATCTTTCCGACAGGTTGATCTGACATCTCACATTACTCGATGACAGGGCGTCGCTCGGCGCTCCTTTGCAATCTCGGCTCGGATCAGGCCAGGCCCAGCGCAGTCGCGGCCACGGCGCCGATGTCGGCCGGTGAATCCGCTACGTGGATTCCCGCGGCCTTGAGCGCAGCGATCTTGGAATCAGCCGTGCCCTGCCCGCCGGAGATGATCGCGCCGGCATGACCCATACGTCGGCCGGGCGGCGCGGTTCGACCGGCGATGAAGGAAATGACGGGCTTCTTCACGTTCTTCTTGATGTAGGCCGCGGCGTTTTCTTCGTCGTTGCCGCCGATCTCGCCGATCATGATGATCGCGTCGGTGCGGGCGTCTTTTTCAAACAACTCGAGCAGTTCGATGAAGTTCAGGCCCTTGACGGGGTCACCGCCGATGCCGACGCAGGTGGTCTGTGCGATGTTGCGCGTCGTGCATTGCCAGACGGCTTCGTAGGTCAGCGTTCCGCTGCGAGAGATCAGGCCGATGGCCTTGCCGCTGTCGCCGGCGGGCTTGTGGATGTAGCCGGGCATGATGCCGATCTTGGCCTGACCCGGCGTGATGATCCCGGGGCAGTTGGGGCCGATCAGTCGGGCGCCGCATTCGTCGATGAACTTTCGCGCGCGAATCATGTCCTGCACCGGGATGCCCTCGGTGATCAGCACGATCAGCTTGACGCCGGCGGCGGCCGCTTCCATGGCGCTATCGGCCGCGCCGGGCGGCGGGACGAAGATCATTGAGCAGTTCGCGCCGGTCTCGCGCACGGCTTTCTCGACCGTGTCAAAGATCGGCAGGCCGTGCTCGCTCTTGGTGCCGCCCTTGCCGGGCGTGACGCCGCCGACCATCTTCGTGCCGTATTCAAGGCACTGCTTGGTGTGGAACGCCCCGGCCTTGCCGGTGATGCCGTGCGTGATGACGCGTGTGTTCTTATCGACCAGGATGCTCATGTCAGATGTCCGGTTTGAAATTCTTGGAAACGCCGCGTGACTATTCTTCAGCCGACTGGCTCTCCGCCGCCGCGCTCGCTTCCGCAGTCGCACCAATAATCTTCGATTTGACCTCGCCGCCCAGTCCGAGGACCAGTTCCAGGGCCTTGCCGGTGCGTGAGCAGGTCATGTGAATCGTCGTTTCCGGCATGTCCAGCACATGTGAATGCTTGCAGGCCGGGCAGGTGAATCGAACTTGCATGATGCCTTACTCCGGCGCGCCGCCCGAAACGTCGTAGATCCACTTTTCCGCCGCGCGCTCGTAGGTCAACAGATCCTCTGGTCTGAAGTACAGCCCGATCTCAAACGCCGCCGCTTCCGGCGAGTCCGACCCGTGGATCAGATTGAAACTGTTCGAGACGCCGAAGTCGCCCCGAATCGTCCCCGGTTCGGCCTTCGAGCCAAAGGTTGCGCCCATCATCTTTCGACTGATCGTGATGGCGTTCACGCCTTGAAGCACCATCACAATCACCGGGCTGCTGGTGATGTATTGCACCAGTCGCTCGTAGAACGGCTTGCCTTTGTGAACGGCGTAGTGCTTCTCGGCCAGGTCCTTCGAGACCTTCATCGCCTTCATCGCGGCGACTTGCAGGCCCTTTTCCTCGAAACGTGTGATGATCCGCCCCGCAAGCCCGCGCTGGATCGCATCGGGTTTGAGGATGATAAGTGTTTTCTCCACCGTGCTTTAACCTCGCTCAATTCGTTTGTGACAACTTTCACGAAGCCGGATTCTAAGGGGCGGATTCAACGCTGGGAAGGGCGGCGGTCCGCCCGTCCAGCGGGGGGCGAACGTCGGCGGTGGCCGTGCCGGTCTGTCTACCGAGCAGGGATGCCTGCACGTCGCTGAAGGCCGTTTCGATGACCGGGTCGCAGGGGTGCAAAGCATGGAGGTCGTGAAGGATCTCCATCGCGGCATGCGGGTCGCCCAGCGTCTCCCACGCGGCGGCCATATTGATACAAACGTCTGGATCGTGCGGGGCGAGCGCGGCGGCTCGCGAGAAATCAAACAGGGCGCCGACCGCGTCGTCCAGATCGAATCGAACCAGCCCGAGATTGAACCAGCCATCGGCGACGTTGGGCTGGAGCGCGGTGAAACGCGCCCACGCGTCGCGCGCTTCGGTGAGACGGCCGTCTCGCTGGGCCAGCCCGGCGAGATTGAACCACGCTCGCGCATCGTCGGGTCGCAGCGCGACGACTTCCCGAAATTGCTCGGACGCCTCCGTGAAGCGCGACAGGCGATAGAGCAGCGTGCCGAAGTTGTAGCGCGCGTCCGCGTCGCCGGGCTGCAATCGCGCCACGCGCTGGAGCGGGGCGATGGCTTCGTTGAATCGTTGAAGTCGCACAAGCGATTCAGCGCGGCCCTTGAGCGCGGCGGGATCGTCCTCGTTGCGTTTGAGCACGCGATCGAACTCGGCCAGCGCGGCGTGCGGCCGATCGGCGTCGAGGTGTGCCCAGCCGGTCGCGGATCGTGCGTACGACGAATCCCCGGCTCGCGATCGCAGGCGAACGGATTGTTCGTCGGCGCGCTCGCCCAGCGTGTGCCAATCAATGGATGGAAGCGGGCCCAAGTGATCCGGGGATACCCGATGGCGTCTGATACGCGCGGGAGCGGGCGACGGACTCGATGTGCGTGCAACGGTTGGAACCGTCGGGACGGGCAGCCGTGCTGCGCGGATCTGGTCCAGTTCATCCAGCGCGACTCGTTCGAGCGTGACTTGCTTGTGGGTCAACGAAAGCCACGCCCACAACGCCGTGGTGATGAGCCCAAACACCGCGAGTAAACCGGGAATGATCCAGCGCGTCTTCACGCGAATATGCTTGAAGGAATGGGGCGCCCTGTCAATTCATGAACACGCGGCAATCGCCGGATCCGGCGCCGCGTTCCGCTTCAGGGCCTTGCGAATGGCCTTGAAGAGAGCGGGCCGGTCGATGGGCTTGGAGACATAATCGTCGCAGCCCGCGGCAAGGCAGCGCTCGCGCTCGCCGGTCATCACGTGAGCCGTGAGGGCGATGATGGGGCCGGCGTATGCCTGGCGGCGCAGATGCCGAACGGCCGAGGCGCCGTCCATCAGCGGCATCTGCATGTCCATGAGAATCACGTCGAAGGGCGCGCCGAGCTGGTTGGCCGACAGAGCGGTGTCGACGGCGGCCTTTCCGTCTTCGACAACGGTGACGGTCGCGCCGGCGCGCTGAAGGATGTGACTGATCAGTCTTTGGTTGTCTGTGCCGTCTTCGGCCAGCAGGACCCGGCAGGTGATCTTCTCCTGCGGAATGGAGAAGTCCTCGGGATTGGGTTTCACAACGTTGACACAGAGATCATGCCCCGAGCGGATGGCGACCCCCTCGAGCGGGCCGCAATGGACATACGCGCGGATGCACGTGCCGGCGCCGGGTGTGCTGTAGGCGACGTGCACATCGCCCCCCAGCAGGTTCGCCAGCTTGCGCGCGATATACAGACCCAGTCCCGTTCCGCCGAATCGACGCGCGATGGAAGCATCGGCCTGGGTGAAGGGCTTGAACAACTCCCGAATCTGCTGCTCGGTCATGCCGATGCCCGAATCGATGATGTCAAACTGGATGCAATTGTCCGGCGTTCGCTGCCATTTGGTCACGACGCGAACTCCGCCCGAGTCGGTGAACTTCATGGCATTGCCAATCAGATTGATAAGAACCTGCCGCAGCCGCATGGCATCGGTTTCGATCGTCTCTGGAATTTCGCCGACGAATTCGGATTCAAGCGACAACCCCTTTGCGTCGAAACGCACGCGAAGCATGGACGTCACTTCGCTCAACAGCTCCACCGGATTGTGGCGGGCGCGTTCGATGGGCAGGCTGTCCTGCTCGATCTTGGACAGATCGAGGATGTCATTGATCACCGCGAGGAGGTGTTCACCGTTGCGGCGGATGGTCCGGACCGTTTCGGCCTGCTCTGCCGGCGCCAAATCGGGTTGCGAAAGTTCCTCCGCGAAGCCGAGGATCGCCGTCATCGGCGTGCGGATTTCGTGGCTCATGTTGGCGAGGAATTCGGACTTGGCGCGATTGGCGGCGTCGGCCTGCTGCGTGGCAGCCTTGAGCTCCTTATTGAGCTGTTTGAGCTGCCGCGCCTGTTCCGCGGTGGCGCGTTCGGTCTCCTTGCGACGAGAGATATCGCGCATGGTCAGAATCATCATGGGGCGATCGCCGACGTGAATCGGCCCGCCGCTGATGTCGGCATCGATGCTGGTCTGGTCACGGCGGATCGCGGCGACCTCAATCACCGGGAAGGCCTGCTGTCCGGACGATTCCTCCAGGGATCGAATGAGCCGCGTGATGCGCAGTGCTTCGGACTCGCCCAGGATGACGTTCAAAGGACGGCCGACCAATTCGTCGTATTGGTACGCCACAATCTTCAGGCCGGCCGGGTTCACGTGGACGATGCGGTTCGAGGCATCGATGAGGAACAAACCGTCGGCGGCCTGCTGCCAGATATCGCGGATCGTGTTTTCGCTCTTCGCGAGCTGGTCCGTTCGGACGTCGAGAAGTTTCTGTAACTCGCTGTGAGCGTGTTCCAGTTGGGCCGTGCTCATGGCAGTCTGTGCCATGTTTTTGACGCTACGCAGGCACAGGCGGATTGAGAAGACGTCCGCGAACACGACCCACCAAGCGTGTTCCAGCGAGCGCCATGACGCCGCCACGGCGGTGCCGTAGACCGAGTAGGGCCACCAGAATCCGCGGATCACATGATCCAGCGCCGTCACGGCCGAGGCGGTCACAATGACGCGCCAGTCGCGATAAAACGCGAGAAACGCCAGTGAGCCGAAAATGTGAAAGTGCGTCTCGATCCGCCCGCCGGTGAACTGGATCAACAAGCCGGACTGAACCAACTGGGCCGCCGCGATCATGTGGCGCGTCAGTGTATCACCTGGTCGCGTGGCGGCCAGCCAGACCGGCGGAACGACGACCAGTGTGCCGAGTACAAGCGCCGTCAGCACATGTGGATGAATCCGGCTTGCGGCGCCTTCCCAGGTGAGCGGCGTAATCCAGAATGCGAGGACGATGCACGCGATGTACTGCAGCACCATGAGCACGATGAAGAGTCGATCGGTCTGCGCATGCGTGCGGCGCAAATACTCGCGGAGCAGTTCCTTCGCGCGATGCTGCGTCGTTTCGTTGACCGCCGGAAGGGTCGGCGCTCCGATCATGGCCGCTCCTCCTCCATGGGTAGCACGAGCTGACAGCCGTACACCGGGGACGTATCGCGTCTTGTCGGCCGGCCGCATGCGATGGCATGAATCGCTTCGGTTCCGATGCAGTCGCCTTCATGCCCGCGCGAGCCCGTGATGCCGCCGTGGAAAAGCAGACGCCCTCCCCAATTATAGACGTATGTCTCTCCTGAACAGACGGCCCCGAAATACGCCGCGATCCGGCCGGCTTGATCCACGCATCGCCGGGCGTTCGGAATCTCCGCCACCATGTTCCAGGCTGCGCCGTGGCACCAGGAATCGTTCTCGTCGGCAGGTTTCGTAAAGACAAACAAGGCCGTCAATGCGTCGGTGCGGTCTCCCACCGCCTGCTCATACATGCGAATGCTGGCGACGCTGCACGGGCATTTGGGATGGATGAACATCACAAACGTTGGGCGATTCGCATCGTAATTCAGGCTCGCGCCCACCGGCCAGACGTCGCTCGCGGCGTGCGCCGGTTTGGGCGTTGTCGAGTAACTCACGAGCACAAAGTACCCCGCGGTCATCGCGAGGATCCATGTCGACAATATACTAACTGTTCTCATTTGAATCTCGGTGCCCCGTCCGCTGCCGATCCATCGACCGTTGAAACGCGCTGGGCCCTCTCGTCGAGGCCGGGGCGAGCGACGCCAAAATCTCCCGGCCGCATGGCACCGGTATCGGTTCCGGGAAGGCGCCATTTGACGTGCTCAACGCGTGAAAATTCTGGTCCGAGAAGGGCCGTGCGGCGCAGGGACCGCGGCGGGTTCCCGACATGACAGGTCGGGACCGGCGAAACGGACTCTCAACTACTCAATCCAAAGGGGGTTTCGTTGCGGGTCACCGTTGGCAAATGGCGAATACGTGCCCGTTCGTGCGGAAATACAGCGTGTCGTTCGCGATGGCCGGCGTCGCCATGCAGACTTCTCCCAGGTCGTTCTTCGCCAGTCGTTCGAACGACGGACCGGCGCGAACCACAAATACTTCGCCCTCTTCACTGGTGAAATAAAGCTTGCCATCCGCCGCGACGCCCGAGGCGGTGAAGCCGGTTCCACTTTCAAGCCGCTCCTTGTATTTCTGCTCGCCCGTGCCGGCGTCGAAGCACGTCAGCACGCCGTTGTCGCGGCAGCAGTAGAGCAGCCCTTCATACACAACCGGCGTCTGCATGTAGTTGCCCGTGCGATCGCTCCACCATGCCACGTTCTTGTCCTTCGCGTCGGTCGAGGCCAGCTTGATCCGCCCCGATGCACTCGTCTTAATCGCGTAGACCGGCGCCATGCTTCCGTGCGCGTTGGTGATATACACCAGCCCTTTCGACACGACCGGCGTCGGCACGGGGATATCCCCGCCGCCGCGCAAGCGCCAAAGCTCCTTGCCCGTCGTGAAATCGTACCCGCCGATATGCTTGAAGCCGTTGGCGATGATCTGCGTCCGGCTGTCGCTCGTGTCCACCGTCGGCGTGCTCCACGTTGGAACCTCGTTCCGCGGCGTGATCCACACCTCGTCACCCGTCTTGATGTCCAGCGCCGCGAGGAACGAGTTCTTCTGCACGTCGCACTGCACGATCACGCGGCCGTCGTGGATGATCGGTGAGCTGGCGAAACCCCACTGCGCGTCGGGCACCATGTAGAAGCCCGAATCAAGCAATCCCAGGTCCTTTTTCCACAGCAGCTTGCCCTTCATGTCGTAGCAATACAGCCCCTCGCTGCCGAAGAACGCGACAAGGTGCTTGCCGTCGGTCGCAGGCGTTGAGTTCGCGTGGCTGCTCTTGGCGTGCCGCTTGACCTTGGGCACGCCCTTGCACGCCTCCTTGTCCCACAGAACCTTCCCCGTCTTACGATCCAGGCACAGCACCCGAAAACTGTGCGACTCCGGCTCATCCAGCGATTCGATGTTGCCGTACAACCCGACCTTCACCTCGACCTTGTCCAGCTCGGTGTTGACGGCCGTCGTGATGAAAAGTTTCTCGTCCCAGATGACCGGCGAGGAGTAACCCAGCCCGGCGATCGGCGTCTTCCATGCGATGTTGGTCCCCCTGGCCACGTCCCAGGTGATCGGCGTCGTCTGCCCCTCTCCCACGCCGCTCGCCTGCGGCCCGCGAAACTGCGGCCACCGCGCGGTGTCTTTCTCGCCCGCCTGCACAAATCCCTGCAAAAGAGCGGCGAGCACCAGCGCGAGCATCACGAATCGATTGGGTCGGAACATGGCGACGGGCCTCCGGGTCAAAGTGCGCCGGCCGGTAGCATGCAATTCATGCAGACAGGCAGCGGGTGCTGCGAGCGGGCCGACCGCGCGAAGCGCGCAGACTCCGCCCGTTGGCGAAGTACCATGCTAATCGTCGTGGAACCGGATGTCTTTCGCGCGGGGGGAGTGGGCGGACGCCGATCCGAGCCGCCGCAGTCATGCGGCGGAATCAGTCCGAGCCGCGACCTCGAAGGGAGAGAGTGTGCCGGCCGCACACGCGCGTGTGCCACTGCTTCAAGCAGTGGTTGATCGCGCGAAACGCTTTCGCCCCTTCGCCACTGCTTGTCTAAGACTCGTCGTGGCGGGAAGCAGTGGCACCCTCACCCCGGCCCTCTCCCTGGAAGGGCGAGGGGGGCGGCACTTCGCTGCCTGATGCGGCCTGCGAGAGCGGGGGCGGCACTTCGCCCGTCATGGCCCGGGTGCTGCCGACCTGGTCGGTGTGGTACCAGTTCGTCTCCTCGCTCGGCTGCGTGGCCGGGTAGACCGGCGGCGTCACGATCGTGCGATACGAACCCGGCATGTGATCGGCGATGCGTACCGGCGTCAGGGCCGGCGGCGATTCGTGATCGGAGTCAATTGTATAATCGCCGTACACCGTGTCGCCGTCGTAGTCGGTCCAGACGCCCATCACAGAGCCGCGACCGCCTGCCCTTGATGATGCGAAGCATTGTCCAGGGTGACGGAGCGGGTTGGCGCCGGTCCGAGCCGCCGCAGTCATGCGGCGGAATCAGTCCGAGCCGCGACCGTGAGGGAGCGGTCCTCTCTCGAATGAGACGGCCGTCACGATTTGGCGCTGACCACTCCCTGACGGTCGTGGCTCGGATCGAGCGCCCAGCGGGGACAGCGACTCCGGGTCGCGGTCGCGCATGAGATAGCGGGCCCGGCCCGAGTGATACTGAAACTCCCGCACCGCCAGCTTGACGTGTTTGGCCGGCACGTTCTCGGGATCGCCGTCCCATTCGAATGTGTCGGTCACGACCATCCAGATCCGCCCCGCGCCGTCGTAATTGAACCGCGTCCCAATCAATGAGCTACGTCCCTTTTTTCTGTTCGTTGGCGAAGTACCATGCTAATCGTCGTGGAACCGGATGTCTTTCGCGCGGGGGGAGTGGGCGGACGCCGATCCGAGCCGCCGCAGTCATGCGGCGGAATCAGTCCGAGCCGCGACCTCGAAGGGAGAAGGTGTAGCGGTCACGATCGCGCTTCTCCGAGTCGCCGTCACGCATGAGATACCGCGCTTGGCCGGAGTGATAGCGGAACTCCCGCGCGGAGAGCTTCTGGATATTCGTCGGCTCGTTCTCCGGGTCACCGTCCCATTCGTAGGTGTCGTTCATGACCATCCAGATCCGCCCCGCGCCGTCGAAGTTGAACCAAGTCCGATGATACGTCTCGCCCTCGCCTTCGTCCGGCCGATGCCGAATGATCTGCCGCACGTCGCCGGTGTAGCCCTCGGCCACCGCATAAGTATACCACACTGTCTCGACCAATTCATCCGGCTCGGGGACGGTGTCGTACACCTCGTACTTCAGCAGCCGGTTGTCGTTGCTGTCGTAGGTCTCCCAATCGTCCACGTCATAAGTGTAGGTTGTGAGGTAGGTTCCGTCGTTCTTCGTCCGCCGGTTGCCGCCCGCGTCGTAGGTATAGACCCGGTCGTAAGAGATGCCGTACTGGCCGCCGTTAGTTGCTGCGATGCCGTGATACCCTGTGTCGAGATTCCGGCATTTCGTTCATCGCCCGCCAGCGCGGTTCGGCCCGCCTCACCCTGTGCCGTCGCGCGGTTTGCGGCGGATCGCGCCGGCTTCGAACGGCACGTCGGCCTGCGGCAGTTTGCGCTGAAGTTTCCACCGTTCGATGAACCAATGCGGATCGCGGCGGTATTCCTCGATCACGCGCCAGGTGTAATGCTCGCCGCACTCCGGGCATCGACGGTTGTCTTCCAGCCCGGTCAGGTTGTAGCCGCAGTGAATGCAGAACGGCTCGGTTCGCGCCTTGATCGCCTTGCGGACGACAAACCCGCCCAGCGACAGCAGGATCGCCCCGGCGAACAGCAGCCCCTTGACCCCCAGCACCAGCAACAGGCTGGCCAGCGGCGGAAAGAAAAACGCCCCCGCGATGACCAGCAACATCACCACCATCGGCACGGCCAGAACCCATCGCCAGCCGACGTATTGCATCCCGTCGCGCCAGCTCGGCCGCCACCATTGCACGGAGCCCGGCGCAGCGCGCACGTCGCTGGGCGTCCCGACGACTTCGGGCGGCAGCTGCGCCTCGAGCGGTCGATCATCCTCCACCGTTTCGGAGGCGCCAGGATCGCGCGAATCGGCTCCATGGTCGGTCATTTCGCGAGGCTCACGGTGGTTTGGTCCGCGATGGGGCGCGCTGGCAAACCGGAACAGGCAAGCAACATCGCTTTCCCCGGCACGCTTGAGCGGGGCCATCCCGGGCAATCAGACCGGGCAATTCTACCGTCCGTCGCCGCGCCCGCACCCGGATTCGTCTCCCTTGCTGCCGCCGAATCGCAGTCTCCGGGCCTCCGCGGGGGGCCGGAAAAAAACTTTTTTATTCGGCTCGCGTTAGGGTTGACGTTCGGCCGAAGTTAGGATATGGTCACTCATACATTCGTCGGTCGCAAGGAATCGGAAGGCCAGCGCTGGTTGCGCCGCCGGACGGCGGAGCTGGTGGATCGGCTGATCAACATGTTCTCGGCGGAGGCAGCCGCCGGGAACGCTGGTAACGCAGGCGCGGTCGCGGACGATACGCCGGCGTGCTGTTTCGGCCCCGGTGGAGATTTCCGCCGGGTTTACAGCCCGCGGCTTCGCGTGGTGCCGGCGTCGACTGGATCCGAGCATTCGTGCGAGGCGAATTGTGAGAGTTCGCCGCCGTTCGCTCGACCTGGCCCGCACCCGACTCGTTCGATTGCGGCGCTGCGGTTGCTGGCTGATCTGGACGCCGCATTGGGCACGGGCGAAACGGCCACGGACGATTCGCTGCCTGCTGACGCCGCCGCCCTGCCGCCAGTCATGCTCGGCCCGCAAGGACTCAACGGTACGCCGTGGCCACGACGTACGGAGAAACTAAATGCCCTCAAGGACAAAAAAGAAAACCTCGGCCAGATCGACCGGCGGCGCAGCGCGTCGCGGTCGGGCGATGCCGACCCGCCCCGCGACCCCGAGGCAGGCCGAAATCCTGACCTTCGTCCGGGACTACACGCACAAGAATGGCTTTTCCCCGACCTACGACGAAATCGCCGCCAAGTTCGGCATCTCAAAGGTCACGGTCTTCGAGCATCTCACCGTCCTCGAAGAACGCGGCCTGCTCCGGCGGGAACGCCACAAGGCTCGCTCTTTGGAACTGGCGGACCATTTGCAACTACCGGATGATCGCCCCAGTTGCCTGAAACTGCTGGGCCGCATCGCCGCCGGCGCGCCGATCGAAGCAATTGAAGACCCCGAAACGATCGATCTCGAGCAAATGTTTTCCTCCGATCATGGGATCTACGCGCTCCAGGTCCGCGGCGACAGCATGATTGATGATCAGATTGCCGACGGGGACTACGTCGTCGTCGAGCGGCGGTCCACGCCTTTCAACGGTGAGATCGTTGTGGCCGTGACCCCCGACGGCGAGGCCACGCTCAAGCGATTTTACCGCGAGAAAGGGCGTATCCGCCTTCAGCCGGCCAATGAGAAATACGAGCCGATCTTCGTGACCGAGGTGGACATCCGCGGTGTGGTCATCGGCGTGATTCGTAAGACGTAGCAGCGCAAGACGTGCTGTGAGACTGCCGATTGCGCAAGCCATCGAACCAGTCTCGTTGCGCCGGCTCATGGGAGCCCGCGCCTTACTTCAATACCCAAACGTATGACAGCGCCGCCGCGACCGCCAACACAATCGCCGGCCAGATGAAACGCCGCAGGCTGCGCTCGCTCGCATACACCGGCGTAACCCATCGACCGCAGTGCGGGCACTTAACGGCATCCGCCACCATCGCCCCCCCGCAAGCCGGGCACGCCCCCACGTCGAGATCATCGGCCGTGTCGTCGTCGTCCATGTCCGCCGATTGCGGGTCGTCGCGGTCTGCGTCGTCTTCGTCGCGGTATGGCATGATCGATCTGCGGAAGCAGGAGGCCGCCTCGCGGCCTACTTGACGAGCTTGAGAAACTCTTTGAATTTCGGATGGTCGCACCGTTCGATCAATTCGAACATCAGCGATTCCACGGTGGAGACGACCACGCCCGCGTTGCGCATCCGATCCAAGGCCATCTGATAATCCACCGGCCGCCGCGAGCCGACGGCGTCCGCCGGAACAAACGGTACGTAATCCACGCGCAGAAGATCCAGCGCCGTCTGTTGTATACAAACGTGTGTTTCCACACCGCACAGGATGACATGCTCCCGTTCGGTGGCCTGCAGCGCCGCGCGAAAACCCTCGTCCCGCCAGCAACTGCAGGTCGACTTTTCCAGCGGACCGGTCGCGCCCGCCAGCGTCTCGGCCAGGCCTGCATCGGTCGATCCCAACCCGCGCGGATACTGCTCGGTGAAGATCACCGGTACATCGAGCAGCCGCGCCGTCTTCACCAGCACGGCCATGCGAGCGACCAGCGCGTCCGGCGGGCTTGAAGAGATCGCCGAGAGCATCTTCTCCTGCACGTCGATCACAACGAGCGCGGTCAGATCCGCTTCGAGCATGTTGGCATGAGGCATCGTCGCATCCCTCCGGGCCGCGATTGTAGCGTCTGGCCGCTTGCCTGCGACCCGACCGTCATGAGAAGATACGGGCGAATTTCACGGCCATTTGAATGCAAGGCCTTCTGGAGATTGTGACTTGCCGGACGCGACTCACCGATCACGACGCCGCATCCGGCTCTTTGCCATTTCCGGCTTCGCCTGCGCTGCGTTGGCCCTGCCGTGGGTGGCACGCGTTTGGATGGAGTCACGCGCGGCCGACGCCCCCCGCGCGGCCTGCCTGCTCTACCACCGACTGGTGGACGAATCTGCGTTCGCGGCCCTGACGCGCGATGAACAGCTCTATGCCATCACGCCCGAACGATTCGAAACGCAAATCGACGTGCTCCTGCAGGACGGCTGGCGAATCGCATCGCTCGATGAAGTCGTCCGGCTCGTCGAACGCCCCGTCATCGCGCCCGATGGCGCCGGGCCTGACCGGCAATTGCTCATTACCTTCGATGACGGGTGCGAGTCCATCGCCACGCAGTTGCAACCGATCCTTCGCCGCCGCCAATGGCGCGCGACCGTCTTCATCACGACTGACCCGCTCGCGGACGTGTTCCGCACCGGCCTCGCCGCGCAGCCGCGCATGAGCGATTCGCAGATCCGCGATCTTGACGTCCATCTATTTAATATCGGCTCTCACGGGCGCACGCATCGGCCGCTCAACCAACTCGGCGACGCTGAACTGGACGCAGAATTGCGCGACTCGCAATCCGCGCTGGCCGCGCTGACCGGCCGACCGATCACGGCGCTCGCGATCCCCGGCAACTGGTACGACGCGCGCGTGCTGAAACACGCCCGCCGCGCCGGTTACCAGGCGGTCTTCACGTCCGACGCCGGGTCGATTCACTCCGGTGAAGATCCCATCGGTCTGCCGCGCATCAATGTGCCGGGGTACTTCGCGCCCGAGCAACTCGTGTCGCGCCTCTCGCCGACCGCCATCGTGCAGCGGCGCATGACCGGCAAATGCCGCAGGACCCTGGCTCCGGTGTTTGGGGAGGAATTGGCCGGGAAGACTGCTTACATAATATGGCGGGCCGGCGGCTGGCCGGAGACGCTCATTCCGCTGCTCTCGCATTTGGCTATGCTTGCTTACACGATTCGGCGTCACCGCGAAATCGATCAAGCTGCTACCTATGTGGTCTGACCGTCTGGCCGGCCAAGGCCATCACCACGCCGTACACCGCAAACGAAATCCCGAAGCTGATGAACCACGCATAGTGGTACAGGTCCATCCAGATCGGCGCGACCTTCAGCGTGGTGACCGTCCCGACAAACCCCGGTGCGCAAGGCACGATGCCGACGATGAGCGCAAGCAACGCAACTGGATTGAATCCGGCGATGTACCAATAAGGGCCGGCGCGGTCATACAGCCCCTTCACATCGAGCTGTGCGCGGCGAACGAGATAATAATCCGCGATCAGCACACCCCCCACTGCCCCCAGCAACGCCGAATACGCAACAAGCCATTTGAAGATATACCCCGTCGGGTCCGCGACGAGCTTCCACGGCTGCATCACGATTCCGATGATGCCCGTAATCAGCCCGCCGGTGCGGAACGAGATGCGTTGCGGCGAGAGGTGCGCAAAATCATTCGCCGGGCTGACGACGTTCGCGGCGATGTTCGTCGCCAGCGTCGCGAGGCAGAGCGCGAACATGGCAATTACCAGCACGACCGGGTTCTTGAACTTCGTCATCAGGATGACCGGGTCCCAGATCGCCTGATCGTGCGGCAGGTTGTAAATCACGATCGTCGCCGAAGTGACCGCCACGCCGATGAACGAATACAGCGCCATGGTCGGCGGCAGGCCGACCGCCTGGCCCACGACCTGGTTCCGCTGCGAGAAGGCGTAGCGTGAGAAATCGGGAATGTTGAGCGATAGCGTCGCCCAGAAGCCGACGTTGGCCGTCAGCGCCGGGAAGAAGAACTTCCAGAACGCACCTTCCTTCGGCTGCCCCGGCGCGAAGGCCGATGGCTCCGACAGCATCGGCCCGAATCCTCCCGCCTGCCGATAGGCCCACCAGAGCAAAAGCAGCCCCAGCACGATCAGCAGCGGTGCCTTGATGTTCAGCAGAATGCGAATCGACTCGATCCCCCGGTAGATCACCCACATGTTGATCAACCAGAAAAACAGGAAGCACGCGAGCTGTGCCGCGTTGATGTCAATCCCGGGCAGCTTTGGCAGATCGTTCCAGCTTGTGAATCGCACCGCGAGAATCTGGTAAATCGCCCACCCGCCGATCCAGGTCTGAATCCCGAACCAGCCGCACGCCACCAGCGCCCGCAGCAACGCCGGCACGTTCGCGCCGAGGATGCCGAACGAGGGCCGGCAATACACCGGGAACGGGATGCCGTATTTCGTCCCCGCGTGCGCGTTGAGGATCATCGGGATCAGCACGATGACATTGGCCAGAAAAATCGTTCCGACCGCCTGCCACCAGTTCATGCCCTCGGCGATCAGACTCGACGCAAGCATGTAAGTCGGCACGCACGCCGCCATCGAGATCCACAGCGCCGCGATGTCCTTCGTGCCCCATTTGCGCTGCGCGATCGTCGTCGGCGCCATGTCCGCCGAGTAGTACGGCGAGCGCATCAGGCTGCTCTGGTCCGCGTACTCGACGATGCCGCCGGTCGTCACGCTGACCTCCGCATCGCTGCTGCTGTTTCGCATGGCGTTTTCCGTTTGCGCGATCGTTTCAAGTGCGACAAGCAAGCTCGCCGACCGAACATCACCCTTCGCGACCGGCCATCTCAAACAAAGACATCGCCATCGACTCGGCCGCATCCTCGCGCGCCAGTGCCCGCGCCGCCTGCGTCATGCGCTTGCGGCGATGCTCGGACTTCATCAGGTCGCGCAGCACCGGCAGCAGGCGCTTCGCGTTCTCTTTCGGGTCGTTCGAATCGTCGATCATTTCCGCGGCCTTCGCATCCACCAGCACCCGCGCGTTGGCAGTCTGATGCTTGTGCCGGTCGAACGGATAGGGCATGAGCACACTCGGCAGGCCCATCGCGGTGATCTCGGCCAGCGTCGACGCCCCCGCACGCGAAATCACCAGATCGCATGCCGCCATGCACTCCGGCATGTGCTCGGTGAACGAGAGGACCCGCGCATCGACCCCCGCGCTCTTGTACGCCAGCTTGCACGCATCCAGATCGGCGCTGCCTGTCAAGTGAACCACCTGCCAGTTGTTCGCGACAGTCCAAAGCTCCATCAGCTCCAGCGCCGCCATGTTCACCGAATGCGCCCCCTGCGACGCCCCCGTGATCAAGATCGCAGGCCGCTCCGAGTCCAGCTTCAGTGCGCGACAACCCGCCTGCCGAGACATCTTCCCGAACCCCGGCCGGATCGGGCAGCCCGTCACCACCACCTCGCGCGCCTTGGGGAAGCGATCCTTGCTGTCCTCCCATTGCACGAAGACTTTGTCCACCAGGCCCGACAGTTTCTGATTCGCACGGCCCGGCACCGCGTCGGGATTGAAAATCGCCGTTGGCACGCCCAGCTTCGCCGCCGCCACCACCGCCGGCCCGGCTGCATAACCGCCCAGCCCCAGCACCATCGACGGCATGCGATCTTCAAACCGCGCCCGCGCCGCGCGCACCGACTTCCGCCATGCCAGCAGAAACCCCGGCCACTTCAGCGGATTGCTCGGCCACGGCCGCACGACTTGCTTGACCAGTTCATACCCGCGCGACTTGGCCAGTTTGTGATCGATCTCGCGCGTCGTGCCGAAGATCGTTACGTCGAAATTAGGTTGAAGTGTCTTGATCGCCTGCGCAACGGCTAACCCGGGGTACAGATGCCCGCCGGTTCCCCCGCCGGCGATTACAAACCAGGGATGTGACGTGCTCATGCAATCGTGTCATCACGTTCGGGATTCATTGCGTCGTCGAAGCTCCGGCCAGGCCTGACAACGGGATGCTGGGGGCTGAATTCTGCGTGGCGGTAAGGATACTGCCTGTCTCCACCCGGCCCTCTGCACTCGATACGCTACGATACCTCGCCGTGTTCGCCATGAGTCCCAGCAAGAAGCTGTAAAACAACACGCCGCTGCCGCCCGCCGAAACCAGCGGCAGGCCGATGCCCTTGGTCGGCATTGACACCGTCACCACCGCGACGTTCATCGCAGCCTGCAGACCAATCAGAATGGTCACGCCAAACGCGATCAGCCGGCCGAAGGGTGTCGGGGCGATGGCGACGGCCTTGCGCCCCTGCCAGATGAGCACGGCGAACAGGCCGATGACCGCCAGCCCGCCGATGATGCCCAGTTCCTCGCAGATGACCGAGAAGATGAAATCGCTGCGCCCCTCGGGCAGATAACCGTACTTTTGCACGCCGCCGCCCAGGCCCAGGCCCCACCAGCCGCCCGATGCGATCGTGATCAGCGACTGCATCGGCTGATAGCTCTTGCCCTGCGCGTCCAACTCCGGATTGCGAAACGCCAGCAGACGATCCATGCGGTACTGTTCGACCGTAAGAAGGTAGACCAGCCCGGCGACGATCGGAATCGCCAGCAGCCCGAGATGCCACCATCGTGCCCCGGCCGCGAGGAGGATGCAGCCGCCGACCGCGACGACCAGCGCCGCCGTGCCGAGGTCTTCCTTGCCGATCAGCGCGCCGACAATGGCGACCATGAACAGCAACGGCAGCAGCCCGGTCCAGAACTTGCGCACACGGTCGCCCATCCGCGCACAGACACCCGACAAGAAAATGATGACGCCCACCTTGGCGACTTCGGACGGCTGAAAGCCCAGCCCCAGCGACGACGGCCCGAGCGACAGCCACCGCCGAGCGCCGTTTCGCTCCTCGCCGATGCCGGGGATCAACACCGCCACGAGAAGTCCGACAACGGCGATCAACAGAAACACCGACGGCTGCCACCAGGTGCCGCGGCGAATTCGCCACGCCTCGTACGGGCAAAGGCTGACCAGCAGCAGCGTGATCAAGCCGATGCCGCTGAAAGCCGCCTGGCGAACGGCGGAGTTCTTGAGCGGGTCCTGCCAGATCGGCAGCGCGGTGAGACTCGCTGACGCGGAAAAAACCATAACCATGCCGAGGGAGAGCAGCGCCGCGCCGACGATTGTAATCGTCGCGCTGCACGAGGTGGGCTTGCTGTCGAGATTGAGCATGTGGGCATCCCTGCCGCGGGGCGCGATCAACGGTCGCCCCGGTATGCGATCGTTTCGACGGCGCCATCGTACCGCCGCCGGCCGCTGATGTCACCGCAGCTTGGTCGTGGCCAGCGCAAAGGCCGCAAACAAAGCCGCGAGCAGCCAGAATCGCGTGACCACTTGGGTCTCCTTCCAGCCGCCCAGTTGAAAATGATGGTGAATCGGGGCGACGCGGAAGATTCGCTTGCCGCCGGACATTTTGAAGTACCCGACTTGAAGCATGACCGACAGCGCCTCAATCACGAACACGCCGCCGACGATGAACAGCATTACTTCCTGACGGATCACAATCGCCACGAACCCGATCAGGCCCCCCAGCGGCAGCGAGCCGGTATCGCCCATGAACACCTGCGCCGGGTGGCAGTTGTACCAGAGGAACCCCAGGCACGCTCCCATCATCGCGCCGCACAGCACGGCTAATTCGCCCGCCTGCGGGATGTACGGAAACAGCAGGTACTCCGCCACGCGCTCGTCCCCGACGGCCCACGACAGCAGCATGAACACGCAGCAGCACAGCGCGACGCAGCCGCTCGCGAGACCGTCCATGCCGTCGGTGAGGTTGACCGCGTTGGACGTGCCGGCGACGACGACCACCGTCATCACGAGAAAGGCCCACGACGGAAGCAGAAAACCGTATTCGTATTCGCCCTTGAAGAACGGCAGCGTCAGGATGCGATAGTGCTCGACCTCGAACTCGGCGAAGGTAGCCCGGCCGCGATCGTAAATGAAATACCCCAGCATCACACCGAGGCCGACCTGAAAGAGAATCTTCTGATAGAACTTCAACCCATCGCGCGAGCCGCCGCGGGCCTTGTCGCGCAGCTTGATCCAGTCGTCGATAAACCCCAGCGCCGTCAGCCACACGAGGCAGATGAACGCCATGTGAATATAGAAAACTGTAAGATTCGCCAGCAGCGCCGTGCTCAAGCCGACCGCCCCGACGATCAGCACGCCCCCCATCGTCGGCACGTTCTTCTTGTCCTTCGTCAACTCGTTCAGCGCCGTGTGATCAAAATCTGGGATGTCGCCCACCTTCAGCCGCACCAATTGCCGAATCACCCACGGCCCGACCAGCCAGACGATGAAGAATCCGACGAGGATCGCGCAGATGCCCCGAAAGAGCGGATTCTGGTAGCCGTAATTGCCCGGAAGAAGGTGATTGAGGAGATGGTAAATCACGCGCGAAGGTCTCTCAATTGAATCCGTCTATATCGGCAGAAACTGCCTGCCGACTGCCGTTTTTCGCGCGAATCGCCCCGTAACCGCCCGTGATTCTACGCCGCGCCGGTCGCGGCCGGTGACCGCCTATCCAGCCTCTCCAGCAACTGCTCTAACCGCATGCCTCGTGATCCCTTCAGCAACACGATGTCGCCCGGCTCCAACAGCTCCCGCAACCGGCCCGACAAGGCCTCGATCGTCGGGAACGCATAAATCCGCTTGCTCGTCCCTGCCGATTTCGTCGCACCGTCGACCACTGCTCGCGCATGCACGCCGACCGCGATGATGACTTTCGCGCTCGATCGGCCAGCCTCCAGCCCCACCGACGCATGGCAACGCTCCGACTCGTCCCCCAGCTCCCGCATGTCGCCCAGCACAAACACGCGCCGCCCGGCGGCCGGCCACTCATCCACGGCCTCAAACGCCGCCTTCATGCTCGTCGGATTCGCGTTGTAGGCATCGTTAATTACCGTCACGTCGCCAAGCTGCACCGGCTCCAGCCGCATCTTCGCCGGCCGAACATTCTCCAATGCCGACGCAATCTCACCGTGCGTCATTTTCAGCCGCAGCCCGATTGCGACGGCCGCCAGCGCGTTTACCACGTTGTGCCGCCCGATCAGTGGCAGGCGATAGTCAAACTTCCCATTTACGCGAAACCGCACCCCCGCGCGATCCGCCGAAAGCTCCGTCGCGCGAAGATCGGCCGACTCGGCAAAGCCATACACCAATCGCGTACACCGCTCCGGCAGCTTGCTCGGCGCGAACGCCGCCGCCTGTTCGCTCATTGCCAGGAAGGCGCGGCCGCCCAGGTTTGCGATGATCGAAAACTCCTCGCTCGCGACGGCCTCCAGCGTGCCGAAGAACTCGAGATGCTCCTCTCCGATGCTCGTCACGACGGCAAGATCAGGCTGGGCCATTCGTCCGAGCGCTGCCACTTCGCCCGGATGGTTCGTGCCGATCTCCACGACGACGTACTGATCAGCCGGTTCAACCGACAGCAGCGTCAGCGGCACGCCGATGTGATTGTTGAAACTCCCTTGCGCCGCCTTGCCGCGCAGCTTGCTGCCCAGCACCGTCGCGATCAAGTCCTTGGTCGTGGTCTTTCCGTTGCTGCCGACGATGGCGATGACCTGCGCGGCGAACTGTCGGCGATACCACGCCGCGAGTTTCCCCATCGCCGCCGTCACGTCCGGCACCTGAATGACGCGACCACCGCGATGGAACTGATCCGCTACAGCCGACAAATCGCTCACAACTGCACACGTCGCTCCGCGCGCGAGGACATTGTTCACGAATGCGTGTCCGTCGTGATTCTCCCCGCGCAGCGCGAAGAACAAACCGCCGGTCACGTCATGTCGTGAATCGGTCACCACGCGATGAACCGCCGGCATGGTCAGTTCGCCGAGCAGCCGCCCCGCCATGGCTGTGCAGATTTCCGGGATCGTTAGCGCGCGCATGCCGCCGATTGCCTCCGTGCCACCGCCTCGCGCGCGATTTCCACGTCGTCGAAGTGAATCTTCTCCGTGCCGAGGATCTGGTAATTCTCGTGCCCCTTGCCGGCGATGATCAGCGCGTCGCCCGGCTCCAACCGGTCAATCGCATGATGAATCGCCCCGCGCCGGTCGGCGATCGTTGTCCCCCGCCCGCGATCCGCGTTGGCGACCCCGCGCTCGATGTCCTGGAGAATTTTCAACGGATCTTCCGTCCGCGGATTGTCGCTCGTAATCACAAATTGATCGGCGCCTTGCGTGACCGCACGCGCCATGAGCGGCCGTTTGTACGGGTCACGGTCGCCTCCACAACCAAAGACGCACCATAACCGCTCGCGCGTCAGCGGGCGCACGGCGCTCAACACGTTTCGCAGCGCATCGTCCGTGTGGGCATAATCGACAAAAATATCAAAACCCAGATCGCCCGTGTCCACCCGCTCGAGACGACCAGGAACGTTGCGCAACCGCGCAATGCCGTCGGCGACGATCTCCAGTTCCAGCCCCAGCGACAATCCCGCGGCCGCCGCCGCCAACGCGTTCAGAATGTTGTGCCGGCCGACCATCGGCGTGCGTACCGTGACCTGTCGCCCCTCGAAATCGAGCACAAACGTGCCGCCGCCGATGTCCGCTTGCAGGATCCCGCCCCGCACGTCGGCGCGGCTGTCGAGCCCGAAGCGCAGCACGCGCCCTCTGCACGCTGCCGCCATGAAGTCGCAATTGGGATCGTGCGCGTTCAGCACGGCCGTCGCGTCGCGGTCCAGTTGCTCGAACAATCGCCGCTTCGCATCGCGATAGTTCTCCAGCGTGCCGTGATAGTCCAGGTGATCCTGCGTCAGATTTGTAAAGACGGCCGTCGCGAATCGAATGCCGTCCGTCCGGCGCTGGTCCAGGGCGTGGCTGGACACCTCCATCACCGCGCTGTCGGCTCCGTGGCCCGCCGCTTCCACGAGATGCCGGGTCAGCGTGACCGCGTCCGGCGTCGTCAGCGCCGCGTCGACCTTTCGGCCGACCAGATCGTATTCAATCGTACCCAGCATTGCGGGCCTGCGCCCGGCGCGCTGGAGCAATTCCCGCATCATGAACGCAAACGTGCTTTTCCCGTTCGTGCCCGTGACGCCGACCACTGGAAACCGGCCATCCGCCTGAAGCCCCCCCAATCCATAGAAGTCCCGCGCCAACCGCGCCACGGCCGATCGCGCATCCGCCACGCGAATCACCGGGACCGTCACGTTGCCGATGTCTGCATCCCGCTCCGCCACGACGGCCACCGCGCCGCGTCGGACGGCGTCGGCTGCGAACGCCGCACCGCTCATCCTTGAGCCTGGCAAGGCCACGAACACATGTCCCGACTGTGTCGCTCGACTGTCACTGCAGACGCCGGTCACGTCGGTCGTCACAAGGCCCTCGGGCCTGGCGCCGGCTCCAAGCGATTCCGTGATCAGCGTTGCGAGGTTCATCCACCGCCCCTTCAGAATCGGTACCCGGCACAACACGCCGGGCGGTTCGCCATTGTACCGTGCTGCAGCGCCGGGCAACCTGCCGACGTCCGCTCACGTAACCGCCGCCACGGCCATTGGTTGTACGATGAGACCCCCAGCCTGGGTTCGGCGCCGCGCCGGCCCTTTGCCCGGTCGTCAATCTCCTCCGACTCCGCTCGCCTCCGCAGAAGCGACCGTCCGCCCATCGGGTCGATCCGGCGCAATCTGCAAATAGGCCAGCGCATGCGCCAGGATCTCACGCACGACCGGTGCCGCGACTGTGCCGCCGTAATACGCAATTGATTTTTTAGGCCGGCTCACGGCGACCATCACCACCAGTTGCGGATCCTTCGACGGGGCGCCGGCGATGAACGAGCTGACGTACGCCTCCGGCTCGTAGCCCCCGCCCCCGCGCCGCGCGATTTGCGCCGTGCCCGTCTTCCCGAAGACTGAATACTGCGCCAGTTTCGATTTTGTGCCCGTACCGATTTCCACCACCTGGCACAGGATCTTTTCTCGCATCGCCTTGGCCACAGCCTCGCTCAACACGCGCCGTTCCGGCGGCGGGTTCGAGAAATCATTCAGCACCCGTCCGTCCGGCGCCAGCACCGCCCGAATCACATACGGCTGCACCAACATGCCGCCGTTGGCGAACACGCAGAACGCCCGCGCGAGCTGCAGCGGCGTGGTACCGATCTCCTGCCCCATGGGGATGCTTGTCGTCGTGAAGCTGTTCCACCGGTTGAACGGCTGCAGGATTCCGGGGTCTTCGCCGACCAGGTCCAGTCCTGACTTGCTGCCGAACCCGAAGGCCCGCATGTACCGATGCAGCCGGTCGTTGCCCAGTCGCTTGCCGATTTTCGCCATGCCGATGTTGCTGGACTTGATCAGCACATCCTCGAACGACAGCGCGCCGTAGGGATGGTGATCGTGCAACAATCTCGCGCCATCCTGCCAGGCACCGTTCTCACAATCAAACATCTCACCCAGCCGAACGAGCTTCTCCTCCATGGCCGCGGCCGCGACGAACGGTTTGAACGTGCTGCCCGGCTCGTACGGATCGGTGATCGCGCGATTGCGATAACGCACCGGACCGTAGTCCAGATAATGATTCGGATCAAAGCCCGGCGACGTCGCCATCGCGAGGATCGCCCCCGACTGCGCGTGCATCACAATGCCGACCGCGCTCTCGGCCTTGTACTGCTCGATGCACTTCGCCAGCTCGCGCTCGGTCGTCGCCTGAATCTCGGCGTCGATCGTGAGCACGACATGGAACCCGTCGCGCGCCGGGCGATAGCCGCCGTCGGCCAGCCAGAAGGCCTTGCGCCGCGCATCCCTCACGATCGTCTTTAATCCGTCCTCGCCGCGCAGCCACGATTCGCACTGGTACTCCAGCCCGCTCACGCCGACGCCGTCCGGCGAGACGAACCCAACCAGCGCCGCCGCCAGTTGATTCATCGGGTACACGCGATACGGCTCGTCGAACAGGCCGATGCCATAGATGTTCGCGTCGCGAATCATCTGCGCCTGCTCGTCGTCCACACCGCGGCGAATCACCATGAAGCGATTGCCCTCCGCGGCATTCAGATCCGGCGCGATCTCCTCCGGCGAGACGCCCAAAATTTCCGCGACGGTTCGAGCCGCAGCGTCCTTGTCCTCGATTACCTTCGGATCGGCGAAGATGCTCTTGCGAAGCATCGTCCCGGCAATCATGCGACCGCGGCAGTCGACAATGAGACCCCGTCGATGCTTCAGAGGAATGATCGACTGCTGTTGCCGCTCGGCCCGGGCCAGCAGCGAGGTTCCCTGATAGGCGTTGATATAGACAAGCCGCCCGCCCAGCACGACGAACAGCACGAGCACCGCGCCGAGCAGAATCTGCGGAACCGCGTTGTTCTTGTTTGACCGCAAGGCATCCATTCCTTACCGAGTCCGATCCGTCGCCGCACGGGACGCGATCTAATCGCGCGGTGCGGGCTGCCCCCGATTCACATCCTTCGCCGCGGCATCGGTCCGCGGCGGCAGCAAGTTCAATCCGAGATCCTTCGTCCGCCGGCGGATCTCCTCCGGCCCTCGAAGCCGAGCGAGGTCCATTTCCTGCGACCAGAGCGCATGCTCCAATTCCGTCTGCTTCTGGTGCAACCGCTGCACGCGATTGGACGCTTTGGCGGTCTCCCCGCGAACCACCACGATCGCAATCCCCGTGGCGACCATCATCAACAGGATGAGCAGCGAGCGCCCGGTTGTCATGACCTGTTCACCCCGCGACCCTACATGACGCCGCGCCGTCCGCCGGCGCCTGGCTACGGCTCGCCGTCTCCATTCCCCAGTGCGGACTGCACGTTCAATTCCGAAGAACCTTCCACCTTGGCCGGCACGCGAATCTTCATGCCGACCTTCAGCGCATTGCGGTTCTTCAACAGATCCTGATTAATATCCATCAATGTCTTAACGTACCGCTCCGCCCCCATCTCACGCCGCGCGATGCGGCTCAACGTGTCGTTCTTGCGTACTTCATACCAGCGATACGCCATGGGCTTCGAGGTCCGCTCGCCCGACGGCTTCGTTTCGGGCGATCGATCGCTTTCGCGCCGCGCCGTCGACTCGGACGGCGGTCGCGACGACGCCAATTGAATCGACTCGATCTGCCCCCGCTCGCGAATCGGCACCGGGATCCGCAGCGCCGACTCGGGCGACGCGCTCGGGCCGCGTGCAGTGGACGGCGACGCATCGGACAAGGCGCTTCTCGATGCACGAGCGCGTTCCGTGCCATGAGTCGCAACCGGCGATGCCTCCTTGGTCAAGACAAATTCCGGCGCAGGCTCGAAACCCTCGCCCAGATCGGGAATCTTCAACGATGTTCCTACACGAACCGATGCCTTGTCCTTCAAGACGTCGCGATTGGCCTCGTAGATCGCGTCAACGCGCGCCGGAGTGGACCGCCCGAAGTGCTTCGCAGCGATCTTCCCGAGGCTCTCGCCCGGTTGGACTTCGTGGTGCGTGCGCACGCGGATTCCCACCTGCTTTGCGATGCGATCCAGTTCCTCCTTGGACGCCGTCCCCGAGGACGACCCCGCAGCCAGCGTCGTGTTGGCGGATTGCAATGCAGGCGCCGCACCGACCGTCGAAGGCGGCGATGCGCCAGGTGCCGACGGCGTCAACGGCGACGTGATCGGCGGTGACGCCGGTCCGTTGTTCTGCGCAATGCGGGCCGCCGGATCGATCGGCGTTTCCTGCACGAGCGGATCCACCACGCGCGGCAGATTCAGACTGTTGACAAGATCGGCCGGCAGTTCTTCAAGTGGCTCATCGTCGCGCGGCGTCGCCTGCACGACCCGCTCCTCCTGAATCGGCGACATCACCGGCACGCGCGTCGTGCTCGGGCGCACAATCGGCGGCAACTGCGACTCCACCGGCACGCGACCCATGTCGCCCAGAGGGTGATCCGACGTCACATTGGATGATTTCTTGGATTGATCCATGAACGCGAACGCCGGCGCCTTGCTGTCGCGATGCGCCGTGCCCCGTTCGGACAAGATGATGGCGAAGAGTACGATGAACGCCAAACCGACCAACAGGCCGATCTTGGTCTCCTTGGTCATGGAGCGCACCTCCGTGTGCAAATGCTTCCGTGGCGAGCAGTCTAGGTGATAACGTCCTTGTTCGCAACCCTCAAACGCGCTCCCGACCCGCTCTTCTCATGCATTCAAGCGGCACACCGCAGACGTCAACCGGCATCGCCCCCGCCGACCCGCCGTGCCGCTCGCAGCTTCGCTGAACGACTCCGCGGATTGGCAGCCAGTTCCTCGTCCGTGGCGGTCCATGGCTTCTTCGTCAGCACGTCGTAACAGCCGGCGGCCGACATCGCTTTGAAGTTCTCCTTCACAGCCCGGTCTTCCACGCTGTGAAAACTGATTACTGCGATCCGTCCGCCCGCCGCCAGGCACCGCGGCGCCGCTTCCAGCAGGCGCCCCAGCGCCTGCGTTTCGCCGTTCACAGCCATTCGCAAGGCCATGAACGTCCGCGTTGCCGGGTGAATACGGCTGCGATGCGAGTCAGGGTCCTCGCCCATCGCCGTGGCGACCAGCCGAGCAAGCTGGACCGTACTGTTCAGCCGAATTTGCCGGCGAACCTGACAAATCCGCTTTGCAATTCTTCGGCTGTGCCGTTCTTGCGCCTGCAAGTAAATTAAATCGGACAATTCCCCCTCACCCAGTGTGTTCACCAGGTCGGCAGCAGTGGTCTTCTGGCGACGGTCCAGCCGCATATCCAGCGGTCCGTCCACGTCGAAACTCAACCCCCGCAACGGGTCGGAAATCTGATTGCTGCTGACCCCCAGGTCGGCAAGGATCCCAACAACGGGGGCAATTGTGTGCTGCTCGTCAGCCAGGACCGCCGTCAGGTCGCCAAAATTGGCCTGAACCGACCGAAACCGGTCACCGAATTCCGCCAATCGCCCCCCCGCCGTCGCAAGATTCGACTCGTCGACGTCTAATCCAAGCACCCGAATCTTCGGGTTCGCGCGCAGGATCAGGCCGGAATGCCCCCCGAGGCCAAGGGTGCAGTCCACGATCCAGCCGGTCGGCAGTTCCTCAAATACCCGCACGACCTGGTCAGCCAACACCGGAACATGTTCGGGAGCGATGCTCATCTTCTGTGCATCGCCTCCTCCGCGCGACTTGCCAGTGCCCGCAGCCGATCCGCTTCGAACAGGCCCACGAACCACTCCCGGCCAAGGGCTACCCGATTGCTCTCGAGTTCGGATCTCAATCGCTCCACCGCAATCGCTCCGGCTTCCGGATCGCTTCGTGCGTTCGCCGAGGTTGCGCCCGCCAGGCCCAGCGAATGAGACAGTTCACGGTTGATTCGGTGAATCTCTTCATATTGCGCGCGGCGCTCGCTCCGCAATCGCGGGGACTCGCTCCGTAGCCGCATCGATGCAGCAACGGCTTGCTCGCGTTGCCGAAGGAGGTCTGCAACGGCGGCGGTCTCGTCTCCTTTGCCGGAGCTTGCGAGGCGCTGCGGATTGAAACGCCGATCTCTTCCTTCGCGGTGTAGGCGATCCAGATCGCGCGGGCTGACGTCAAACCGCTGCAACGGCAATCGAAGCGTCGCCGTCACGCAGCCGTAGCCGGGTGGCTCGATGCCGAACAACCCTCTGATCACGTCATCCGTGATCTGATCGTACTTCGCTCCGCCGATCCCATGAATGAACACGTCGCACGCAAGCAATCGCAGATACATCGTCAACGCCAAGGCGCGCGGCCGCAGGCTCCACCCTGCCGCCAGCTCGCACAACGTCGCGCCGGGACAGGACCGCAATCGTGCGGCAGGTGCTGTTCCCAGTGCAAGCCCGTCGGCCCAGAGCGTGAGGTCGCCAGAGGACGACGCGGACACATACACGCGCTGCCGCGGCTGATTCTCGCCCACCGCCCAGAGCGGCACTTCCACGCGCGAGCCGTCTATCAAGAGGTCGGGAATCGGATGCTGCGCGCCCGCGATGCCGCGCCGCGCGCGGTAGGCCGCCAGCGCCCCGTTGTACGCCTGCGCGGTCTGCGGACCGTTCGCAATCACGTGGGCGACAAAGTAGACCGCCCGCGCCGAGGCGTTCGCGCTGCACACATCAAATTCGCCACTCACAAGTCGGTAGCGTGGTGACGGAACATCCGCCGCCCCATCGATTGCCTCAACACCCGCGCGCCACCTTGCGGAGTACGACGCCCCGTGACCGGCCGACAGAAAGGCTCGGCTCCACTGCGGCAGGACGGTTGACTCATTGGACCGAACGGCAGCCGGCAAGGCATCGAGGAAGCAACGCCATTCCTCGTCGCCGAGCGGCGGAAGCGATTCAAACGCACAGCCCGCCAGCCGATCGGGAAAGGGAGCAATCGATCGTGCGGCCACCAGCTTGCCGTTCGTCCCGGGCCAGGTCAGCGCCGTGCGATGAACCGCGTCGCTATCAACGATCCAATACTCGCTGGACCCGCCGACTCGCGCCGCCAGCGAAGCGACCGCCGCCCCCTTGACCCATACACCCGGATGAATGAATCCGGGCTGATGGCCCGCCGCGACGATCAGCGGCTCCGAAGCATCGCCGTCCAGCAAATCGGCCGCGGGCGTATCAAGTAAGGTGTATGAATGCTTCCGTCGCGCGGCCCGGTTGCGCGCCGCCAAGTCCGCCAGCGCCCCGGCCCCGGGCCAGGTCAACAGTTGGTCGTCGCCGTCCGGGGCGGCCAATGCGTCGATCTCGGTGGCGGTCATTTCGACATGATAGGCGGGCGTCAGCAGCGCCGGCGAGCAGCGTTGCAGGGCGTTGGCGGTGGCAACGGGCGGGCCATTTCCGCCTCGAACACTTCGAGGTAATGCTGCAGGCGCGCCTCGGGGTCATCGAGCAGCCCGCCGAAGTGCCGCGTCGGATCGAGATAAATCAGCGGCACCGGCAACTCACAAATCCGCAGCCCGCGCCGCACGGCCTGAACCCAGAATTGAAGCGGGAATGCATACCCCGGAACGGTCAAATCCAGACTTGCCATGGCACTGACGCGATAAGCCTTGAAGCCGCAAAACGCGTCGGTCAGGTTCAAGTCCAGGCGCTCATTGAGAATCCGCGTGATCCGCCGATTGATCGCCCGCCGATCCTCCGGCGCGTCCGTATTGCCTGCCATGTCGGTGAGGTAGCGAGAACCAGAGACGATGTCCACGTCGTCCACCGCCGCGCGTCGGATGAAATCGGGAATGCCGGCCGGTTCATGCTGTTCGTCGCAGTCTATGGTGATGATCCAGTCGTATCCGTGGCAGTCGGCATACCGAAACGCATCGATCAGGCTCTGCCCATACCCGCGATTCTCCGGGTGGCGGATGACTTGAATCCCACCGAAAGCGGCAAGAACTGCCGACGTGCCGTCCGTGGAACCGTCATCCACGACCAGAACATCCGTGGCGTATTGGCGGACCTCCGCCACCACGTCCGCGACGTATGCGGCCTCGTTGTAAACGGGGATGGCGACCAGCGTTCGCATTCATGCCTCTTTCCGCGGTGCGGTGCCGAGCAAGGAAATGATAAGTCACGCCAAAGCGAAGTCAAAGTATTTGCGCGTTTCCGCACGGCAGGTAATCGCCCTATCTCTCGGCAGATTCTCGGTTTGCACGTTTCGTTTGCCGATAATAACGAAGATCGCGCCGGCACGACGACTGCGCAGGCCTGCGCGCTGACCTCCGCGCGATCCGTCAAACGGGCTGTTTTCGCGATGGCTTTCAGAAGGATTCGATTGGCCCCTCATCGACTTGTTGCGCTGCCGGCGCTTTGCGCGCTGCTCGTCGGATGCGCCGCGACGAATCAGCGGATGATGGAGCCGATCCACAAATCAACGGCAGCATGGGAGCTAAGACGCGCCGAAGACCACGCCGAACGAGGCCGCGACGACGCCGCGGCAGACGCCTTCCAACGGGCCATTCGACACGATCCGCGCTGTGCCGCCGCGCACGCCGGCCTCGGGCGCCTTCGCTCGCGCCAAGGCGCGCTGGATCTCGCCGCAGGAAGCTTCCGATCAGCCGTAAAGTATGATCCGCAACGATTCGAGTACGCGATGGAACTCGCCGATTGTCTGCGCATCGGCGCGGCCCAGCACGCCGACCCGCGCGTGCAACTGGTTGACGCCATACGAGCCTACCAGTACGCCGAGTCGCTGGATCGCACACGATACGAGCCGGTGTTCGGCATCGGGGTCAGCTATCGACTGCTGGGAGACGTCGATCGCGCGTTGGATCATCTCCGCCGCGCAATCGCGTTGAACCCGGCGGCGATCGCGCCGCACATCGAGAAAGCAGCAGTGCATCTTGCACGGAACGAGTTTCGCAATGCGCTGGCCGAGTACCGCCACGTACTGGAAGTCGATCCGGATAACGTGTCGGCACACAACGGCTCCGGGCGCGTGAACGCGATTCTGGCGCGGGCACGGGGCCCACGCGGCGCGCTGGCTCGCGAGCGCGCGGTCGCACACTTCCGCCGATCGCTTGAACTAGGGGCCGACCAAGCCGACATTCGCAATGCCCTGGCCGAGCTTGAAGTGTACCGCTACCCCGGCGTGCAGATCGTTCGCGAGGAGGCGGACGATTAGACCGCATCGCGGGCATGGTCAACGCAACGGTTCTGTGATCAGCTACTACGCACGGAGCGGCTTCGCAGATTTCGGCGGCGAAGTCCTAGCAAACCCAGCGCCATGATCGGCGCCATGCTGCCGCCCATTGTGCCGCATAGACCGGCGCCGCAGTCGGCGGAACCGTTGCCGTTGCCGTTCTCGTTGCCGTTGTCATTCCCGTTATTGTTGTTATTGCCGTTATCGTTCCCGTTTCCGTTGTTGTTGCCGTTGTTGTTGCCGTTGTCGGGCGCGGGGTTGTATCGCAGCGCGCGCTCGTTGAACCGATCACCCGCGTAAAGCGCTCCATTCGGCCCACAGGCCACGCCGCCCACGTCGAACAACGTGCTGGCGCTGACGCCGCCGGGATTCTGCGTGTTGCCCGAGAAGTCCGCCTGGCCAAAAACGCGATCTGCGGTGCTGTCGTTCGCCGGGTCGGTGAACTCCAATATACGATCGTTGATCGAGTCGGCCACATACAGATTGCCGCTCACCGGATCGACCGCCACGCTCACCGGTGTGTTCATGAGCACCGCGCTGGTCCCCGCCGTATTTGACGCGAAATCGGGCTGACCAAAGACACGCGTCGCATTCATGTTGGTCGTGATCGGCGGCACATAACGCACGACCCGGTTGTTGCCCTGGTCCGCCACGTACACGACGCCGTTTTCGTCAACCGTCACGCCCTCGGGGTTATTCAGCGTGTTCGCCGCGGGCACCGGGTTGACGTCATTCTGGTTCCGCTCCTTGGACGTGAAGTTCGGCTGGCCCAGCACGATATCGGCCGTCGTATCCGTCGTCGCGGGTGTGTTGTACACCAGCACGCGGTGCAGGTTCAGATCAGCAAGGTACAAATTGTCGTTCGGGTCGATGCCGACGCCGTCGGGGTTGCCGAGGTTGTCGGCGGTCGGATTCACCGCCTGATTCTTCGTCGTGAAACTGCCGCCCTGTCCAAACACCTGAACGGCGGGCTCATTCGTCGCGAGAAACGGCGGGTCGTAGCGAAGAATTCGCTTGTTGCCTGAATCCGCCACGTACAGCCGACCGGCGGAATCCACCACCGCGCCGCGCGGACCGGACAGCGTCAACTCCGAAGGGTTCGCATTGCCGCGGTTCTCGTCGACGCCCGCGAAATCGGCCTGGCCCAGCACGATGTCGGCCGCCTGCCCGTTTGTGAAGGCCGCCGCATCGGGCCACGAAAGCACGCGGTTGTTGCCCGTGTCGCAGACCCACAGCCGGCCGGTCGCATGATCGACGGTCAGCCCGCGCACGCCGCTTAACGTCGAAGCGGATGGCGTACCACCTTGATTGCTTTGGTTGCTGGTGAAGTCATTTTGACCCACGACGCCATCGGCGACCGTGTCTTCCGGCGCGGCCGCAGCGGAACCCGCCCACAGGCTGATGGTCAGCGCGCACGCACAAAGTGATCCGAACAAGGTCCTGCATCGCATGGGGAACTCCTTGAAAGCGACATTGCCGCGAGGCTGTTGGCTCATGCGACGGCGGGAACGAACGCCCCCCGCCGCCGATCAATTCAGGGGAATATACCGCGCTCTTTGTAAACCGTCTCCAGCGCCTGCAGTGCCACAATGTAGGCGGCCGTGCGCCAGTCCGTGTGGTGCTTCTTCGCCGTGTCGCGCACGCGGCGATACGACCCGACAATCTTCTTCTTCAACTTGCCGTCCACTTCGTCCAGATCCCAGAACTCGCTGCGCTTGTTTTGCAGCCACTCGAAATAGCTCACAATCACGCCGCCGCTGTTGCACAAGATGTCCGGGATAACGTGAATCCCCCGCTTTTGCAGAATCTCATCCCCCTCCGGATCGGTCGGTCCGTTCGCCCCTTCGGCCACCAGCTTGCAATCCAGCAGACCGGCCGTCTCGCCAGTGATCTGATTCTCCATCGCAGCCGGTATAAAGATGTCTGTCTTGGTTCGCAGGAAGCCCTCGTGATCGATTGACTCCCCGCGTGCGTATCCGCGCACCCCGCCGTTGGATCGCACGTAGTCGGCGAGGTCTTCGACATCGAACCCGTTGCTGTTGGCGATCGCCCCGGTGTGATCCTCCACGGCCACGAGCTTCGACTCGTGCGCCGCCAGCAATCGCGCCGCCCACGAACCGACGTTGCCAAATCCCTGCACCGTGAACGTCGCGCGCGACAGCGGGAGATGATGATCCTTCGCCCATTCCTCGATAATGTAGGCCGCGCCTTGGCCCGTCGCCTTATCGCGTCCGACGCTGCCGCCGGAGACGATCGGCTTGCCGGTCACGACGTGCGTGCAACGCTGCCGTTCATGCGGCGCGACGGTCGACAGGTACGTATCCAGGAACCACGCCATGATCTGTGAATTGGTATTCACGTCCGGCGCGGGGATGTCGTACTCCGGGCCGACGTTGTCGCCCAGCGCATAGACAAACCGCCGCGTGATGCGCTCGATTTCGGCCTGGCTGTAGCCCTTCGGATCAAAGGCGATGCCGCCTTTCGCCCCGCCATACGGCAAATCCGAAATCGCCGTCTTCCACGTCATCCAGGCCGCCAGCGCCCGCACTTCATCGATCTCCACCGACGGGTGATAGCGCAGGCCGCCCTTGAATGGGCCGCGCGCGTTGTTGTGCTGCACGCGATATCCCGTGAACACCTCGATGCTCCCGTTGTCCATGCGCACCGGGAAGTGAACAATGATTTCGTTGGTGGAGGTCGAGAGGATTCGCCGGATATTGGAATCCAGCTTCATCAAGTCGGCTGCCTTGTTGAACTGCTGGATCACCGTGGCATAAAGGCCCGACGCCCTCTGTGCATGGCCATTCGTCGGCTTGGCCGGCGCGCCGCCCTGTTTGAGTCTGTCAGTCACGCTGGTCCCTGTCTTGACCGAGGTCATCCACGAAACTCCGATGTGTGCCCGCCCTCTACCGCCGGTTCACCGTGCGGCGAACGGAAGCGTAGCATTCTACCAGACTCCCGACCGCCGCAAAAACGCCGCATTTTCCCCGGAAAATCAAGGAACGGTAAACGCTGGCTTGGCACAGGCTGATGGGGTGTGACACAGGCTGATGGGGTGTGGCACAGGCTGATGGGGTGTGGCACAGGCTAATCGCCTGTGTCGTGGAAAAACAAATTCCACCCGTACCGAATCTAGGGGGCAGACCGGCGACCCACCCCATTGGACCGCCCCAAACTAAAGCACCCGCACCCACGCCGCCTTCAGATACGCCGATTCGGGGCAGTTCGGCATCACCGGGTGGTCCGCCCCCGGGCCGCTCCAATCCAGCC
>CAZQCF010000020.1:0-69765 GCA_964592235.1 uncultured Planctomycetaceae bacterium
CCGCGATGAAGCTGAAATTCTCCCAGAGCGCCCGCGCCGGCGACATGGTCCTGCGCTGCGAAAAGGCCGGCAAGCAGTTCGGCGATCTCGTGCTGATCCGCGATCTGGATTTTGAGATGACGCGCGGCGAAAAGGTCGGCATCATCGGCCCCAATGGTGTCGGGAAGACGACACTCCTTCGCATGCTGCTGGGCCAGACGCCGCCGACTGCCGGGAAGGTTCGGCTGTTCGAGAGCCTCACGGTCGGCTACTACGATCAGGAGCACCGCGATCTGGACCCCGACCTGACGGTGATCGAAGCCGTGCGGCGCGAGCGGCCGGACATGAGCGAGGCCATGGCGCGGTCGTTCCTCGCGCTGTTTCTTTTTCGCGGCGACGACGTGTTTCAGAAGGTCGGCACGCTCTCGGGGGGCGAGCAAAGCCGCGTGCTGCTGGCGCGACTCGTGGCGAACTCGCCGCAGGTGCTGGTACTCGACGAGCCGACGAATCATCTCGACATCCCCGCGCGCGAAGCGCTCGAAGAGGCGCTCGCGCTCTTCCCCGGCAGCGCGCTCATCGTCAGTCACGATCGATACTTCCTCGACAAGGTCGCCCAGCGGCTGCTCGTGCTCGTGGCGCGCGGGCAGCACGAGTTCGTCACCGGCAACTGGTCGGTCTATGCAGCCATCCTCGCCGAGCGGAAACAATCGAAGCGCGCGGCGGAATTGCGCGAGCGCGAGCGCCGCCGGGCCGAGTCGGCCAATCGCGCCGCGCCGGCATCGGGCGCGCCGAAAAAGAAATCGCGCTCGCGCTACGCCGCCCAACGCTTGCAGGAGCTGGAGGCCCGGATTGAAACGGTGGAAACAGGGTTGAAGGAAATGGAGGCGGGCTTCGCCGATCCGGCCGTGCTGCGCGACGCCGAGCGTTCGCGCAAACTTCACGAAGAATACAACGCCCGCAAAGATGAACTGGCGGAGTTGATCGCCCAATGGGAGCAGTGCGTGGACGGCATGGAGACGTAGCGGGCAGGCCGACTGCACACGGCGAAATCGTCACGCGCCGGCGACGCGCTTTCCGCGATTCTTCAACCAGAGGTAAGTCATCAGCCCAGCGCCAATCAGGCCGAACGGAAGCATGGAGCCGATCCAAATTGTCGGACTAAGCGGTCCGCCATCGACGCCGCTGTCACGCGCGACGTAGATGAATAATTCGCCCAGTCCCCAACCTGACAGCAACGCTCCGTAGTATTGAAACGAATCAATGATGCCTGCAGAGCAGCCGGCCATTTTGCGCCCGCCCAGGTCCATGGCGGCGGCCGTGCCCAGGATCGAGTGAGTCGAATTGCACATCATGCTGACTCCAATGATGAGCGTGACGGCCAGCGCGGCGGAAGCCGAGCCACCGTGCGGGACCATCAGCACGAGGGCGGTCATGACGACCTGCAACAGATAGAGCACCGCGGCGACCGGCGCTCTGCGACCGGCGAAGAGCAAGTCGGAGATATAGCCCGAGGCCATCGAGCCAACCGTCGCGGTAATCGGCAAGCCCCAGGCGAATGCCGCGAAGAGTGACGAGTCCTTGCCGACGTGCCAGATTTCATCGAGGTAGATCGCCCACCACGATTCGATGGCGCGGCGGACAAAACCGGTGCAGAAATAGGCTCCTGCAACGATCCACACGGTTGGATTCGATGCTATCTTGCGAAATACGTCCCGAAGGCGCACGCGCTCATTGGGGTCATCGGGCGGCTCGTCATCGTGTTGAATCTCATAGCCCGCTTCTTCCGGTGTGTTCTTCACGCCAAAGTGCATCAACACGACGATGAACAAAACCGCAATCGGCGGGATGATGAACAAATACCGCCAGTCCATCTTGGGAACGGTCAGCGTCACGAATAGCAGCGGCAGAGCAAAACCCGATGCCAGCAGCCGCGCCAGTTGCCCCGCGCCGATGGCGCCGAGGTTAATCATCGCGCCGAAGATTCCGGCCAGTGCCCCGCGTTCGCGCCGGCGAAACCATGCCGTGTTGATCTTGATGAACCCGGGCGCGCCGAACGCCTGGATGTAACCATCGGCCGAACGAATCAGCACGAGCAACGTGAGCATGCCGGGCAGGCTTGACCACGCCACCAGGCCAAAGACGAAGTTCAGCGCAACGGTTCCCAGCGCGCCAATGAGCAAGGCCCGCTTGCCGCCAAGCCGATCGGTGAACAGGCCGTTCACCATTTGCCCGACGGCGTAGGCGCCGTCTCGACCGGAGTTGATTTTTCCGTATTGCGACTTATCGAGGTTCAGATCGCGCATTAATTCCGGCGCGATCGGGCTAAGGTTGTATCGACACAGGTAGTAGGAGGCGTACGTTAATCCGAGGAGAATCCAGTTCTGCCCGCGTCGCGCGCGATAGCCCGGCGGCAGATCGCCGTGAACCGTGGAGGCGTCATTGGCCGGTGTGGCAGACTGGCTCATTCGCGAGTTTTCCGTCGGTGCGTTTCCCGGCAGGTCGCGAAGCGAGCCGTGCGCGGAGAGGGGAGATATACCCGCCGACCGCCTCGCGAGCAACCAAGCGAATTGAAACACTGATTTCGCAGTGCGTAGCCTCTTGCGACGAATCCTTGTGCCGGCTTCACGCGAATCCAGCGCAAACTGCGCGCTTAGCCGCTTGACCGGTTCAATTCGCCCGGATCAAACGGTTTGCCGCACTCGGGACACCGCGCCTCGACCAGCCCCGTCAGGTTATACCCGCACTCGGCGCACGCTGGGTGTTCCGGCTTGCGAATCTCCTTGTTGCAAATGATGGCCAAACCGCAACTGATTACAGGCGAGGCGGCCAAGAGGACCGTGAACGGAATCGCAGCGAGCATCTTGCCGCGCGGTACGCTAAGCACCATGAGCGCAGCAATGGTCGAGATGATTGCGATGCCCAGCCAGCCCATCGTCCGGCCGACCTGCCGCGCCCGCGGCCACGCTAGCGTGCTGCACACATACCCGGCGACGAGCATCCCGAGCGACGGTGCCACCACGAAGAATACATAGCTCCAGACGAATTTGGACATGAATGCCGCCCTGCCGAGGGCGTCGGGCCGCCCCGAATAAAGTGAACCGATCCCGCGTTTGTATCGCCATTTCGCTACGTTTACAATCCTGTTGCGAGCTTATCCAGAACCTCCGGAGTCACCCCATGCACGCTGTCGAATTCTCCACTTCGCCCCGATCCATCCGCGCGCCGTTCGCGCGAATCTGCATCCTGGCCTGCGCGATCGCCCTGGCGATCCCGGCGGTCCGCGCTGCGGCGGCGGAGCCCGTCCGCCTCAAGCCCGACGCCAAGTCGTTGAGCGACCTGTACGTCGAACACGAGCTGGATGTGAAACAGGCGACGACCGGCCCCGACGGCAAACCCATGAATGTCGACGCCCGCTCGGTTTACGGCCTGTTGCAGAAGGCCAAGGCCGAAGGCGACGGCATGGTGCTGGAGGTGACGCTCGATCGCATGCTGGGCTACATGTCGTTCAGCGAATCGATGAAGAGCCTGTACGACAGCGACGACCCGGACTACGAAGAAGCATCGCCGATGCACAAGGACGCCTTCAACCCGGTTTTGAACAAGTCGCTGTCGATCACGATCGACGGCGCCGGGAAAGCGACGGGCGTCAGCGGCGGCGATCCGATCCGCGCGACCCTCAAGGAACTGGGCGAGTCCAACTTCGTCGGCAGCTCGTTGATCAACGGCGATCTCGCCGACGTGCGCATCAAGTCGCTCTTCGGCGAGTCGCAGTTCGTCATTCTGCCGGAGCGCGAGGTAAAAGTCGGCGACACGTGGAAGAAGACCCAGCACGCGGAGCTGGAGAACATCGGCAAGGTCATCTACCAGTACGACTGCAAACTGGACAAGATCGAAAAGGCCGACGGGCGCGAGATGGCGATCATCCATTACAAGGGGACGGTCGCGAAGGACCCCGACGACAAGCCCGCGAAGGATCAGAAGCCGACCAAGATGGACGGCACGCTGACGGGCGAGGCGCACTACGATCTCGCCGCCAATCGAATCGTCGATACGCGCTATACGTCCGACGCAAAGATCGAGATGCCGTCGTGGTTTCAGCGCGGGCCGGACGCGCCCATGATGAAGATCGACACGAAGGCAACCTACCACGGCACGTCGCGCCCAGTCGCCGAGCGCAAGAAGCAAAAGGCCGAGATCGCCGAGCGCATCGCCGCGGCACAGGCCAAGAAGGAAGCCGAAGAAGCCGCCGCAATGGCCGGGCCGGTCGATCCGCCGACGCCGGCGAACGACCCGGTGCCGTGGCTGCAATGGGGAGGGCCGGATCGCAATTTCAAGAGCAGTGCCACCGGTCTGGCAAACCGCTGGCCGAAGGAAGGCCCGGCGAAGCTCTGGGAGCGGCCGCTGGGCGACGGGTTCAGTTGCATTCTGTGCGACGGCGACACGCTCTACACAATGTATTCGATCCGCGACAAGGAAGACGCGAAGAAGGGCGAGGAAGTCGTCGTCGCGCTCGACGCGAAGACCGGCAAGACCAAGTGGGAGCACAAGTACGACGCGCCCTGGCCCGAAGGCTTGCAGATGGAGTTCGGCCCCGGCCCGCACAGCACCCCGCTGATCGTCGGCGACAAGCTCTACACCGTCGGCTGCACGGCGATGTTGCTCTGCCTCGACAAGAAGAGCGGCAAAGTCGTCTGGTCGGAAGACCTGCTCGCCAAGTACAAGGCCGACCTGCACATGCGCGGCTACGGCGCCAGCCCGCTGGAGTACAAGGGCAACATTCTCGTGACCGTCAGCAAGGAGAAGGGCCACGCAATCATTGCATTTGAGAAGGACACCGGCAAGGTCGCGTGGAAGGGCGGCGAGTTCGACCCCGGCTACGCATCGCTGCTCGCTATTACAGTTGACGGCATCGAGCAACTGGTCGCGTTCGGCGGCAAGGCCGTGCTGGGCGTCGATCCGTCCGACGGCCACACGACGTGGAGCATCGATCACCCGACGCAATGGGGCGCGAACATCACGACGCCGCTGTGGAACGCGAGCGACAAGACGCTGTTCATCTCCTCTGCGTACGGCATGGGCTCGCGCGGCGTGCAGGTCAGCAAGGCCGGCAGCCAAATCGCCGCGAAGGAGTCATGGTTCAATCCGCGCATGAAGATCCAGCACGCGACCGCCGTGCGCGAGGGCGACTGGATTTACGGCAGCAGCGGCGATTTCGGCCCGGCGTTCATGGGGTGTGTGAACGCGAAGACGGGCGAGTTCGGCTGGCGGCAGCGCGGCATCGCCAAGGCGACGGTGCTGCTGGCCGACGGAAAACTCATCGTGCTGGACGAGGACGGCTCGCTGTTTCTCGTGAAGGCCGACGCGGAGAAGTACCGGCTGCTCGGGAAAATGACAGGCGTCTGCAAGAAGACGGCATGGACCGCTCCCACGCTGTACGGGCGCACGCTCTACCTGCGCGATCGCGAGAAGATCGTGGCGCTGGACCTCGGCGCAGGCAAGACCGGCGCCTGACGCCAACCGCGCCCAACACCGAAATGCGCGAGGTGGGACTCGAACCCACACGGTTGCCCACGGGAACCTAAATCCCGCGCGTCTGCCAATTCCGCCACTCGCGCGCGTCGACGGGCGACCCGACCGGCCGCGGGAGCTCGTCTCCCCCGCGCATATCGGTCTTCGGCCTGTTGCTGAATTCTCCCCGCGCCGACCACGCCGGTCAATTCGGGTTGGATTTCGCTCCGGGCCGTTTGACCCGGCGCGTTGTCCATCAATGGGTTGCGCCCTGCGCAACGCCCCGTGACCGCCCGGTTTACAGGTCCGTTACACCGGAAACACCGCTCAAACCCTTATATTGCCGATAGTTTGCTTCGCACACGAAGGGTCCTTTTACTCTTTTCTGGAGCTTGCATGATGGCACCGTTGAACGGTCTTAAGACACTCGTCTGTTTCATGGCCCTGGCGATCTTCGCGGTCGGCGCCGCCTCGCTTCGCGCCGAGCCGGCTAAGTCCGAGCCGGCGAAGGCCGAACCGGCCAAGACCGACGCCGGCAAGCCCGCCCAGGGCGCGGCCCAGCCGGGGCACGATCACGCCGGCCATGACCACGCGAGCCACGATCATGGCGCGGCCACCGGTTCGATGGGCGTCGGCACGGCGCCCGGTGCGGTTCAACCCGGCGCCACCGGGACGGTCCGCCCGCCCGATGTTCCGGCCCCCACGGTGACCAACAAGCCGGGCGAGCTTCCCAAGGTGTCCTTCGACACGCCGACTTACGACTTCGGCCGTGTCAAATCCGGCGAGGAAATCCGCAAGGATTTCTGGTTCACCAATGCCGGCAACGGCACGCTTGAGATTCTCAAAGTCCGCCCCGCCTGCGGTTGCACGACCGCCGGCGAGCACGACAAGATCGTCGAGCCCGGCAAGACTGGGAAGATCCCCATCAAGCTCGGCACGACCAACATGGCCGGCCCGATCACTAAGACGGTGACGGTCTACACCAATTGCACCGGCGCCGAGGAGATGATCACGCTCAATATCAAGGGCGAGGTCTGGCAGCCCGTGCAGCTCTCGCCGCCCAGCGCGTCGTTCGGCCGCCTCACGACCGCACAAGCCCAGGATGGCAGCCAGACGCGCAAGCTGACGATCTCGAACAACACCGACAAGCCGGCCAAGATGAGCATCAAGGAATCGTCCAATCCCGCGTTCAAGGCCGAAATCGTCGAAGTCGAGACGGGCAAGAAGTTCGACCTGAACGTCACCGCGCAGGGTTCACTCACGAGCGGCATGGTCTCGGCCATGCTGACGGTGGAGACCGGCCTCGACGAAGTGCCCAGCGTCTCCGTGCCGATCAGTGCGTACGTCACCGCCGAGGTGGAAGTCGCGCCGAATCGGCTGTCGCTTCCGATGAATCGCACGGCCCCCCTCCAACGACACCTGTATATCAACAACAACAACGCCAACAAGCCGCTGAAGATCAGCGACGTCGCGACGTCCAACGCCGCGATCAAGCACACCCTCACCGAGGTCAAGCCCGGCACGTCGTTCCGCATCACGCTCGACATCCCGGCGGATTACAAGCTCGCCTCGACCGGCGACACGGTCACCTTCAAGACCGACAACCCCACCGTCCCGACGGTCACCGTGCCCATCACCGAGATGAACTACGGCCAGTCGCGCGATCTGTCGGCGGCCGTGGGCACGCGCCCCGGCACGGTCTCGAGCAAGTCGCCGAACGCAAACGCCGCGCCGGTCGGCAGCGCCAAGGCGGCCACCGGTGCGACGGCGACCACGCCACCGGCGCCGGCCGCGAATCCCGGCAACGGCAACAGCAAGGACTGACGGCTCCCTCAACTCGGCCTTCTCCGATCTAAGGAGAAGGCCGGGCGTGAGGCTTCGGCGCGCGGGGCTGCGATGCGGGTGAACTTGAGAATGCAACCATGATGCGAGACTTCGCCATCGCCGGCTTCATTCTGCTGCTTAGCGTCGGCGCTGCAGCAACCAGCAACGCCGTGCGCAAGGTGACGCTCCCGTGGGTGCGCGAGCCGTTACCCGCCACGCCCGTTGAATCGGCGCCCGCGACGATGGTCGAAGGCGAGTCGGTCACGTCGACGCCGGCCGCGTCGGAAGCAGTCAAACCCGGCACCATCAAGATCGACGCGGTGCTGGAGCATTTGTCGGCCGGAACGGCGAGATTCGTCGATGCCCGCGAGGAGCGTGAGTTCGTCGAGGGGCATTTGCTCGGGGCGATCAACCTGCCGAGCAGCGCGATCTACAAGAACATCGAGCGCGTGCTGGGCGCGGCGTCGCCGGTCGACAAGATCATCGTCTATTGCGGCGGCGGCGATTGCGAAGCGAGCCATCACGTCGCCGACGCCCTGCGGCGCGACTTCGGATTCTCGGATGTCGTCATCTACGAGAACGGCTGGGCCGAGGTCATGAGCAGCGGCCGGTTCAATGACCACTTCGCGACAGGGGCCGAACCATGACCGCCGACGGCGAGGGCATTAAGCATTCCGGTTGATCTGATGACACAGGAACACGGCGCGACAACGCCGCTTTGGCGAGCGGTAACGGCATGGATCTGCGCGCTGGGCGTCGCCGGCGTGTTTCTCTACGCGGGCTTTGAGAAGATCGTCGAGCCGCGGCAGTTCGTGATCGCCATTTCCAACTATCGCATCGTGCCGGAGCGCGGGCTGAATGCCATGGCGATGATTCTCCCCTGGCTGGAATGCCTTGCGGCGGTCGCGCTGATACTCCCGGCGACGCGCCGTGCCGGCGCGATTCTCATCTGCGGAATGCTGGTCATGTTCATCATCGCCGTCAGTTACTCGGCGCTCTACAAGGGGCTGAACATCGATTGCGGCTGCTTCGGCAAGGGCAACCCGTCGGCGGCCGGCGTTAAGACAATCGTGTTCGACTCCGCGCTGCTGCTGGCGACGTTCGCATCGGTGACGCTTTCCCCGATTCGACGGCGCGCCGCGGCGTGAATCGCGCGGCGAAGATCAACGCCGGAATATTCAAATTCACAGTTCTTCACGCAACGATTCTGCGCAATAGAAAGCCCCCGGCAAGCGTGCCGGGGGCTTTTGTTTAAAAGCGATTGATGCTCGGAATCCTGAACAGCGATTTCGAGCGTTGCAGCGAATTATCGTCGGCGCGTCCGACGCAGGGCAAACAACAGGCCCGGTGCGAGCAGACCCAGCGTGGCCGGCTCCGGCACACCAACGAACGCGACCGAAAGTCCCAGCTCGAAGACCTTGCCGCCGTCGCTCGGCGTGTTGTTGTTACCGCTCGATACGGTTGTGAGACCCAGCGCGCCGGGATTGGGCAATGCGCCCCACTTCCAGCTCGCCGTCGGACTCAAGAAGCTGCTCGTCGTGAAGTTGTACAACGCCGTGTTACCGTCGAGAAAGTATTGACCCGCCACCTGAACCTGCGGTTCGGGCGAGAACACACCGGGGCCGAAGTACGTGCCCTGCGGCAGGTTGTAAAAGCGTCCGCCGGTGCCGCCGTAGGTGTCGCGCATGAAGGCCGCGAGATAGGTGCTATTGTTCACGATGAGCGGCGTGACCCCCGTGGTGTTCGTAAAGGCCAGACCGGTCACTTCGACGTCGATCGACGCCGGATTGAGTGGATCAAACAAGCTGGTGCCGCCCGACGTGTAGATGTCGGCGAGGCTGTCGGGCACGTCGAGGTACCAGTGAACGATGCGGAAATCCGGACCGCCCTCGGAGACCATCTTGAGGATGATCGGGTCACCGCCAACCGTGCCGACCTGAACGTAGTCCTCCGGATCGCCATCAGTGATGGACAGGTCGGCCGGGACGACGACATTGGTATTCACCACTGTGGTCGCGCCGTGCGTGACCTTCAAGTGAAACGAGCCGGTCGGTTCACCGACCTGGGCCATCGCCGGCGCGGCCGAGAAGACCGCGGCGGCCCCGGCAAACAGCGCCGTTCGAACAAGTGATCGAAACATAGATCCTCCCCCCCAGGCCCCATCTTCGGGCGCAGGAAATCAGCAGTGTGGAACGTCCCCGTGGACGCTGCCATGCCTCGATCAACAAGTAGCAATCGTGGTGCCGCACGGCAAACCCAGGCGGGGATTCATTTTCGGCGCGATAACCACGGGCACGCCGGCGAGATAACTCGGCCGGACCTGCGTCATTGCGGATTAAGAGGATTGTGTCAATGGCACGGCTGCGCAGCAGCAGGGCCCCATTGGCGCAGGCTTGTGGTGAAACGGCAACACGTGAACCAGCGAGCGCGGTTAGTCCTTTTCGCCGGTGTCGTCCGTAAACGCGGACATCAGAAGGAGCGTTTCTTCCTTTTCGTGGTGCTCCATGTACTGAAGCACGTCCTGAATTCGATGACAGATGTCGCGCAGGAGCAGCAGGTCGCCGGCTTGAATGCCCGGTAAATCGCGATGCACCGCATCGATCAGCCGGATCATCTCGCGATGCTCATGCTGGAGTCGGTCCACTTCCTTCGAGAGGAACGGCCGCGCCTCGGTCACCGGGGTTAGATAACCATCCTGTTCTTCCAGGGCGATGTGGCGAATCGTGTGTGCCCGGTAATGCTCAAAGAGCGCCCGCACGTCGGTGAGCCAGCGGTCGTGATCGATCCGCGGGACGATGGAGATCTTTTCCATCAGTTGGCGGGTGATGCCGCTGATCTTCTCCTGCTCTTCCTTGATCCAGGCGGCCAGTTGCTTGGCGTTCATCGCGAATCCTCCCGATTGGGTGATGGATGGGACGCAAGACGATGCCGCGGGATTATAAGCCGCGTCGGGCACAATGGAATGCGAACCGCCTCACCCCCGAGGCGGTTTGCCGCTTCGAGAACACGCGGCTTCGATCTCGTCGACCACAAGCGGCAGGTAGCTGTCCAGCGCGCAATCGAGGTGATCGCGCAGCGGACATCGCCCGTGTTCGTCCTCATTGCAGACGGCGCACAGATCGGTGCGGATTCGATCGAGATAGGGATCGATTCGGTCAGAGCTGACGGTTTGCACGACCTGCGCGATGGTCGGCAGCGCCTCGAAAATGACACAGGGCCGATCAGGCGGCAGGCTGCACCGATGGTCCGCGGTGTAACGAACGCAATTGGGGCAGATCTTGCTGCGAAGCGCGGCCTCCACAAGGTCCAACTGAAGCACCATGGCCCACCTCGCTTTCACGAGCCGGCTTCGACGGCGGTACGCTCGAGTAAGACCAGCAATCGCCGCAGAAGGTCGCGCGTACTAAGGATCCCCACAATGCGCTCACCGACCACAACGGGCAGCGAGCCAAAGCGATGTTCACACAGAATGCGCACCGCATCGGCCAGCGGCTGCTTCGGCGCGATGGACACGACATCCGTCGTCATTACGTCGCGCGCCAACAGGCCGGCGGTATCGGCGTTGGCGGCCGCCGCCGAACGGATGTCGCGATCGGTCACGATGCCGACTATGCGGTTGCTCTCGTCGATTACGGGAACCTGGTGAATCCGGTGCCGTCGAATCAATTCGGCGATGCGCGCGATCGGCTCGAACGTGTCCACCACGAAAGGGTCCGGGGTCATCACCTCTTCGACTAACATGATCGGACTCCCAGCCCGGACGAGCGTCAGGCGCCGCGCATCACCATCGCGAATCGACTCGGCGCGCGACATCGTCCAGCCGAAGGGCATGCGGCAAGGCTCATGCCACGAGCCATGCCCGACGTATTCAACTCAGGCACCTTCAAAACGCGATGTCAGCCGCCAATCCCAAACTTTGATGAGCCAATTCCCGCATTGCCATGCGTGACTTCGCGCAGAGCGGAGCATCAGGATCGAGCTTTTAGCGTTGTGAACAGGTCCAGAACGCAATTGCGGAATTTGGCACGGTGATTGCTCTCTCAAGGTCAGCCGCTCGATTTCGAACCCGAGGCGCGGCAGGAAATCGTCTAAGTGTCGATCAGGATTCAACTTGTGACTGGGTCCAAACCGCATCATTCTCCACACGCCGTCCCCGAATGGGCTGTAAAGCCCGTCAAGTTCAGGGGTTATAATTGGAGTATGTCTTCTGATCTCTTTCGCGAGATGAAGAGCTATCTCCAATTCAACGAAGCTGACGCGACGGCGCTCGCGCAAATACGCGCACGGATAAGAACGCAGCTTCCCCAGGTCGTCGAACACTTTTACGCACGCCTGAATCAGCACCCCGGCGCCAGCGCTGTATTCCGCGGCGATGAAGAGATGATGGCGCGGCTCCGCCGTACCCTCCTCGGCTGGTTGGACGAACTCTTCAGCGGCACCTACGACAACGACTACTTCGAATCGCGATGTCGCATCGGGCGCACACACGTCCGGGTGGAACTGCCGCAGCACTACATGTTCATGGCGATGAACGTCATTCGGCTCGAATTGAGCAGTCGGATTCGCCAGCTCGACCTTCCCAAGGCGGCGCAGGGAGCAACGCTGAACGCTCTGCACAAGGTGCTGGACCTCGAACTGGCCATCATGAACCAGACGTATCGCGAGGACCTTGTCCGCCAGATGCAGGACCTCGAACGTGCCCACTACGAGCAGCGTATCAGCGAAGCCGAGCACCTCGCCACGATCGGTCAGCTCGCGGCTTCGCTGGCGCACGAGATCAAGAACCCGCTTGCGGGAATCAGCGGCGCGATCCAAGTGCTCGGCGCGGGCATGGCGGCCAACCATCCGCACCGCGAAATCATCGCCGAGTCGCTGCGACAGATCGACCGACTCGATGCGGCCGTGCGCGACCTGCTGATCTACGCCCGGCCCAAGCCGCCGGAAAAGTCCCGTGTCGATTTGTGCGAACTCATCGGCCATGTGCTCGTTCTGCTGCGGGAGGAGCCGGCGTTTCGGGATGTGCGCGTGATGTGCGAGAACATGGAGGCATCCTGCACCGTGCAGGCGGACGAGGCACAACTACACCAGGTCGTGTCGAACCTGTTGCTCAACGCGGCGCATGCCTGCGAACGCGGCGGCACGATTCGATGTCGAATTGATGAGGCCGACGCCCTGGTGCGCCTGACCATCGAAGACAACGGCTGCGGCATGGCGTCGGATGTGCTGGTGCGGGTGTTCGAGCCGTTTTACACCACCAAGGCGCGTGGGACGGGACTAGGCCTGTCGATCTGCAAGCGCATCGTCGAAGCACACCGTGGGGCGATGGATATTGAGAGCAAGATTGGGAAGGGCACGCGCGTCACCGTGGAAATCCCGGCTGGAATGTAGGGCAGTGCGGGCGTCTCGTCTGCACGACCCGTCAATTGTCGAAATTGGGAGTACGAAGCACCATGAGTAAACCACGCATTCTCATCATCGAAGACGAGAAACTGATTCGCTGGTCGCTGTTGCAGCGCTTTCAGGAAGAGGGATACGCCGTCGAGGAAGCGGCGACAGCCGACGAAGGTCTGACGAAGCTCGCGGCCGCGACGTTCGATCTCGTCATGCTCGATTACAAGCTGCCGGATCGCACGGGCCTGGAGGTGCTGCGCAAGATTCGCGAGCAGGACACCGAGATCGTCGTGCTGATGATGACGGCTTACAGCAACGTCGAGAACGCCGTCGAGGCGATGCGGCTGGGCGCATATGACTACGTCAGCAAACCGTTCAAGATGGACGCCCTGATGCTGACGGTCGCAAAAGTGCTTGAAACGACGCGCCTGCGCCGCGAGCTGCGCGATCTGCGCGGCCAGATGCAGGAGCGTTTCGGGTTCGATCGCATCCTCGGGCGCTGCCCCGCGATGGCGCGGTTGTTTGAGCTGATCCGCGACGTCGCCGGAAGCGGCTCCTCCACGGTTTTCCTTCGCGGTGAAAGCGGCACCGGCAAGGATCTCGTTGCCAAGACGATCCACTACAACTCGGAACGGGCCAGTCGGCCGTTCATGAACATCACCTGCACCGCGCTGTCGGAGCATCTGCTGGAGAGCGAGCTGTTTGGACACGAGCGCGGGGCCTTCACCGATGCGAAGCAGCGCAAAAAGGGGCTGCTCGAACTGGCCGACGGCGGCACCGTGTTCCTCGACGAGGTCGGAGACATGCCGCCCGCGCTGCAGGCGAAGTTGCTGCGTTTCCTCGAAGAACGCGCTTTTCGGCGAGTCGGCGGCACGTCGGATATTTCGGTGGACGTGCGCGTGATCGCGGCGACCAACCGCGATGTCAACAAGCTGATCGCTGAAGGCAAGTTCCGCGAGGATCTGTTCTACCGGCTGAACATCATCGCCGTTGATCTGCCGCCGCTGCGCGAGCGGGGAGACGACATTCGTCTGCTGGCCGACTATTACGTCGGAACATTTGCGAAGGAGTTTCGCCGCGACGTGCGCGGGCTGGCGCCGGCGGCCATTGAGAAGCTGGCGAAGTACTCCTGGCCCGGCAACGTGCGAGAGCTGCGCAACGCAATGGAACGCGCCGTATTGCTTTGCAAGCAACCGATGATCGGCCCGGAGGATCTCGTCATCGGTCACGGATCGAGCGCGAACGGCAACTCGGTGCAATTCGAGCTGCCGCCCGCCGGCGTGAGCCTGAAAGACGTCGAGGAATCCCTGGTACGCCAGGCACTGGCGATGACCGACAACAATCAGACCCGCGCGGCGAAGTTGCTGCATCTCACGCGCGACCAGTTGCGCTATCGCATGGATCAATACGGCCTGCTGAAGAGCCATCAGGCCAGTGAGGTGTAAGCGCGTGAAACGACGCCCTAACCGAGCCGCGACCCACTGGTCTGGGACTCGCTGTGTCGAGTCTTCGGCCTGACGGTTGCGGTTCGGATCTACGCGTTGTTCAAGAATCCCCCTCAATTCGCTTCCGTTCAAACCCCTACCTTAAGAGACCCGAGCGGGGTAAAATAGCATTTCATGTTGTGCGTTTACGCCCGAACCGGTTGCGGGGCGGTAAACCGTTCGACTCATCGGCTTATCCGAGAAACATCAGGCCCGGCGGCTCGCGTCTGCACGAGGCAGGCACGAGAAACAGCCGAGCCTGATCGGCAGACGAGGGTCAGCGCCTGCCCTGGAGGGTGGGAAGAGAAGTTGAAGCGTTTTGCTTCTCATGGGAAGACGCATCAGACTCGCAAACGGCTACCGGAGAATTCAAGGAAAAAGTCGGACTGCGAGAGGCAGCGCGACGGCATGGCATGACCCTGACCGATTCGGAACTGATGGCCCAGTTGCAGGCGGGCAATGACGCCGCGGTGGAGGAGATCAGCCACCGCTATGGCACCGAGCTGCGCCTGTTCTGTCAGCGCATGGTGTACGATGCAGCACTAGCCGAAGACATCGTACAGGACGTGCTGCTCAAGTGCTGCCGCATGTCGGAGCAGACGCGCCCCAGCGGCAGCCTCCGCGGGTGGCTCTATCAGGTCACGCGCAACCGCTCGATCGACGAGATTCGGCGGATGCACCCCAAGGCCCGGCTGTCGGCGCTGGCCACGAGTCGACACCTGTTCGAGCGCGGGGCGATTCCACTGGACAAGAAGTCAACCCCGGCGGGTCAGGCGATGAAGGCCGACCGCGCCCAGCGCGTGCAGATGACGATCGAGTCGATGGATGAGCCGCTGCGCGAAGTGGTGATTCTCTACTTCTTTCAGGGCTTGTCGCGCGAGGAAGTGGCCGAGGCCGTAGGCCTGTCGCTGGCGGGTGTGAAGGCCCGGTTGTCGAAGGCGACGCGCGAGCTGCGCGAGCACCTCAAATCGTTTGACGATTCGTCGTTATGAACTGCGAAGAAGCCGACGGGCTGCTGCTCGATTACGTCGAGGAGACGCTGGACGCCTCGCAGCGTGCCGCGCTGGAGGGCCACCTGGCGAAGTGTTCGCGCTGCCGCACCGCGCTGCGCGACACGCGTCATCTGCTGGGTGCATTGAGCGCAGCGCGCGAGCAGGAGGGGCGGCGTCAGCACAGCGCGCCGCGCGACGCGGCCCCCTCGCGGGACGCTCGAACACCGACGGCGTGGAAGCCCGGCAGTCGGCTGGGGGATTTTGAGATTGTCGGTGAGATCGGCCGCGGCGGGATGGGCGTGGTCTATCGCGCGCGGCAGTTGTCGCTCAATCGCATCGTAGCCCTGAAGGTGTTGCCCGCGCTGGCCGGCGCGGATGAGAAGGCCGTGTCGCGTTTCGTGCGCGAGGCCCAGGCGGCCGCCCGGCTGCATCACACGAACATCGTGCCGGTTTACGCGCAGGGTCAGCACGACGGGCATTTTTACTACGCGATGGAACTGATCGACGGCGAGAGCCTCGATCGCGTCATTCGCAGGCGCCGCGCGGGAGCCGTGGCACGCGACCGATCATCGAAAGTGGGCCATGCCCACCCTGCGCAATCACCGGCCGCACACGCACCGCCTCTTGACGACTTCCACACGGCCAGCGCTGCGTTGCTGGTGTCACTCGACGGGTCTCGCTTCCGGGATGTGGCGAAACTCATTTGCGGCGCGGCCGAGGGGCTGGAGCACGCGAATACGGCGGGCGTGCTCCACCGTGATATCAAACCGCAGAATCTCCTGCTTGGCTCGGACGGGCAATTGCATATCACCGACTTCGGCCTGGCGCGGTTGCTCGATGAACCCGGGATGACGCTCACGGGCGAGATGATCGGCACGCCGGCCTACATGTCGCCCGAGCAAGTGGGCTTCGCGCGCCGCACGGTCGATCATCGCACAGATGTGTTCTCGCTGGGCGTCACAATGTATGAATTGCTCACACTGGAGCGTCCGTTCGACGGCGAGACGCGCGAGCAGCTCGTGGCGCGAATCTGCACGCGCGAGCCGAAGCCGCCGCGAAAGATTAACCCGTCGATTCCAACGGACCTGGAGACCATCTGTCTGCGGGCGCTGGAGAAGGACGCGACCCGGCGCTATGCGAGCGCCGGCGCGCTGGCCGCCGACCTGCGCCGATTCGTCGAGAATCGACCGATCCATGCGCGGCGCGTGGGCCTGCTGGAGAAAAGCTGGAAATTCATCCGTCGGCATCCGGCTCTGACGACGATCTGCGTCCTCGTGGCCCTGCTGATCGGAGGCGGGCTGCTCTGGCGCAGCCAGTCGATGCAAGCACGGCGAGAGCGAAGCAGTGAGTTGATCGCCCGCGCGTTCAGCCTGCTGGCCCACGAGGACTACCGAAAACCGGCCGAGGCCAAGCAACTGCTCGAGCAGGCCCAGGCGCTCTGGCCCGCCGAGGACGGCGAGTGGAATGCAATCGAGCGGATCACAGCCGGTCTCGCCGATCTTCGCGCGGACCCGCAGGAGGCTGTCAGAATACTGACACAAGCCGTCGCGGCGGCAAAGTCACCCGATGAGCGACGCACTGCACGGTACCTGCTCGCATGGGCCGAGCGGCTGCGAACCGGTCGGCTGGACGGTGAGGCCCTGCGCTGGCTGGCTGAAGCCGACGCCATTCCCGGCGAGCGCTCGGCGGAGGAGCATTTTTTCCGAGGGCAGGCGCTGGTGCGCCATCGGCCGGACGAAGCCATCGGCGAGTTCCGGCTGGCACGGGAGAAGCGAAACAACTACGCGCAGGCCATGCTGCACCTGGCGCGGGCGCTGAATACGAAGATGTACCACCAGCGGCGGCACGATACGTTCGATGAACAGGAGCGCGTGCTGCTCAACGCGTGCGAGCTGCAATCGTCGCAGGCCTACCCGTGCTACCTGCTCTCGATCACGTATCGTCTTTCGGCGGAGATCTATGAGCGCGCGCGAACGGATTCCAAGCGGCGCGATGAGCATTCTGAGTGGGCACTGCACTGGGCGCGCGAGGCCCAGCGGCGCGAGCCGACCAGCCCGCGCGGCTACGCCTGCGAGGCCGAGTACTGGGAAGCCGTCGGGGATTTCAATCGAGCGATCGATGCACGCAATCGAGGCGAACCGCACTGCCGCTCTCCGGACGACCTCGCAGAACTGCACGAGTATCGCTGGCGATTGTATTACTGGCTGGGGCGATCCGACGAAGCGCTGGCCGACCTTCGCGCGTTGCAGGAGTTCACCACGCCCGGGGCCGGGGGACAGGGCGACGCCCGCCGCATCTGGTTCGCCGGCCTCTTCCCCGCGCTGATTCTCCTCGACAAGGGGCAGCCCGAGGTGGCGGAGCGAATGGTGCGCGACGTGGCCGACGCCGACCTCCGCAGCGCCCGCGCGAGCTATTCCGCCGCCGCGATCCTGCGACTGGTGGGCCGACTCGACGAGGCGGAGAAGCTGATTGCGCGAATCCCGGCTGATGCCGAGCCGCTCGCGGTCATGGAAGAGTCGGCGCCACCCGACTGGGAGCGAAAGATTCGAGACGTTTGCAGCGGCCGCCAGACGCTCTCGGCGCTGCGCGCCGCCGCCGATGACTCCATGCGGCGAAACAAGCTCCTCTGGTCGGCCGCCTATTTCTTCGACGGGGTGCGCCAGCTTGCCGACGGCAAGCGAGATACAGCCATCACATTGCTGGACGCCTGTGAACAGACCTTCGATTACGCGGATTACTGCTATGCGGCACGGGTCATCCTGGGGCGAATGCAGCGCGATCCGGCATGGCCGGCAATTGTTCCGAGCGGACCTCCCCGCCCTCCTGGCGGTGCGTCCGGTGAAGGAAAGTAGCCGAAACCCGCCCGCGGCCCGTCATCTCGTGGGGTCCATTGGTTATACTGGTGTAACTGGTAGCCGAAGGGGCGGCGTCCGCGCACGCCCCAGTCAGCGTTCCGAGTCTCATCCCGCAAGCGGCCGCCGGACCTGGAGGAGTAGCCATGTATTCACGCGGGAGAATCCTGAAACTCGTGTGCGCCGGGGCCGCTGCGACGATGGCGCTGGTGGCGGCATGGCGCGCAACGCCGGTCTCGGCGCAGCCGCCGGCCGACGTGCCGATCCGCGCGCCGCTGTTCACGATTGACGCGGCCTCGCCGACGATCGGCGGCCCCATTACCGCCTCGGCGATCCTTCAGAAGCCCGGACCGACCGTTCGATTCCCCGGCCCGGCGCTGGGATTGAACCACCCGGCGGACGATCTCGACGGGTTCAGTTTCAACCGCGGCAGCGTCCTGCCATCACAGACGTTTGTCATTTTATTCAGCGTCGATCGCGCCAGCATCGGCGCCGCGTCGGCCGATCCCGATCTCGTCACCGCCGGAAAGCCTTTCAACGTGCAGCACCAGGCGCTGCGCCATCAGGCTGCCGGAGATATTTACTTAAGCACATCCGGCTTCACGCGCAACGGGCCGACGCCGTTTCTGCTCGTCACGCCCGACAACAACACGCTCGGCCGCAACGGCGGTGATACGGGCGGCGTCGATCTCGATCTCAAGCCCGAAGAGCCGCCGATTGTCGACGTCGACCCGCAACCGCAGGACGAGTTGCAGGGCATGAGCAGCCCCGGCGTGCCGGCAGCCGCGCTGGAATCCGGCATTCCGGGCGACATGCTTTTCTACTCGGCGACGCGCAACAGCCCTTCGCTGCAGACGCTGCCCGGCGGGGTGCCGAGCGGGGCGAACATCTACGTGGACTTCAATCCCGAAGGACCGGGCGGCGAGCAGCTTTACGTCAGTGCCGCGCAGCTCGGTCTGATGCCCGGCATCACCGGCGACGATATCGACGATTTCATCGTCTTCGACAACGGCAACGGGATTTTCAACCCCGGCATCGACCAGGTGGTCTTCTCGCTGACGCGCGACTCGCCGACCGTCGCGATGCCCGGACGCGGGCCGGCCGATCTGTTCACGTCCACGGGCGGCGGCCTGTTTGTCCCCTACGCCTTTGCGACGGACTTCGGACTCGGCGATCTGGACAACATCGACGGCCTCGATCTGTTGCTGACGGACGATGTGAACACGACGGTGCTTCAGAGCGCCATTCGGCTGGTGCTGCCCGGCGATCACGATCACAACGGCGTGCTCGACGGGTTGGACTGCTACCAGTTCTCGGCGTGCTACAGCGGACCGGGTGTTTCGTATGACGATGATGGTCCCGCGCTGGTCAACGTAGCGGTCGGGCCGGGCGATGTATTCTCGCCACCCGACGTGATCGTTGAAGTGGGTGACACGGTGCGCTGGACCTGGATGGGTGGAACGCACAACGTGATCAGCGGGCTGGACGGGTCGCCCGACGGCGCGTTCAACTCCGGACCGGCGACGGGCACCGTGGGGAACATGTTCAACGTCCTGTTTAGCGACGCGTTTCTGAATGTCCACACACATCCGAACTGGGCGTTTCCCTATTACTGCGGCGTTCACCTCAATCTCGGCGCGGTCAGCGTCGTGTCCGACCCGTGCGCGACGTATGACCTGGACTTTGATGGCGACGTGGACTGCGGCGACTGGATCAAGTTCCGAATCGTGTATGAGCAGGTCAACAAGGGCGACGTCTGCGTGCCGCTCACCGTGCCCGAGTTCGTCGATGCCCTGCTCGGCTTCCCCCAGCAGCCGCATCATCTGTGCTGGGCCGACATGAATCTCGACGGCAAGGCCAACGGACTGGATGTGCGGCCGTACCTCGCGGCGATTCTGCCGTGAGCATCGGTCAGTGGTCAGTAGGTAGCGGCTAAGTAGAACCGAGCAAGCCTTCCTGTTGTGTGGCACAGGCTAATAGCCTGTGCCGGACCGGCTATTAGCCGGTCCCACACTTCCTGTATTCCTGTGCAACAAACGAAACTTTCTGCGGTTTTCCTTTGTGGACAGAAGCCATGGCGAGTCGTCAAGAACCGGCGGTACCAGGCGCTGTCGCAATCAGCCAAAGCAGCTCCTGATTGCCGCCCTGGCCGCGGATTGGGCTGGGCGTCTCCCCTAACAACGCCAAATTCAGCATGTGCAGGCTCGCGCGGATCGGCGCGATCGCGGACTTGATGCAATCATCAGGCAGGACGCCGTCGCGTAACTGATCCGGCGCGGCTTCATACTGCGGTTTGACAAGTGTCAGGATTCGCCCGCCCGGCGCCAGCAGTCGCACCGCCGCGGGAAGGATGAGCGCCTGCCGCGTCCAGCCTGCGTCGATGGTCACAAGATTCACGGGTTCAGGCAGGTGAACGCGAAGGGCATCGGTCCGCTCGAACACCACGACGCGGGGATCACTACGAAGTTTCGACGCGAGGACGCCGTAGCCGCGGTCTACGGCATAGACCCTTGCCGCGCCGTGTTGAATTAGACAATCAGTGAATCCGCCGGTTGAACAGCCCAGATCGGCGCAGACCAACCCCGCCGGCGACAAGCTGAATGCTTCGAGCGCGTGATGGAGTTTCTCCCCCCCGCGAGAGACAAATGGACCGGTCACGGCTGATGGCTCACAGCCGCCCTACTTCTTCCCACCCTTGAGCGCGTTGAGGCGCTTGGCCAGTCGGCTCTTGCGGCGGGCGGCGGTGTTGGGATGAATCGCGCCACGGTTGGCGCTGCGATCCAGAACTTTGACGGTTTCGCGAAAGAGCGAATCGGCAGCCGGGGCGTCCTTCTTGCCCAGCGCGTCCTTCACCTTGCGAAGCTGATTCTTGATAACGCCCTTGCGAGCGGCGTTCCGGGCGGCGCGGCGCTTGTTCTGCCGCAGGCGTTTCATCGACGAAAGTGATCTGGCCACTGATTGCTCCGTTGGTCAAGCCCGGTCCTGACCGGGCCATGCCATTCCATGATGTTCCTATTGCTGATGATCCCCGCTGACCAGCCGCTCCAGCCGCTGGCGGGCATCGCGGAAATTATAATCGAGCGTGATTAAATGGCCATAGCGCTGCCGGGCCTGCGCCAGATCCCCCTTCGCCTCCAAACTTCTGCCCAGCCAGTAATTAAGCTCCAGGGCCAGCCGCCCGGTGGTCGTGTCTGCCTCTTCCAGAGCCTTTTGAAGCGTGCCCACGGCCTGTTCGTGAAACCCCTTATCGAGAAAACACCGCCCGATGTAAAGCCGGCTTTCGGTGCGGCTGCGCCCGTCGGCCTGGGCCATTTGAAACATCGGGATGGCGTCGTCGATCCTGCCGGCCTGGTACAGGCGCATGGCAAGTTGGAAGCGCAGGCGCATCTCCGTCGGATACTGGGTGGCGCGCTCTTCGAGGATGGCGATCTCGCGCTGGAGCTGGTCGGCCGTCACATGGGAGAATTCCTCCTTGAGCGCGGCGTTGTTCGGATCGGCCTTGAGGCGATTTGCCAGTTCGCGGCGGTGACGGTCCCACTGACGCACGCGAATTTCATCGGCCTTGACCTTAAAGGCGTAGTTGCCGGCGGCGGCGTACTCCTTTTCCAGCAGTGCGATGGCTTCGTTTTCCATGGCCGCGTCCTCACTGGCCAGCATACGATCCACCAGCGCGGTTAATTTCCCGACGACCTGCGGATTGGCCTCGTATTCCTTGCGCGCTTTGGCGATGAGTTCCTGCGCGCGGTCGGGGATGTGGACCGTGCGGGCGCGATCGCGAATGTCGGCCTGCCCTTCTGCGTCTTTGAGCGATTCGGTGAAGTTGTCGCCGCGATCGAAGCGGCCTTTTACGATTGTCAATTTGCCGGTCGCATTGCTGCGCGCGCGGGGGGCGTCGGTCGAGTTCGGATAATGCTCGGCCCAGGACTGCGAGACGGCAATCGCGGCGTTCAGGATGTCCATCGCGATCGCGTCTTCCTGGAGCGACATCGCCAGATCGGCCGCGACGTTCATGGCCTCGCACGACCTGGCATAGTGCCCTTCGGCCTGCTTTTTCGCGTTGTGATAGGCATCCGCCAGCACAGGAGCGATCCACTGGACGACGCGGTCGCACTTCGCCGCTGCCGCCAGATACAGGATCTGCTCCATGTGACCAATGTGCGTAGGATCGAGGCCGAAGAGGTACAGGGCGCTGTTCAGGTTCTTGAGGAAGTCCTTGCCCGAAATGGACCGCCGGCGCGACTCGAGGAACCCCGCCGGCTTCCCGCCGTCCAGCTTGCGGGCCGTCGCCACGACCCGCAGCGGCTTCAGCCCGTCGTCCATCGCATCGGGCCAAAAGGCCAATCCGTCGGTGTACAGCTTGACCGCGTAGTCGTAATTGCGCGTCTCGGCCGCCTTCTTGGCGTGCTCAAAAAACCGCCGCGCCTTGGTACGATTCTCCGGCGGCGTGACCCAGCGCGCGATCGCCGGCGCATCGGGTGATGGTCCGGTTGGCGGATGGGGGTCGGCATTCATTCGCAGCGCGCTCCGGGGCGACACCGAGTTCGGCGACAACGAAAGGTCAAACGCTTCATTCTATCAAGTCTTGCGGCCCGCCGTCACCCGGTCAACCGCGAAAGCCGCACGCTTGCGACGATTTGCGAGCGCTTGGCGAGCCGGGCTAAGATGATTATCAGGCGTTGTCGTCCCGAGGAATCCCGAATTGAAGCAAATTGACCCATCACGGCTCGAACTGGTCCTGCACCCCGATCCGGTCCTGCGCCGGACGGCGGCGCGGGTGGAGCGATTTGACGGCACGCTGGAGAAAATCGCTGCCCGCATGCTGGAACTGATGCGCCAGCACAAGGGGATCGGGCTGGCCGCGCCGCAGGTCGGGTTGAGCATACGGCTGTTTGTCTTCAACGTCACCGGCGAACCGGGCGACGATTGCGTGTGCATCAACCCGGAATTGACGGAACTGGCCGGCGACGTGGAGGGCGAAGAGGGCTGCCTGTCGCTTCCGGATGTGACGGTTCAGATGCACCGCGCGGCGACGTGCCGCATGCGTGCGCAGGACCTGACCGGCAAGGCGTTCGAACGCGCCGGGACGGAACTGGCGGCCCGCTGCTGGCAGCACGAGTTGGATCACCTCAACGGGAAACTGATCATCGACAACATGTCCGAGGCGGACAAAATCGCCAATCGCCGTGCATTGAAGCAACTCGAAGGCAAGCCGAAGAAGTCCGCAGCACGTTGAGCGAAAGACGGCCCATGCGAATCGTTTTCTTCGGGACGGGGCGCTTCGGCTTGCCGACGTTTGATTCCATCCGGGGGGATCGTCATGATATTGCGCTGGTCGTCACGCAGCCGGATCGCCCGCGCGGTCGCAATCTCGAAACGACGCCAACGATCATCAAGCAGGCGGCGCAGGAAGCCGGGCTGCCCGTCTTCGCTCCGGACGACGTGAATTCACCCGATGCGGTGGCGCGCATCGCGGCGTGCAAGGCCGACCTCGGCTATGTCGTCGCGTACGGTCAGAAGATCGGGCCGGAGGTTCGTGGGGCGTTTCCGGCGGGCACGGTGAACCTGCATGGGTCGCTGCTGCCGGCGTGGCGCGGGGCTGCGCCGGTGCAGTGGTCGGTCATCAGCGGCGACGCAGAGGCCGGCGTGACGGTGTTTCGACTTGAAGATCGCATGGACGCCGGACCGGTCCTGACGCAGCGGCGCACGGCGATCGGCGCGGACGAAACGGCCGACGAATTGCACGACCGCCTGGCGCACATCGGGTGCGACGCCTTGCGCGCGGCGCTGGAGCTGCTGTCGCGCGATCCACGGACGCCGGGCACCCCGCAGGACGAATCGGCGGCGACCCGGGCGCGCAAACTCAACAAGGCGGACGGCCTGATCCGGTTCGACGCGCCGGCGGCGGCGCTGGCGAACCGTGTGTGTGGGTTGTGGTCCTGGCCGGGGGCTAACTGTCGCTTTGTGAGTCAGGATGGGAAGCGCGATGAGCGCGTGACGCTGGCGCGAGCCGTGCGCTACGAAGGGCGCGGCAGCGGCGGCGAGCCGGGCACGATCAGCGATGTGATGAGCGTCGCCGCGGTGGAGGGCGACCTCATGATCCTGGAGATCAAGCCCGCCGGGGGGCGGCTCATGGCCTGGCAGGACTTTGTGAATGGTAGGCGGGTTCAACCGGGCGATCGATTCGTGCCCATCGAGCCGGGGGAATGAAACAGGCGCGACAACCGGCATCGGACGCGCGCGAGAAGGCCGCGCGCATCCTGCGCGAGCTGTACGACGGCGAGTCGGCGTCGCGGGAATTGCTGGCGGGATTGGAGCCGGAGTCGGCCTTCGCACAGGCCGACGCAGCGCTGACAGCAGAGCTGGTGCTGGGGGTGACGCGGCATCGCATCACCTGCGAGCATCTGGCGGCGCACTATTTTCGCGGTCGCTGGGGCGGCGTGCGTCCGAGCATTCGCACCGCGTTCGCACTGGGCGTTTATCAACTCTGCTGGCTGGATCGCGTGCCGGATCACGCGGCGGTCGATCAGACGGTTCGTCTGGCGATGCGGTACGGCAAGGGAACGGCGGACACGGTCAACGCCGTGCTGCGAAAAATCGTGGCGGCGCGCGGAGACGTGATCGCGCGGCCCGAAGCGCCCGACCCGCGGCGATACCTCCCATTGGATGAAACGCGCGGGCGGCTTTTCAGGGAGGACGTGTTTCCCGATCCGGCACGGCGGCCGCTGGAGTGGCTCGTCGCGGCGACGGGGCACCCGATGTATCTCGTCGAGCGGTGGCATCGGCGCTTCAAGCCCGCACTGGCGCGACAGATTTGCGAGGCAGGTCAGTTTCGCCGGCCGCTGGTGCTTCGTGCGAATCAGACGCGCATCGCGCCCGAAACACTCATCGAGCGCCTGCGCGAACGCGGGTTGAATGCGGAGTGCATCACCGAGGCGCGAGCGGTGATCGTGCGCGGGCGAACGGGCGAGCCGTCGCCTCGGGGCGAAGAAACGATCGCTTCGATTGAAGCGCACCGCCCCCTCCACGCCGCGGATGTCCCGGAGATTGCCGAGGGGTTGTGTCAACCGCAGGATTCCACGGCTCGAATGGTCCTGGCATCGGCAGGCCTCAAGCCGGGGCAGATCGTGCTGGACTTGTGCGCCGGACTGGGGACCAAGGCGACGCAGGCGGCCGAGTGCATGAACGACCGCGGCGTCGTCATCGCGACCGATGTCGATGATCGAAAGTTGGAAGCCGTGACTGCCAGCGCCGCGCGGCTGGGGCTGACCAGCGTGCGGACGACGCCGATGCCGTCGCTCGAAGCAGCCCTGCGCGAGCCAGGTCGCCCCGTCGATGTGATTCTGGTCGATGCGCCGTGCAGCAACACGGGCGTCCTGGGCCGACGGCCCGAGGCGCGCCATCGCGCCAGCCATCGGCATCTGCTCGAACTGATCGCCATCCAGCGCGACGTGCTAACGAAGGCAGCGTCGCTGGCCGGGCCGACCACGCGAATTCTCTACTCCACCTGCTCCATCGAGCGAGAGGAGAACGAGGAGCAGGTTGCGTGGTTCACTGCGACGTATCCCGACTGGCACGCGGCGGAATCGCGCCTGACCCTGCCCGGTCCCGATTGGGATGGGGGATTCTTCGCGATGCTGGAGCGCGCGTAGCCGAACCCGCGGCCCGGTGACCATACTGTCGTCGCATCGACCGCCGGTATAATCCGCCCGCCGGGCCGCAACGGCCCCAGGAGGAGTCCATGTCCCGCACGTTTTCGAATTGCATGTTGAAACTCACCATCTTGGTCGTCACGGCATTCTGCGTGTCCCCTGCTGCGGCGCAACCGAAGCAGTCGCCCGATGACGAGTTCCGCCCGTTGCTGGATGCGTACGTCAAGAAATACAAGCCGCTCTACATCGAGTCGGCGACGGCCTGGTGGGAGGCGAACACGACTGGTTCCGATGCGGCGTTCAAGCGGAAGGAAGCGGCCGAGACCGCGCTGGTGGAGCTGCACGCCGACAAAGCGGTGTTCGCGCAGCTGAAGGCGCTGAAGGAAGGCCCGTCGCTGGGCGATCCGGTGTTGCAGCGGCAACTGGACGTGATGTATCGCGCGCACCTGCCCGGGCAGGCCGATCCGGAGTTGCAGAAGAAAATCGTCGCGATCGAGACACAGGTCGAGAAGCTCTTCAACACGCACCGAAGCCGGGTCGCCGGCAAGGACGTGACCGAGAACGACGTGCGCAAGATCCTCTCGGATTCCAACGAGAGCAGCGCGGCCGAGGAGGCGTGGAAAAGTTACATGGCCGTCGGCGAGAAGATCGAAGGTCCGCTGAAGGAACTCGTGAAAATGCGGAACGAGCTGGCCCGCAAGCTGGGCTTTCGAAACTTCTACGCGATGCGATTGACGCTGCAGGAGATCGATGAGGCGCAGTTGCTCAAGCTGTTTGACGAGCTGGACGAACTGACCCGCCGGCCCTTCGCCATCGAAAAGATGGCGATCGATCATGCCATGGCGAAGCGGTTCAAGATCAAGCAGGAAGACCTGCGGCCGTGGCACTTCGGCGACTTGTTCTTCCAGGCCGTGCCGGAGATGCCCGGGGGCGTGAACCTCGACGATCTGTACGCGAAGGTTGACTTACTGGATATGACGCGCCGCTACTACGCCGGGATGGGACTGGAGGCGGACGACATCCTCCAGCGCAGCGATCTGTACGAGAAGCCCGGCAAGAGTCCGCACGCGTTTAGCACGAGCCTCGACCGCGATCAGAATGTGCGTGTGCTGTGCAATCTCCAACCCAATCTCTACTGGGCCGACACGCTCGTCCATGAACTGGGCCACGCCGTTTATGACAAGTATGTGGCGAAAGACGTGCCGTTCCTGCTGCACGAGGCGTCGCACAGCATTACGACCGAAGGCTACGCGATGATGATGGGCGCCATGGTGAAGAACGAAGACTTCTTCCGGAGTGTGCTGAAGATGTCGCCCGAAGAGGCGGCGGAGGCGGCCGCGACCGCCAAGCGCAGCCTGCGGCGGGAGAAGCTCATCTTCGCGCGCTGGGCACAGGTGATGATGCGCTTCGAACACGGCATGTACACCAACCCTGACCAGGACCTCGGCAAACTTTGGTGGTCGCTCAAGGCGAAGTACCAGATGCTGCGACCGCCGGAGCGGATCAGCCGGCCCGATTACGCGGCGAAGATTCACATCGTCACCGCGCCGGTCTATTACCACAGCTACATGATGGGCGACCTGTTTGGCTGCCAGGTGCATCATCACATCGCCACGACGGTGCTGGGGCTGGACGATCCAGGCAAGACCTGTTTCGCCGGGCGCAAGGAGGCGGGCGATTATCTGAAGAAGAACATCTTCGGCCCGGGCAATCTGTATTCGTGGAACGAACTCACGCGCCAGGCGACGGGCGAGCCGCTCACGGCGAAGTACTTCGCGGCGCAATTCGTGAAGTAGGTCCGTTCCAATGCGACAAGTAAGCCCGTTCCATTGCGATTAGTACACGTGTCTCGTTGCGAGCGCGCATGATAAAGCCCCTGGCATGCTTGCCGGGGGCTTTGATACGATTCAAGCGATTTAATCGCCTCAAGCGCTTCCTTCGATTTCATCCCTTCGTGATCTCGTCCGCGAGCTTGCCCGCGCCGTAGAGCTTGCGCAACGCCTCGATGATCGCCTGCGAGTGTACGCCCACGGCCCGCGCCTTCTCCATGTCGAACTGAAAATCCCAGATCAGTCCGTGGAGATTGCCGTCAAACACGAGACCGGTCACCTCGCCATCGCGATTGAACATCGGACTGCCCGAGTTGCCCCCGATGATGTCGTTCGTTGAGATGAAATTAAACGGCATCTTGAGGTCCAGCTTGTTGCGCCCGTCGGCCCAGCGCTTCGGCAGGTTGTACGGCTCGCGCTCCTTGTGCTGCGCCGCTCGTGCGTACAGCCCGGCCATGTCCGTCATCGCGGGGATCGTCTCGCTGCCGTCGCGATAGCCCGCCACCGTGCCGACCGCCAGCCGCAGCGTGAAGGTCGCGTCGGGATAGACCCGGTCGCCGTCCTTCTCGAACTTTGCGTTGGCGATCATCGCGTAGGCTTCCTTCTCGACGCTCTCGAACACCTTCTCATACTTGTCGCGCAGCGCCCGGGCCATCGGGTTCAGCGCCTGGGCAAACTGAATCATCGGATCGTTGCATTCGGCGATCGCCGCCGTGCCGCCCTCGTACAGCTTCTTTCTGAAAGCGACATCTTTCAACTTCGTCCCGCCGATCAGCGACGCCGCCCGGCTGCCCGCGTCCATGCCACCCATCGCCGCCACGACGGCCTCATGCTCGCCGCCCAGATGCCGGCCGAGGCGAATCAGTCCGTCCTCCAGCCGCAATTGCTCCAGCGCGTCGTAGACCGGCGCTTCGGAGAACAGGTCCAGTTCCAGCGACGGCAGGTTCGCATCGCGATACTCGGTCAACCGCTCGCCATCGGGCTTGCGCTTCTCGTCCGCCGCGCGGATCAGCTTGCGCGCCAGATCGTGATACCGCCCGAGGCTTGTCCGCCGACTCTCCAGCATGAAATACTCGGTGTAGAACGACTGAACCTCGGCCAACGCCTTGCTCAATTTGTCCCAGCCCGCGGCGTACTTCTCGCGCCGCTTCGGATCCGCCTGCACGAACTCGCGCAGCGCCGCCTCGGCCTCCATCTTGCGATTCATCAGCCGCGGATTCAGGAGCCCGTTGATGATGCCGCCGAACGCCTTGCGCGAATTCTGGATGCCCAGCAGGTCTTCCTTGCCGATGCGCCCGTATTCCTCACTGCGCCCCATGAACTGATTCAGCGCGATCTCGCGCTGGTTGTAACACGAAAGCGTCAGCGGCAACTGCACGTCGCGCAAGAAGCGCAGATGATCGACCGTGAACAGCCGCTGCGTGCGGCCGGGGTGCCCCGCGACGAAAATCAGCTCGCCCTCCTTCGGCCCCGCCTTGCTCCACTTAAGATAGTGCTCCACCTTTGCGGGTTTGTCGTTCTCGTAAGCGCGCAGAAACGTGACATCGAGGTTGAAGCGCGGGTACTCGAAGTTGTCCAGATCGCCCCCGAAGAAGGCGATGCCCGCCTCGGGCGCGAAGACAAGCCGCACGTCGGTATAGCGCTTGTACAGATACAGGTCATACCGCGCGCCGTTATAGAGCGTGACCACTTCGGGTTGCAGGCCCGATCGCTCGCGGGCTTCCTTCTCAATCTCCGACATGGCCTTCTTCCGCGCGGCGAACGCATCAGCGGCGCTCATGCCCGACTTGACAGCGGCGTTGACGCGGTCGGTGATCTCCTGGATCTCCTGCAACACCGTCAGTTCCATGTGCGGGCACTTCAGCTCGGCCTCGTGCGTCGGGGCGTAGAACCCGTCGACCATGTAGTCGTGCTGCTCGGAGGAGAGGTCCTGAATCGCGTCCGACGCGACGTGATGATTGGTCATCACCAGCCCATCGGGCGAGACGAACGAGCCGCTGCCGCCCGCGCCGATGCGCACGCACGATTTCTGCACGTGCTCGGTCCAGGTCGCGGTGGGCTCGAAGTTGTACTGCTGCTTGAGTTCCTTCGACGGGAGCTTGTTGATCAGCCACATGCCCTCGTCGGCGAAGGCGGTCAGGGCGGGGACGGTCGCGGCCAGAATGGCCAGGGCGCGGAAGAACCGGGAAGTCATGGTGTGTCCTTTCGTTTCTCTCTGGTGCATCGCCGTGGGCATGATAAGCGAAACGCCGGTTTCGATCCAATTGCGCCAGCCGCTAGAATGCCGCGTCGTCGGGTTTCGGGAGTTCACCATGCGAATCGGCTGGATCGGCACAGGTGTCATGGGGCGGTCGATGGCGGGGCATCTGCTCGCCGCAGGGCACGATGTGCACATCCACAATCGCACAAAGGACAAGGCAACGGACCTAATCGCGCGCGGCGCAATCTGGCACGATCGCCCGGCCGATGCGGCGCGCGACGCGACGGTTGTCTTTCTGATGCTGGGGTTCCCCGATGACGTGCGCGCCGTGGCCCTGGGGCCGGGCGGCGTGATCGCCGCGCTACCGGCGGGCGGTGTGCTGGTCGATTGCACGACGAGCAGCCCGGCGCTGGCGGTGGAACTGGCCGACGCGGCCCGGGCGCGCGGCTGCTTTGCGCTCGATGCACCCGTCAGCGGCGGCGACGTCGGCGCTCGCAACGCCGCCCTGTCCATCATGGTTGGCGGAGACGAAGCCGCCTTTCAGTGCGTGCGCCCCCTGCTCGAAGCGCTCGGAAAAACAATTGTCCATCACGGGGCGCCCGGCAGCGGCCAGCACACCAAGATGGTCAATCAGATTCTCATCGCGGCCGGTATGGTCGCCGTCTGCGAAGGGCTGCTCTACGCGCGCCGGTGCGGCCTCGACCTGGACAAGGTCATGGCCAGCGTCGGCGGCGGCGCAGCCGGCTCATGGAGCCTCGCCAACTACGGCCCGCGGATTCTCAAGGGCGATTTCGCGCCCGGGTTTTATGTCGAGCATTTTGTGAAAGACATGCAGATCGCGCTCGATGAAGCCGACCGCATGGGGCTGATTCTGCCCGGCCTCGCGCTGGCGAAGACGCTTTATGACAAGCTGATCGAGCTGGGCGGCGGGCGGAATGGAACGCAATCGCTGATCCGCGCGCTGGAATCGCTGGCCGGATGTAACGACAAATAGCAACTTAAGTGTGCACTTCCACCTTGCACGCCGGCAGTGCATTGAGAAACAACCGCCCGTATGCCTTCGTCCGCACGCGCTTATCCAGAATCACCACGATGCCCCGATCGCTCGCCGTGCGAATCAATCGCCCGAAACCCTGCTTAAGCTTCAGCACCGCCTCGGGCACCTGGTACTCCATGAATGCGTTGCCGCCCGCCGCGTCAATCGCCTCAACCCGCGCGGCCGTCAGCGGCTGATCCGGAGGGCTGAACGGCAGCTTCGTGATGATCACGTTCCCCAGCGCGTCGCCCGGCACGTCCACCCCCTGCCAAAATGATTCTGTGCCCAGCAGCACCGCGCGGCCGTCAGCCTTGAACGCCGCCAGCATCGCCGACCGCGCCATCTCCCGTCCCTGCACGAGCAGCCGCATCGACTTCGCCGCGCAAAAATCCTTCAACAGGGCCTCGGCCTGGTTCAGCGCCGCGTAACTCGTGAACAGCACAAACGCGCGCCCGCCTGTCATCTCTAAATACGTCTTGATTTTCTCGCACGCCGTCGGCAGGAAGGCCGCGTCGTTCGGTTCGGGCAGCCCCGCCTCCACGTGCAGCGTCACCTGCTCGCGGTAGTTGAACGGCGAATCCAGCCGCAGCGACTGCGCCTCGACCGCGCCCAGCCGCCCGCGCAGGTACTCAAACCCCTCCTCGCCGCCGGTCGACAGCGTCGCGCTCGTGAGCACGATGCTCTTCACCCGTTCGAACAACGCCTCGCGCAGGATCGGCCCCACGGTCGTCGGCGCCGCCCGCAGCGACACGCCACCGTCGCGCCCGCTCGACGCCTCGAGCCAGTACACACAATCGGCCAGTTGCTGCTTCAACAGCGCCTCCAGGGCCTCGGCCGACTCGACGCAGCGATCGGCCGCGCTGCTTAACTCGAATTGCTCATCCTCGCGCGGGCACTGGCCCTTCACCTCGCGCAGCTTCACCGCCAGCGCGTGCAGCGCCGGCGACAGCAGATTCTCCGCCGTCGGCGGCTTCCGCAGGCGCGACGCCCCATTGCCCGTCGCCATGCGGCCGATCTGCGCGAACAGCGCGTCGGCTTTCGACCGTACCGCCGTCACCTCTCGCCGCAGCGGATCGCACTCCAGCATCGCCAGCAGCCCGCGGCCCGTCCGCTCATTGAACAACCCGTTCAGCACCGCGTCCACCGTGCGGCTGCTGACGCTCACGCCGAAGTAATCGCTCGCCACGGCCTCCAGCGTGTGCGCCTCGTCGAAGATCACCGCGTCGTAGTCCGGCAGGAACGACACGTTCTCGCGCGATCGCAGGGCCAGGTCGCTGAAAAACAGCGCGTGGTTGAGCACCAGCACGTCGGCGTCGGCCGCGTTCCGCCGCGCCCGCTGATAGAAACACTTGTCGTACGTCTCGCACTTCGGCCCCATACAGTTGTTGCTTTCGCTCCGCACGTGCTGCCACAATTGCGGCAGCGGCGTGAACGGCAGGTCCGACAGGCTGCCCTCGCGCGTCTCATAGGCCCAGTCCTCGATCCGCCGCAACTGCTCCCCCTCGCGCGATTCGACCAGCATCGACGCCTGCCGCCGGCTGGTCTGCATCAACCGCCGCAGGCCGAGGTAATTGTGCCGCCCCTTCATCAGCACGGCCTTGAACCGCCCCGGCACCACGCGGCCCAGCGCGGGGATATCCTTCTCCATCAACTGCTCCTGCAGCGCGATCGTATGCGTCGAGATCACCACGCGCTTGCGCTGCGACACCACATGCTCGATCACCGGCAGCAGGTACGCGAAGCTCTTCCCGACGCCCGTCCCCGCCTCAACCATCAGGTGATGCGGCCCCGCCAGCGCCTCCCCCACGGCCTGCGCCATCGCCAACTGCTGCGGGCGCGACTCGTATCGCTCCAGCGCGCGGGCAAACAGCGTCGCGCGATCCGACGGCGCGGCCTGATCGACCGGCGCGGCGGTCGCGCGGTGATGAATGTTCTCGGCGGCAGCAGTCGTCTCGCGCATGGCCCCCTCTCACGCCTGCATCAGATGCTGAATGAAGTCCTTGATGAAGAACACCATGATGAGCGACGTCACCATCACGATCACCGTCGCCAGCACCGTCACCAGCGTCGTGCCGGTGATGATCCCGCGCTGGTACGTCGCCATGATGTGCGGCCGTGCCATGACGAGCATCGCCAGCAGCGTCGCGGCGATGGAGGGCCAGATGCTGATCGAGTGGACGTAGCTGTAGAGCCAGACCCAGCGCGGCACGTCCTGTTCGTAGCCGATGGCGCGGTGGACGAAGTGACCGCGGACGTAGTAGACGGATTGCCCGTCGATTTTCTTAATGTAGCCGTTGGGGGCGTCGCCGCCGATGATGGCGTAGATGATGGCGTAGACGATGAAGTTGCTGATGCCCAGGACAATGAGCCAGGTGCAGATTCGATTTCGCCGCCGCCGGTCCATGCGGTTAGGGTAAACGATGCCGCGGCGGGCGTCGATTGTCGCAGCGGCCACCATCGGCACGTTCGCCTCGGCTCCTTGAAATGCAGCATCCATCCGGCCTACACTATTCATACGAATGGCGACTCGCCCCGCACAACACGAACGGTCGCTCTTCGGTCTTCGACCGTGGAGTCAATTTTTGGCATTGTTCCTGATCGTCGTCGTGCTGGACGTCATCCTTAGCAGCTTCTGGGTCAGCAGTTGGAGATCCGTAACTGTCAGTAAGATGGCCCAGTTCATCGGCCTGGGCCGATTCGCACTCTACGCTTCGATCGTGTGGTCGTATCTTCCAACGTTCGCTTTAATGAGTTCGCTCGGTGCGGTGCTGGGGGCGAAGCGGAAGCACGATGGAATTCTCGTAGCGTTCCTGATCGCGCTGGCTGTGTGGCTGACAAAGTTTGTGTTCGCGATGTCAATTCCGAGAGACCCGTCGCATCGATTTTCGATGCTCCTGTTTGCGCTGGAATTCCACGGTGTGCCGCTGGCAGCCCTGTCCGCATGGATCGCCCGACGAGTCACGCAGCGATCTCGCCCAACGCATCCCGCGCCCAGGGTCGCTTTCACGTCATAAGGTTTCGATTTTGCACGTCTACATCGGAGCCGATCACGCGTGGCAATGCAAAGGTCGGGGGCACGAAAGAGATCGAGCATTCCGGTTTGGCTGCTTGGGCTATGCGTCCTTTCTTAGGGACTCTCTTCGTTCTTCGCGTGGAATTACAGTTCTCTCTCTGAAAGGAGCATGTTCCAGCTCGGCGCACAAGATGGGTGTGTCCGGCTGGACGAATGGCGATACTGCGCCGACCCCAAGGATAATCCCCAGCTTTGGAGGGGTGTCCGTGTCATACACGCGATGTCTCGCATGTCTCTCAAGGAGCCACGAATTAGATTTCAAGATTGGCCCAACGAACTTGCACGTTTTGGATTTCGTGCTCCCTACTTCAAATGGCGACTGGGAAAGCGGTACCCGGGGCAAACGCCCGAAGTGCCATTTGTCACTTCGGAGATTATTTTGCCGCTCTGGCTCCCAACCGCTATCTGCCTCCTCGCGAGTATCCCCTGGTTTCGGCAGCAATGTCACCGGCGAGGTCGATACGACTGTCATCAATGCCGCTATTCTCTGGTCGGCAACACGACGGGCATCTGCCCCGAATGCGGCACAGCCATTCCGGATGCGATGCGCGCACAACTACAGCGCATAGAGTTCAAGCCCCCTGCGCATTAAAGCGGCCGGCAAGCTGGCCCCACGCTCATTCTTATCTCAAGAATCACGCCGAGTTCGGTTCAAGGGCGATGATCGAACGACCCCAGCGGGGTCACGGCCAATAGCCTGGGGTTGGTCGCCGAAGGCGGCCTACACCGGGGAACGCGATGGTACGACCGGGCAACCCCAACGGGGTTGCGGCTGTGCGATACGGAGCAGGCAGCAACCCCGTTGGGGTTGCGTGGCATCGTATGACTCGCGACCCAGGGTAACCGCTGCGCGGCAACCCTGGGCTGAACGCCAAAACGCCTTCGGCGTTTGTGCCACACCGAGACCGTTCGCATGCGCCACGAGGATTCTGGCACAATTTCTACTTCTCCCCCTCGATCGGCACGAAGTTTTCCCGCGCCGGGCCGAACGCGCTCGACGTCGTGAACTTGTACCGATAGCGGACGGGATTGTTCTTGGGGATGAAGTCAAGCGTATATTCCTTCCCCGGCTCGAGGCGGTATTGCACGTAGAACTCCGGCAGGTGCTTGAACTTTCGCTCGTCGATCAGCAGCGTGTGCGCGATCCGCGTGAACGGCAGCTTCTTGCCGGCGCTATCGCGCATCGCGAAGCGCTGGTCGATCCACTCGTCCCACTGCGGCTCGAAACGCTCGTTCACCGGCGGCTTGGCCCGCGTGGCTGTGCCAAGCTCGACGCAAACATCGAATTCCATCAGGTTGTTCTCGTCCGGCGGACCGAGCACGACGACAAACATCTCGCCCTGATCGCTCATCGACGATTTGAGCACCGTGAACCACACGCCCGCGCCCAAGGCCCCCAGAACGAGGGCCAGAATGACGACACCCTTCATGTAACGTCTCCTCTCATAAGACCCGACGCCGGAATCGGCGACTCGAACGGCCCGGCCGCAGAACGCAGCAAGCCGTCATCCAGACAATAGAATACTGTCGCATCCTGCCATTTGCAACGGGCGCGCGACAGAAGACTTCAGAAAACCGGTAGACCGCCTCGCCCGTCCACACCCATCATCGCGACCCCACCCCTTGCTGCGCAATGAATGGGGCACCCATTATCGGGAAACTCATCACGCCCCGACCGGTCGCGTATCCAGCAGAATGTTGATCGGCCCGGCATTGACCGACGCCACGCGCATCGACGCGCCGAAGCGCCCCTGCTCGACATGCACGCCCAATTCGCGCACCGCCGCGCAGAATTGCTCGAACAGCCGCTCCGCCTCCTCCGGCGGGGCCGCGCCCGTGAACGCCGGCCGCCGGCCCTGGCTCGCATCGGCCAGCAGCGTGAAATTGCTCACGGCCAGAACGCTGCCGCCGGCCTGGCACACGTCGAGATTCATCTTGCCGGCCGCATCGGGGAAGATCCGCAGATACCGCACTTTCGTCGCCAGCGCGGTCGCGTCGGCCGCGCCGTCCCCCATCGCCACGCCGACGTACACGAGCAGGCCCGTCTCGCAGCGGCCGACGGTCGCGTCGTCCACCGTCACCTGCGCCTCGGCCACGCGCTGTACAACCGCGCGCATCAGGCATCCCCTTTCGGCCCCGGGCGCGGCGTGTCGGCGCGGGCGGGCGATCCGGCGGAGCCGTGCCCGTGGTGCGCCGCGAGCAGCTTGCGCGCTTTCTCCACGATCATCTCGCGCAGCGCCGGCGGCTCCAGCACCGTCACGTGCTCACCGTAGCTCATGATCCACGACGCGATCTCGCTCAAGCCGTCGACCCGCGCTTCGAACGTCAGCCCGCCGTCCGGCTCGCGCCGGGTCACCTGCGTGTCGTGCCAGTGCACTTCCTCCACGCTCGTCGCCACGAGCGGGCAGAAGCGCAGCCGCACGTCATAGATCTGCCCCTCGGGGATCATGCGCCAAGCGAGACCGAAATAGTTCTTCTCGTCAAAGTCGCGCGGCGGTGTGAACGGCTCGGCTGTCACGTTCACGGCGAGCATGCGCTCGATCTTGAACGTGCGCGCGGACTGGTGCGTGGAACTGTAGGCGATGAGATACCACGCGCGCGACACGAAGATCAACCGCAACGGGTCGAGCAGCAGGTCGAGCTCGGCCTTGTCCTGCACGCTGTCGTAGCGCACGCGAACGCGAACATGCTGGGCCAATGCGCGCTGGAGGGACAGAAACACGTCTGACGCCGCCTCGCCGTCGCTGACCGGCTGCCAGCGCACGGAGATCCCGTCGATGAGCTGACCGCAGTGGTTCAGCAGGGATTGGGGCAACTGGCTTTCGATCTTGATGGCGGCATCGAGCGCCTTGCGAAAGAGCGGATGGACCTGGCGCGCGAGGAATCGGCGCGTGATCAGCAGCAGCGCGAGGGCCTCGTTGGAGTCGAGATGCACCGGCGGCAGCAACGGCGCGTCGCCGAGCGAATAGGTGTTCTTGCGCGGGTCGAATTCGTATTCGATGCCGGCGGACTTGAGCAGGCTCAAATCGCGAAAGAGCGTGCGGCGGCCGATCTTTGCTTCGCGCGCGAGGCCGTCGGCGTCGAACGCGCGGCCGCTGCGCAACAGGGTAATAAGGTTGAGAAGGCGATGCACGCGATGGGTCTTCATGGCATCAGGTCCGCGGGATCAGGCCTTTGCCGAAACGCCGCTTCCATCGTAACCAAAACGGCCCATCGGGAACAAGCGCCGCTACGTTCGCAACAGCGTTGTGAGCGACGACACAAGCAAGACACCAGCCAGCACAAGAAAAGCCCGGCGGTGCTCGCGGAGGCCGGCGATGCCGTAGACCGCGCCGAGAATGGCCAATGTCAGGGGTTTGACCCAACCCTCCGGCAAGGGCGTGCCCAGAAGCTGGGCCAACGCACCGGCAGGCAGCAATAACAGCGCGACCAGCCACAAGGGCACTGCGAAGGGCCGCCACCGCGTCGGCGGCGCCAGTTCCGCCAGTCCCAGGATCGGCAGCGCCGCCACGCTATAAACAATCGCGTCGTATTGAACCAGCCAGCCGCGGAAAGCCGACGCCGGCAGTCGCACGAAGTTGAAAAGCAGCGCCGCCGCGACGAACACGAGCGACATGGCGGCCAGCGCCGGCGAACCGCCCTGTCGCGCCGCCAGGGCGGCGATCAGCGCGAACAGACCCAGCGCGAGGGTGCCGCAGACCATCCGACCTGTCGAATTGTCGTCCACTTCCGGGATGCGCTTCGGCCAGATCGCCATCTGAAAGGCGATCAAGGCCGCAATGGCGATGATGAAGAACGCGGTGCGCTTGGCGTAGGGGATCATGCGCCCGGTCGTCGTCCAGGCGATGCCGTCGAGCAATTGCTGGTCCCACACGCGGGCCAGCCAGCGCCATAGGGTGGCCATGATAGCGAGTGCCAGTAACATGGCATTGTACAGGACGGGCATCCGCGCGGCGTACTGGGCCGAAAGACCATCCGGCAACGTCTTCGCCGCGATTGCCGCCGCGGCGTGAACAATCGCCACAGTCACCAACGCCATGCCCAGGCCCGCCGTGTTGGCGCTCCACCGGCGATACGCCAGAAATAGACAAGCATATCCAGCAACGAGGCTCGCCACCGCCGCCGCCCCGAACAGCGCCGCGCTCGGTGCCTCCCGCCGCACAAGCTGATACACACCCAGCACCAGCAACGCCGCCGCGATGATCGCTTCGAACTGGATATACCCCGGCCAGCGTGAGTACGGCTCGACCAGCTCGTCCAATCGATCGGGCCACGCGGCCATGATCCGTCGGCGATAACGATGATCCTGAATCACGGCCGCCGCGACGATCAACGCCGCCAGTCCCGCCATCAGTTGAAACACCCATGACCACCACGGCGGCAGCCATGCGACCAGCCCGACCTCGGCCTGTCCGCCTCGAGCCGACGGAAACACCATCGCGCCCCACCACGCCGCGAGGGCACCGACAACCAGCAGCATCGTCGGCTGATGCGGCCGACGATGCGACAATCGCCAGACCAGCACAGCCACCAGGAGCGCCGCCTGCGCGAGAAACCCGCCGAGCGGAACGCCCAGTCCGCGCTCGCGAGACAGGCTGAACAACTGCTGGCCAGTCTGCACCGCGAGGAAATAGGTAATCAATCCTGCCGCCGCAAAGCCCGCGATGAGACTCCAAGTAAAGAAAACATCCGAGGGCGGATGTCGCCCGTCGTCGCGCCGCGAGCGCTCACCCAGCGCGGTCGCGGCGCCGGTGCCCGAGCAAACCATGCAAAGGATCGAGGCGAACATCAGTGTGAGGTAAATGGTCGGCTGCGCGCCGGCGAAACGATCATAAACAATGACCCCGCCGCCAAGCGTCGCACCTGCTACAAAAAGCGAAGGCCCCAGCCCGGCTGGCAATCGCTTCTGAAGGATCTGCGCAAAGACGCCAAGCACGACGCAACCCAGCGCCAGCAGGTCGCGTTGGCTAAGTTCGGTCGGCCCCGCGGCAAGAGAAAGCCCGCGCTGCGAAAGTAAAAGCATTTGACTGAAGGACATCGGTTACCGTGCCGAGTGGAAGCGGCGCCGGCGGCGCGGTCAGGGCTGCTCGGACAGCACGACGTTGTTGTAATCCAACAGCGTACCCTTGGCGCGCTCGACGTCAACGATGCCCTGGTTGTACGTGACCAACGCCTGCAACAAGCCGCGGCGGGAGGTCGCGAGGTTGATCTGCGCGTTCAGCACGGCGTCCAACTCGGCCGGGCTTTTTCGCTCCTGCCGCTCCTGAAGCGACCGAAGGTTCTCCGAGGCCGCCGTGACCCCTTCGTGACTGGGAAGCAACTGGCGGAAACTTGTGTCGAGCGTGCGAAGCGCGACGCGGCAGTCGGTGATGATGTTGTCCAGCGCCTGCTTGTATCGCACGACGGCCTGGCTCTGCTGCAGCGCGGCGACGCGAATACCGGCGCGCTCCGCCCGCTCGCCGAAGTTCCACTGGAACTCGACCCCGACGTACTGGTCAATGAAATTGCCCGTACTCATCTGATCCCACGCGTTCGCGGAATTGCCCGCGAGGCCGTTCACCGTAAAGCGGTAGATGGCGTCCAGCCGGGGCAACGCCTGGTTCTTGGCGATGCCCAGTTGCAGCCGCGCGATGTCCACCGAATGCCGTGCCTGGATGATCTCGGGGCGACGCTCCAGCGCCGTTTGAACTGCGAAGAACGCGTCGCGCAGAACTTCGATCGTGGTCGGGTTGTCCGTCGGGACGATCTCGTAATCGGCCGACAGGGGGATTTCCGGATCGTTCAGAATGTTGAGCAACTGATCTTCGGCGTTGCGCACGCGATTCTTCACGTCGATGTACTCGGCCTCGCGTGCCTTGACCGCGACGCGGCTGCGAAACAGCAGCGTCTGGTACGCGTCGAAATCGGTGCGCGCCTCAATCTGGCGAAGCGTGAGCTGCGCTTCGGCAAGCACTTCGGCCACGATGACCACGTCGCGCCGGGCCTGCACGAGCGTCCAGTAAGCCTGCTCGGCGCCGTTGAGATTCTCAATCACCCGCGCGCGAAAGGCTTCCTGGTTGATCTTCTGCTCATTCTTGCGGATGTTGATCTGTGCCCGATTAAAATCGATGCCGAAGTTCCGCAACAACGGCTGGCGCAGTTCGGTAACAAAATTGTGCTGCCACGACGGATTGAGCAACTGAAACTGAAAGCCCGGATTGTCCACGCGCGTCATCTGCTCGGTGAAGCTCACCGTCGCACCCGTCGCCAGCAGCTTGCGAATGCCGCCGTTGACCACCGTCGAATCGGTCTGACTGGCGATCAGCGTCGACGGCGTCGGCTGGTCGGTGTTGTTGCGATTGGCATTCGCGAAAAACGCCAAATCGAACGCGGCTTCAGCCTGCACAACCTGTGCCGTGCTAATGGCCGGCGCGTAGCCGTCCACCTTGATCGCGTAGTTGTTGGCGAGTACACGGCGCAGCGCCTCGGCCAGTGACAAGCGGTACTGGTTAGGTCGCTTGATTTCGCCGATGTAGCGCAGGGAATCTTCGTAAATGCGCTCGTACTCTCGGCGGATGCTCGGGCTGAAGCGCGTCGTCTCCAAGCGCTTCTTGAACACCTCGTCGGCCTGCGTCGGGTCAGGCACCTGCAACCAGACAACGGACTCAATCGCAGGCTGCGTCGTGGCGACGCTGGTCCCCATCAACTCTACCGGGGGCGGCGAGTCCAGCTGGGTCAGCGCCGGCGCGGCGTCCGGCCCCTCGCGCGCCATCCGTTGCTCATACTGATGAACCTGCGCGTCTTCAACCTGCGTCTCGGATTGGTGACAGCCGATTGTGAAATATACGGCGAGCGCAACGACCGCTGGACCGGCGGACCGCTTTGAGAACCATCGCATCATTCGATATCCGCTTTACTTGGCGTCATGGCGCCAGTTGAAAACACCGCGTCGGTCATCCGGCATGCCGGTAGGTCGGGCCGGCCATTCTACGGATCAGTAACCGAGTGTCAAAACTTTATCAATACTGGTATTACGGCAAACCGACCATCCCTACTGGAACCAGGCCGGTATCCGGTACGCGACAATCCAAATAAGAACCACCTCAAGGCAGGATGTGTTGCGATCATGAGGTTGTCCGGGAAGCCCTGGCGCGATCGCCGCAGGAACGGCTGCCGGACCGATGGAAAATGACGTAAACCCATATAAAAAATTAGTTTATGTTAACTCTGGTTCATTTGACGCCGAAACCAATCAGCATAACGAGTTTGACAGTTTTGAGCGGTGCCCGTATTCTTCTGTTCGCTCGTCGGGCGAGGTCCGGTGAGCTGTCGTATCCCCATGAGGCCGACCGATGGCTCGCGTTTGCGAGGTGGCGGTCGAAGGGCACCCAGCTACGCGGCCGGGTGAACTAGCCTTGGGAACGACCCACGCAGCCGCGTCCTGTCTTTCCCGCATGTGGGCGGGTCTGGACCATGGCGAAGCGCATTAAGAAGGTGCGCCGCTGCCGTGTCACGCTGCAAATGGAAATGAAAGGCGCCATCACTACCCGGTAGTGTAATGGTAGCACAGCAGATTTTGGTTCTGCTTGTCGAGGTTCGAGTCCTCGCCGGGTAGCTTTTCGTTTTTTGTCGCGCGCCGGTCGCGCGGCGAGTTTCGAATCACCACCGCAACGGAGTGCGGAGAGATTGCATGACGCAGGCGAATTCCAATTCATCCGGTCGTCCGACGGCTGCAGTCATCCTGGCTGCGGGCCGCTCAACGCGCATGAAGACCGAGCTGCCCAAGGTACTGCACGAAGTGTGCGGGCGGCCGATGCTGGCATACGTAATCGATGCGTGTCGGCAGGCGGGTATCTCGCGCTTGATCGTCGTCGTGGGCTTCGGGCGGGAGGCGGTTGAGCGAGCGTTCGGCAACGAGCCGGACTTGACGTTTGTCCACCAGGCGGAGCAGAAGGGCAGCGGTCACGCCGTCATGGTCTGCGCCGACGCCCTGAAAGGCTTCACCGGCGACTGCGTGGTCATCGCCGGCGACATGCCGCTGATTCAGGCCGACACGCTCTCCACGCTGCTCGGCGGCCATCGCGCGACCGGGGCGGCGGCCTCGCTGGCGACGACCACGCTGGACGACCCGACGGGCTACGGGCGGATCGTGCGCAACGCGCGCGGCGAATTTGAGAAAATCGTCGAACATCGCGACTGCACGCCGGAGCAACTGGCGATTCGCGAAGTCAATCCCAGCTACTATTGCTTTGATGCTGTGACGCTGCTCGACGTGCTGCCGAAGATCCAGCCGAACAACGCCAAGGGCGAGTACTACATCACCGACGCACTGGAACTGATCCGCGCCGCCGGCAAGCCCGTGCGTGCCGCGGTGAATGTCCCGGCGGCCGACGCGACGGGCATCAACTCGCGCGTCGACCTGGCGGCGGTCTCCGCGATGATGCAGCAGCGCATCGCCACGCGGTGGATGGAATTCGGCGTCACGATTGTGTCACCTTCGAACACCTGGATCGACAGCCGGGCGACCATCGGCCCCGAGACGATCATTCGGCCGTTCACGACCATTGAGGGCCTCGCACGAATCGGCGCCGGCTGCGAGATCGGGCCGTATGCCTGCGTGCGCGACGGCGCGGTGGTGGCGGACGGCGCGGTGATCGGCCCCGGCGTCCTGACGGCCATCGACACGGCGGGCAAGGGCGCAGCGGCGGCGGCGACGTCCACGAGTGGATCAGGTCGCAAGCAGGTGGTCGTTCGTCGGCCGCCGGCACAAAGTGGGATAGCGTGAGGGATCATGCGATGACCGCAATGGATGACGAACTGAAAATTTTTACGGGTCGGGCGAATCCGAAACTGGCCGAGTCGATTGGCGAGTATCTGAACCTGCGCCTGGGCCGCACCCACGCCGAGACGTTTCCCGACGGCGAGCTGTTCGTCAAGCTCAACGACGATGTGCGCGGGCGCGACGTATTCGTCGTGCAGCCGACCTGCAATCCGGTGAACGACAGCCTGATGGAGCTGCTGGTGTTCATGGATTGCCTGCGGCGCGCCAGCGCCCGGCGAATCACGGCCGTGCTGCCGTACTTCGGCTATGCCCGGCAGGATCGCAAGGACGAGGGGCGCGTGCCGATCTCGGCGAAACTGGTGAGCAATCTCATCCGCGAGGCGGGGGCCGATCGCGTCGTCACGATGGACCTTCACGCGGCGCAGATTCAGGGCTTTTTCGATATTCCGGTGGACCATCTTCAGGCCGCGCCGGCGTTCCTGAAGCACTTCAAGGACCTCGACTACAAGAACGTCGTCTTCGTCAGCCCGGACGTGGGCAACGTGAAGCGGGCCCGCGGCTATGCCGAAAAGGTCGGCTGCGACCTGGCAATTATTGACAAACGTCGAACAAGTGGCTCGACGGCCGTTGTGCACAACATCATCGGCGACGTCGAGGGCAAGGACGTCGTCATGATCGACGACATGATCGCGACGGCCGGCACGGTCTGCGAGGCGGCAAAGATCGTCCGCGAACGCGGGGCGCGCAGCGTCCGCGGCGCGGCGACGCATGCTGTCTTCGCGGGGCAGGCGGTTGAGCGACTTGAGAAGGCGCCCTTCACCGAGATCGCCGTGACCGACACCATCCCGCTGCCCGAAGCAACGCGCAAGCGGCTCAAGAACCTGGTCGTGTTGAGTGTGGCCGACATCATCGGCGAGGCAATCGCACGAATTCACAAGCATCAATCCATCAGCAGTCTGTTTCAAATGGCGTAAGAGGAACACACCATGGACATCCCAACGATCAAAGCAGAAACACGAAAAGCGGCCGGCTCGCGCGCGGCGGCCCGGTTGCGGCGCGCCGGCAAGCTCCCGGCGGTCATTTATGGCCACCAGGAAGCGCCCCTCGCGGTCGCGCTGGACAACCACGAAATGGAAAAGCACCTGTCGCACGGCGCGCACGTGCTCCAGCTCGACCTCGGCGGCAAGAACCAGCCGGTGCTCATCAAGGACGCGCAATACGACCACCTCGGCCTGGCCCTGCTGCACATCGACCTGACGCGCGTGGACCTGAACGAGAAGGTGAAGGTCCGCGTCCCGCTGGAGCTGCGCGGCACGCCCAAGGGCGTGGGCGAGGGCGGCGTCCTGCGGCAGGACCTGGGCGATCTCGAAGTCGAGTGCCTCGCCACGAACATCCCCGAAAAGGTCCGCATCGATGTCAGCGATATGGCTCTCGACGCTGTGCTCTACGTAAAGGACCTTAAACTTGACTCCGGCCTCGCCCCTGCGGGCGACCTCGAAGCCGTCGTCGCCACCTGTCGCGTGCCCGTTGTGAAGACCGAAGAGCCCACGGCCGCCCCGGCCGAAGGCGCCTCGGCCGAGCCGGAAGTCATCGCCAAGGGCAAGGTGGAGGAAGCCGCCGAGGAAGGTGCGAAGGAGTAGTTGGAGCCACGGAGGCACCACGGCACCTGGACACGAAGGAAACGGAGATTGGCTAACGGCTCATGGCTGACGGCTAACAGCTCCTATGAAACTCATCGTTGGGCTGGGTAATCCCGGCCGACAGTACGCAGGGACGCGACACAACATCGGGTTTCGCGTGGTGGATGAGTTGGTCCGGCGCTGGTCGCTGGGAAGCGGTCGCGAGAAGTTCAGCGGCCTGCTGTATGACGGGACGGTTGCGGGCGAGAAGGCCGCCTGCCTGCAGCCGATGACGTACATGAACTTGAGCGGCAAGAGCGTCCTGGCGGCAGCGCAGTTTTATCAGTTGCTGCCGGGCGATCTGATGATCGTGTCGGACGACGTGGACCTGCCGCTGGGCCGGTTGCGGATGCGTTCGAACGGTTCGGCGGGCGGGCAGCGCGGGCTGGACGACGTGCTGCGATGTCTGGGAACGAACGACGTGCCGCGCCTTCGCGTGGGCATCGGGCGACCCAGCCGCGGCGACATGGCGAGCTACGTGACTTCGCCGTTCGCCCCGAGTGAGAGAGACGAAGCAGACCGCATGGTGCCGCGAGCGGCCGATGCGGTGGAGAATTGGATTCGCCGAGGGATTGAATCGGCGATGAACGAAACGAATCGGTCGGACGCGACGGATTAAGCGGCCCGACCCGGCGCCGAGGGCGTGAGTCGCGCCCGGCCGTAAGCAAGGAGTCGAATTGACGTGAAGACCTACGAAGCCATGTTTTTGTTGGAGCCGTCGCTATCGGGTGATTTTGCGGCGGCCGAGGCCGAGATTCGCCGTATTCTGGACCGCGCCGAGGCAAAGGTGCTCGGCGTCCGCAACTGGGAAGAGCGGAAGCTGGCCTATTCGATCGGCCAGAACAAACGCGGCCTGTACGTGTTGACGTACTTCGAAGCCGCGGCGGACAAGATCGCCGGCATCGAGCGCGACGTGCAGTTGAGCGAGAAGACCTTGCGCGTGCTCATTTTGCGTCGCGAGCGAATGACGGCCGAACAGATCGAGAAGGCGATGACCGCGCCGTTGCCTCCCAAGACGCCGGTTCGTCCGGCGGATGAATGGAGCGGCGGACCGGGCGGAGGCGGATTCGGCGGCGGTGGATTTGGTGGAGGCGGATTTGGCGGAGGTCGCGGTCGAGGCGATGGCCCGCGGTCGGCCGCACCGACGGAGAGCGACGCATCGGTTGCGACGGATGACGATGCAGACGTTTCATCGGATGAGGCGGCGGAGTAAACCAGGGTTGGGTTCGCCGCAGAGCGCGGCGATGAACAGGGAGGGCAACAGCGATGGCGAATTTCAATAAAGTGATTCTGGCGGGCAACCTCACGCGCGATCCGCAGTTGACCTACCTGCCGAGCAATACGCCCGTCTGCGAGATGGGCATGGCGATTAATCGCAAATGGAAATCGCAGAACGGCGACATGCGTGACGAGACGTGCTTTGTCGACCTTCGCGCCTACGGACGCCCCGCTGAAACGCTGAACCAGTACATGAGCAAGGGCAAACCGCTCCTGGTCGAGGGCCGGCTCAAGTACGACCAGTGGGAAGGCAAGGACGGCCAGAAGCGAAGCAAGCTCTATGTGGTCGTGGACAATTTCCAATTCCTGGGACCGGGCGGCGGCGGCAACCGCAGCAATCCGGAAAGCGGCGGCGGTCGCGCCCAACGCCCGCAACCCGCAGCCGCACCGGCCGGTGCCGGGGTGGACGAACCACCGCCCTATGACGACGTGCAACCGCCGGCGGGAGAAGACATCCCGTTTTGAACGAAACGAATAATCGCAACGAGTCATTGAGATGAACCAGGCCGGTCGCAGGGGCGGCCGGACGCAGCAGTGAGGAATCAGCCGTGAGAACGATGACCGCAGGCCCCCGACGGGGCAAACCGATGAACAACAAGAAGAAGAAGCTCCGCGTGCGCGAGCCGGCCAAGTGCCGCTTTTGCCGCGAGAAGATGGATGAAATCGACTACAAGGACCTGCCGGTGCTTCAGCGGCTGGTCACGACCCAGGGCAAGCACCTGTCGCGCAAGCGAAGCGGCAACTGCGCCAAGCATCAGCGCGCCAGCCGCCAGGCACTCAAGCACGCGCGCTTCATCGCCCTCATGCCGTTCTGCGGTTAGCCCCGGACATTCACCAGGAGACGACTCCGATGGTCAAGTTACTCTTACGAAAAGACATTCCCAATCTCGGCCTCTGCGGCGACGTGGTCGAAGTTTCGGCCGGTTACGCGCGGAATTATCTGCTGCCGTATCACCTCGCCTACGAGCCGACGCCGCACAACCTCAAGGCGGTCGAGGCCGACAAGAAGATCGCCGCGATGGAGCGCGAGCGCGTTCGCGCCATGCTGCAGGAGACCGCCTCGCGCCTGACCGGCGTCGAAGTAACGATCTCCGCCGCCTGCACGCCGGACGGCCACCTCTACGGGTCGGTCGGCCCACGCGAAATCGCCGCGGCCCTGCTCGACGAGGGTCACAGCGTCAAGGCCGATCAGGTCAAGATGTCGCACAACATCAAGGAAGTCGGCACGCTGGAAGTGCCGGTCGTCCTCGCCGACGACATCCGCGCGACCGTCAAGGTCTGGGTCGTGGCCGAGAAGGTCGCGCTGGACGACGAAGCCGCTGAAACGGAGGTCAGCCATGCCGCCGCAGGCGCCAACGACGCAGTCGATCAATCGAGCGACACCGGGAACGCGGCCGACTGACGCCGGCCTCGCCAATCGCGTTCCGCCGTGGGATCTGGAATCCGAGCAGAGCCTGCTCGGGTCGATGCTTGTCGACTCGGACTGCATCGGCCAGGTTCTGCAGATCATTCCTCCGAGCGAGGCGACGCGCTTCTATCGGCACGATCACCAGCTTCTCTACGAGGCGCTGGTTGATATGTACGATGTCGGCAAGCCGATCGACCTCATTCTGCTGGAGGACGATCTGCGCCGGCGCGGCACGCTCACCGAGATCGGCGGGCGCGAGTACCTGCTCGAGCTGCACGAATCGGTCCCCTCTTCGGCCAACGCCGAGTACTACGCGAGCATCGTCCGCGACAAGTCGCTGCTGCGCGACCTGATCAAGTGCAGCGGCGAGATTCAGCACGCCGCCTACAACCAGGCCGAACCCGCCGCGCAGATTCTCGACGAAGCCGAGCACAAACTGTTCGACGTCACCGAGAAGCGCGTCACCAACCAGCCGGTGACGCTCAAGCAGTTCCTCGATGAGACGTTCGAGAAAATCAGCACCGCCGGGGAACACGATGTCACCGGCGTCCCGACCGGGTTTCGCGATCTCGACGAGCTGCTCGGCGGCATGCAGTACGGCGACCTGATCATCGTCGCGGCGCGGCCGAGCATGGGCAAGACGGCCCTGGGCCTTTCGATGCTCGAGTACATCGGCATCGCCGAGGGCCTGCCCTGCGTCTTCTTCTCCATGGAAATGAGCAAGCTGCAAATCACGCAGCGCATGCTTTGCTCGCTCGGCTACGTGGACATGAACAACCTGCGCCGCGGCCGGCTGACCGATCGCGACAAGCGTCAACTGGAGCGCGCCCGCCGCCAGATGGAGAACAAACCCGTCTTCATCGACGACAAACCCGGCATGAGCATCATGGAGCTGCGCGCCAAGGCCCGGCGGCTCAAGCAACTGCACGACATCCAAGTCGTATTCGTCGACTACCTCCAGCTTATGTTTGACCCGGCCACACGCGAGAGCCGCCAGCAGGAGATTGCCGCGATCAGCCGCGGGCTGAAGGCCCTGGGCCGCGAACTGGGGATCCCCATTGTCGCCCTGGCGCAGTTGAACCGGCAGGTCGAAGGGCGCGACGGCAATCGCCCGCGCATGAGTGATCTGCGCGAGAGCGGCGCCATCGAGCAGGACGCCGACGTGATCGTGCTCCTGCACCGCGAAGACTATTACCGCGATCGCAAGCGCGTCGGCGGAAAGGCTGACGAAGACATGGGGCCGCCGCCGGCCGACACCGGCCGCACGGAGCTGATCGTCGCCAAGCAGCGCAACGGCCCGACCGGCACGGTGGAGATTCACTTCACGCCGCAATACGCTCGCTTCGACAATGCCGCCGCGCCGCACCTGTCGGGCAATGCCGCGGCCGATGCGGAGGCGCTGGCTGCCGATGCGCGCGGATTCGACGAGGACATCGCGCTGGATGGCGAACTTCCTCCTCCCGGCACCGCCGACGGCGACGAGACGCCGTTTTGAGATGGTCGTGTATTCTTAGCGAGCGCCGATTCCGCGCGGCGTAGAACAGTTGATTCGTCCGAGACGCACCTTGCGGATTCAGAACGTCGCGCGCGTGCAGACGGGAATTCGATCGTCGTGACCCCACCCTCGCTGCGCGAGGATGGGGCACCCTGCGATCCCACGCGGCACCAGGCGAATGGTGCGTCGAGGGCGCACCCAACGAGCAAATGCCGGCTACGGAGCGCTAGCCACTGCAAGCTGACCACTCTCCGCTCTTGGCCGCTCAATAACTTACGCAACCGAGCAAATCCCCCACCGCCCCGCGCAGATTGAACACGGGGATTCCAAAGAGGCTCAAAATGCCCCAGCCCAGGTTGATGAACAACTGAAGGAAACTCGTCGGCGAGTCAAAAAGCGTGCAAAGGAAATTGTCCACGTGTCGGCTCCTTTCGGCCACCGGCCGAATCGTCACCTGATTATAGGAGATATCGGCGAGACGTGAACCTTTCCCAATCCTCACGCGACGAACTTTCGTCACTCCCGCGAACGCGGGGGCGACCGTCCCAGGATCGCGTTCCAAGAAACCAGGTCCACGACGAACCGCAGTCACGGGCATCGTCCGGTTCGCGCTCTATTCCCCGCCGACCTTCAACGTCATGCCCATCGCGTGAAAGATCTCGTCGCGCGCGGCAAGATACCCCGGCGCGTCCAAGTCGCGCGGCCGAGGAAGATCGATCCGCACCTCGGCGCAGATCGTCCCCGGTCGCGGACTCATCACCAGCACGCGGTCAGCCAACTGCACCGACTCCTCGATGTCGTGCGTCACGAACAGGATCGTCTTCTGCTCGGCCTGCCAGATGCGAATGAGGTCGGATCGCATCTTCATGCGCGTCAGGAAATCGAGCGCGCCGAACGGTTCGTCCATGTAAAGGATGTCCGGCCCGGCCGCCAGCGCCCGCGCGATCTCCACGCGCTGCTTCATGCCGCCCGACAGCTCGTGCGGATAGGCCGATTCGAACCCGGTCAGACCGACCATGTCGACATAATGCTGTACCGCTTTTTCGCGCTGGCCCCGCGCCGCACGGAGCAGGCCGAACCCGACGTTGTCGCGCACATTCAGCCACGGGAAGACGCCGTTCTCCTGAAACAGGAAAATCCGCCGCGGGTCCGGCCCCGCCACGGGTCGCCCCTCGACGATCACTCGACCGGCGGACATGCCGAGGAACCCGGCGATGATGTTCAGCAGCGTCGACTTGCCGCAGCCCGACGGCCCGACGATGCAGACGAACTCGCCCGCGCGCACAGAAAGCGACACGTCGCGTAATGCTTCAACTTGCTCGCCGGGCGTGCGACCACGATAAGTCATGCGCACGTCGCGCACCTCCACGGCGACGGTTTGGGTCGTGGCGTCGTTCATTGCGAGGAATACCCCCAGCGAACTTCGTCGAACCGCTCCAGCCGTCGCATCAGCAGGTCCAGCGCAAGGCCGATCAGGCCGATCATCACCATGCCCGCGACGACGAGATCGTAGCGCTTGCCGGCGTTGCGCGCGTCGATGATGAGAAAGCCCAGGCCGCTGTTGACGGCGATCATCTCGGCCGCGACCACGACGAGCCACGCGACGCCGAGGGCGATGCGCACGCCGGTGAGAATCTGCGGCAGGCACGCGGGGAAGATCACGCGCGTGAACAACTGCCGACGGGACAGGCCAAAGTTCCGCGCCGCCCGAACATAGACAAGCTGCATATTCTGCACCGCCGCCATCGCCGCGACCGTGATCGGAAACACGCTTGCCAGGAAGATCAGAAACATCGGCGACCGGTCGTCCACGCCAAACCACAGAATCGCGACGGGAATCCACGCGATCGGCGAAATCGGCCGCAACACCTGAATAATCGGATTGAACGCCCGAAACAGCCGCGCCGACCAGCCCAATAGCAGACCAAATGGAATGCCCAGCGCAATGGCGAGGCCGAAGCCGACCGTCACGCGAAACAACGACGCGACGGTGTAACGCACGAGGCGCGATTGCTCCAGGTATGCGAACGGCACGCGATACCACGGCGTCGCTTCGTCAATCGGCGGGGCCGGCCGTGCCAGCTCCACCATGCCGCGGAGCACCTCCGACGGCGTGGGAAACAAGTCGCTCCCGCTCCAGCGCACGGCCCCGTGCCATGCCAGCAGCAGCACGCCCGCCACGCACAGCGGCAGAACCACGGCGCCCGCCTTGCCGGATTCGCGCTTCACGGCTTGCCCTCCGGCGCGATCGGCTGGGCCATCTCGAATACATAAGGCGGCACAGTCGCTTCGTCGGGCACGAAGCTCGGGTCGCAGTAATCTTCAAAGTGAACCGTCCCATTCAGAATGCCCGATTCCCGCGCGAGCTGCTCAATCTCCTCAAAGTCCGGCCGGCGCACCGTCAGATTGGTGTACTTCACGCGGTCCGGCGGCTTGCTAAGGACGAACTGAAGCAGCCGCGGGTGCTGGTTGTAGTAAATCTTCGAGACAAACTGCGACGCCTGCATGCGATGATCCATCGACTGATCCAGCCACTTGCCGCTCCGCGCGATCCCGTCCACCAGTTTCTGCACCGTTGTACGGTCGTTCCTGATGACCTCCTCCGGCACCGCCAGCACGCACGAAATAAACTCCGGCCAGATGTCCTTCGTCAGATACAGCACGCGCCCGTAGCCGTCCATCTGGGTCTGCGCCATGAACGGCTCGCCGGAAGTGATCGCGTCCACCGATCTCGTGGCGAGCGCGACTGGCATGTCCGGCGGCGGCATCTCGACCATCGTGATGTCGTCGATCGTCATGCCGTGATCCTTCAGCGCCTTGAAGATGAGCAGGCGCTGGTTGGAGAAGCGATTGGGCACGGCCACGACCTTGCCCTTGAGGTCCTTCATCTGATAAATGCGCGAGTCTTTGTGGACCATGAGCGCGGTGCCGTCACGATGGCCCAGGTACACGACCTTGATCGGGATGCCCTCCTCGCGCAGCTTCATGGCCATCGGCGCAAGGATGAACGTCGCCTGCGTGTAGCCCGACAGGTACGCCTCCTTCAGCTCGGGCCAGCCGTTGAAGCGGATCGGTTCAAAGATGCCGTCGCCGACAAGCTGGCGGTTGATGAAATCCGTCACCGGGCAGGTCAAATGGCACGTCACCGGAAGAAACCCGACGCGGAACTTCTCCTTTTCCCCATCAGCCTTACCCGCGGCAAACGGATTGATGTGCAGATTCAGCCAGCCGTGAAGGATGGTGATGAGCGCGATCCATAGAATCGCGGACTTCAGAACTGATGCACGGAGGGATTTCATGGGCCGGAGTCGATTCTAACTTGCGACGCGATCTGTAGCCAATAATTCGCGTGCAAAGGCCGGTGGACGCGCCGCGGTACAACGCCGCGTGCTAAATGGTAGACGAACTACGGTTGCAAAGTGGCCAATCGTTAAAGAGCGACGGAATCGCCCCAGCGGAGAAATCGGCCGCACGACGCGCGTTCTCATGTGGATGCAGCATTTCTCATCTCAATGCCCATCAATGCATGCAGCCTTCTGCGTATCGAATCCGAGGGCGGCTGCGATAGACTGCGCAACGCATCGACCACAGCGGCCTTCTGCGGATCGCTCGGGCCATACGGCACACGCCATGAATGCGCGTGATTGATGAACTCACTACCCAGTTGAATGATTCCCGCGTCGGGACCATCCAGCGCGCGGATCGCGTCAATGATGGCGTCAAAGGGGTGCATACGGAGAAGTATACGCAGTGCATTGCGGCGCGAGTGGGCGTGCGGAGCCGAGCGCAGGATTTCACGAAGCTGCGTGACCGGCGCCGCATCTCGTGCGGCAATGAGTTCGCGCGCAGCAGCACGCGCCACTCCTGGACGGGCATCCGTAAGAAGTGCGACAAACCATAGCAAGCGATTCTTGCGATCCAGCGCGCCACAGGCTCGTATTGCCGCCTTCGCGACACGAACATCGGCCATTTCAACATATGGGGCTACAATGTTTGCGTCTTCGCATTCACCGCATTCCCCCAAGCCCAGAATGACTTGCGGGAGCGTACGAAGTTCTGCACTCTCTCGCTTCTCCAGGTAGAAGTTTCGGAAATCGAAAGCCGCGCCGCAACGTCCGCCGTCTTTCCTTAGGTAGTATCTCGCCGTTTCGCGCATGGACGCGTGACGATCCAGCAACGCGGCCCGCAGTATCACTTGTCGATTTACGCCCGGGACATCCAACCGCGCCAACAGGACTTCGCGCCGCACCAGCATGTTGGAATCCGAAGCCAAATCCTCGAAGAGCTGATCGCGCACCGCGCTCGGCTTTCCGTCGCGCAAGGCCCTTGCGACATTGAGCCGCACAACGGCATCGGGATGGTCCACGAGCGACCACACGAGCATGTTTCGCTCACTCCGAGGCAACGTCAGCATCGCGCGCGCTGCCCATCTCACCGTTGCGGTTTCGGGAGAGCCGGCGGCAATCAAAAGGAATCTTCGATTCTTCCTGATTGTGAATAACCTGACGAGGCGATCCTGCAGCCATGCGTGATCCGCACGTGAGCGACCTTGAAGTCTCGGCAAAAGACCGAGCACGGGAATCCAAAGGTGCGCGGACTTGCTGTTGATCAATCCCTGTACGGCTTCCGCAGCGATGGTTCGAACCTGAATGACCCAGTCGTTCAGACGCAGCAACAGAAACGGCAAAGCTAACTCGTAGTCACCGATCAGAAACAGCTTCTTCATCGCTGCTTCTCGCACGAAACCACTGGCGTGCATGGTCAATAGCGCCCACACACGAGGCGGCCAGATTCGCCCGGTCACGGCGCTCATTCCTTGTTCGTGCCATAAATAAGTCTTGTATGTGGATTCATGCAAACGGCGTTCAAAAGCGGGAAGCTGGCTGGCTGGGATTCGAGATACGAGGTGATCAACGACATTTGCGGCATGATTGCGCAATGTCTCAATGTCGCTGGCAAGCACATAAAGGATCGATGGGATCGCGCTCCACTCGCCGAGGTCGCGTAGTGACGTCAGCGCTTCCTGCGCACGAGCGATCGACCCACGAAGTCGACCTCGACCAAGCCATGCGGGCTTAATATGCTGTGACTGCCATACGGCAGTCATAACCAAATTGAGGCGGTTGAGTAATTCGACTACGCCGGACGACAACGAGGGTAAGTGGTCCCTTCGCATGGGTGTACTCATCGAATCAGGATACGCATTTACTTCGACAGCGAATCAATTCCACCCATCACATGAAGTCAACCTGGGCTACCGCCACGTGCGCGTCTTCATCACACTCATACTCCCTGTCCGTCATCCGCCACCGGGCACGTGAGGCTCTTGCTGTACATCCCCGATCGATCGAAGCAGCAGGGCCGGCGCTTGCCCTTGGCGAGCATATCGCAGGCCGTCCGAATCCGCCGCGCACGCGTCTCGGCCTGCTTTGGCGAGACGACCCAGTGGATAAAATCCCGCCGCGCGGCGGGCGTGATGTCCTTCCAGGCCGCTTGCGCCGGGGGCGCGGCCGCAAGCGCCTTGCGCAGATCGGCCGGCAGCTTCGGCTCCGGCTCCTGCGTCACGGGCGTGAGTGTCAGATCAACGACATCCCCCGCCTCCAGCGGATCGCCGCCCCGTCCCGCCGCGTTGCACAGCTTCCGGTCCACCTTCAACCAATGCCCGCCGCGGCCGTCGGGATCGAGCGTTGCTTGAAACGGCGCGCCGTTCAACATGCCTTTCACAGTCACCTGCCCGCGCGACGGGAGCCGCGCGCTGGCCTCCTTCGGCAGGATAAGAAAGTTCCAGCTCGCTGCCTTCGCGGGCCCCGATGTCTTGCCGCCGTTGCGCGGCCGATGCAGGGTCGCGCTGCAGCGGATCTCGGCGGCCGGGGCCTTAGCGGACTTGCGGGTTTTCGGCTGCGCGCTGCTCAAGGCGTGCACTCCGTCTTCATGCACGGATCGAAAAAAGCTCAGTCAAGCTTGGCACATCGGCGCCTACTTCCCCGGCATCGGCACATGCTGATCAACAAGAATCGGGTTTCCGTCGGGGTCCATCACCATGAAGCTCGCCGGGCCGGTCGAGGCCTCGTCGGCGGCGGGATTGGGCGTCAACCCGCGGCTCTTGAGTGCCTTCTGGATGTCACGCACGTCCTCGAACTTCGGCAACGTGGCGCAGGTGCGATCCCAGCCGGGATTGAACGTGAGGATGTTCTTCTCGAACATTCCTTGGAAGATGCCGATCGTGGCCGTCTCGTTCTGAAGGATGAGGTAGTTGTGCTTCGCATCGCCGGCGACGACCTTAAAGCCGAGCTTCTCATAAAACGCGCGCGACACGGCGAGGTCCTTCACCGCCAGACTGACCGAGAAATTGCCAAGCTGCATGGGAGGTTCTCCTGTTTCACGGCTTGCCGCCGTCTTTCCCGCGGAGTTTGAGGCACAGCCGGCGACGGCGCACAGCAATCCGAACACGAACATTCGACACATGACGCAAAGCATGGCCGCATCATACCTCATGGAAAGCAAAATGTGTACGAGTCGATTCGGGCAATCCGAAGCTCCGTTTCGCCGGTCTGCGGCCGTCACCGATACCTCGCCAGCCAATGCGCGTACGGCGCAGGCAGCGTCTTCTTCGCCGCATCCGGTACGCCCAGTTCCTTCGCCGCACGAAACGGCCAATGCGGATCGGCCAGGAACGGTCGCGCGAGCGATACGTAATCAACCATTCCTTCGCGGATGAGTTTGTCCGCGCCGGCCGGCCCGTCGATGTACCAGCTTGTCGTGCCGGGCAACCCCGTCTCGCGAAGCACCCGCGCCGCAACATCGCCCAGGAGATTCGCCCCCCACGGTATCTTCACCTGCGGCGTGTTGAAGCCGATCGACACGTCCACCGCGTCCAGCCCCGCATCCTTCATCCGCTTCAGCAACGCGATCGACTCCGCCAGCATCTGCTCGTCGTTGCCGTCGAACTCGACGACGCCCAGGCGCGCCGACAACGGCCAACGCTCGGGCCACACGCGCCGCACGGCCGCCAGCGTTTCAAGCAAGAACCGACCGCGATTCTCGGCGCTGCCGCCGTACTGATCCGTCCGCGCGTTGGAGTAGGGCGACCAGAAGTTCTGCGCGAGATAGCCGTGCGCGAAATGCAGCATCAGCCACTCAAAGCCGAGGTCTCGCGCCCGTTCGGCCGCACGCACCGTGTCCGCCTGCACGCGGGCAATGTCGGCAAGCGTCATTTCTTTCGGCACGCGCGGGAGATTCGCCCCGAACGCCAGCGGCGATGGCGCGATCGTCGTCCATGAATTGGGCTGGCCCTCGGGAATGTGATCGTCGCCTTCCCACGGGCGATTCGCCGACGCCTTGCGACCGGCGTGCGCGATTTGAATGCCGGGCACGGTGCCCCAGTGCTTCATCGCGCGAACGATCGGCTCCAGTGCCGCCGCCTGCTCGTCGTTCCACAGTCCGGCATCCGCCCAGGTGATCCGTCCCTCGGGCGACACGGCCGTCGCCTCGACCGTCACCATCCCCGCGCCGCCCCGCGCCAGCGATTCGTAGTGAACGCGGTGCCAGCCGGTGGCCGCGCCATCCTGCGACATGTACTGACACATAGGCGACACCGCAATCCGGTTACGCATCGCCGCGTCTTTGAGGGTGAACGGATCAAACAAGCTTGCCATGAAACCTCCCGGGATGCCCCGCTACGAGTTTGCCCAAATGATAGTACCGCGCACGCGCGTCAATCCTGCGAAGGCGGGAATCCAGCAGTTTCCCCCGCAATCCGGACCACCGCTTTCGCGAGGGTAACAGGATGGGGACTGCTTCAGACCTCAATCGCAGGATCAACGGACCAGCCGCGTTGGGCGGGTCGGCCTCATCGACCCACCACTCACGTTGGCCGCGGAACCCGAGAACCTCGCCTGATGCGACTTTACGCCGCCAACGGTCGGGGACGCAATGTGACAAAGAGCTATATTATGAACCTCGGCAGTGTGATCTCCCGCCGGGCCATCGGTGCGACCGGACCGAACGATTTCAGTTTGATCAATCCGTGGTGGGTCGAAAAGACCGACCCACCCTACCGAACTTGCAGGTCAATTCGGTTGGCCGCGAAATCGGGGCGACTAGATTCGAACTAGCGACCTCCTGGTCCCAAACCAGGCGCTCTAACCAGACTGAGCTACGCCCCGTTAATGCGGAGATTATACCGCTGATTTGCTGAGGTGGCGCGGGAGATGGCGGGTCATTGCCCGCCCTGCTCCCAAAGGCCACAGATGTTGCCCTGCGGGTCTTTGATGGCTGCGTACGCGCCGACGCCGGGGACGGGCGTGCGGGGCAGGGCGACCTCGGCCCCGAGCTTCGTCGCCTTCGCGATGGCCGCGTCGATGCTCTCGACCTCGACGTAATTCATCCACGGATGCTGCGGATGCATGCGCTGCATGACCGCGCCGTTGATGCCGGGCTGATCCGAGCCGGTGTCGGCCAGCCAGTACTCGGGACCGGGGAATGGCGCCTTCGTGAACTTCCAGCCGAACAGGCCGGCGTAGAACTTTGTCAATTCTCCCGGCTGATCCGCGGGGATCTCAAAGTGAACGATGCGATTGGATGCCATGGGGATGTTCCTTCTGTCTCGCGTTTGGAGGCTTGCTCTTGCTAGAACGTACACGGTCCATATTTCTCACTTGACAAGTCCACCGACCAATGTGGCCCTACCTACACAAGCATGTGATTGCATGGTACTCAACAACAACGGAGCGTGGACATGCCTGTCACTTTTCTTGATACAAAATGAACTCTTCATGGCATTCACCTGCCACAACTTGGTAACGATTCTCACCCCAATCGAGTGAGTGAATGATCTGCTCGACCATTAGGTCGAAGCTGACTGGTTCGCCACCGTAACGATTGTCAGCGCGGCTTTGGCAAACGGGGATGATTTGAATGTCCCCATACAGTTTGCCGAAATTGCTCTTCCCAAAACGCTGACTGACGAATACACGAGTGATTCTCGGTCGCAGAAACTCATCATCCCACATAGTGCCACGAATTCGAAATCGCACCAGCGCGCGATCATTCGCCCAATTGAGACGGGCTGAAATGATTTCAACGGTGACTTCATCCACTTTCACCGAATTTTGCTGCGCCCAAGACCCAATTGATGAAATCACCTCGACATCGGAACTGGGACAGAGAATTGGCTGTGCCAAACAGCCGCAAGCACAATTAATGATGAATATCGTAACCAGGTTTTTAGACATCTGAATGGAGCACTTCTTACACATGATTGCCTTTGTGCTGGGTCAATCTAAGATGGTTAGTCTGAATGCCTACCAGACTCTATTCGTGTACAGAAAGACCTCCTCAATCAGCTACCGATCTCGTTGCGAGTCGGACTCGGGCAGGTCCAGCGTCATCCCCTCGCCGACGGCCTGGGCGATATCCGGATCGCCACGGGACGGCTCCGCAGGGATGTTCGCACCGTTCGCCGGCGCGTCGTGCACATCCACCGCCAGATTCGCGAACGCCCGGCCGCGCGACCGCAGCGCGTGCATCACCCACATCATCACGCCGGCGAGCGCATAACCGCCCGCGATCTGATACGCGCGGTGCAGATACGAGTGCTCGGGGAAGTTCACAAAGAACCGCGTGCCGGAGAAGTATTCCTCCGTCCGCTGATAGAACAACAGCTCCTGCGGGCTCAACGAAAACGGCCCGGGCTCGACGCGAAACGCGTGCTGAAAGCCCAGCAGCGTCATGGCCGAGCCGAGGAAACACCAGATCGCCGCGGATTTCATACGTCTGTCGATCAGGCACGCGCACGCCGCCGAAATGATGATGCCCGTAATGACAAATCCGCTGTTCGCCCCGGCCAGCGAATAGACGCCGATCGGCCACCAGCTATCGGTCAGCGCGGTCTTGAGCTTCTCCCCGTGCGCGACCAGCATCGGCAAGATACCGCCCGGCGCGCCGGCCGCCGGCAGAATTTCCGGCACGAGCAACACCGCCATCATCGCCACGGCCGGGAAGAAGCCGATCGCCACGGCCGGGTAATGCCGCGTCGGCACGGCCGAGTAGCTCTGCGCGGCAATGATGATGCCGATGTACATGACGATCGCCATTCCGCTTTCCATCGGGATGACGCTGACGATCAGCGCGCCCAGGCCGAGGGTGAAGGCGGCGGAGAAAAACAGGCCGTTGAGGATGGAGTAGCCGCTGCGGGCGCCCAGGGCTTTCCAGCCGGGGTGCCCAATGTAGATGGTTGTAGGGAAGCAACTGCCGAACAACCCCGCGGCGATGGTGCCGGCGCCGTTGACGGCCATGCTGATGCCGGTGTTGAAGTGATCGCCGGCGGCTTCCGCCGACTCGATGTTCTGCATTGAGCCGATGGCGTTGACCAGCCCCATCGGCACGATGACGCCGAGGAACGAATACAGCATGTTGCGGTCGGTCGTGAGCAGCGTCGCGATTTCACTCCAGCAGAGCACGGGTTTATGCACCGCGACGAGCTGCGCCGCCGCGCGCACCTTCTCGGCGTCCATGATCGGGTTGCCGACCGCCAGCGGCACGGTCCACGCCAGTGCCGTACCGATGACAACCGCGACGAGGCCCGCCGGCAGGCCGAAGGGAAACCGCACGTGGCCGAAATAGCCGATCAGCACGATGAACAGCGGCACCATGGCGACGAGCGGCCGCTCGAAGATTTGAAACGCGAACGGGCTGGCGATGAAAATGATGCCGATGGCGGCCAGCGCCGAGAGCAGCGCGGCCCGCGGGGTGACGCGGCGAATCCAGCCGCCGAGAAACGCGCCGAGAAACTCAATCACGCCGCTGCCGATGCAGGCGACGAGGCCGACCTTCCACGCGAGATCGGCGGCGCGCTGCGGGCCGAACTCGGGGTTGCCGCTGTAGCGCGCATAGACCGGCGCCATGATGAAGAGGATGTACGCGAAGACACTCGGCGTGTTGATGCCGTAAGGCAGCGCGGTGCAGGTCGCGTTGCCGTCGCGCCGGGCGACCCAGTGCGCCTGAATCGCGTAAAACAAATTGCCCACGAGCAGGCTGACGGCGATGCCGGGGAAGACCGTCGTGAAGAGCAGCGTATCGTCAAACCCGCAAAGCTGTTTGCAGAGCTGCGCGATGACCAGCACCTGCACGAGGTTGTCGACCGCGAGGCCGAAGAACCCGTCGAGATCGCCCTTGCAGAACAGCGGGTAGCGGATGGATTTCATGCGAAACGCCAAAGCCAGACGTCGAATCAAAGAGCCGATTGCGCAAGCGATCGACCCGGCGGGGTGCATCGCTGCGCCGCGACAGGTGAAAAGATTCCTGTTCGGCGGGGGGATCATACCTTCTCAACGGCGCCCACGCACGCGTACGCCAAATCAGGACGGCGACCGAGCTTCGCATTGGCACGTCCGGCTGGCGGCCTTATCATGGCCCCGTCGCACCCAACGAATTTCCATCAAGCGAGGGCATCATGGCGGACAGCACGAGCAAGGGCGGGCTGGAGGGCGTCCACGCGGGCGCGACCTCCGTCTGCGAAATCACCCAAACGAGCCTGCGCTACCGCGGCTACGACATCTCCGATCTCGCCGAGCACACCTGTTTCGACGAAGTCGCGCACCTCCTCCTGCACGGCGAACTGCCGAACAAGTCGCAACTCGCGGCCTTTCGCCAGCGCGTCCAGGCAGCCATGACGCTGCCCGAGCCGGCCGCCCGCGCCCTCGCCGACATGCCCAAGTCCATCCCGCCGATGGACATGCTCCGCACCGTGACCTCCATCATCGGCCACTTCGACCCCGACGCGCAGGATCACTCGCGCGACGCCTGTCTGCGCAAGAGCGAACGCCTGCTCGGCCAGACCGCCGCCGCGCTCGGCGCGTGGTCGCAGAAGACCCAGGGCGTCGCCGCGATCAAGCCCGATCCCAATGCCTCGCACGGCGCGAACATCCTCGCCATGATCCTCGGCAAGCGCCCCAGCGATCTGGCCGGGCGCGTCTTCGACGGCACGCTCATCCTCTACGCCGAACACGAGTTCAACGCGTCGACCTTCACCGCGCGCGTCATCGCCTCCACGCTGTCCGACATGCACTCGGCCGTCAGCGGCGCGATCGGAGCGCTGAAAGGCCCGCTGCACGGCGGCGCGAACGAAGCGGCCATGAATCAGTTCCTCGACATTGGCAAGAAAGAGAACGTCCAGAAGTGGTTCGATGATCTGAACGCCCACAACAAAGCCCACCCCGACAACAAGCGCCTCATCATGGGCTTCGGCCATCGCGTTTACAAAAACGGCGATCACCGCGCCGGCATCCTTCGCGGCTGGTCCATGCAACTGACGAAGGAAACGGGCCAGGGGCACTGGATCGACATCGCCGATGCGCTGCAGGCCCTGATGCTCAAGGAAAAGAACATCCACCCCAATCTCGATTACCCCGCAGCGCATGCCTACTACCAGATGGGTGTGCCGATCCCGCTGTACACGCCGATCTTCGTGTGCAGCCGAATCACCGGATGGTGCGCCCACATCATGGAGCAGTACGCGAACAATCGCATCATCCGCCCCTTGAGCGAATACACCGGCCCGGCGCTGCGAAGCGTTCCGCCGATGGACAAGCGATGACCGGCCCGCGATCTTATGAACTGACTTGTGTCACCTTTTGGGCATCGGCATGCGCCTGAAGCTGCACCATTGGATTCTCATATCGATGGTGCTAGCCGGCGCGGCTGGGTTGGCCGTGAACGAGTGGGCGCCGCGCGCCGCCGACGGCGGGCCGAACGTCCGCGTCGCGTGGTTTGTTCACTGGATCGCCGAACCCGCCGGGCAGATCTTCCTGCGACTTATCTACATGATCGCCGTGCCGCTGGTCTTCTGCGCCCTCGTACTGGGCGTGGCCGGCATGGGCGATCTGCGCAAGCTCGGCCGCGTGGGCTTTAAGTCACTTCTGTTCACGATCGTGCTGTCGGGCATCTCGGTGGCCGTCGGTCTCGGACTGGTCACGTCGCTCAAGCCCGGCGCGGGCCTCTCGCCGGAGAAACGCGCCGCGCTGCTGGAGCGCTACACAAGTGACACAAACAGGGCACTCGCCAACGCCCAGGCCGCCAAGACCCCGCGCGACGCCCTGCTCGACATCATCCCCAAGAACCCGATCCAGGAAATGGTCGGCGCGATGGACGGCTCCAGCCCCGGCGGCGGCATGCTCGCCGTCATGTTCTTCTCGCTCATCGTCGGCGTCGCCATCACGCTCGCCCCGGAGAAAACCGCCCCGCTCGTCTCGCTGCTGGAGGCGACCTACGAAGCCGTCATGCAGATCATCAACATGGCCATGCGGCTCGCGCCCTTCGGCGTCGCCGGGCTGGTCTTCGCCCTCACCGCCATGCTCGGGCTGGAAATCCTTCATACGCTCGGCTGGTTTGTCATCGCCGTCATGAGCGGGCTGGGCTTTCAGATGCTTGTCGTCTATTCGCTTCTCATTCTTGTCGTGACGCGCACCAATCCGTTCAAATTCTTCGCGCGAATCAGCGAGGTCATGCTCACCGCCTTCGCCACCAGCAGCAGCAGCGCCACGCTCCCCACCGCCCTGCGCGTCACCGAGAAAAACCTCGGCGTCCGACGCGACATCACCAGTTTCGTCCTCACGGTCGGCTCCACCGCCAACCAGAACGGCACGGCGCTCTACGAAGGCGTCACGATCCTGTTCATCGCACAGGTCTTCGGAGTCCACCTCGAGTTTCAGCAACAAATCGTCGTCATCCTCATGGCCATCCTTGCGGGCATCGGCACCGCCGGCATCCCCGGCGGCAGCCTGCCCATGATCGTCGTCGTGCTCAACTCCGTCGGCGTCCCCGGAGAGGGCATCGGCATCATCCTCGGCATCGACCGCGTGCTCGACATGTGCCGGACCGTCGTCAACGTCACGGGCGACATCGCCATCGCCAAGTGCGTCGACACCACCGAGCCGGCCGCTGCCTCTCACGCCCCGCCTGCCTGAATCGCCGCCGCTTGTCGGATCGGCCGCGCGGCATACACTGGATCGACCGTGGCCGCGAAGCTGCTCGACACGATCCTGGCGAAGTTCGCCGCGAATCACGCGCGACTCTCGACGCGCCGATTCTTTCGCGCCGTCACCGACGCCCACCGTACCCAGCGGCAACTGCTCGCCGGCATCCTGCGCCGCGCCGCCGCCAGCGACTTCGGCAAGCGCCACGGCTTCGCCAAACTGCGCGACGAGGCCGAGTTTCGCCGCGAGGTGCCGATCCGCACCTATGCCGACATCGCCGACGATATCGAGCGCGTCCGCCGCGGCGACACGACGGCGCTGCTTCCGCCCGGCGCGCGCGTCCTCATGTTCGCCATGACCAGCGGCACCACCGCGCAACCGAAATACATCCCCGTGACCAGCGAAGTCCTCGCCGACTGCCGCCGCGGCTGGAACATCTGGGGGCTAAAGGCCCTGCTCGATCATCCCGGCTCGATGCTGCGCCACATCGTGCAAGTGGTCAGCCCGATGAACGATCATGTCGCACCGGGCGGCGCGCCCTGCGGCGCGATCACCGGCCTCCTCGCCGCCACGCAGAAGAAACTTGTGCGGCGATACTACACCACGCATCCCGCCGTCGCGCACATCCCCGACGCCGCCGCGAAGTACTACACCATCATGCGCCTTGCGATCGTGCGCGACGTGTCGTGGATGGTCACCGCCAACCCCGCGACCCTGATCGCCCTCGCCCGCACGGCGAACGACCACCGCGCGCAGCTCATCCGCGACGTGCACGACGGCAAACTCGACGAATCGCTGCCCATTCCCGGCAACGTGCGCGTCGTCCTCTGGGACCGGCTCAAGCCCGACAAATCGCGCGCGAAGCAACTCGAATCCCTCGCCGCCCGACACGACGCACTGCTGCCTCAACATTACTGGCGCTTGAGTTTCCTCGCGCACTGGACCGGCGGCACGATGGGCCTCTATCGCCCGCAGATCCGCCAATGGTTCGGCGAAACGTCCGTGCGCGACATCGGTCTCATTGCAAGCGAAGGCCGCATGTCCATCCCCATCGACGATGAAACCGCGTCCGGCGTCCTCGCGGTCACGAGTCAATTCTTCGAGTTCATCCCGGCCGAACAGTACGGCCGCGCCCGGCCCGACACGCTGCTTGGTCATGAGTTGCAGGTCGGAGCCGAGTACTTTGTCGTGCTGACAAACGCGGGCGGGCTGTATCGCTACGACCTGGGGGATCGCGTGCGCGTGACAGGCTTTCTCGGCGGAGCGCCGATGATCGAGTTCTTGAGCCGCGACGCGCACACCTGCTCGCTCACAGGCGAAAAGCTCACCGAGCATCAGGTCGTCGCCGCGATGCAAACGGTTGTCCTCGAGCTGCGGGCTTCAGTTCCCCCAGGGCGAGTCGCCGTGGCGGCCCGCGCGGCCGCTCACGAACAACCAAGCGCCGATTTCATCGTCGCGCCGGTCTGGGGCGAGCCGCCGCACTATCGCCTGTACGTTGAGAAAAATGCAATCGGACCGCGCGAGGCGCCGCCCGAAATTGAGACCGACTTGGCCGCGCAATTCGACGCCGCGTTGTGCAGACTGAATATCGAATACGAATCAAAACGCGCGAGCTTGCGCTTGGGGCCCGTGCAGGTGGTCGTGCTGCCCGCGGGGACCATTGCCCGGCGCGATACCGTCCTCCGCGCCAAGCGCTCCCACACCAGCGAACAATTCAAGCACCAGTACCTGCTGACCCGCCCCGGCGACGACGACGATCTGAATCGTCAATAACCACGGTGCCTCGAACGACCCTTTCATTCGCCCCCCGGCGATTGCACCCACTCGGCGATCAACTCGATCACGCGCTTGTCCACATGCCCGGCCTTTTCGTACTCCGCCGGCGTCGCCTTCTTCTTCCCCGCCATGAACAGGTGATTGAGATTGTCGTACCACTTCAACGTCGCATTCGGCCGACCCTTCAGCGCCGCCGAGTAGATCTCGAAATCCGCCTTCGTCACCTGGTAATCCCGACCGCCGCCGATCACCAGCACCCGCGGCGTCATCGTCGACAATAGCTTCACCGATCGGGCAATCGCCTCGTTCACATCGTTCCAGTACGCCGCCGGAACGCCCAGCACGGCCTCTCCCTTCTTCGCTTTCCCGCCTCGAATCCGCTGGATCGCCGCGCGCGTCTCGCGCGCCACCTTCCGATTCGCCTCCTTTTGTGCGCCCGGCAGCGACGCGATGTAGTTCAACTGCTCCTGCACGACATCGTACATATCGCGCCCCGTGCCGGCCGCCATCACGATGCCGCTCAATTTTCCATCCGCCTCCGCGATCAGCGGCGCCACGCTCGCCCCGAGGCTGTGCCCCAGCACGTACACGCGATTCGGGTCGATGTTGCCGCCATGCTTGCGAACAAATCGCGCCGCCTCCACCGCGTCTTCAATCACTTCTTCCTTGATGCCGAAGTTCTCGAGCGACTTGATCTTCGCCCCGTGCGCGAACGTCCGCTTCTCATACCGCAGCACCGCCACCCCGCGCGACGCCAGACCGCCCGACAGATCGCGAAACGGCTTGTTCGGCCCGATCGTCTCGTCCGCGTCGTGCGGGCCGGATCCGTGCACCAGGATCACTACTGGATGCAGCGACCGCGAGATGGGAACCATCAACTTGCCCCTCAATCGCCAGCCCGGCAATCCGAACTCGACATCCGTCTCCTGATACGCGCTCGGCTCGTCGTACGGCGCTTTCTCATACGCCACCGCCTGCACGTCCGGCTGGATGAACAATCCGGCGATCTCGTTCTTCGCCGACAGCACGATTCGAAATCGCATCGCCCCTTTCTCAAACCGCGCGGGGATCAGCACCACGTCGTGTGCGCCGGACCGCTCCGCCTTCGGTTCGCCCAGCGACAGCATCTTCCCCGCCTGCGCCACCAGTCCCTCCATCGTCTCGCGCAATTTGTCCGGACCCAGCGCCGAGGCCATCGTCTTATCAAAGTGCTTCACCGCCTCGTCGTATTGCCCATCAAAAATCGCCCGCGCTGCCTCCTTCGCGATCGCGATGTTCTTCGCATCCACATCGCCTGCTTCGCTCACGCTGCCCACACCCAGCACCATAGCCAGCACCAACCCCCGCGCCATTCCAATCAAGTGTTTTTTTCGACCCATGACGCATTTCCTTTCGCTTGGCGCTCCAAACCGCGCTGCCCAATCGCACAAACCACGCCGCAACGTTATTTCAACAATCATTGAAACGTGCCCGCCGCGCCCTCCTCACGCGCCGACGCACCTTTCCCTTCCACATTTCAACAACTCACAACCTCTATCCGCACCCGAAATTTGTACCGCCGCCACTCTCCTCGTAGACTAACCCACGCAGGAGCCGCCTTTTGACCGTTCAGCACCGCCCATCCCGACGATCCTTCTTCCATGGCTGGGCCATGCTCTGCCTCGCTCTGGTCGGCTGCAACATCCCTCCCTATCGCGCCAATTTCAATTCCGACGACCCCACCGAGCGCATCATGGCCGTCCAGGCCGCCGCCAACGCCGGTGACCGGTCAGCCGTGCCGCTCATTGTCGACCGCCTCGAAGATGAAGACAACGGCGTGCAGTTCTTCGCCATGCTGGCGCTGGAGCGACTGACGGGCGAACGGTTCGGGCTGGAATCGGGCCAGAGCAGCGCCGAACGCCTCGCCGCCATTCAGCGCTGGCGCGCCTACATTGACCAAGGGGCGCACAAGGTGTCAATGAACCAGGGCAATCCCCGGCAGGAAACAACGCCGGCCGAGAGCTACGGATCGGGAAGCGTCGCGCCCGATGAGGTCAAAGACTGATGTCAGATTCCAACCGCGTGGAACTGTCGATCAACAGCAGCTCCAAGAGCCTGCCGATCGTGCGCGGGGCCGTCGAGCGCATGGCCGGCCTCGAAGGCTTCGGCGAGACCGACGCCCACGCGCTCACCTGGGCCATCGACGAAGCGCTCTCCAACGTCATCAAGCACGGCTACGAGGGCAAGCCCGATCAGCCGATTCAGATCACGCTCGCCCCGGTGAAATCGAAAGATGGCCGCCCGGGCATCGCCGTCACCGTGCGCGATCAGGGGCGACAAGTCGATCCGGCTACGATTCGCAGTCGCAATCTGGAGGACGTGCGCCCCGGCGGCTTGGGCGTGCACATCATCCAGACCGTGATGGACTCGTTTGAATACAGTTGCCCGCCCGACGGCGGAATGCAGCTCGACATGGTAAAGTACGTATCGCCGCAACCGGCAAACGGTGCGTCGGCCGGGTAGCATCGGCCTCCGGCCGGTCCGAAATGGAATCAGCCTCCGGTCGGTATGATGAGGCACTAGGACATCGGCATTCAACGGACGAGAATGCCACGAACGAGGTACGAGCGGCGTCGAATGGAGATTCGGCGACGCGGTCAGGAAAGAGAAGTCAGTCATGGCGGAAAACTCGGGCCTCGTGAAGAGCATCGACAAGCACAACGACGGGACGGTCGTCGTCCTCGGCGGCGACATTGATCTGCACCATTCGCCCGCTTTGCATGCGGCGCTGGCTGACGTGGCCGGCGAGCGGCCCAAGCGATTGGTGCTGGACCTGCGCGAGGTGCCGTACATGGACTCGTCGGGCGTCGGCACGCTGGTCGAGGTCTTCCGCCGCGTGCGCGACTACAAGGGCAAGATGGTGCTCTTCGGCATGAACCCGCGGGTGCGAAGCGTCTTTGAAATCACCAAGCTCGATAAGTTCTTCACGATCTGCGACGACCAGGCCACCGCCCTGACGGCGTGACGAGGCAAATGAGCCGATCTTGCAAGCGATCGAGTTCTTCCAAGCCGCGAGCGAGATTTAACGAGCCGCGAAAACGCAATAACGAGCCGCGAGCTTCAGCTCGCGCGGCCTTGTGAACAAGTGTGAACGGTCAATCGCGCATTCAGCGCCGCGCGGGTTGAAACCCGCGGCTCACTCTGTGTGTGACTCATGAGCGACACGCCCGCCCAATCCGACCCGCTCCCCTCCGCCTGGCAGCGCGGCGTCACCGCGCTCGGCGAGGGCGTCCTCTCCGGCGCGGAGAACGGTCGCCGCGTCGTCGCCATGCTCGGCGGCATGATCTACCTCGTCGCCGACACGTTTACGTGGCTTTATCGCACCGCCATCCTCCGCGAGGCGCCGATCGGCTACGAAAACCTGCTCTCGCAAATGGTTCGCGTCGGCATCCGCAGCATCCCCATCATCGCCCTCGTGCAGACCTTCATCGGCATCATCTTGAGCCTGCAAATGGCGCCCACACTGCGCAACTACGGCCAGATCGAACGCATCGCCGACATCGTGGTGATCGCCATGTTCCGCGAGCTGGGGCCGCTGCTCTCGGGCATCGTGCTCTCGGGTTTCGCCGGCGCGAGCATCGCCGCCGAGCTGGGCACGATGGTCGAGGGCGAAGAGATCAAAGCCCTTCGCGCCATCGCCCTGAACCCCGTGCGATTTCTCGTCATGCCGCGCTTTCTCGCCACGGTCATCATGCTCACCATGCTGATTGTCATCGCCGACGTCGTCGGCGTGCTCGGCGGATTCATCACTGCGACAGGAGTCTTGAACATCACGCCCGACCGCTACCTCTCCGCCACGCAGGCCGCCGTCACCGTGAAGGATTTTCTTAGCGGCCTGGGCAAAGGCCCCATCTTCGGCCTGCTCATCGCCATCATCGCCTGCTACGAGGGCCTCAACGTCACCGGCGGCGCCGAAGGCGTCGGCCGCGCGACCACCAACACCGTCGTGAAGTGCATCGTCGCGCTGATCACGGCCGACGTGGCCGTCACGGCGCTGCTGTATGCGTTCAACATCTAAGTGCCGCAATGGGATCGGGTGGGCAGCGGATTCCCGATTGACTTTTGGGGCAAAAAGTGCTAAGATGGAGTAGGTGAATGAAGGATAAGTCCATTGGACGTGCCTTGCATGCATCCAAGACCGCATCAACCCTGTTGGTCCTGTTCATTCCGAGCCACGACCGAAAAAGTCGGCCGATCAATCAGGACCAATGGGTACAAGAGGCGTTGGCAACCCTGGGGCGACTCTTTGGCGGCGCGACGGCCTTTCCGCGCGGCAAAGGTGTCTGGCGAGACGATGACCAGGGCGGCAAATTGCTGTTTGACGAACCGGTGGTGATTCAGTGTTACACCACAATGTCGTCCATTACGAGGCAGGCGTCGGCCTTGCGGGACTTCCTGGAGGGAATGGGCCGTGCGACTCATCAGGGAGCCGTAGGATTCGTCATTGACCGGCACTACATGGAGATACGGTTTCCAGTTGAGTAAGTTGGCGGAAGCAGGGTGACGATCATGGCTCGGAAAATCGACAAAGTTGCTGAATCGCTCGGCGCGGAGATCATCGCGGAATTGCCGGTAGTGGGCGGCGGTGCGTTTGGCGCTGCCAGACTGGCCTCCATCATTCGCTCGCTCAAACATCGGCTGAAGCCGAGCAGGGGCAAACGGCCGGGCCGCCCGACCGATCGCCGCTGGAATCATCGCGGCAAGATTCCCATGTCGGCATCAACGAAGAAGAAGCTTGGCGACCTTGCCGAGAAACTTAGCAACCGCGAACGGAGAATCAGCCCGATGCAGGTCGCGGCCGAAATCCTGGAACAGGCGCTGATGGAATCAGGTAAGCGGCGCTAAGGCTCGCCGCGCCCCTGGCAACGCCCGTGCGCCCTTCGGGTGAATACAACGTGCGGACTGCTGGGCGAAACACCGGATTCATCGCAGCCCATGGAATTGTTTTATCCGTCCTTCCGCCGCCGACACTGGGCGTTCCACCCGCGCGAGCGAACATCGCGGCCCATGTTTGGATGAGCCTGCCCGATGGGCTATACTTGTTGCATGGCCATTCAACCCTTCATCGACGAGAGAATCGAAGCCACGCCCGGCGTCTGCGGCGGTCGGGCGCGCATCGCGGGCCATCGCATTCGCGTGCAGGACATCGTCGCGTGGTATGAATTCAAGGGCATGACGCCGGACGAAATCGTGGCGGGCTACCCGCAAATCTCGCTCGCCGATGTTCACGCGGCCCTGGCCTATTACCACTCGCACCACGATGAGATTCAATCGCAGATAGAGGACGATGAGCAGTTCGTCGAATCGCTCCGCCTTCAATCGCGTCCCTAGAGCAGATTGCTCAAGTGTGTCTTCCGTTTGTCTGGGCCGCGACAGTAGGGAAGCGAGTCCTGCTTGTCGGAAGGCGATACATCAATGCGCAATACGCGGCAGTGTTGATCCAATCGCCCAATAGACTCATTTCCTTGGATAATCAGGTTCAGCAGTTAGAGCGATTTTCATTCGCACGTAGCGGCGTAGCCGCAATGTTTGAAGAAGC
>CAZQCF010000021.1:0-68299 GCA_964592235.1 uncultured Planctomycetaceae bacterium
CAGCTTTCGGGATCAATGGTCTGCTGAATCAGCTCGATAATGGGTCGAATCGGGTCTTCCTGGGTGTTCTGCAGATCATCATCCTGCTGACCGCCGCCACCACCGCCGAACAGGTTGCCGCCGCCGGCGCCGCCGCCGCCGCCGCCACCGCCGCCGCCCTGAAGAAACCGGCCGCCGCCCAGACCACCCTGCTGATTGCTGTTCTGGCCAACCTGATCAAGGTTGATCTGCCGCCCGCGGAAGGTCGGCACCGAAATGATGAGGTCCTGCACGGGATAGACACGCGTCAACGTCTTGCGAGCGAGATCTTCTTTTGTTGAAATGGCAATGACGCCATCGTCTACTTCGTAGGCCAGTTGCGTCTCGCCTGCGCCGACGGCATCCAGAATCAGTTGCAGCGCCTTGGAGAACTTCACGCTGCTCAACCGCAGATTGACTTCCGTCTCCGGGTCGATGCCGGCCGAATCCAGCGCCGTCCAGTTCGGAACGATGTTCAGCCCCGTCCGGTCACGCAATTGATCGATCACTTTGCGGAACGGCACGGCGTCGTACTTGATCTCCGGCGCCACGGCCTCCAGCTTGCGCCGGACGACGCGGTTGCTCTCCGGCTCGGCCGCTTCTTCAGCGCCGGTTCGCTTGGCGGAAATCTCGCGCCAGTTCTTGGGATACATGATGTCGCGGTGCCACGGGATCGCCGTCTCTTCGTTCGCGACGAGCAGATCCTGCGCCTCGTTCTGTTTGTCGATCGTGGCGCCGACGTTGCGGCGATTGATGGCGAGGTCTTCGAGCGTCTCCTTCATCCATGCGGCTTGCTCGTTGTTCGGGTCGATCGCCAGCACCTGCTTGAGTACCTGGATCGCGTCGTCGAGCCGCTGCTCCTTGCGCAGCTCGGCGGCCTGATCCATGAGCTGCTCAACCTGCCGCGTCTTCTGGATTCGCACCTGCTCGACGCGCTCCTGCTCCCGAGCCGCGACTTCCTCGCGCTTCATGCGGATCAGCCGCTCGTCGTAGTCACGCTGCTCGTCGTTGAGAAACCGTTCCAGCTCGTTGGCCTGGTTGCGATAGTCCTCATACAACGCAGCAGGCGAGGCGTAGCGCCGGTTGAGTTCAATCGTCTGCCGGGCGAAGTCCAGCAGTCGCTGCGCCTCGGCAAAGTCCTCGGCCAACACAGCCTTGCGAAGCTTCGACTCCGTTTCCTTGTACGTCTTGACCGCCTGCTGCCAGAGCAAGGCGTGCTCTTCGGCCAGTTCGTCCACCAAGCCGTCTCCGGATTTCGCTACGGCCGGGCGCGGCGCGGCCGTCATGGCGGTGTTCGATTCCGCCGAGGCCCCTGCTTCGCTCTTCTTCTTATTCGATTTGTCCAGATCAGCCAGAAGGGCGCGCGCCTTGGAAGCCACATCCGCCTCGGCCACCTTGCACGCCACGACCGCTTCGAGCGCCTTGCGCGCGTCGTCGGTCTTGCCGGCCTTCATCGCCTTCTCACCGGAAGCAAGATCCTCGCGCGCCTTGGCGCGATCGGCGAGCGCCCGCTCGGCCATGCCCAGGTAGCGCTGAAGATTGATCTGCTCATCGTCGTCCAGTTCGTCTTCGGAAATTTCAAGCAACGCGTCTTTGCCCGCGGCATAGTCGCCGGCTTCGACCAGCTTGATCGCCGCCGTCAGGCGCTCCGACGCGCTCGGCTCATCGTCGGCCCGCGCGACGCTCACCGCCGCAAGCAGCACCACGCCGAGGACCATACTCCGTGTGCGAAGCTTGAACATGACCGTCTCCTCAACCGTCGCGGCCGAGTGCCTCGGCCGACACCGTGTACCGGGTCATTCTACCACCGGCGTCTAAAACCGGGGCTGTCATTCACGCGTGCCGTCCCCATCCACCAGCGATTAGGCAGGTTCACAGGCCATGGAGTTCTTTCGACCGGCCGCGGGCATCGCTCGCTTCAGGTAGGGCGCCCGGTTCGGGCGCATCGGGTGGGAAGCCGCGGCGGGTCACTCCATGCCTTGATTCCAATAGAATTTACGCACGTCGCCCCCCTAATGCAAGCCCTTTCTGCAGCAGGCGCCGTCCGCCCGTCCGATACCCCTTCAGCCGAAAAACCGCCTTTTCAGCACTGGCCCGCCCTGCCGCGGGGACCCCCTTACCCGACCCCTGTTATCAGCCTTTTTGCGGCGTCCCCCGGCGGTCCCGAAACTCAACGCCAAGGCAGCTCCAGGGCATTCGCTCAACGGACCGCGCGCCGGTTACGCCCGCGTTCATGATCTGCCGGGCAGCCATGGACCTATGGGATGAATTGGGTTGGCTACAGGAAGACCAGGCCGGCCGACTATCGCTCGATTTCTTTTGACTTCTTGCGGCGCTCTTCTTCTTCCTTGATCCACTTGCGCAAGCTCTCGATCTCCGCACTCGAGAATCGCTGCAGCTTGTCCTTTACGTCCGGGTTGTAGCCGCCCAGTTTGAGGTAGTACTCTTCGTCCGGCACCGATTTATCGCGCGAGATATTTTCCTCGACCCATTTCGTCCAGTGCTTCTCCAGCGCCTCTTTGGCCTCGGAGGGAAACTTCTCCTCCCACGCGCGCATCCGATCGCCCATGTACGTGGTCTGCCGGTCGGAACCGACACGTTTGGACAAGTCAAACACCGCGCGGAAATCCTTCCAGCCCTGCCGTCCGCCACCCATCATGTACGCCGCCAGCGACCACGCCTGGGCGTAATTCAAGAAGCCCTGCTCGCTGGTCATGTCCTTGTGCCAGCTCTCGGGGTCAATCGTCCAGACGTAGTTGAAGTCCTTCCATTTCGGCGTGCCCACGATCCGGCGAATCACCGGCGCGTATCGACCGCGGTTGGGAATCTCGGCGAAGTTCTCTTCTACCGTCTTATCGAAATCCCAGTACTCGAATACCGCTGCGTGGCCTTCGTTCCACCAGCGCGGGCAATCGACCGGAATCCCGATGTTCGCACCGGGATAGAGCGTATTCCCGAGGCGAAGCTGCAATTCCATATGAGCCGCCTCGTGCTTCAGCGTGCCCTTCTCCCATTTGCGAAAATCGGTGACACCGTCGGTGAATTGCTGCAAACGGTATCGCCGAGCCGGCCAGTGCGGGCCGCGATCACCCACCAGATGCCCGAACGACATGAAGAACCCGCCGCTGCCCGGCGTGCCGCCGTTCTGCATGTAAGTCGTCTGGTCGGCAAAGACGATCACTTCGATCTTCTCTCGCACGTCTGCCGGAACGCCGCCCAGAAGCTTCGCGTAGGCCCGGCCATACTCGCGATGCAACATCTCCATGTACATCGCGGTGTCGGCCGTGAACTCCTTGCTGATATCGGTACGGACGATGAAGGGATGGCCCATGTAGGTCCACAGGCGGACTTCCTCCTGCCCCTTCATGAACGTGCCGTCGCTGAAATCGCCGCGCTTGTCCTGCTTGATTTGCTTCAGCAGGCGGGCGTACCGTTTGTCGTATTCGGCATCGGTCTCGTTGCGCTTCTGCCCCCAGCGGACATGCGGCATCTCGTCGTCCGACTTCTTGGGCTTGGACTTCTTCTTGGTTGTTGTCTTTTTGGTCTTACCGTCATCCGGCCCCGCGAAGGCGAATTGATCGCACTTCGGCCCGGCCAGCACCCGGCCGGCCGATGACCAGGCCGACCCAAGCACCGCCAGCAACAACGCACACGTCCAAAATGTCTGTTGGTTTCTGCGCAACATCACACCATGCCTCCAGCCGCCGAAGCCCGGGCCGGTCTGCACCCAACGCGCGTACTCCAGCGTGTCGGACGCGCCGAGCTTCGGCCCACACTCGTATTGTAAGCCCAGGTCGTCGGAATGTGCCATCGAATTCGGCGAGGAAACGGTCAGCGGCTTGCGAGCGGCCGCGCCAGGGTACATAGCCGATAGCCGTCAGGAAGCGATTGCGCGGTAACGACTTCCGACGGTTTGAGCGCGACGCGCCGCCGCAGGTCGGGCCAGAGTTTCCGCTTTGTCTCCGGTGGCGACCAGCCCGGAAAGCCCCCATGAATCCAGTCCCACTCGCGATCCGGCTCGTCAGGCCGGACGAGGTATCGTGTCGGTCCTTCCAGAGCCGAATTCGGCTGTAACAGGTGATCGAGTCTCGCCCAGAACGCGCGGTACTCCCCCACGCGGCATCGTTGCCCCGTGAGATAGGTCAGCACGTGGGCATCCAGCGGCTCGGCCCAGACTTGCTTCACGCCTTGCTCAACGAGCGAATCGGCGACGCGCTGCATCGGATGGGGGGCGCCGACCTGTTGATGGAGCGCCGCCTGACCAACCAGCCACGCCGCGCAAAGCGTCGCGACCGACGAGCGGCCGGCAAGCGGCAGACGATGATTGATAAAGACACACGCCAATATCCCAGGCAGAAACACCCAGATCGGAAGCCAATAGCGGATCGTGGTGAAATTGAAACTGCACCCGCCGAACAGATACAACCCGACGCAGCCCAATGCGCCGAGCGCCAGCAACGAGACCGGATGATGCACACCCGGCGTCATGCGAAGCATGCGAGCAATGCGCGGTCCCGAATTCAGCAGCAGCACCGCGCCGGCCGTCACGGCCGCGCCGGCCACGATCCAGTTCGCGCCGCCAACCAGCCCGCCCCACGCGATATCGAGCGGCGCGAGCGCAGCATCCTGCCCGACGGTCACCAGGCGCAGGAAAGGCTGCGGATCGGCCCCGAAGAAGACGGGCGCGCCGTACAATAAATACACAAGCGTATCGCCCATGGCCCACGGAGGTCGCAGGCCCAGCGGGAGCGTCGGCTCCAGCCCCTGGCCGCGCACCGTCGCCAACAGGATATACGCGATGGCCGGTGCCGATCCGATGACGGCGCCGAGCAACATCCCACCACATCGCGGAATCATCGCTCGCACGCGCGATGCCATTCGAAGCCGCCATGCCGCGATCACGCCTGCAACCGCCAACACACCGGCCGCGACCGGTCGCGGGAGTAACCCGAGCAACAGCGCCGACTTCACGCCGGACTCATCGACTTGTACCGACCATGCGGTCGTGACCATCAGCAACAACGCCGCGACAACAACGGTCAAGGCCGTGACACCGAGGCGGTCGATCACCCTCCATGCGGCCGCGCGCGACGTGGCATGCCGAAGCATCCGCAGCGGTGAGCCGAGCAGATAATGCACGAGGATTGGCGCGAGGAAAAACACAATCGACGGGTTAAGCCACAGACCGGAGCCGACCAGCGCGCCGAAGATGAATTGGCGGCGGGTTTCCCGCCCGCGTAATGCCTTGATCGCGTCCGGTGTCATTCGCTGCGGTGCGTGATTGCTCCCGGCCGTTGGACAGGCGAACCACTCCGCGTAGGCCCACAGCAACAACGTGCCCCAGAGCAGATTCTCGACGTACGCCCCGCGCGCGGAAATGGTCCACTGCGCGAACATCGGCGGCCCGCACAAAAGCACGGCCGCTCCGACAAGCCCCGCGCGGCGACCCAGCCACCGCGTAAGCATCAGATACTGCACTCCGACCATCGCCGCGAAGAAGACTGCCGGCGCGGCGCGAAGTGCGTGAATCGGTTTCGCAAAGAGCGGCAGAAACGCCGCAACGACGTAGGCCTCCAGCGCGCCCATGTAACGCTGGCCGTAGAAATAAAGCGGAAAGCGCGTGCCCTCGGCGATGTCCTGCGCCATGAGTCCGACGATGGCCTCGTCGGAGTGCAAGAGTGTCTCGCCACGGAGGATCAGCGGCGCACGAAATGCCAGCGCGGCGAGAAAAATCACGGCGGCCGCGACGAAGTCGATGCGATGCAATCTGAAACGGCGAAACGGGGACGCCGCGACGCGATGCAAGGATGCAACGCGATCCGCGGAAGCAGGCCGGCGCGAATCCAGTTCCCGGGGTTCGCGATATGTTTCAATGGTGACGAGCGCGACATCTTCGCATGGCGCGTGAACCGGGTGCAGCGGATTCTCGGTACGGGTTGATGGCGGCATGAACGCTCCCCCCGAAGCGCGATAACAGGCAAACCGATGTTCCGAGGCGGTCGTGCGCGCCGAGGCGTCTCGCGGCGCTCCTTGACGGTCGGGGCTCGGATCGCGGCAGGCAAGCCCGCCGGCTAAATGACCGCAGCCCTATGACAATCGGCCGCTGCGCAGGATCGCAATCAGCAGCCACGCCGACATGACAAACGTCAGCGCGTAGCCGACGAAGCCCAGGTACCGGATCGGCAGTGTGCCGAACAGCAGCACGTCGGCGTTCATCGAGAGCAACATCGTGCTGCCGATGATCGTCGAGGCCACGAGCACCGAGAAGGCCAGGCGGTTGCTGGAGCGATCCAACTCGCTGGCAAGGTGATCGAGATTCTCGTGGCGGATGTTGATTTGAAACTGGCCGCGTCCGATACCGCGCAGGGTGTCGCGCAGCAGGCGGGGCGCGTCCCGTAACACGCTGGCGAGATGCCAGGCCGAGATGCCGAAGAGGCGCGAGAGCCGCCGGGGGTGGAAGCGCTCGCGCAAGAGCGTGTTGATCCGCGGTTGGAGCAGTTCGAGCAGGTTCAGTTCAGGGTCGAGCTGCATGACGACCGCCGAGACGGTCGCCAGCGATTTGAACATGGAGACAAAATTGCGCGGCAGCGTCACGTCGGACCGCCGCATCGTCTCCAGCAGCTCGCGGAAGATCGTGGGCACTTCCAGCCGCCGCAGCGGCAGCCCGTAGTACTTGTCGAGCATGTCGCGCAAGTCGCGCGCGAGCATCTCGCGATCGGTCGAGCGGCCCAGCGCGCCCAGGTCGGCCAGCACCTCGATCAGCACGTCAATCTCGCGCTTGACCATCGCGACAATGCCGATGACCAGCCGGCCCATCAGTTCGTCGTCGATGACGCCGACCATGCCAAAATCGAACAGGATCAATTTGTCCGGCGGGCAGACCAGCAGATTCCCCGGATGCGGATCGGCGTGAAACAGCCCCATCTCGAAGAACTGCTTCATGAAGCTCTCGGCCAGCCGCTGGGCCAGCTTCTTCGGATCGCACTGTGTTCGCTGCGCGCCGAGGGCATCGCGCAGGTGCAGCCCCTCCATGAACTCCATCGTCAGCACTTCCGTGCCCGTGAGGTCCCAGCGCACCAGCGGCGTGCGGATGAATTCATCATCCTTGAATGCGTCGTAAAACCGTGACGTGGCCGACGCCTCGTTGACGAAATCCAGCTCCTTCTGAATCGTCTGCGCGAACTCGTCCACCAGCATGCGCGGGTGGTAAGGCCGCAGCTCGGGGAACAGCGCCTCGGCCCGCTCGGCCATCCATTTGAGTACATATATGTCTAATTGCACGACCTGTTCGATGCCCGGCCGTCGGATCTTGACGACGACCTCCTGACCGTCCTGCGTCGTCGCGCGATGCACCTGGCCGATGGAACCGCTGGCGAAGGGCCGCTCTTCAAACGATCGAAACGCCTGTTGAACGGAAAGGCCGGTGCTGGCCTCGACGATGCGCCGGGCCTCGGCGGCCGAGAAGGGCTGCACGTCGTCCTGCAGGCGCTCCAGCGCTGCGATGATCTGTGCCGGCAAGAGGTCGGGCCGGGTCGAGCCGATCTGCCCGAGTTTGACGAATGTGGGGCCGAGCTCCTCGCACACTTTCACAAGCCGCTCGCCAATGGTGGCGATCGGATCGACCTCGCTCTCGTCCGCCTCGCTGCCTCGTTTGAATCGAAGGAACGACGGGACGTACTGGCCCAGTTGCAGGCGGTCGACGAAATGGCCGAATCCGTGGCGGGAGAGCACCTGCGCGATGACGCGAAGCCGTGCGAAGGTTCGAACGGTGCGTGGCAGGGTGACGATGGACATGGCGGCTCCCGAAGGGCGGCAATCCCAATGAGGTATTGCGATCCTGCCCGGATTATTCATCGTTTCGCCCTTCGGCGTCAAACGCGGCTTGACGCACCCGCCCCCGATTCGCAGACTCCGCGAACCACATGAACGGGCGTGTGACACGAATTCTGACTTGGCTGGGCAACTGGAACCGGTTCTGCGCGCTCATGATCGCGCTGTTCCTGGCACGGGCGGTGTTCCTGCTCTCCGTGCTACCGCCGTTTGAAGGGTGGGATGAATACCAGCACATCGCGTACGTGGCGCACCTCATCGAGCACAATTCGCCACCGGTCCACGGCGAGGCCACCGTCCCGCGATCACTTTACCCGGCGCTCGTTCGATATCCGCAGCCGAAACTGGCGGTCGATCAGATCGGCGCGATCGGCGCGATGGAGTACCACGCATACTGGGAGCGGGTGAGGGCCGGCGGCTCGACCGAAGTTCGCGCGACCGCGCCAAACATTCCGCTCTATCAGGCGCAGCACCCTCCGCTCTATTACCAACTGATCGCGCCGCTGTTTCGTGGACAACTCGGTCCGGACCAAGTCGGTCACGCGATCGCGCGGGCGCGGTGGCTCGGTGTAGCCTGCGGCGCGGCGACGCTGCTGCTCTTCGGGTTGTCGCTGCCGAGTCTGGTCGCCGCCGGGCCTTTGCGCTACCTCATCTTGCTGGCCGTCGCGACGCAGCCGCTGTTGCTCTTTAACGGCGCGCGAGTGGCGAGCGACCCGCTGGCGGTGTTGCTGGGGACGCTGGCGGTGGTGATGGTGCTGGAGTTTCGTATCGAGCGATGGCGACGGCACGGGTTGATCCTCGGGTTGGCGCTGGGCCTGGCGATTCTGGCGAAGGCGTACAACCTGCTGCTGATCCCGTTTGTGGTGCTGATCTGGGCAGACCGCTGGCGACGCGGACGATGGCGCGGGGCGCAGGTCGCCGCGTCCGGGTTGCTGATCGCGGCCGTCGCCATATTTTTGACAGGTGACTATTTCATCGAGAACGTCCGCCGCTACGGCCTGCTGACGCCAATGCAGGAGTCAGTCGAGAACGCGAGGCACGGCCTCGGCGCGGGCGCGATCCTGCGGCAGGCCTTCAGCCTGGACTGGCTGGGCGAACTGTCGCGGAAATACCTGCGCCAGTCACTGTTCACCGGCGGCTGGAGTTACGTCAAGACCTCCGGCGCGATCACATGGGTGTATCAGGTATTCCTGCTGATCGGGGCGGGGCTGGCCGTCGCGGCGGCGATTCGCGGTCGGCGAAGCGGCCGAGCGACCTGTTTCACGCGCGAGGGCGCGGGCCGGGCGTCGGCACTTCTTGGTGCGTTGTTCGCGGCGGGGCTGACGTGGCACATGGTCAGCTCGCGGCAGGCCTGGGGGAGTATCACGACAAATGTATGGTATGCAGCGGTGTCATTCCCGTGGCTGCTGTGCCTGTATTACCAGGGCGTGGTCGCGACGGGCCGTCGGGCGGCGCTGATCGTTCTCGGCGGCGGGCTGATCGTGCTGCACGGCTCGGCCGAGACGTGGGGCCTCCTCGGCGAGATGGTTCCGCGATACACCGGCGCGCCATGGAGCGCGCTCGCGCGCGAGCGCCTCGCAGCCATGCACCCGTCGGCCCTCGGCCCCGCATGCACGATACCGGCGATGATTATTGCCAGTGCGTTGCTGTGGCTCGGATTGTTCACGGCGCTGGCGGGCAGGGCATCGCCGAACCAAAACGAACCGCCTCGTTGATCGTCGTTACTCGTTCGAATCGATTGCATGCGCAATCGACGGCGTCATGGAGCAATTGCTCGCGCAACCGGTTCCCTGGGTGACGTCGCGGCGAGCATTTTCAATACAAACGTGGAATTGTACGTCGTCACCTGATGCTCCATCGCTTCAGCCATGCCGGATGAAGTCGCATCACTCACGATCAACAGGTCCGCCGTCAGCACGGCCGGATTGAACAGCCGCCAATCGAGCGTGATCGCCGATTCCGTCGGCGACACGGGAAACTCAAAGCGCACGACCACGCGGGCGGACCACGCCCCCACTACGCGGCTGCTTGGTTGAGCCGTTTCATCACCGAGGTACGCATATTCCGGCCCCAGAACGGCACATGACAACGCGGTCGGCGCGATCGGGCGAGCCTCACGCGATGACTCGATGAGCGAGACCTTCTCTCGCACCAATCGGACCGCCGCCTCACACGCCGCGCGCTGTTCAACAGGCGTCACAAAGTCAGCCTGCTCCCGATCAATCGGCCCCCACGTCTCCAGAAGCGTGAGCGGCAGGTAAACATCCGCCAGAACGCGACGGGGTCCCTGGCGAATCACCGCTTGGATGCTCTTGAATCGATGCCGGACCATCGAAGCCGGCGGGATGACGGCTGGCTCGCGGGGGCGCCCGCCCGCCGACATGGTCGATTCAACGCGCGCCGGCGTTGAGAGGTCCAGCGTCTCGGCGTTGCCGGCGCTGGTCAGCCGTACGAATCGCTCCGCCGAATTCGATCGATCCTGCACGCGCAGGGCGAATTGTGTCGGAATGATGGCATCTCCCGGAGGTGCCTGGCGAAGCGTGACGTGCGTGAGCGGCCGCTCCGCGACGTACTCCAACTCATACGTGGCCCGAGCGCCGCGCCACGCAGAGAACGCACGATAGCCATCAACCGGCGGGTCGATCGCGATGACGCGCCGAATCGGCGAATCACCGGGCCGTTCGGACGATTCACCGTCCTCCACCGCCCCCGGCGACAGATCGGACTGCGTCAACCGACCAATCAGCAGCCGACCCGCACCATCGCGGACTTCGAGGCGAGCGACCATCTGCTCCGCGCGTAGCGCAAACGCGCGCTCGACCTCCGCCGCCGAGAAATCGCCTCGGCCGTGCAACGCGGGCACTTCGTGGATCAGCGACTCGCCCGCTTCGCAAAGCGTGATGCGCACACGGGTGCCGTCGATCACCGCCGCGCCGCGCGCGACCGCGATCGGATGTGCCGATGCGCTGGAAGTGTACGCACCTGCGCCGGCGATCGCCGCGACTAGCATCGCGCGCCGAGTTGATGTGGCCCATCTACTCGGCGACATCCACGTCCACCTCGGAGAAGAACGTTCCCTGACTCGGCGTGATGAACAGCAGATAGCGGTACGTTCCAATCGCTGCGGAATCGCGGTTCGCCGCGTTCGCATCGTCCGCGCGGTTTGCTGCCTCGTCTTCCGCGACGACCTCCGCGGCATGCACCCCGCCGTCGCCGAGCTTCGTTGTGTCCACGCGCGCAAGAAGCTTCCATTTTGAGTCGCGCGCGGACGTGAAACCCGCATCGGGCATCGTCGGATCGTTCGAGCCCCACAACGTATAAACCTGCGGCGCGCGGCTGTTGCGATGCCATGAGTAGCTGCGCACCGCGCGGAGCTTCACACTGCCGCCGAGGTCGGCGTAGAACCGCCCCTCGCTGTCGTACCAGACGTTTCGCTTCGTGTCGTCATGGTTCTGCGGCAGATCTCCGTCGTTCAGCCGCGGGAGCTTGTCGCCGTCGGCCCCCGATTGGCGATGCGGCACAAACTCCCCCTCGCCGGCGAAGTAGCGGAACGTCACTTTGCCGCGCGAGGCATCGGCGTAGTCGTCCTTTGACGGCTGCGGCAGCTTGAGCGCGGTGAACGAATCGGCGCGTTCGGACACCACCCGCGCGATCGGCTTCTGCCCTTCGTCGATCGGCGGCGGATACCGGTAGCGAAACTCGATCGGCTCGCGATCGGAGAAATCGTCGTACAGCGGGCCGGCCGGCTGGGCCGCGCCGTTTTCGTTCGCCGCCTCGGTGACGGCGAAGACCTTGATCCGCTCGTCCTTCGGCAGCTTCAGCAACTTCGACCCGAGCGGCACATCGATTCGATATTTATACATGTAGCTGAATTGATAGGCCTCGTTGCCCTTGGTCGGATGATGCCGATGCGTGGCGAACCACGCAATGTTGTCACGCTGGATGTATCCCGGCGTCAGGCCCGTGACGCGACCCTCGCAGACGAAATCGACCGCATTGAACGGCCGATCCCATGTGCGATCATCGAACTGCCCGACGAAACCCGTCCAGCCTTGAATGGGAATTTTCGTCTTGCGGCCGTCGACAATAAATTCAGCGTCGCAGTCTTCACTCGCGGCGGCAAGCAGGTAAATCCGATTCGCACCGCCTCCGGCCAGGCGAATTTCCTGACCGTTGCAGGCGATGGCATTTTTCTCGCCGGCCGCACCCGAGCCGAGTTGAAACACAATCCCGTCCGCCACAAGCTTCGCGGGCAGTTGCTCCGCCGGAAAGGCGCGCCCTTCGGAATCCATCGCGCCATCAGCGCGATCCGCATCGCTGCTCACCACATCGGTGTCGAACTCCAGTCGAATCGGCTTGCCTGTTGGCGGCATCAAATGCGTTGGCGGCGGGCCAAGCCGCACCGCGAAACTGCGCGGGCTGTATGGTGTCATGTTGAACAAGAGCGCGCCACCCGCGACCTTCGCCTCGCCGATCCGCCGCTCCTGGCCGTCCACCTCGTGCGCCGAGACAATCGGCCCGGCGAATTTGACCGTCACGCCCTTCGCCTCGCGGCCCCACAATTCCTGAAGGCGCACAATGACCCACTCGCCCTCTTCGGACCGCTTCACCGCGCGGACATCGACCTGTTCCGTGTTGACCTGCAACAACGAGAACGACTTTCCCAGTTCGCCTTCGTGCGCCGGCGCGGTGAACGCAACGAGCGGTTGATTCAGCCGCCGGCCTTGCCACTCGCTTCGCCCGTCTCGCCAGTCGCCGGCGTGCGAGTAGAGCGCGTACGTCATGTCGTGCACGCCCCAGTCCTGGCTGTGCTGATCGAGATAGCCGCTGCGCACGCCGGGCGTGTAGAGAAGCGTCAGCCGCACTTCATGGTCGCTCGGCTTGTCGGACCCGAACTTGCAATCCTCCAGCACGCTGACGCCGAAGTCGCCGGATGCATCCGTCAGGTCAAACCACTCGTGCGAGGGAACCTCGTACTTCGTCGGCTCGTTGTTGGCGCGGTCGATCGTGCCCATGCCCCAGTTGTACGTCGCCTTCGCGTTTGCCGCCGTCAGCGGGAACGACGCTCGCAGCGCGACCTGTGCCGACTGCCAGTCGATGCGCGTCTTGAACTCCACGCGGCGGCCTGCGTCCCCGGCGCACAACCGAATCTGTTGCGTGAAGATCGAACCGCGCGCCTCACGGACGATCTCCAGCGCCACGCGCGCCGGCCCCTGCTCGACGATTCGCACCTTCGCCGGCCCTTTCACCACGTCGACCGGCGGCCGCTGGCGATCACGCCAGTCCATGTTCCATGCGGGCCAGTTCTTCGGTTTCTCATGCGTGAAGACCAGCCTCGCCGGCGCGGCCAGCAACTCGCGCCCGCCCTCGCGCTTGTCGATGATGCTTGCTACGTCGCCGTCGGCGTTGATCGTCACGCGATACCACGGGTTCTCCAGCGAATTCTCGGTGATGCTCAATCGCGCGCTTGCGTTCGCGCCGGCTTCGTCCCGCGACGCGTTGGAAGGCCCGCCCGGACGAACGTGAAACACCGTCCACGAGACGGGCTTGACCGCCGCGATGAACGCCACGGTGATCGACTCGTCCTCGCGCGACAGCACCTGCACCGGCGCCTCGCTCCCATCGGGGGCTAGCACGCGAACGGCTCGCGGCGCGCCGCCCGCGAAACGCACCTTCGCCTCGACCACATCCTCCCGCGCCTGGGCCAGCGGGTTGAACACGACGACGGCCTGACCCTCGCCGCGCGTGTCAAGTGCGCGGCACACGGCTCCGGCGCCATCCGCCAGCGCTGCCGCAAAACCGTTCATCGCCACGATCTCGTCGTTCCACGAATAGGTGTACGCCTTCGGCAGGCTCGTGCCCGGCAGGATGTCGTGCATCTGATTCGCCAGCAGCCGCACCCACGAGCGCTCGAGTTTCTCCCGAGGGTACACCGCGCCGCCGAGCCAGTCGGCCGCGACGCTCGCCCGCTCCGCTGCGTCAGCCAGCAGCTCGCCCTTGCGATTCCAGCGTTTCATGTAGGCCTGGCTCGTCAAGGTGCCGGCCGAGTGCTCCGTGAGCAACAAGTCGCCCTTGTAGCGCGGCAGCTTTGCCGCCATCGCCGGCGGGATGTCCTTGTACATCTGATCCGAGGACGCCAGCGCCACGTGGAACGGCCCGTCGGACCTTGCCGCCGCTGTGTAGTTCTTCACGTCCTCCTCGCGCAGCGCGCCGCCCATGTCGCCGATGCCGTAGTAGTGATAATCCGCCCAGACCCCGTATTTCTCTCCATTTGTCGTGATGCGCTCCGCCCACTCGGTACTCTCGTGCAGCGGACCCTCCACCGCCCCGACGTACGGCCCCGGATCCAGCGCCGCGATCACTCCGCGACCGTCCGGCCCCTCCCACACACCCACCTTGAAGGGAATCCCCACGGCCGAGCCCCAGGTCAGTTTTTGAGTCGAGAATCCGATCAGCCCGCAATGCGCCCAGATCGACGGCAGCGACGCGGGAAAACCGAAGCAGTCCGGCAGCATGAAATCGACGCTCTCCTTGCCGAACTCGCGCCGGAAATACAAGTTGCCGTACAGCACCTGCCGGATGATCGCCTCGGCCGACGGCACGTTCACGTCGCCCTCGTCGACCGATGACCCGCTGACGAACCACCGTCCGGCGGCGACGTGCTTTTTTAGTGTCTCGTAGTGTTCCGGGTAGTACTCCTTCATCATCTCGTAGCGGACGCTGCCGGTGAAGTTGAAGACGTACTCCGGGTACTTCTCAATGAGTTTGAAGTTCCCCTCCAGCGTATCGCGGATGTAATGGTCGATGGTTTGGCAGAAGTCCCAGCGCCACTGGGTGTCGAGGTGCGCGTAGCCAATGCAGTAGAGCACGCGGTCTTTCGACAGGTCGTAAAGCGGTGGCGCCTGACGCGCCACATCCGACGGTGGGCGAACACTCGGCATGGACGCAACGTCATCGGCGCACAATGCTCCCACCGCGTCCAAGCGCCGGCCAGGATCGTCACCCAGCACCGGGACGGACGAAAGGTACAAGATCGCACAAAACAGGGTCGCCCCCTGGGCCGATGCGCGCGGCGCTTGTGTTCGTTTCTTTCTCATGATCCACTCCGGGTGCCTCTGCAGCGAACCGACCGGCGTGGGCCGATCGAACCGTCACGTTCACGTCCTGCGCGGTATCGTAGCCGTCGGTTGCTGCGCCCCCAAACCCCCGCGGAAATCCGCTTCCGGCCCGCTTGTGGCAGCCGCCATGGCGATATAATGTGCGCATGTCCGAAGTCTTGTCCTACCGGGCCTTTGTCATGGCGATGGAGCGCGTCGAACAGCGGCTTCGAAGAGTGACCGCAGCACTCGACGCCGCAAGCATTCGATACGCCGTCATCGGCGGCAATGCTGTGGCGGTCTGGGTTGCCAAGGCCGACCCGGCGGCGACGCGAACCACAAAAGACGTTGACCTGCTCGTAGATCGAAGCGACCTGGAACACATTCGCGGCGTGATGGAGGCAATCGGCTTTCAATACACCGACCTGCGTCGCATCTCGCTCTTTGTCGATCCAGAAGAACCGAGCCGCATGTCGGGCGTGCATCTGGTCTGGGCGGGGCAGAAAGTGCGCCCTTCCTATGCCCATGCCGCGCCAAGCCTCGACGAGGCGGTTCGCGATCCGGAGGGCTTCGCGGTTCTGTGTCTACCCGCACTCGTGCGGATGAAACTCACGTCAATGCGGGACCTTGACCGAGTCCACATCGCCGATCTGCTGCGCGTCGGTATGATCGACGACGCCGTCCGCGGCGCGCTTCCGCCCGACCTCCGCCAGCGGCTGGAAGAGGTCGCGCAATCACTCGACGAGCTCGATTGATCCATGCCTTGTCCCATCGCGCGATGTGCGTTAAAGACACAGACTGCGACTTGTCAATTCTGATCTGGAATGCCGGGCATCGCCCCTCCCACAGGGGGCGCGTCAAGGAGCAGGTGGCCCGTGCCCACCCTGCAATGAACTTGCGATAGAATGCCCGCGCATGCCATCGCGCGCCGCCGGACCACGTCAGGCCGACCCCATTTCCGAACCATCGCGCAAGGCCACCCGCGCCGCGCGGTGGATGCCGCTGCTCGTGCTCGCCGTCGGTATCGCGGCGTACTGGAACAGCTTTGCCGGCGTGTTCATCTTCGACGATGACCATGCCATTGTGCGAAACCGGTACATCAAGTCGCTCTGGCCGCTTTCCGACGCCATGTCCGCCCCCGCGCAGTCGAGCGTGTCGGGCCGGCCGATCGTGGCGTTGAGTCTCGCCGTGAACTATGCGCTGGGCGGCTTGAATCCGTGGGGTTATCACCTGTTCAACCTGATCGTCCACCTGCTCGCTGGGCTGGCACTGTACGGCGTTGCGCTGGAGACGTTTCGGCGCTCTGACCACTGTTCACTGACCCCTGACCACTCCCCTGTTCTTGCCGGTCTCGTCGCGATGATCTGGCTCGTGCATCCGCTCCAGACCGAGAGCATCACCTACATCATCCAGCGGGCCGAGGCGATCATGGGCCTGTTCTATCTTGCTGCGCTTTACTTCGCGATTCGCGCGATGGCATCTCCCCGTCCGATCGGCTGGCGAATTGCGGCAGTGCTCACCTGCGCGCTGGGCATGGCCAGCAAGGAGGTTATGGCCACCGCGCCGATTCTGATCGCCCTGTACAATCGCGTCTTTGTGTCATCATCATGGCGTGATGTCTTCGCCCGGCGCAAGGGCTTCTATGCCGCGCTCTTCGGCACGTGGATCATCCTCGGCGCGATCGTGGCCGGCGCGCCGCGATCGGATTCCGCCGGTTTTGGCCTGACGGAAATGACGCCCGTCACCTACATGCTCATGCAGTTCAACGCCGTGCTGCTGTACCTGCGGCTCTCCTTCTGGCCCGCGACGCTTTGCCTCGACTATTGGGCGCCACCCATCGACTCGCGCGGCGAAGCCCTCGCGCAGGGTGCGGTGATCGCCTTCCTCCTCGCCGGAACATTCTGGCTGCTCGCGCGGCGCCCGCGCGTCGGCTACTGGTGCTTCTGGACCTTCGCCGTGCTCGCGCCGACTTCCACGTTCATCCCCATCGCCGACCCGATCTTCGAACACCGCATGTACGTGCCGCTCGCGGGACTCGTCATGGCGGCGGTGGCGTGCTGTCACGGCTGGTTTCGGCGACTGCCGACGTCGCAAGCGACAACGGTCGGCCTGACTCTCGCCGTCCTCACGATTCTCGCGCTCACGGCGCGGACGGTCGCGCGCAACCGTGATTATCACGACGCGAAAGTGATGTGGGAAAAGGTGCTGGCATACCGCCCGCGCAACCCGCGTGCGTGGGCCAACTTGAGCGAGATTCACCTTCAGCGCGGCGATCCCGCGGCGGCGCTGGCCGCGTGCGAACGCGCGTTCGAAGTCGCGCCGCACTATCACGATGCGTACAAGCACCTGGCGCGCAGCCTCGTCGAGATGGGCCGCGTCCCCGAAGCCATCGAAACCTACCAGCGGGCGCTGCGCGAAAAACCGGGTGATTACCAGGTGCTGACCAATCTCGGCGAGGCGCTGGCCCGCGTCGGCCGCAACGAGGAAGCCCTCGACGCGTTCAAGAAAGCCATCGCCGCGAACAGCGCCGAGCCGCTGCCGCATTTCAATCTCGCGCGGACGTTGCAGGTGCTGGGCCGCGCGGCCGAGTGCATCGAGCCCTATCGCGCCTGCCTCGCCATCGAGCCGGATCATCGTGACGCACGGGCAAACCTCGCCTCGGCGCTCGGCGCGATCGGAAAGTTCGACGAGAGCGAAGCGCAATTCGCCGAGCTGCTGCGTCGGTTTCCCGACGACGCCGCCATTCTGTACAGCCGCGCGGTGGCCCGGGCGCGCGGCGGCCGACGCGACGCCGCGATGGAGGACTACCGCCGCGTCATTGCACTGGATGCGAAGCATTCCGACGCGCGATGCAATCTCGGCGTGCTGCTGAAAGATACCGGCCGCATCGACGACGCCATCGCGATGTTTCAGTCTGCGATTGCCGCCGACCCCCGCCATGTGCCCTCGCTTTACAACCTCGGAACAATCCACGCGACTCAACATCGCTACGCTGAAGCCATTGCGGCCTTCGAAACAGCGCTCAAGATCGACGCCAATCACGCGCCCAGCCGGCAGGCGCTGGCCGCCACGCGCGCGATGATGCAGGGTGCAGCACCCGCATCCCAACCGTAGCCGTGTAGGCCAGGTCAGCCGACCCGACAATCGCTACCACGCTGCATTGGCGCAATCCGCTGCATCCTTGCGGCGACACCCCGCGCGACGTAGATTGAGCGGCCGGGCGGAGGGACCCGAAAACCGCCCTACCGGCCCACCTGGAGCGAAACCATGTATGCGGAGCGGATGAAGCGCCTTGCCGTGGCGATGAAGAACGCAAATCTCGACGCGCTCTTCGTCTCCAACCAGAAAAACATTCAATACCTCACGGGCATTCGCGCCATGATGGCGGGCAACGTGCAGCCGTTCGGCGATCCCGAGGGGTTCGCGGTAATCCGCAACGGCCGGTGCGAGGTGCTCTGCGACGGGCGGTACTTTGCCGAGGTCGATGCGCACGATGGCGTTTCGGCCCGGCTGCTGAATGCGCCGGTCAGCGCGAAGGAAATCGCCGCGCGGCTGCGGGAGTCGCTCGGCGGCGGCGCGAAGCGCATCGGTTACGAGAGCGACGCCCTGACCTACGCCGATGCGCGCGATCTCATGGCCCTGACGCCGGAACTGGTATGGGAGCCGGCGGAGAAGGTGGTAACGAGTTTGCGGCACAGCAAGAGCGCGGACGAGATCGCGCTGCTTCGCAAGGCCCAGAAGATCACGTCGGACTGCTTTGAGCACATCTGCGCCTGGATCCGCGTCGGCATGAGCGAGCGCGACGTGGCGTTTGAAATTGACAGTTATCTGCGCAAGAACAGCGAGGGCAGCTCGTTCAACCCCATCGTGGCGTTCGGCGAAACCGGCTGCCACCCGCACTACACGCCGTCGCCGACGCGCAAGCTCAAGGACGGCCAGATGGTCCTGCTGGATTTCGGCGCGATCCACAACGGTTACTGCGGCGATCTGACGCGCATGCTCGTGATGGGCAAGGCGAACAAGCGGCATCACGAGGTGTATGACCTCGTGCTGGCGGCGCAGCAGAAATGCCTCGACGGTATCCGCGCGGGGATGAAGTGTCACGATGCCGACGCCCTCTGCCGCGATTTCTTCCGCACGATGGGATGCGACGAGGCCTTCAAGCACGGCACCGGTCACGGCGTGGGCCTCGCGATTCACGAGCCGCCGACGCTCAAGCGCACGGTCGAGGCGATTCTCCAGCCAGGCATGGTTGTGACGGTCGAGCCGGGGCTGTACTACGAAGGCTGGGGCGGTGTGCGGATCGAGGACATGGTCGTCATCACCGAGAAGGGCCACACGAATCTGACAACGTGCCCGAAGAAGCTGCGCGAGATCGGCGTGCGTGCGAGCGGCGGCGCAAAGCGCAGCTCGACGAAGCCCGCCTCGAAAAAGCGCGGCGCGTCGAAGCGAACGGGTACGAAGCCGTCTGGCGGCAGGTCGAAGCGCGCCAAGGCGCGCGGGAAGAAGTAGCGGGGAACGGATCGCGCCAATGAATGCGATACACAAACTGGGAGTGAAGCGCATGCAGAAGGTGACTTGCTTATTCGGGTTGTGGTTTGTCGCGGCAACCGGGTTGACGGGCTGCGCCGCGAACGACGGCCCGCCCATCACGGAAGTGAAATCGGCGACGCAGATGCAGGAGAAGATGTCCGCCGGCGCGATGGTCGTCCACGCGCTGGACGCCGAACACTTCGCCAAAGGCCACGTCCCCGGCGCGGTCAACATCGACTACGAGAAAATGACCCTCGAGATGCTCCCCGCCGAGAAGGACAAGCCGATCGTGTTCTACTGCGCCGGCGGCATGTGCCCCGTCGGCCGAATGGCCGCGAACAAGGCGCGGTCGTGGGGCTACACGAATGTGTCGGTCTATGAGGGTGGCATCAAGGACTGGCGCGCCGCGGGAATGAAGGTCGAAACCGGTTCATCGTCCGGGCCGCGACCGTAAGGGAGCGACGAGCGCCTGCGGAACGGCACGCGCCTATCCGGCAAGATATTCCTGCTGCCGTTACAGGACAGACTCCCTCAACTTCCGCTCCAGTTCCGCCAGCGTCGGGCAATCGACAATCGTATCTTTCCGCCGGTGATCGATCGCCCGGCCCGCCAGTTCCCCGGCCCAGCCGCCCGTCGACGACAGCGCCAGCACCGGACGCCCGTACATCCACGCGAACGCGATCTCGCTCAACGTCCCGGCCGCCCCGCCCATGCACACGATCACGTCGCCCGCGATGCCGGTGATGACGTTTCGCGCCCAGCCCAGCCCCGTCGGGATCACGATGTGCGCGTAATCGTTCGCCTCGTCCATGCTTGTGCCCGGCACGACCGCAACCACCGTCCCCCCTGCCGCCGCACACCCGCGCGACGCCGCCTCCATGATGCCGTCGCGACCGCCCGTCACCAGCACCAAACCCAGCCGCGCAATGAGCGCTCCGACCTGCTCGGCCAGGGCCAGCGTCGCCGTGTCCGGTTCGCTTGGCCCGATCAGCGCCACCTGCCGCCGGCGCGTGCGATTCACTTCCGCCATCGTCGCTCCCTCCTGTGGTCCCATCCCGCAAAATCGTATGTTCCCGGCAGCGTAACCGGCCGCCGCGAATCCGAAAACGACGCCGCGCCGCCTTGTACTGGTCATTTCTACTCTTCAAACGAACAGGCTATTACTACAAGCTGTTTCAAAACCCCCTCTCCCTTCGAGGGAGAGGGTTAGGGTGAGGGTGAATCGTTTCGTTCTAACCGCTCTTCCCCCGCACCCGACCTCTCCCCCAAGGGGGAGAGGAGTTTTGAAACCGGTACTAGTGCCTCGCCAGACTTGGCCAGATCCGCCCCCGCTCAACGGTTGCCGCGCGACGGGGTGACTCGCTAAACTGACTGCATCGGCGTCGCGTGCCCGACGCCCCTATCGCGCGCTTGTCTAAAGATGCCTGGGATCGCGCCATGATCCAGCCACGCCGCTGCCTTCGCCCATCCCGTACGACCGATCGGGCTTTCACGCTCATCGAGGTACTCGTTGTCATCTCGCTGATCGCCCTGCTCGTGTCGATCCTGCTTCCGGCGCTGAACAAGGCGCGCAACCAGGGCATGACGGTCAAGTGCCTCGCGAACCTGCGCGAACTGCTGATGGCCACGCAGTATTACTGGGACGCCAACGACGATCAGAAACTCGTGCCGTGGTATCAGTGGCCCGTCCACGCGGGTTACAACCCCAACCCGATCGCGCCGTGGGTTTTTGGCGGGTCGAAGGCCACCAAGCCCGGGCAATACCCAAATGCAGACAGCAGTCTCTACCCGGCCGAGATTCGACCGCTGAACAAGTACATCGACCCTTATGCCCGCGGCACGCAATTGATTCGCTCGTTTGTCTGCCCCGGCGACCGATCCAACTACGCCCCGATCATCGGCACCGAACAAGAAAACGTCGAGGAGGAAGTCGTCTCCTCGTGGGAGGCCAACGGCACGAGCTACTCGCTCAACACCAGCTTCATGGAAGGCTACGGCGGCGGCACGGGGAACTTCAGTATCAATGACATCCAGCCGTTCACGCAGCGGATCGCGCCGTTCCTCACCGGCGGCCATGCGGCGCGATTCATCATGTGGGGCGAGCAGGGCTTTTATACATCGTGCTATCGCGCCACGCCGCGATTGCCCAACCAGGCCAGCGCCCTCAAATGGGGCTGGCACCGAAAATTCTCCAACTGGTCAGCCGGTTTCGCCGACGGCCACGCCATGCACGGCTTCTATGACACGCGTCTTGTTTACGGCCTGGGCGGCACGATCTGGCAGCCGGATTTTCGACTGCCCAGCGGGTCGTAGTTCGATCCGAGCGGCGAAATACCCGAGGATGGGCGAAGCATGGCCGCGGCCCCTGCGGCCATACCCACTCCGAGTGTCACATTATCGCGAGCAGCATCCCCACGAACGATTCGACATCCTCCACCGTCGCGTAGCCGTCGCGGTTCGTATCGGCCCGGCAGCGGTCTTCATCCGTTCGGCCGGTGGGATCGAGCACCGTCGCGACGAACTCGGCGACGTCGCGCCCGTCGATCACCGTGTCGCCGTTGCAGTCGCCGCGCGTGCAGTCAACCGTCGCGAAGTGAAAGGTGAACGCGCTCGATTCCGCATAACCCGTCGTGCCCGTGTCCACGAGCTTGAACGTCGCCCGCCAGAGCACCTTCAGCGGGTCGAAGCTCGCATGATCGGAGTTGACGTGCCACGTCAGGTGCGCGTGCAGCGCCGCCCCGCCGAGCAGCGCCCGTTCGCCGGGGTCGTCGATGATGGCAAACGTGTTGGTGATCGCGCGGAAGGCCGGATCCGCCGCGACCAGCTCCAGCCGAATCTGGCAACCGCTCTGGAGCGTGAAGAGATCGTTCTCCGGTTCCTCGACGACGAGGTGATCAAAACCCGGCTCCGTGCCGGTCCAACCGTTGAACAGCCCGCCGGACGGTTCGAGCACGGTGATTTCGGAATCGGGGTTGTAGCCGTCGATGCGAAGCTGGTTCGCGGCGGATCGTGCCACGATAACGTCACCTTCGTCCACGCCGGCGCGAGCGACGCCGTTTCCCGACAGCACCAGTACCGCGACAAGCACCGCACAAGACGTGCAACGTAGATTGACCAAGTGAGTGTTCATGATGCGATCTTTCCCCGATCGCTCGCGCGATCGGCTCCTGAAAAAAGGCTCTACCCCGAGGCTGCCGGCCGTCCGCAAAAAGCGTCTACCAGGCGACTTTCGGGTCGTACTTGTTATGAATCCACGAAATGTTTGGAAATGAGCTATGGAGCAGGTCGATGGCGTACGTCTCCTCGAACCGCTCCGGCTCGGCATGGCCGTCCACGAATCCGTAGTTGGCGCGCGTCTGGTGCCGTTTGATCTGCACCTCGCGCGACGCCATCGTCAGCGGATTGGCGAACCACGTTTCGGGATGAACGTGATCGGCGACGGCGAAATCGCCCGTCTCCGCCAGTTCGGCCCAGAAGATCGTGGTCGACGGCCGGGTGATGCGCGTGGCGTTGTTGAACTCCTCGCGCCCCTCCAGCGTTCCGACGGTGTAGTAATTGGTCGCGTAACTCAATCGCCGCAACTGGGTCGTCCCCGGCAGGTGCTTGATCCAGTAGGGGCTTTCATCCGCCGGGCAGCGGCAGACCTTCTCCGAGCCGATCTCCTGCGACGCCGTGTTGATCCACGCATTGGCCTCGTCGACGCTCCCGCCGTGGGCGAACCCGACGGCCGGCAAACGCCCGTCGTTGTTGTCGGCGTACATCTGCACGGCTTGACCCAGGCTGTGGAGATTCGCCAGACAGGCGGTCGAACGACTGATCTGCCGCGACTTGTTCATCGCCGGCAGCAGAATGCTGATCAACAGCGCGATGATCGAGATCGAAACCAGCAGCTCGATCAACGTGAAGGCACGTTGCTTCATGGCAGGCTCTCGCAATCGCCGGCCAAGTCAGCCGAGCGATCGCACCGATGGATGATTGAATTCAGCAAACGCGATCAACACCGCGCGAAAGCGCGAGAGGGCACGGGTGCCATGCAGACCGGGCGCGCGAGGGCGCAGGAATGCACGATGGCCGTGAGAGAGAAGTTCGCGTTAGCCAAGAGGCGGCGCGCGGGGCGAAGCGGGCGAGCGATGGAATCGACTGATCGGCGCGGCGACCGCGACTGGTCTCGCGCGGCGAATCGATTGAGGCAGGAAAACATAGAAGACCGCCGCAACCACCAGCGCTGCGGCAACCGTGACGAGCAGGTAGCAGGTCTCGCAACCAGCCTTGAAGCCGGCGTCGTGATGATGCAGCGCAGCCGCGGCGCCCGTCGCAAACGCGGCGAACGTGAGCACCAGCAACCATGTCAAGACGCGCTGTTTCATAACCAAAGAACCGATTGCGCGAAAACGCGACCTCGATGGAACGCATTACATTGTAATACGATCGCCGGAGGTGTCAACCGGATTCCCGCGGCGGATGGTCGCACTCGATCAACCGCCCGGGCAAAAAGCCCGCAGCTCATTGCTTAATCGCCGGGCGGCGCTTGCGGAAACGTGATCGCCGCAACCATCATCCGTCCGTAGCGGGTCCAGAGCGCATCCGGGGATAGCCGCTCTTCGTTCGGCGGTAGCTCCAGCGTGATAATGGGAATTCCCAGCGACTCGCCCGCGAAAGACCCCAGCGACCCGGGCCGACCACCCAGCTTCTTCACCGGCAGCTCGCTGTACCGCCCCATCGCCCGGGCCAGCCCTTCGGCCGGGCCGTCGTAGTCGATGCACACCAGCGGCTGATGAATGCTCACGATCCGCGCCGGGCGATGCTTGAGCAACAGTTCGTGCAGCGCGCGGCTCTCCGGCTCGGAGAGCGCCGAGTCGCCATGCCGGTCGGAGGTCTGGTAGTTGTCCGCCGGAAAATTTCGATTCAGATCGACGCCGCGCACGTTGTGGCGGATCTTCTTCGCGTAGCCGTCAGGATTGGCCACGGGCATCAGCAGCACGCGGCGCCCTTCGAGCAGCGCGGGATTCGTAGCGATGTATTCGACGAGGCGGTTGACGATCGGCGTGCCGGCCCATTCGTTGCCGTGGATGGTCGCCATGATGAACACGACATCCGGCCCGCTGCCCGCCGTGAGCAATTCAATCGGGCGGTTCTCAACCGAGTGACCGAGGATCGTGCTTTGCCAGATTCCCTCGCGGGGCTTCGCCGGCTCGGTCGGCTTGAGGCACCCCGCGGACAGCAGCACCGGGGCCAGCAATATGCACGATGACGTGAAACGACGGGCGGCTGTGCTCAAAGTGTGCTCCCAGCTAGAATCCACGAAATCGCGGGCAGTTTCGGAGACGAGCGGCATGAATGCAAGGCGGCGGACGCGGCAAGTGCGGGTGGGGCCGGTGGCCATCGGGGGCGATGCGCCGGTCTCGATCCAATCGATGACCAGCACCTACACGTGGGAGATCGACAAAACCGTCGCGCAGATTCAGGCGCTGGCCCGCGCCGGGGCCGACATCGTGCGCGTGGCCGTGCCGGAGGCGAAGGACACCGAGGCGCTGAAACACATCATGCCGCAGGTGCCGGTGCCGATCGTGGCCGACGTGCACTTTCATTTTCAGCGGGCCATCGAGGCCGTCGAGGCAGGCGTGCACAAGATCCGCCTGAACCCGGGCAACTTGCAGGATCGCAAGCAGGTCGACCGCGTGATTCGCCTGTGCCGCGAGCGCGGCGTCCCGATCCGCGTCGGCGTGAACGAGGGCGGCATCGTCGAACGGCGCGACAAGGACAAGCGCGCGGCCGAGAAAGCGCGGCTGGAGACCGACTACGAAGGCCATCTCGTCGGCATCATGCTGGAGAAGCTCGCGGAGTATCTGCGCATCTTCGACGAGAACGATTTTCACGATGTGGTCATCTCGGCGAAATCGATCGACCCGCGGATCGTGATCGCCGCATACCGCGAGATCAGCAAGCGATACGACTACCCGCTGCACCTGGGCGTGACGCACGCCGGGCCGAAGGAGACGGGCTGCATCCGCAGCGTGGCGGCGCTGGGGGCGCTGCTGGCCGAGGGCATCGGCGACACCGTGCGGATCAGTTACGCGAGCGACCCGGTCTATGAGGTGGAGGACGCGAAAGAGCTGTTGAGCTGCCTCGGCCTGCGAGCGCGGGTCGAGCCAGAGCTGATCGCCTGCCCGACGTGCGGGCGGATTGAGATTGATCTCATCACAATGGTGCAGGACGTTCGCCGGCGGCTGGCGGAAATTAAGACGCCCGTGAAAGTCGCAGTCATGGGCTGCGTGGTCAACGGCCCCGGCGAGGCCGAGGGCGCCGACGTGGCGATCTTCGCCGGCAAGGGCAAAGGAATCATCTATGTGCAGGGTGAACAGAAGCGGACGGTGACCGAGGGCGAGATGCTCGAAGCGTTGTACGAAGAATGCGTGGCCTTCGCGGCGCGGGTTGAACGCGGCGAGGCCCGCCTCTCCGGCGGCGGCGTGACGATCAAGCCCCCCGACCCCCTTCCGCGAGCCGATGGGAGCCTGCCGTTGACGGTTGTGGCTGCTCGGCGCGGATAGCGATTGCAGGGTGCGCCTTCGGCACACTACGAGTAACTACAGGCTGGACGGATACCGTAGGGTGCGTCCTCGACGCACCACGAATAACAGGCGCGTTGAGAACGCACGCTACCTTTGGCCCCCGGCTCAATACATGAACAACATCTCGCGATACTTCGGCAGCGGCCAGTAGTGGTCATCCACCACCAGTTCCAGCGCATCGGCCGCCGCGCGCACGTCGTTCATCGCGGGCTTGACCTGGTCGCGGTAATACAGAGCGTGCTTGAAGTGATCCCCCCCGCCGTGGTCGGCCTCGCTGCGGATGCGATCGAGCGAATCGACCGCCGTGTGCAGCCTGGCCAGCAGGGTGGAAACGTTGCGCAGCGTCTTCTCCGGCGCGGTCACGTCGCCGCCGGCCTGCTTCGTGCCGACGAGGCATGCCGCGACATCTGTCTGATACTTCATCACCGCCGGCAGAATCTGCGTCCGGGCCATGTCGCTGGTCAGCTGCGCCTCGATGTTGATCGTCTTGATGTACGCCTCCAGCGCGATCTTGTAGTTCGCGTCCATCTCCGTCGGCGTCAGCACGGCGTGGCGGTTGAACATGTCTTTCACGGCTGGATCAATCATGACCGTCAGCGCGTCCACGCTCGACTTCACGTTGGGCAGGCCGCGCTTCTCCGCCTCGACCTCCCACGCGCTGCTGTAGTTGTCGCCGTTGAACAACACCGCCTGATGCTTCTTGAGGTTGTCCTGCACGACCTTCTGAACGGCCGCTTCGAACTTCGTGCCGCGGGCCGTCTCGGCCTCGATCTCGTTGGCGAGCGTGTCCAGCGCATCGGCGACGATGACGTTCAGCACCGTGTTCGGAAACGCGATGGACTGGCTGGAGCCGACCGCCCGGAACTCAAACTTGTTGCCGGTGAACGCGAACGGACTCGTGCGGTTGCGATCGGAATCGTCGCGCGGCAGCGGCGGCAGGCTCGAAACGCCCAGTTGAATGAACCCCGCCGCCCGGCCGCCCTCGGACTTGCCGCTGATGATCCCGTTGACGACCTCCGTCAGTTTGTCGCCGAGATAAACGCTGATGATCGCCGGTGGCGCTTCGTTCGCGCCGAGCCGATGATCGTTGCCCGGCGTGGCGATCGACGACCGCAGCAGCAGCGCGTTCTTGTGAATCGCGCTGATCACAGCCGTAAGGAAAACGAGAAACTGCGCGTTCTCGTGCGGCGTATGGCCGGGGTCGAGCAGGTTGTTGCCCCGGTCGTCGGCGATGGACCAGTTGTTGTGCTTGCCGGAGCCGTTCACGCCGGCGAAGGGTTTCTCGTGCAGCAGGCACTTGAAACCGTGCTTCAGCGCCGCGTTCTTGAGCACCTCCATGAGCAGCATGTTGTGGTCGACCGCGACGTTGGTCGTCTCATAGACCGGCGCGATTTCGAACTGCCCCGGCGCGACTTCGTTGTGCCGCGTCTTGATTGGGATGCCCAGTTCGTACAGCGTGCGCTCGGCGTCCATCATGAACGCCAGCACGCGCTCCTTGATCGAGCCAAAATAATGATCCTCCATCTCCTGCCCCTTCGGCGGGCGGGCGCCGAACAGCGAGCGCCCGGCGTTGATCAGATCGGGCCGCAGGAAATAGAAGCGCCGGTCGATGAGAAAGTACTCCTGCTCCGGGCCGGCGGTGCACGAGACGGATTTCACGTCCTTGTTGCCGAAGAGCCGGAGCATGCGCACGGCCTGCTTCGACAGCGCGGAGATGGATCGCAGGAGCGGCGTCTTTCGGTCCAGGGCGGTGCCGTCGTAGCTGTAGAACGCCGTCGGGATGCACAGCGTCTTGCCGTTGACGCTGTCCATCAGAAACGCCGGGCTGGTCGGGTCCCACGCCGTGTAGCCGCGGGCTTCGAACGTGCTGCGCGTGCCGCCCGAGGGAAAGCTGCTGGCGTCCGGCTCGCCCATGATGAGGTTCTTGCCCGAGAACTCGACGATGGCCTGCCCCTCGGCCGTTGGTGTCAGAAACGTGTCATGCTTCTCGGCCGTCAGACCGGTCAGCGGCAGGAACCAGTGGCAGTAGTGCGTCGCGCCGCGCTCGATGGCCCAGTCCTTCATGGCGTTGGCGACGACATCGGCCACCGGCGCGTCAAGCGGGACGCCCTCGCGCATCGTCTGGATCAGCGCGCGGTAGGCATCCTTCGGCAGCTTGGACTGCATCGTGGACAGGTTGAAGACGTTCTTCCCGTAGATGTCGCGCACCGGCTCGGCCTCGGGGTGAATCGTGGCGACGGGCATGCGTTGCGCGCTGATGGCGGCGATGGCGTCAAAACGGCGGCGTGCGGGGCTCATGCAATGAGTTCCTCAAAGAAAGTCAAAACGTCAAGAAGTCAAAACGATTCCCAGGGAGCCGACCGCGCCGGCGGTCGATCTCAAAACACCGATTGCACGGGAAATCGAACCCATGCGACGGCGATCCCGGCGCGCGGAGTTTCTCGTTACTTCCCTGTCGGATGCATTCGAACGGCTGAACGATGACATACGGTGTAAGCCGGCCATCAGTTCAACAGCAGGCCGGGCGCTGATTCTTCCGACCGGGCGGGCCAGACGGCCCTCCGCGTGGAAAGAGGTATTTTCGGACGCCGCGCGGATTTTTCAAGGTGCGCCGAAAGGCCTGATTTCATTGGCCGGATTGAAACGCGCGAACCAGCTTCGCCGGAGCCGTGTTCAGCCAGGCGGTTAGCAACGCGGCCTTGACCGGAGCCGCCTTCGCCGGCTTGAGCAGGATGTACGTCGCGCCGCGCTGCCCCCAGCCGCCGGGAACGGGAGAAAAGGCCGTCGGCTCTTGTTTGACGAACATGGCCTGTTGGGCAGGCGTCAACTTGACCATGGCCAGGCCGACATCTGGCCGAAGCGTGGCAAAGATTTTCCCGTCGACTCGAAAGTCAGGGTGCCCCATGTGCTCGCGTTCGACCGATTCAGGCAGGGAAAGAGCGAGCTTCCGGAATGCGGCTTGCGTCATGACGCAGGGATGATACAGCGGAACACGGCCGCTCGCTGACGCGCGCGAGACTAACCTGGAAAGACGGCTTGGACAAAAGAAAGACGGGCGAAATCCGCTAACTTGCGAGATCGCAGCGACTTATGGATGACGAAGGCGTCGTCTGAATGATGGATATTTGGATAACTAGTCTGGAATTTCGCCCAAATTCAGCCCTTCCGTGGATAATTCGATTGTCCAACGGCCGAGCGTCAGTATTGCGATAAGCCGTTGTGAATGCGGCATTTACGCGGTTTACGGCATTATCCAGCGCGGCTAATCTGGACTGCCAAAGGGAAGGGAAGAAGGGAAGCGGTTTGGCGCTGGAAGTCGCCTTCGGGCCGGTCTGGATGGTGGCGGGTGATTGCATGGGGAAAAGACCCTAAGCGGCTCGTTTGCGGCCTGTGAAAAGATACCGGCGGAAGGCTCGGATCGCCTGGGCGGACCGGTTCATCGAAGCCCCGTCGATGGGTAGCTCGAACTCGAATCGAAGCGCCGCTTCCAACCGGGCGGCGGACATCCGGCGCGGCCGGCGGCAGACCATCACAAGGGCCGAATCGCGCTCCTCAAGCTGGGCGACACGGACATCGGCGAAGTAGCGACCGACCAGCGCCCGGAACTCGTCCGGCGAATAGAACTTCTGGAACTTCTGCTTGCCCGTACCGGCACCAGTCACAACCAGGCCCGGCTCGGTCGAGTCGGGGATACCCAAGAAGGCGCTCTTGTTGTTCTTGATCAGGCCGAGCACCTCACCATATCGCGCTTCGTGGATCGACCGCACGGCGATGACGGTCTGCTTCGCTCGCGTGGCCAGCGCGGCGAGGATGGTCAGGACGTGGGCGCGATCGTCCGGATGCCCGATGCTGGAAAGCACGAATTGATTGACGATCGTATCCGGGATCCAGCCGCGAGACATTCGGGCGAGCAATCCATCGGCCAGCTTTCGGGCCAGCCGGATCGACGGCTTGCCGCGCTCGCGCGGGAACGGCTCGAAGCCGATAGCGTCGATGCCAAGCCGGCCACGAAGCCAGCCGACTTCCTGCCGACCGCCCGCGCCGAAGTCCAGCACGCGCGAGCCGTAGAACTCGCGGAACGCGGCGCGGTGGGCGCGATCGGAAAAGTTGAAATCGAGAATACCCAGCGGCGCACGGTAGCCCCGGCCAAGCTCCAGGTGCTTGCGCCGCATCTGCGCGTGCGTGGCGTTCTGGCGAAGCTGGTCGGCGGCGGTCTTCTTGAAGAAATCCCAATCGCCTGATATCTGATTGAGAGCCACGTTCATAGCCCGCTCGACGGACAGACTCACGTCGACGTAGATCGCCGGCGGCTTCTCGTATTCTTTCGCCCGCGCGTCTTTCGCGCGGCGCAATTGGCGGACGACTTCGGCGTTCGCTCGGGCGCGCTGATGGCCGCCGACGATGTTACCGGTCTGTCGATTGATGACGACGGGCATTACCCAACCGAAGCGGAGCAGCGACCCGACCAGGACGCGGAGCGTCCGAGCGTCCATGTGGCGCGGGTTGTAGTCTGCCGGGATGAGGGTCTTGTAATTCACGCGACGCACGCGCTCCGCGATAAATACTTTCTTCGGCATCCTCCATGATGCCTTTCCCAGGACCGATGTTCCTTCGCTCCCGCGCCGAACCCGATTCGAGTCGGGGCCGGCAGTCAGGACCGCCGGCAGGCGCGGGGGCACTTCACGCTTGCGCCCCGCCGCATTCGAGCGACCTACGACGCCAGGTCGATGATCTTCGACTCGCCGACAGTCTGTCCGTTGTCGCCTGCGGCGAAGTCGGCAATCGCCTGGGCCTGCTCGGCCGTGAGGGTGATCCGGTTCTCGATATCGCCAGCCGTGGGCGGCGTCCGCATGATGCTCACGCCGTCGGCTTCCTTCGTAAGCTGAATCTGCTTCATGGGCCGTCTGCTCCTGATTACCCGCGCGGAGCGGGCCGGGAAGTTGAATACTCCAGCGCTTTAGTCTACAGACGCGGCGCGCGCCGGCCCAAGTGAATTTGAAGGGCGATTTTCAGCAACGGCCGGCGGCGGCGGAGTCAGGGGAGGGTTTCGGGCGGAGACTCATGCAGGCGGGGATCATCGCGAGGCGGCAGCTTGGATGTGTCGATCAGGAGTTCGCCGCGCTCGGTCCATTTGTGAGGGGCTGCCCGCTTCGCCAGGGCGTCGAGCGCCTCGGACGCTTCGACCTGTAGCGCAGAATCGCCCTCATCGTGGATCAATTCAATTCGCAGAACGTCCTTCCCATAGCCACGGCGCTGTAGACGGCGGGCTGGAAGGGCAAACCCGCCGCGCCGTATTCGCGGGAAGTAGGTTCCATCGTCGAATGCGTCGATGCCGGACCATTCAGACTGGCGTCGGCGTGAATCGTCGAAAAGCCCAATAAACACGCACAGAAACAGATCGCGGTGCCACGGTTCGGACTTCGCCAGGAGCTGCGCCGCCGACTTGGCGAACGCTTCGGCGCTGTCATGCGATCGCGCGATCCGGACGATGGGGCCGTAAAGCTCGGCGGGCATGTTCAGATACCAGAACCAGCCGGCCAGGCGGCGGTCGCTCCAGCGCTTCGCCGCCGACCAGAACACGGGAATGAAGGCCGCGTCGATGAATTCTTCGCTGAAGGGCACGGTCGAGTAGTGGCCGAACGAATCGAGCGGCCCTGTGGTGAATAACTGATCGAGGTCGGCGGCGAGTTTCACCAGGTCGCGCTCAAAGTAGTCGGGCCAACACTCCAGCAATGGAGGCTTGTTGTGACTGGCGCGAATGTGCTTCGCTGCTTCAATCCATAGAGCCGGCCCTGGCACAAAGGGCGGCGCAATAACGCAATCGATCATCCGTTCAAGCTCACCACGACCGTCAATGCGATCTTGGACAGCACGCCCCGCCGGCGATCTAGCCCAGCTCCAATACTCGAAGAAATGCACGGCCTGCATTGCTTTTTCAGCCGCTTCAAGAATCGCGGGGCAGTTTTTCACATTGTCTTTAATGTCAATGCGATACGGCACGGCGTAGTGGTTGGCCGCTAAATAGACAAGCTCCGGCCAAAGCCTAAAGCGGGACTGCTCTGCTTCCTCTTCCGGTCCAAGATCACCCGACTCAATGAATTGACTCGAAACGCCCAAGACCGCCGAGATTTTGAACAATAGCTCGCGCCCCGGACTGCCGTGGTCCCGTTCAAGCAGGCTCAAGTAGGATGGTCTGACCTCACACTTTCGGGCAACACTCTCTAACGACAGGCCGCGCTTCTCGCGGATGTTGCGGATTCGCCCCCCTCGCGTCCGTAACTCTTTGCCAGCATTAGACATAGATATAGCCTCTGATCCCATTATATGCCGCCCGAAGAATTGAGACAAGTTTTTCGCTACTTTGACATTGACTTGGCTGTAGTTATTTACTACAGTTGGACGATGAAGCGTGTAGTTGGACGCAACGGTGACGAATATGGCGAGTGAGAAAATCACGTTTGACGGGCGGAAGTTGTCGCGCCGGACAGCAATCAAGGGGCTACTCCGCTCTGAACTTGCTGCCGCTGCGAAGATCACCCAGTTTACTTTGTCGCGGTGCTTTGCTGGGAAGCCTGTGCGCGTTCGAACCGCCAGGCAGGTCGCCAAGGCGCTGGGCTCGACGATATCCAAGCTGATCACCGAAGAGCCGCCGCCACTCGCCGACAGAGCGAAGGGGGAAGCCCGTGTCGCGTGATTTTGAACGAATTTCCGCCGCGATTTTCACCGGTTCGTGCCGGATGAGCGAACTTCGCGGCTCGCGCGAATTGACCGAATCGACACATGTATCACGCGTGCCGGCTAGTGAGCCGGTCAATTCGCACTCGCCGGGGCGGGATGGGCCGCGTCTTGACAACCGCCGCCCGCCCGTCCCCGGCACTTTTAGGCGGTTGTCAAAATGTCAACTTCTTCCCAAAAAACACCCGAAAGCGGCCCGGTGATGCGCCGACGCGGCCGCGCACCATCGCCGGGCTTCTGCTCGATGAAAACTCTGCCGCCGGCGATTCTCGCCGAGGCGCGCACGTGGGCGCTTCATCCGGCGCGGTGGAGCGCGACGAGGCTTGCGGAAAAGCTCTCCGCACGCGGGTACGAGGTGAAGCCGGCCACGGTCGGCCGGTGGGCCTGGCGCGTGCGCGAGCGAGCCTATGGCAAAGTGCCGGCGGATGTCGGCTCGCCGAGTGCCGTCACCGTGACGCTCGCGTTCGCATCGGCCGAGGCGGCGATTCAGTTTTTGGCTCGCGCGAACGCGGCGCAGGAGTCAGGGAAATGAGCCTTCCCGCGAAACGCCTGCCGACGCCCGCCGGGCCGCCACAAGGTGACGCGAGCGCGGCATCGCCGCCGGTGGAGACAATTTCAACGATTGAGGCCGCGGGCTTGCTGGGCGTCTCACAGCGCCGCGTGCGGCAGATGATTGACGAATCATGGGCGGCGCGCGGCATGGCCTGGCAAGTCGGCGGCGACTGGCTCATCGACCGGCGCGCCGATGCCCGCCTCACGAACAAGCAGTGGTTCACGCGGAGCGACCTGGAGCAGCTCGCCGACCTGGTGCGCGGTGGGACGCGCCCGGACCTCGTTGAAATCGCGAAGCTGCGGCGCGAAGCGCTGGAGCGATTCGCGCTTTCCGGCCCGCGGCCGAATGAACGGATCGCGCTGGAACGAATAAAAAATGCGATGCTGGCCGACGGCACACTCGGCCGTCCGGGATTTCGAAAGCTGTCTAAATCATCGCTGTATGCCTGGCGGGCGGCGTATCGCAAGGGGGGCATCGCGGCGCTGGTGCCCGGCTTTGACAAGCGAAGCGGCGGAGAGCGGATCGAGGTCGGCGAGGCGGCGATTGAGGAAGGGTTGAATTACCTGCTTGGGCCGAACGCCCTCAAAGAGCAAGCTGTATTCGAGATTGTCGCGGGCAAGGCGGCGCAGAATCCGAACAATCCCGCGTGGATCACCGGATCGAAATCGACATTCTTCAAGGCGATTCGCGAGCGGTTGCCGGCGCAGGCGAAGACGCTGGCGCACAAGGGCCAGCGGGCCGCGCGAGCATCATGCATCCCGAAGCTGGAAACTGATTTTGAATCCATCGGGGCGGGTGAAGAATACGTCGCAGACACGCGCCACCTGGACGCCTGGTGCCGCGTGCAAACTTCGCGCGGCTGGCGCGCTGTAAGGCCGTACCTGACGGCGATGCAGGATCGCCGTTCACGGATGATCGTCGGCTGGGTGCTCGCGCCCTTTGCCGATACGTCAACCGTTCTGGAGGCGCTCAAGCGGGCGATCCGCGACTACGGCAAACCTCGCATTCTCCGGACCGATCAGGGGAAGGATTACCGCGCTGCGAAGCGACACGGCGCGATCGAGCGGCCGGACGGGACGAAGACCGAGACCGTGCTTCGCGAGCTTGGCATCGCGGCGCGCGGCGTCGCCGCCTACACGCCCTGGGCGAAGCTGATCGAGAGTCACTTTCGCGGCATGAAGGATACGTTGGACCGGCTCTATCCCTCGTTCTGGGGCGGTTTCCCGTTGGAGCGGCATGAGGAGAAAGCGAAGTGGGTCAAGGAGAATTTGCACAAGCTGCCGACGCTGGCGCAGATTGAGGCCGACTACCGGACGTATTTAGACGGTTATCATTCAAAGCCGCACAGCGCCCCGGACCTGTTCGGCATGACGCCGTTGCAGGCGATGACTGAACTTCGCACCGAGCCGGCGAGGATGGAAAGCGCGGCGGTGCTGGACCTGCTTTTCCGCGCGTACACGAAACCGAAAATGGTGCGGCGCGACGGCGTGCGGCACGAAGGTCGCTGGTACGGCAATGGCGATCCGCGCCTCTTCGCGATGGCGGGCCGGCGCGAGCGGGTGATTCTCTCGTTCGATCTTTCGGATATGGGTACCGCGCGTGTGCATGACCTCCAGCGCCGACCGCTATTCGATGTTGAATGCCTGAATGTCGCCGGCTGGACGGCGCGCGAAGTGAAAGAAGCGAACAAACAGCGGCGCGACTTGCTCAAACCGCTCGCCGCCCAGGTGCGCAAGGCGCGCGAATTCATGCTGCGAAAAACGCCGGGCGAGTTGCTGGCCGAGCGCGCCGCCGGCCAGCGCGCCCTCTACGGCGACGGCAAGCCGACGGCGCGGCAAGTTGCCGAATCGCCGCAACCCGCGCTGCGAATTCGGCCGGACCTCGAAGAGGCGATCGCGCAGACCGGCCGCGCGCCGAGCGCCGAGGCCCCGTCGAAGGCGGCTCGAACGGGGACCGACGATGAGCCGGAATTCAGCATCCAGGAAATGCTCGCCGACATCAACGATCGCCATGAAATCATGAGCGGCCACTCCAGGCGGGACGAGGATGCGCCGCTCATTGACTTGTACGACGTGTTGGACGATTCGCCTAGTGACCCGCCCGCAATCGCGAGCGATGACACGGACGAGGATGACGGCTTCGACTTTGAACCGGATGAAGCGGACCTGAGCGCAGACGACGGCGACACGCCGCCCGATTTCGATCTTGACGATGGGGAGGACGACGATGCTTGAAGACGCGGACAAGTTTCGGCTTGTCGATTTAAGCCAGGCCGATGGCGGCGTGGAGCAACCTGCCGAGCCGGGTAGCGAGGACTCGCCGCCGGCAAGCGGAGATTCGACCCCGGCAGACGGTGTAAGCGCCGCCGACGTGACGGCGGACGCTCGCGTGCGGCTCAAGTCGCTGGACCTGCCCGAAGCTGGTTCACTCACGGATGAACAAAAGCAGGCCGTTCGCGACCTTGCCAAGCGCCAATTGGCGGGCCGGCCACAGTCGTTTATTGCGGTCGCAGTTGGAACAAGCACCACCGCGATGCGCGACCTTCTCGCCGGCAAGACCCGCCGTGATGAAGACGCGCTGCTCCGTAAGGTCAATTCATGGATCGATGACGACGAACGCCGCCGGCGGCGCAATGCACCGCTTGGGTTCTTCGAGACCAACGTATTTCTCTCGATGCGCGACGCAGCCGTTTATGCGAAGTCGCACGCTCGGACCTCGGCGGGCCTCGGGGTGAATGCGGAGTCATCGCGCATCGTGCTGGTGCATGGCCCCAGCGGAATCGGCAAGTCGGCCGGCGTGCGGGCGCTGGCTGCCTGGGACCCGAACGCGATTGCGATTCGGCTTGTGGAGCGCAGCGGTTCGGCGGCGGGTGTGGCCCGCGCGATCGCCGCTTCGGAAAGCTGGCGCGGACTCGCCGCGCGGAGCAGCGGCACACTGATCGAAGACGTTATGCACCGGCTTGAACACAGCGGCCGATTGCTGATCGTCGATGAGGCGCATCGACTGTCCGGCAGCGGCTACGAGTTCATGCGCGACTTGGCTGACGTGGCCGGCATTCCGATCCTGCTCGTGGCGACGCCGCGAATCCAGCGGCGCGTCGACGGGCCGCGCATGGGGCTGGGTGGGGCGCTGGACGATCAGTTCTCGCGGCGCGTGGCGCTGGTAGTGGACCTGCTTCGCGGGTCGGACGGTCGGGGCGGAAGTAAGCGACCGATCTTCACGGTTTCGGAAATTGTCAAGATTTTCAATTCCGACCGCGTGCGCCTGAAAGTCACAGACGACGCGGTGGAGTTCTTGCAAGCCGTCGCGTGCATGATCGGCGGAGGGATGCTCGGCCAGGCGTACAACATTTTCGAGAAGGCCCGCGTCGTGGCGCTGCGCGGCAATTGCGTTGTGGACGGCCGGCTGTTGCGAGCGGCCGCGGAGCGCGTGCTTTCGCCCGCTGGCGTTCGAAACGACGTCATCTTGCGAAGCATCGAATCACAGTTAACGGTGAATCGACAACTGGCTGACCGCGCGGCTCGCGCGGCGGCGGGATGAGGTTTGCGATGACGGCTATTCCATTGTGCGAATCAACGTCGCGCGTATCGGCCAGCGTGCCGTCGCTGTTGGGCGCGGCCGGGCAGGCGCGGCGGAGCGCGGAGATTGAACCGTCGCTTTACGTCGCGGCGCTTGAGCATCAAGCCGCCTTGCCCGCCGTCGATGTTGTTCTCGTACAGACGGATGCCGACCTCTATCTCGCATTCGGCGACGGCGCGGCCCTTGTGGCGAAAGCGTGCCCCGGCGTTCCGCTCGTTTGGGGCGATGTGCTCGGCCGGCGGGTGCCAGTCGCGGCCGTCGAACTGGACGCGGTGGATGACGTTCGGCAGGCGCTGTTTGACGCGGGCATCGCCTCGGCACGGGCGGACGTTATTTCCGACGCAGGGCGGACCGCTGTGACGTTTGTCTCGCGCCCGCCTGCGCCCGCGCTGGATTACCTGGAGCAGGAGCGGCTCCTTCGCGATGCCGCCAAGTATCTCCCCCGCGCCGTGCGAGTCGTCATCGCGGCGCTGGCCGACATGGACGGCGACGCGCAACGGCTGGCGATGCGGTCAATCGTTGCCTGGTTGCGAAACATCGAGCGGCACCCCATGAGCCGGCTTGCAAGTGAACAGCGGCCCGCGCTGCCGACGCGGCATACGGTAGCTCTGTTCTTGGAGTTGCTGACGCATGTACCCGCGGAGCAACACGAGACGATTATCCCATTGCTGCGCCGCGTAATTGGCGCGACGGCGAGCGCGCCGGGCCGGACGCCGCTACGAATCGCGCACAACCCGGTTGACGATGGGGCCGGCTTCGATGAATGCGTCGAGGACGCGCCCGTCGAGGCGGGTTCGATGATTCTTCGAGCGGGAGGGACGTCAATTGCTTGACGCGCGCACGACACGATATCTGGCGAGGCTTGTTCGAAGTCCAAATCCGGAGGTTCATCACGTGGCGCGCCATCGTTTCGCCGTGAGATTCCACGGCGAATGTCAGAGCGGTGGCGTGGCCGCCTCCTTGCCGCCGAGCGGCTCGAACTTGATCTCCTCGGCCGCTCGGCGGTATTTGAAGCTCCGCGATCGCGCACGGATGCGCGGTTGCATTCAGTGAATCGGTGAACGCGGCAGGGAAGCCATCATGAGCGCCTTCGGCGGAAACACCATGCAGTTCGGTTTGCGGATCGGCGCGACCGATGACACGCGGGGCGGGCTGCGCTCGGCCCTGGCGAGCGTGCAGGGATTCATGCGGTCGGCGGTGAAGCCGATTCAGATTCCGATTCAGATTGCCCGCGGCGGGCTGGGCCTGCTTCGTGACATCAATCTCGGTCTCGCGCCGCTGGTGCGCGGGCTTGATACGATCATCGAACGCGGCGCGGCCGTTGAAGTGCAACAAAAGGCGTTTCAGTCGCTGACCGGCGAGACCGGCCGCAACGCCGACCGCCTGGCCAATTCCATCGTGAAGGCCGCGAGCGGCACGGTGACGCTCGCCCGTGGAATGCAGATCGCCAACCGCGCCGTGGCCAGCGGCATGAGCCTAGATCAGTTGCGGACGGCCGTCGAGTTCATCTCGAAATTCTCGGTCGCAATCGGCAAGGACGCGGGCGAGTCGTTGAACACCGTTATCACCGGTCTGGCCCGTGGAAGCACGCTGTTCCTGGATGACTTCGGGATTCTGGTTGACGGCGTGGACAAGGTGAAGGCCGACTTCGACGCGATCAAGGGGAGCGGCGCGTTCGAGCAGCTCGCACCGGCGGCGCAGAAGGCGGAGATTGTCCGCCAGGCGATTGCCGAAATGGCCGCGAAGACGAAGGGCCTGGGCGTGTCGGGCCGCGAATTGTCGTTTGTGTGGCAGGGCCTCAAGAATCAGATTAGCGACGGCGTGGATGGAATCGTGGCGACGATCAGCAAGACCGGCGCGCTGCGCGAGGCGCTGGCCGGCGTGCGCGACGTGCTCGCCGGGATCAATGAGCACTTCAGGGGCGGCGGGTCGTTTAAGGAAATCTTTTTCGGCAAGGGCGATTCGGGCGGCTTGTTAGGCATCGCCAAAGGCGCGTTGGTTGATGCCGGCAGCGCGATCGGGCGCGGAATACTGGGTGGGCTTTTGAAAGGAATCGCTGCGATCCCCGACTTGTTCAATTCAGCCTGGTCGGGCTTGCAATCGGTGTGGAAGTGGGCCATGACCGATCTTCGCGCGACGCTGATTGAGACGTTTAACGAAATTATTAACGAAATTAAGAACATGCTCTTTCCGTTTGACCCCAATGACAACAAGCGATTCTGGGGCGGTAAGTCGCCGACGAAGGCAGAACTCCCCAAGATGACGCGGAAGCAAGCGGAGTGGGGCGCGCAGAGCGCGGCCCAGGAAGCGGCTGAAGGGGCCTGGCCGACGCCCGCGCGTCGACACGGCGTGATGCAGCGCACATGGGCGGACGACCTGCGTGACTACGCTGACGGCGTGCTGTCTCGCGGCGTGCTCGGCGGGGACAGCGCCTTCATGGCGGAGGTTATGCGCTTTCGTGGGATGTTCCCTGGCACTTTTGCCGCCGAAGCCCCGCCGCCGGCCGACACAACCAGCTATCGACCGACGCTTCGAACACGCCAGCGGCTGATTCAGGAATCAATAGCGGCCCAGCGCGCGCTGCGAACCGTTGAGCGCGACCCGGCGATCATGCGCGAGGCCATCAAGGCGGCGCAGGCGGAGATCGGGTCCATTCGCGGCCAGGGCTATTTGGTGGGGGATCGCGAAGCGAGGGAGATTCGAGAGCGGCACTTGTATGACATGATCGAGCGGGAGCGGGCACGCCGTGAGGCGGCGGCGGAGTCCGCATATTCGGCGGACCCGCGCAACAAGAAAATGTCCGAGCAGTTGCAGCGGCACTGGGGTTGGGAAGATGAATACGGCCAGGACTATTGGAAGTCGAAGCGCTTTCAGCGCGATCGCGGGCAGGGCCTGGCCGGCGGACAGGCCGCGTCAGCAGGCGGTGCCGAGTCGCTGAATCGTGTCGCGACGCTGTTGCAGTCGCATATTCAGTCGCAAGCGCAATTCAGCCAGGCGATTGCGGGTCTGGTTCGTAAACTGACCGGAGTAGAAATCGAACTGGCGAACGCCGAAGGCCGGGCAAAGGCCCGTGCATAGGAAACGAAACGCGGCGCGGGCGCGTCGCCAATACGAAAGGTGTGACATGGCAAAGGCAGGAACGTTCGACCCGAAATCGTTAGTCGCGCAGCGCGAAGCGCTGGAGCGGGACATTCAAATGAAAGCGTCGGCGCTGGCTGACGCCGAATCGGCGGCGACCGCCGCGGCGGCGGATGACGCGGCCTATCGAGCGGCGTCGGCCAAAGTCTCCGCGCTTCGCGCGGAGCTGCGCGACCAGCGCGAGCGCGCATCGCGGTTGGACGGGATCATGGCCGAAGTGGCGTGCGGCGAGCAGGTGCGATTGGTGGCTGAAATCGAAACGGCGATTCGCCAAGCGAATGCGGCCACCGGCCCCAGCCTTCGTGACCTGGACCGGCTTGAGCGACAGGAGGTCGCGCGACATGAAGCGGCGATGGAGCGGATCGCACGCTTGAGGTCTGCGCGACTGGAGCTGACGGTTGGCGGATCGCCCGTCACCGAACACTTGGCCCGCGCGGTGATGACGCTTCCGCAGATTCACGCCGCGCGTGAATTGCTGGCATCGCTTGGTAAGTCTCGCGACACAGAGCGAATCGACGCGCTGCTCGATGCGGCGCAGCAGGCCATGAGTAATGCGCGGGTCACGCACACCGACTACGTCGCCGCCGGCGCGGCGAGCGGGAATCCCGATGATTGCGACGCCACTGGGCGGCAGATTGCCGATGCGCGGCTCAAGGCCCGCGCGGCATTCGAGGAAGCCCGTGGTGAGCGGGATGCGTATTTCGCGCATGCGGCGCGCATTGTGCTGGCGCTGGAGACGCTGCTGGCGGGTCTGGCGCGAAAGCCCAATGACGGCCCACGCGGAGCGCCTTTTGGCTCACCAGAATCGGATCGACTTCTGCGCGACCAACCCAATTCTGGCCGGGCGCTGCCCGCGTAGCGAATCCCGCGCCGGGCGCGTTTGCGCCCGGCGCATGTTCACGGGGCACAACGCCGGCGACGCGATGCGGCTGCCGGCAAGTTAGAAAGTGAGAGCGAAACCATGACAGGCATACAGGAACGGGCGACGTTGATCGCCAATATGAGCCGAGAGTTTGACCTGGAGAAGCAGCGCGTGACCTGCTCGCGCTCGACGTACATCAACGGCGAGCTTCACGCGCGCAGCATGACGCCGCTGAACGATGATGAGCTTGCCCTCATCGCCAATGCCGGGCCGCGCGATGCCGGATCGGCCGCGGCGGTCGCCGCTCCCGCACCGGACCGCCCGGCCGTTATTGCCAGCGCCACGAAGGAATGGGACGGCCTCGATCCGCACCAGCAGCGGCATCGGTCGCGCGCGTCGTTTGTGAATGGCCAATTGATCGTGAGCGGATACCAGAAATTGTCATCCTCCGAGTTCACGGCGGTTGACAAAGTGGTCCGGTAGTGGGCCTCGCGCCGCGCGGGAGTAAAGGAGGCAACGTGCCACCCGACCAATACGAGCGAGTCATCCTCGCCAACCCCGTGCCGATCATGGGGCCGCGCGGCGATCTACCTCGTTCACGTCGATTGAGAAAGTTGTCGGATAGCGGGCCTCGCGCCGCCCAGCAGCGAAGGAACAACGTGCCGCCTGAACAATACGAGCGAGTCAGCCTCGCCAATCCCGTGCCGATCATGGGGCCGCACGGCGATCTATCTCGCGTCGTGGGCCCATCCGCGACGGCGGTGGACCGCCAGGCGGTGATCGCTTCGGCTTTGGCGGAGTGGGCGGCCCTGAATCGCGACCGGAAAGTGAGTTGGTCGCGGGCGTCGTTTGTGAACAGCGCGCTGCGATACAACGAGTTTGCACTCTTGTCGCCTTCCGAGTTTGTGGCGATGGACAAAGACTGCGCATTGAGGGTTGGTGTCCCATGACGCAGGCGCTTCGACATATCACGCCCGATGCGCCCGCCGATCAGCCGCTCTTGCGGCTGGTGCAACCGGTCCGGCCCGCCGCCGATGCCCTGGACGTTGACCGGCTGGTGCGGGAGCACGAGCCGCTTATTCATACGATCGCGGCTCGCGTGATCGCGCCGTGGGTCGGCCGTGAAGATCGCGCGGACGTGCTCCAGGAGGGCCGCATTGGCCTGTGGCGCGCTGCCCGGCTCTTTGACCCATCGCGCGGCCGGCAATTCAGCACATACGCCTGGAAGGCGATTGAGCGGCGCATGCGAGCCGCGCTTAAGAGGCGAAGTCGGGTCATGGCCGGCGTGGTGACGGTCGGCGACTGGCATGAAGCGATGCTCACCGATTGCGCGCTGAAGCCGTTTACCGAGTCGCCGGAGGCGCTCGCCGTTGCCAGGCAGGTGGATCGGCTCGCGGGCCGAGCGCGGGAAGTGATGGTCCGACGGCTCGGCCTGGATGGGCTGCCGGCCGAAACGCTGGAGCAGATCGGCGTGCGCTGGGGAGTCTCGAAGGAGTACGTCCGCCAAGTTCAGTGTCGCACGATCGTCTTATTGCGGCGACGGCTGGGCGTCTGTGCAGAAGGCGAGAGCCCGCCGCCGGCGGTGACGTGCCGCCGCCGCCGATCCGACACCACGAAGCGGAAGGTGAGCCATGGCGCACGGCGCTGAATCTCGCGTGTATGACTTCGGTCTGCCGATCACGCCAGCACAGCGCACGGCGATCTTCGCGGCCGCTCGGTCGCGTGGCTTGGGCATCGAGGACATCCGCGCCATGACGCCGGCCGGGTCAATCTCCAAGCTGACGCGCCTCCAGGCCCGCGAAGTGTTGGACCGGCTGAATGCCGGCACACCGCACGCGGTCCAGCATCGCCCGCGCCGACCGAAGGGCGTCTATGCCTTCGTGACGGACGCCCAGCGAAACAAGATTGAGTCGCTTCGAATCGAACTTGGCTGGACCCGTGAGCGATTGAAGCAATGGCTCGGCGGGCGGACGCACGCCGACGGCCGGCCGATGACGAGCATGGATACAACCGCCGACGCCTCGGCGGTTATCGAGCTTTTGAAGGCCGTCGCCGGTCGAACGGAAAGCGCCCGGCATAAGGCGGCGTCTTCAATTGCCGGGGCCGGTTCGGAGGTTCACCCTGTCCGCCCTGGCGAATGACCAGGACGTGAAGTGAGCGGGGTGAGCGGCGGGAGAGAGTTCTCCCGCTTGCCTTGGCAAGGCCCGGCGGGCTGGTTTGCAGGCCGCCCGCCGGAGCAACTTTTCACAGCTTCGACGCCTTCTCGAAAGGCCGTCGAAGTGGCCCCGATCCGGGGCAATTGAAACGGGCAAGGGGGTTGCCCGGCTTTTTGCTGCGCATTTTTCCATTCCGGCTTAGTCCTAGTCGGATTCCGGTTTATCCTGATGCGCACCACTCGCGGGCCGCCGCTGACGCGCGTGGCAGCGCACCAGCGCGATTGGGTAGCTCTCACCAGAAACCGCTTCCCAGTCTGGGCATTATTTCCCGCCTGGCTCGTTTTCTGGTGGGTCCGCTTCTGGTTTGCAGAACGTCCAATCCGGCCCGAGTCAGCCGTAACTCGCTTATTCCTAGGACATTGCGCGGTTCTGATCCCCGTGCAGGCTCGACTTGTCCGGGTCTTGGCACAGCCGTTGCTCTCTCTCCCTTACGTCCTGATGTGCCGGCAACGGCGCGACGGGGCCTGGAACGAAAAACTTCGGTGCGAACGCGACTGCCCTTGCGGCGCACTGATTCAAACGTGCCAGACCCAGAAATGGGTCGGTTGTGTTAGGGGCGGGCTCGAGTGCGAGGCGAGCCCGTCCTTTTTTTTATGCGCGGAATGGGAGGTAGGGCGATTGGTCCGCCGCCCTTGGACCATTCAGGCGAGTACATGCCTTTAGCAAACTTGCGAGAGCTTGGGCGGCCCGATCGGACCGCTGCCGGGGTCGGGGATGGTGATGCCCAGCGATGCGCGTTCGGCATCCGAGACATCGGGGGATGCCTGCAGCCGCCGGACCAGCGCCCGCAGCAGGGCGACGTAGGAGACGCGGGCGCCATCCTTGGCCGCGCGGGCCGAGATGGCGGCAGCGGCGGCGGTGACGTGGGCGGGGTAAGCGCTGGCCCAGGTGGTCTGCGCGGCGGTGATCGGGGTCATGTCGCCGGCAACGAGTCCGAGTCCGGCGAGGTTGGCGCTGGCGTAGGTGACAAAGTTTTGCTGCCAGGCGTTGAACTCGGCATCGGGTGCGGGGATGTAGTCGAGCATAACAAGCTCCTTGAAAAGGGGTCAATGGTCAGTGCATAAATGGTCAGCCATCAGCCCTAAGAAAGAGTGATCCGCGGAGAAGACCATACACAGCTAAGCGGGGATCCCGTAGTACGCCGCAATGATCTTGGTTAGAAGATCGGCCGCAACTGTAGATCCAATTTTCAATAAGCCTCGTGAAGCCTTGCCGACCATCCTCCCGACCCAAGCACCTGTGAGTTCCCCCAATTCTTTTTCGTTTTTGGGTTTTGGATCCTTCGCGAGCGCGTTACGTAGCTCCTCAATGTCAACGTCATCAACACCATTTGCGTGAAGAGCCGCTTGCACTCCTTCGAAGTCTCCGGCGCGAATATGGATGCTCGGGCTCGCCACTGCGTGGGACTCAGCATTGGCGGTGGAACGGTTGTCGATGTCAATAAGATTAGTGATATTGACCGGAGGCTGTGCCACCGGGCGGCCTAGCGTCGCTTTGTGATCCCAGAGTGTGACTGCTGCTTCTGCGATATCCTCAACCGTCTCACAAGCACACTCCGGTCCTGGTGTGAGCCTGGGGACACACGTTGGGCAACCACGTTTGTAGACACTCCAAACCACGTCATCCAGCGAGACGTCATTGCCCAAAACTCGCTTTCCGAAAACGCATAATCGCGAGAAGGTATCTGCGAATTCTTCGCAGTAGTCGCCCTGTAGCGTGTCGAGTCCTTTGGGCGCGGATGATCTTGCGTCCGGGGCACCGTTGCGAGCGCTGAGCGCTCGCCGGTACAGGCGGAGCGCCTTCGCCAGTTCGGCGAACTCCTCGGCCAGCTTTCCTGACAATGTTGACAACAGTGCCTCGCGATCACGCGGATAGATCGTGAGGATAGTCTCGGCCCACGCATCGAGGCTGAAGTGCTTAGCATTCGCATCCTTACTGGCCAGTTCGCTGTACTTCGCGAAAGTAGCATTCCTTTGCTCGCGGCGCAGCCCAGATGTGTGCAACTTTGAGTCGTTGTTACATTCTTCTCTGCCGCAATATGGACACGCTTTCGGAAACTCACCCAGTAGGAGCACGCCGACATGGCGTAAGGATCCAAAGGGCGAATTGCCGTCAAATGGCTTTGCCTGACTGTTATGTATGCCGAGCATCCACGCCACGCTCTTGGCGAACTGCCAACGAAAGTCGCCTGGACCATCGTAGTACTTCGGAGAAACCAGCAAACAAATCCTGGCACCTAGCATTGCTATCAATTCAGACCACTTCCTATTCTCATTAGATTTCACATAAATGTCGCGGAAGCATTCGCACCAACCGTGCAGGGTATTTGGCTTCTGTAATTCTGTCATGATTAAGCAACTCCTTGACTAGTCACGCTCCAATTGTCGCACTCGCCGTCTCGCTCCACCCTTGACACTGATGCGTCAAGGGCAGGCGGGACATTGGTTCCTCGGCGGATGATCCATCGGATCATGTAATGTGCGGTGTGGCCCGCCTGATCGCCCGTGTAGGCCACTTTAACCGGGCTGCGGGTAGACAGCAACAAAAATTTGAAGTCGGTCGGACCCTGACTCGGCGGACCGCTCGGCAGCGCGTCGCCGGGCACGTCGCCGGGTGCGGCGACCTTCACCCACACCTCCGCGCCGATCACGCCCTTCGGTTTGGCCCGGCGCGTGGGCGTGGCCTCATCGCAAAACCGCAAGATGTGTTGAAGACGATTGCGCCACTCGGTCAGGAAGGGCGGGTGCGAGGATGCCACGTGACGCGCGTTCCGTTGTGAATGTCCAGACGTCAAGAACCCGCTCCCTGACGGTCGCGGCTCGGATTGAGACGCAATCGCTACCAGTACCCGTCATTCCCGCGCAGGCGAGAACCCAATGACTTTGGTCTCACGCTGGACAATCCCGTTCGCGGGGGTGACGGCTTTGCGACAACATTCAGGCGATCAATGCGGTCCGGCGCGGAAGATGCGCGCGCTGGTGCCGCTCGCCGCGACCTTCAACACCGCGCGGCGATGGCAGTTCGGGCACTTGGCCACGTAGCGCGTTTCGTTCGGCCGGCGATAAACACGAATGTAGTGACCGCAGCATGCGAAGTGGATGCCGATCCACGGGCGTGATCCCGTCGTCATCGGCTCCTGCGTCGGCACGGTTCCGGCGACCAGGCCGGGCGGCGCGGCGGGGACGAACCGTTCGGGGGTGTACTCGCCGTCGGGGGCGGAGATGATGTCAAGATAATCGCCGGTGGGGTCAGGCATAGGGTAGGTATCGGCCGATTCTGGGCGCGAGTTGTCCGATGTGGCCCACGCTGGGTAGCCCGCCCCATGAAGCGCAAAGTTTGCGGAGTGAGCAGATACAACTCTCCCCGCGGCCCATTCGCTGGAAACCAGGGCCCAATTGAGCAAGCACACCCAGATTCACGGGCAGGTCGCGCCGTAACAGGGCCGGTTGGAAAGCCGCGGCGCAGGGCCGTACCATTTGCGGCATGAGCACGAAACACGGCGGCGGCGGAGTACAGTTGGCGGGGTCGATCCTGTCGGGCGATCTGCTCGATTTGGGCAGCGCGATTCGGCTGTGCGAGCAAGCCGGGGCGGACCTCATCCAGCTCGACGTGTGCGACGGACATTTCGTGCCGACGATCAGCTTTGGCGAGGCCGTGGTGAAGCGGACGTGCGAGGCGACGAAGCTGCCGGTGGAAGTGCACCTGATGGTGAGCCGGCCGGACGACTGGTTGAGCCGCATGGCGGGGCTCGGTCAGTTTCGGATGATCTTTCACCTGGAGGTGAGCACGCGGGCGATGGGAGTGATCCAGGGGATCGAGCGCGGCGGCTGGAAGCCGGGCGTGGCGATCAACCCGGAGACGCCGGCGAGCGCGCTGGAGCCGGTGCTGCCGTATCTTGACAATGTGTGCGTGATGGGGATCGCGCCGGGTTTCGCGGGCCAGGCGATGCTGGAATATACGTTTGTCAAGATCGCAGACATCCGGCGGCTGATTGAGAAGACGGGGTCGAAGGCGACGATCACGGTTGATGGTGGTGTGAAGGCAAATAACGCCCGGCGGCTGGTCGAGGCGGGGGCGGATATCCTGGTGGTCTCGTCGGGGATGTTTCAGCATCCGCGGCCGCCGGAGAGCTTGAAGGAGATTCGTGCGGCGTGTGGGGAAACGCCAAAACGTTGAAACGCCAAAACGCGAAGTGCGAATGGCGAAGTGAGCGAACGCAGGGTGCGTCCTCGACGCACCAGATTAGCTAACGGCTTGGAGCTAACAGCTATACTAGACTGGCTCGCGGCTCAAGGCTGATTAGGATTGGCTGACGGCTGTTGGCCAGGAGCTCATGACTGAATCGGGTTTGGCTCATGGCGCTAGGCTGAAGGCTCATGGCTTGAAAATGGAGAGGTGGCCGAGTGGCTTAAGGCGGCGGTCTTGAAAACCGCAGTACGGGAAACTGTACCGGGGGTTCGAATCCCTCCCTCTCCGGTTGATCGGTGTCGAGTGGGTTGTTGAGCGCCGCAAGACTGACCGGCCTGTCATGAGCGGGCCGATTTCAATTCGCAGACTTGAAATGACGACAACCGCCAGGGTGACTTGTGGTTGCACCGAGTTCGGCGGTGTCTGTGCTGCGTGCCCGGAGAATCCCGCGCGCCAGGGCCGTTCCATCACAAAACGGAATGCGGACTCCTGCCTTCCTCCGCAGGCGGATCGCGCGATCAAGCTCCTTGCCCAATGCCGGCGCCTGACCCGGCGCGAGCGCGAGGTGCTCACGCTCTGCTGCTGCGGCCAGAAGAACTCACTGATCGCCGCGACGCTCGGCATCTCGGCGTCGGCGGTCCGGCGGCACTTGCGCAATCTCCACCGAAAGACGAATACGGCAGACAAAGCGGAATTGATTCTCAATCTCTGGCATTCCTGCCGAAACTGCCCGGAGCCGATCGAGACTCCATCCCGGCGGCGCGCGGCACCCCCGGGCCAGCGCCGGCGTGGCACCAAACCTCGTCGTGCCGTTACGTGAAGCACTCGTATCCGCCCTGAAGCATACGTATCCGTATAGATACCTCGTCACCCCTTCCTTCGACTCATAATCTCATCTTCATCACTGCGCGTCGGCGTCGTGCCGGCGATCATCGCAGTTTGCACATTCAGGGGGACAGAATCCGCCCAGCGTCAATGATCCAAGGGTGCCTTCGCTATTGAAACGAGGAATCCATGTCACCTCACGAGTCAGCGCCGCGCGGCGGTGCCAGCACTAATCGCCTTCATCCATCCACGCCGTTTCGCATTATCACCGCGTTCGCCTCGATCGCGTTTTTGTGCATGCTGCTCGCGCCGACCTCGGTGAGGTCGGCCCCACGCGAACGACCGCAGATTCTGCCAGGCGGGAACAACTGGCGCCCGCCCACCGATGCCATGCCGCGCGCGCTGGGCACGCAGGACCTCGCTTCGGGACTTACGCCCACGGATCTTGTGACCGCGCTGCTCGGACCGGGTGTCACCGTATCCAATGTGACGTTTACCGGCGCGAACGTCTCGGCCGGAACGTTCAGCGGCGGCACGGGCATTGTCGGCTTTCCCAGCGGCATCATGTTGAGCAGCGGGAACATCGCGTTTGTGCCCGGGCCGAACACGCAGGACTCCGTCAGCGGCGTCAACGCGGGGATCGGCGACCCCGATCTGACGGGATTGATTCCCGGTTACACGACGTTCGATGCCGCCGTGTTGGAGTTTGATTTCACGTGCACCGGCACGCAGGTCATCCAGTTCCAGTACGTGTTCACGTCGGAAGAGTACAACGAATGGGTCAATACGGCGTTTAACGACGTGTTTGGATTCTTCCTCAACGGCACGAACATCGCGCTCATTCCCGGCAGCGCGGGGACGCCGGTCAGCATCAATAACCTAAACTGCGGAAACCCGTTCAACCCGCCGGCCGGCAGCTATTGCAACTTGTTTGTCAATAATCGCTGCGCCGATATCCCGCCGGGTACGTTCCCCTGTGTGGGCGTGCGTGATACGGAGATGGACGGCCTGACGGTCGTGCTGACGGCGACGGGAGTCTTGAACCCCGGATTGAATCACATCAAGCTGGCCATCGCGGACGCGGGGGATCAGGTGCTTGACTCGAATGTCTTCATTCAGGGGCAGAGTTTTGTGTGCGGCGAGCCGAGGGGCGCCTGCTGTGATACCAGTGGGGCGACGCCGACCTGCACGAATGATGTCTTGCAAGCTGCCTGTCAGGGGCCGGGACAAACCTGGAGCGTTGGTCTGGCCTGTGATCAGTTGAGCCCCCCATGCCCCACCACCGCGCCGCCGACGGGGACGAACTGCGCGAATCCGGTTCCCGTCACGTCCTTGCCGTTTGCGGATGTGAACACGACGAGCGACAAGATCAACGACTATACAGACACCTGTCTTGTTAACTACGACAATGGCCGTGACATCGTTTACGAGCTGACCGTCACCGCCACGCAATGCGTCGACATCACCGTGACCGGCGCGACGCCGCAGGACAACTGGATCGGCGTGGCGCTGGACAGCACCTGCCCGCCAGGCGCCGCATGCATCGCACAGGGAACGAGCCAGGGCAACGTGGCGACCATCAGCAATCTAACGCTGCCGCCGGGCACGTATTACCTGATGATCGACCGGTGGCCCCAGGGAAATGACAGCCTCGACTTCACGCTTAACATCACAGACTGCGGCGGAGCGCCGACTGGCGCCTGCTGCAACACCCTCACGACCGTCTGCACGAGCAATGTCCTGGAGGTGAATTGCCAGAATCCCGGCGACGTGTGGAGCGTGGGCCTGACCTGCGGGCAACTGAATCCGCCCTGTTCCCCGTCGGATGACATCCCCGGGAAGGATTGCGAGTTTCCGTTTCTTGTCACTGCCATCCCCTTCGAAGACATCAATACGACGGCAGACAAGCAAGAGGATTATTCGGCAACCTGCCTTGGTGCCTACGACACGGGCGATGACATTCTCTACCAGATTTCGATCACGGCTCCGCGCTGCGTCGATATCACCGTCTCCGGCGCGACGCCGATCGATCATTCCATTGGCGTCGTGCTGGACACCGCGTGCCCGCCGGGGGCATCCTGTCTCGCGTTTGCGACAGCCACGGGAACCGTTGCGACAATCACCCATCAGTCGCTGGCGCCCGGTACGTACTATCTCATGATTGACCGGTTGCCCCAGGGAGCCAATGAGGTATTGAACTTCAGATTGAGTATCGCGGACTGCCCCGCGCCGGCGGGCGCCTGTTGCCTGCAGGATGGCGGGTGTGCGCAACTCACTGAAGCAGACTGCACGAACGCAAAGGGCCTTTCCTGGGCCGTGGATACACCATGCTCGCCCAATCCTTGCGCGTACGCGAAGGGAGATGTGAACTGCGACACGTTCATCGACGTATTTGATATTCCGTACTTCGTCGATGCGATGCTCGATGTTTACGCCGGATGTGACATCACCCTGGCGGACATGAACGGCGATGGAAGCCAGGACGGTCTTGACGTTCAAGGGTTTGTTGACGTTTTGCTGACGCCGTAGCACGGCCAGCAATGCCTTGACCGCCAACGTGGCGCGGCGGGGAGAGTCGAGTGGGTCATCGGCTCGTCGAAGCTGACGAGGAGAAGACCTTTGTCTCAACGTCATGACCCGATCTGCAACCTGGATTCCCGCCCTCGCGAGACTGGCGACTTCGTGAATTCGCTCATCGCACAGTCAGAGTCGTGCGAATTATAATTTATATACATCCGTACTCATATACTTCAGGCCCGAGTCGATCATCAGCGTGACGACGTGCGCGGTCGGGCCAAGCGATTGTGCCACACGCAGCGCAGCGACGACGTTTGCGCCCGACGACGTGCCGGCACAGAGGCCCTCGTCCCGCGCGAGGCGGCGGGCCATTGCCTTTGCCTCGGCGCTGCTCACCGGCTCAACGCGGTCGGTGAGCGACGGGTCCCACAGCGGCGGCGGGCGGCCGATGCCGATGCCTTCGATCGTGTGCGCGCCGGGCTGGCAACCGGACAGCACCGCAGACTCGGCCGGCTCGACAGCGACAAATTGCAATTTCGGGTTGCGCCGCCGCAGGATCGTGACCACCCCGCGCGACGACGCGCCGGTGCCGACGGCCTGCACGAAGCCGTCGACCTGCCCGCCGGTCTGCGACCAGATTTCCTCGGCGAGGCCGTGATAGCCCGCGGGGCTGTCGGTGTTGTTAAGCTGGTCGGTCCAGAAGGTGTTCGGCTCGCGGCTGATCTCGTGCGCGGCGGCGATCATGTCGTTAAAGAGCTGCCTGGTACTCAAGCCGCCTTCGCTGTGGACGAGGGCGATCTCCGCGCCCAGGGCAGCCATGTGCGCCCGTTTCTCGGCACTGAAGGCGTTGGAAGTGACCAGGCGAAGGCGATAGCCACGCGCGGCGCAGACTAGTGCGAGCGACGTGCCGGTGCTGCCGCCGGTGTACTCGACGACCGTTCCGCCGGGTTTCAGCCGGCCGTCGCGCTGGGCCGCGTCGATCATGGCGAGAGCGACGCGGTCCTTCATGCTGCCGGTGGGATTCTCCCATTCAAGCTTAACGGAGATTCGCGCGGCGCCTTCGGGGACGACGCGGCGCAGCGGTACGAGCGAGGTGTTGCCGATGGCAGAGAGGATGGCGGCGTCATGTTTCATGGCTGATTCCAGACGTACACGAGCGTAAGGGATTTTCCGGCAGGTACAACACTCGAGGGCCTGCGCCGGGCATCATCGGCAAATGAGAGCAAGCCCCTGGACTTCATCCGGTACACCAGGAATCCCGGCTATGATGTATTTATGGACCCTCCGCAGACACAGGCACCCGGGCGCGCGGACCACGATCGACGTGTTTCGGAGTTCTGGTCTCTGGCGCAGCGCATCGCGCTGGCGGGGACACGCGGCGCGGGACGGTTGGCATTTCTGTCGCAGGTCACGGGGCCGTTGCTGGCATTCGCGCGATGCCGCGCGGCCCAGTGGTGGATGCCCGACGTCGATCACGACTACACGTGGCGATCGTCGCTTCAAACTCGCGGCGACGGAGTTGAATCCGCGGAATCACGGTTCGAACTCCTGCCGGCCGCCGGATCATCCGATCCCCAGCGCGCCGACGGGAAGTCCTCGCGAACGATCATGCCGCTCTCGCAGCGTATTACGTCGCTGATGGCCGTCTTGTCCGATCCGCCGGCCGGCCAAACGGTCGCACGCTCGGTCCTGCTGAATGATGCTGCGTCGCGCGGCAAGTTGGTGGCCGCCGCTTCGCGCGACCCGGCATTCGGTTCGCTGGCACACGATCCGACGTGCGGCACCGTCTTACTTCTACGGTTGCAAGATGATTCAGGCTTCGCGGGATTGCTGGCGCTGATGGCGCGCGAGGAGGGGCAGATCCCACAGGCGGAGTTGGAGTTGTATGAGCAGCTGGCGGATACGATCGCGCGAGCCGTGATCAACCGGCGGGCGCAGTTCCGTTTGCGCGAGCGGATCAAGGAACTGACCTGTCTGCATGGCGTAGCACAGGAGATTCAGAAGCACGGCGAATCGCTCGATGCGGTGCTGCGCGCGATCGTCGGATTGCTGCCACGGGCGATGCAGTTCCCCGAACTGGCCGACGCGCGGATTCAAGTGGACAACACGATCTTCGACGCGCGGGGCGCGGCCCCGACCGAACGCATTCTGATCACGGACATCCGCGCCGCGGGCAGCCGGCGCGGAACGCTTTCCGTGTGGTACACGGCGGACCATCCGGAGCTTGCGGGTGGCGCTTTCCTGCGCGAGGAGCACGATCTGCTCCGAAGCGTGGCGCATGAAATCGGTCTGCTGGTGGAGCGAAGCGATTCGGCGGCGGCCAAAGCGTCGCTGGCGGAGCAGTTGCGGCACGCGGATCGGCTGGCGACGATCGGGCAACTGGCGGCGGGCGTGGCGCACGAGCTGAACGAGCCGCTGGGCAACATCATGGGCTTTGCGCAACTGGTCGAGAAAGATGCGACGCTGTCGGACGCCGCGAGGCGCGACGTGGGGCAGATCGTGCGCGCGGCGCTGCACGGCCGGGAGATCGTGAAGAAGCTTCTCCTGTTTTCGCGTCAGAGCGACGCCTCGCGTATGCGGCTGGACCTGAATGAAGTGATCCACCAGAGCCTGTATTTTCTCGAAGCGCGGTGCCGGCAAAGCGGCATCGAGCTGCAACTGAAGCTCGCGAACGATCCGATGCCGGTGGTAGGCGTCTCGTCGGAGCTGACGCAGGTCGTCGTGAACCTCACGGTGAACGCGATCCAGGCGATGCCGCAGGGCGGCGTACTGACAATCGGAACACACCAGGCCGCGGATGCCGTCCATCTTACGGTCGCCGACACCGGCGCCGGCATGGATGAGGCGACGCAGCGGCGGCTCTTCACTCCGTTTTTTACGACGAAGGATGTCGGCGAGGGAACGGGGCTGGGGCTGTCGGTCGTGCTGGGGATTGTCTCCGTGCACGGCGGTACGATTCACGTGGAAAGCGCCGTCGGGCGTGGATCGCGCTTCGCCATCCAACTCCCACGCGCGCCGGGCACAACCATGGGAGCGACCGACACCGCATGACTCCGACAGCCGATCCATTTCGCATCCTCGTGGTCGATGATTCGGCGCCGACGGTCGAGATCATCCGCCGCAATCTTGAGTCGGCGGGGTACCAGGTCTTCACGGCGTCGAGCGTGGCCGAGGCGGTCGGCGTGCTGGATCAGACGACGATGGATCTCGTCGTGACCGACATGAAGATGCCGCGCGCAACAGGTCTGGATTTGATTCACTACGTGCGCGAGAACCACCGCGACACGCAGACGCTGATGATCACGGGCTACCCGACCGTCGCCGGCGCGGTCGATGCGATCCGCGGCGGCGCCGAGGATTACCTCGCCAAACCCTTCACCGATGACGAGCTGCGGGCGGCCGTGCAGCGGGCGCTGGAAGGCTTGCAACGCCGGCGGGCCGGCAGGGCGATCTCCGACGATGAACCGACCGATTCGCCCTCGGGAATTCTCGGTGCGTCCGAGGCGATGCGCGCGGTGGCGCACACCATTCGCAAGGCGGCGCAGAGTCTGGCAACCGTGCTGATTACCGGGGAGAGCGGAACCGGCAAGGAGCTGGTCGCGCGGGACATTCACTATTGCAGCGAGCGCGCGGCGGCTCCGTTCGTGCCGGTGAATTGCGGCGGCATTCCCGAAACCCTGCTGGAGAGCGAGCTTTTTGGTCATCTGAAAGGCGCCTTCACCGGCGCGGTGCAATCGCGTGCCGGGTTCTTCCAGACGGCCGACGGCGGCACGATCTTCCTCGACGAGATCAGCGAGACCAGCCCGGCGATGCAGGTGAAGCTGCTGCGTGCGCTGAATGACAAGCAGGTCTGCATGGTCGGTGCATCGCGCTCGCAGCAGGTTGACGTGCGCATCATCGCGGCGACCAACAAGGACCTCGCCGATCTCGTGCGCAAGGGGCAGTTCCGCGAGGACTTGTTCTTCCGGTTGAACGTGATTCCGATCCGCATCCCGCCGCTGCGCGAACGTGGGGACGACATCCTGCTGCTGATCGGCCATTTCGCGGCGCGCTACGCGGCCGAGGCCGGCCGCGCGGCGCCGTCGTTCACTGATCGAGCGCTGGCGTCGCTGCGCGCGTATCATTGGCCGGGCAACGTACGCGAGCTGCAGAACGTTGTCCAGCGACTGGTCGTGATGAGCGATGGCGACACGATCGACGTGGCGGACCTACCGGAATTAATGCGATTTACTTCGCTTCGCGGATCGGGGCTGAACCGCACGCTGGCCGAAGTGGAGCGCGAGCACATTCAGCGTGTGCTGGAGAGTGTCGGCGGCAACAAGACCCGCGCCGCGGGCATTCTCGGGATCGATCGCAAGACACTTCGCGAAAAGCTCAAGGATTCGATCATCGATTCCTCTGACTCGGACTGACCGGCCCCCCCCCGGGTCACGGCGCCGGGGCGTTTCTCCCCGCCGGGGCAATTCACCCCGCGCTGCAAGCCTTCCATCCTTCATTTCCGTCGCTTCCACGCGGATGCGTCCTGCCATTACAACGGCACGCCACATGCATAAGTCCTTCGCGGGATAGACAACCAACGGCCTTGGCCGAACAGCAAACCGCGAGGTGATTTATGAAGACGATCAAGAACCATCGCAAGTCACAGGTGTGGAGCGGCGAGCGACTCCCGCGTGATCGATTCGTGCATGACGAGGCAATGGAAGCGCCCATCGCGCGAGACATTCCGCGTGTTCCAACGAATCTTATCGAAAGCGACGAATACGAGTGGACGGCGGCCGTGAATCTGCCGGGGTTGCTTGTTTCGCCGACCAATGCGGAACATCTCGCCCCGGCGGCGCCCGTCGCGCGGCGCACCACGAGCGAAATCATCGAGTCGGAAGACGGTGACGTGGCCAGCCCGTGCCAGCTTCCCGGTGGACTTGCGCGCCAAGACGCCGCGTGCTTCGCGCCGTTCGCGCTCGGACGGGCAAGCGATGCGTGCAACGGTGTGGATGAGTACACCGAAGCAGCAGCCATGCAACTGCCCGGCGTTCTGGTCGCCCGCGCGACCGGAGCGGCGGACCAGGTGCCGGTTGTTCGCGGGCTGTGCGCAACGTGCGTGCACAACGCAAGCTGCGATTTTCCCCGGCCGGCAGGAGGCGTCTGGCGGTGCGAGGAGTATGCGTAAAGAGGCGCTTCGCAGCCAGGATCAACTGCTGAAATGTAGAGCAAGTTCAAGAAAACCAGCCAGCCGTCGTAGAAAGGAAGGAGTCGTCCCATGATCACGAGTGAAACAACGCTTGCCCCGCAACCGGCTGCGACCTCACCGACGGTGGATCGCGTTCCCACCGCGCAATCGAGCGCCGCAAAGCCGGCGCGCGGCTTATACGACAACGTGCTGTATCAGCTCAACGCGGCGGCGGATCTGATGGAGCTGGACCGCAGCGTGCGGAAGATTCTCGCGCGGACGAAGAACGAGATCGTCGTGAACTTCCCCGTGCGCATGGACAACGGAGAGGTTGAGGTCTTCACGGGCTATCGCGTCCAGCACAATGACACGCTCGGCCCGTTCAAGGGCGGGCTGCGCTATCACCCGGACGTGAACATTGACGAAGTGCGCGCGCTGGCGGCGTGGATGACCTGGAAGTGCGCCGTGGTCGGTGTCCCGTTTGGCGGGGCAAAGGGCGGGATCCAGATCGACCCGTCGCGCTACTCGCTCGCGGAGCGCGAGCGCATCACGCGGCGGTTCGCGTTTGCCCTGGGCGAGAACATCGGCCCGGAGTACGACATCCCCGCGCCGGACGTGAACACCAACGCGCAGATCATGGCGTGGATCATGGACACGTACCTGTCCACCGTCTCGCCGCATGAACGGCAGAACTGCATGCATGTCGTGACGGGCAAGCCGATCGAATCGGGCGGCAGCCTCGGCCGCGACAAGGCGACCGGCCAGGGACTGGTGAACGTCGTGCAATGCTTGTGTGAAGATCACGGCTTCTCGCTTCGCGGGGCGCGCGTGATCGTGCAGGGGTTCGGCAACGTCGGCTCGTGGGCGGCGCGGCTGCTGTGCGCGTTGGGCGCGCGCCTGGTCGCCGTCGAGGACGTGACCGGTGCGGTCAGCAACCCGGACGGCATGGACGTGGATCAGTTGCTGGAATACGCCCGGTCGCACGGCGGCGTGTCGCGGTTCCCCGGAGGGAACTGGGCCGATCACATCATGTTCATGCGGACGCACGCGGATATTTTCGTTCCGGCGGCGATGGAGAACCAGATCACCGCCGAGACGGCGCAGTGGCTCAAAGTGAAACTCGTGGCCGAAGGGGCGAACGGCCCGACGACGCCGGAGGGCGACGCTGTGCTTCGCAGCCGCGGCATCGAGGTGTTGCCGGATATCCTGGCCAACGCGGGCGGCGTGATCGTGAGCTACTTTGAATGGCTGCAGAACAAGCGGCGCGAGACGTGGGACCTGGAGCAAGTAGACACACAGCTTCGCCGCAAAATTCTCGCGGCGTATGAGCAGGTCCGCGCGAAGGCGAAGGAGTTGAACACCGACTGGCGCACGGCGGCGTATGTCGTGGCGCTGTCACGGCTGGAAAAGGTCTACCGCGAGCGCGGCATCTTCCCGTAAGTCGCGGAGCGGCAACGCGGGCCGGAATCTTGCGTTCCGGCTCGCACCGACTTGCCGAATGGCCGGCACGCCGCACGTCGTTGACAGCACAACCAGCATGCGGGTGGCACGGCCGCGGCCCCTGGCGACCATTCCTGCATCCATGACGCTCGCCTAGGCCCCCCCACCCAGAGCGGCCAGTTGCTTCGTGACACCCGTGATGATCTCGATCGCGCGGTCGATCTCGTCGCGCGTCGTCTCATGCGACAGGCTGAACCGGACGGCGCCGTGGGCGACGCGCTCGTCGATGCCCATGGCTTTCAGGACGTGCGACGGTTCCAGCGAGCCGCTGCTGCACGCCGCGCCGCTCGACGCGCACACCCCTTGCTCGCTCAACGCGATCAGGACCGCTTCGGCCTCCAGCGCTGTGAAGCCGATCGTGGTCGTGTTACAGGTGCGATTCGCGCGATCGCCGATCACCCGCGCGAAGTTGACCGACGCGAGGATGCCGGCTTCCAGTCGATCGCGAAGTTCGGCCACGCATTGCATCGCGCCGGCGGTGATTCGCTCGCGTGCCAGACGTGCCGCTTCACCCATTCCGACAATCGCGGCGACGTTCTCCGTGCCCGGGCGCAGATCGCGCTCCTGGTGCCCACCGACTTGACAGTTTCGCAGCCGTACGCCGCGGCCGACGTACAAGGCGCCCGCGCCCTTGGGCCCGTGAAACTTGTGCGCCGACAGGCTCAACAGGTTCGCCCCCAACGCCGCCACGTCGATCGGCAGCTTGCCGGCCGTCTGCACGGCGTCGACGTGAAGCGGCACGCCGCTCGCCGCGCAGCGCCGAGCCACGTCCTCGATTGGGAATATTACACCTGTCTCATTATTGGCGTGCATCACGCTGACCAGCGCCGTGTCATCGCCGATCGCGGCATCCATCGCCGCCGGGTCCAGCTGGCCGAGTGAATCCACCGGCAGAAACGTGACGCGATAGCCCTGCGTCGCGAGCCGCTCGCAGAGGCTGTGCACGGCGACGTGCTCGACGGCCGTGGTGACAACGTGGCGCTTCGCGGTGGCGCCAAGCGTGCCAAGGATGGCGAGGTTGTCGGCCTCGGTGCCGCCGCTGGTGAAGATGATTTCGCGCGGCTTCGCGCCGACCAGCGCGGCGACGTGTTCGCGCGCGGTCTCGATCGCGTGCCGCGCCGCCTGACCCATCGTGTGTAGGCTGGATGCGTTGCCGTACTGCTCGCGCCAGAACGGCTCCATGGCCGCGAGCACGGCCGCGTCGACACGTGTCGTCGAATTGTTGTCGAGGTAGATCATGGCATCGCCGCGCGGATCGGCGCGCGGGGCGCATTATAGTCGACGCCGCGCGAATGCGTTGTTGCCGTTTCTTGACAGCGCCGCGGTGCGTTCGCATAATCCGACGGGAGATTCTCGATCACATGGCCGCCGAGTTGATCTCGCTTTCGTCCGAGGGGGACCCGCATGCGGCGGTTCAGCGCGCCGCCTGGGCGCTCGCCGAGGGCGCGCTCGTCGCCTTCCCGACCGAGACGGTCTACGGCGTCGCGGCCAGTGCCGCGAACGACGATGCAATTCGACGGCTCCGCGCCGCGCGGCACGATTCCACGGATCAGCCGTACACGGTTCACGTCGCGCGCGGCGAGGACAGCGGCGCGTTTGTTCCATGCCTCTCGTCGTTGGGCCGCCGCCTGATGAAAAAGGCCTGGCCTGGTCCGCTGACGCTGGTCTTCCAGGTGCCTGATCCGAGCCACGCAAAAATATACGCTGGTCTAGGACCGGCCGGTCGCGCGTCCATCTTCGGCGGCGGAAACGTCGGCCTGCGATGCCCCGACCATCCCATCGCCACCGAGCTGATCGGCGCGGCGTCCGCCCCGATCGTCGCCACCGGCGCCAACGCGCCCGGCCAACCCGCGCCGACCGACGCCGATTCGACGCTGCGCCAGATCGGGCAGGTGGTTGACGTGATCCTCGATGGGGGCCCCACGCGTTACAGGAAGCCGTCGTCGATCGTAGCCGTGAATGGGGACGGCTACCGTCTGATTCGCGCCGGCGTCCTCGACGAGCGATCGATCAGGCGTCTGGCCAATCTGAATGTTCTTTTCGTCTGCACGGGCAACACGTGCCGGTCACCGATGGCCGAGGGGTTGTTCAAAAAAATGGTCGCCGAGAAGCTCGGTTGCGCCGTCGGCGATCTGTCGCGCCGGGGGATTCACATCCGTTCCGCGGGTACGATGGCCTTCGGCGGCGGCGGCGCCTCGCGCGAGGCCGTGGAGGTGGGGCGACGGCGCGGGTTCGACCTGATGAATCACGCCGCGCGGACGGTCGACCCGGAACTGATCCATTCGGCCGACTACATTTTCACGATGGGCCGCCATCACATCGACGTGTTGCACTCGATCAGCCCGACCGATGGAAGGCGTGCTCGGCCACTCGATGAGGAATCGGACATTAGCGATCCGGCCGGCAGCTCGCTTGACGAATACGAGCGTGTCGCGGATAGAATCACGTTGGCGCTGCGACGGCGCCTGGAAGAGGTACCGCTATGAAGATTGCCCTGGGAGCCGACCATCGCGGCTTCACCGCCAAGAGCCACATCAAGCCTGTTCTCGAGGAACTGGGTCATACTGTTGTCGATTTCGGGACGGATTCGACGAAGTCGATGGACTATCCCGACCCGGCCGCCGCCGCCGCCCGCGCTGTCAAGTCGGGCCAGTGCGATTTCGGCATCCTCTTCTGCGGCACGGGCATTGGCATGTCCGTCACGGCGAACAAGATTCACGGCATCCGCGCCGCCCTCTGCCACGACGAGCTGACGGCCGAAATGGCGCGCCGCCACAACAACGCGAATGTCCTTTGTCTGCCGGCCGATCTCGTCGGTGACGCGCTCATGCGTCGCATCGTCGAGGTCTACCTGAAAACGCCGTTTGAAGGCGGTCGGCACGAGGCGCGGATCGGCAAGATCATCGACATCGAACACACCGAATGCCGACCTGACAGCGCGACGTAAGCGCGGCTGCGAAATCCCCCCGTTTCGACTACAATGCTTCGCGAAATTTCACCAGGCGTTCACGCGTGACGGCTGCGAGCCGCCACTCCAGGAAGACCGCACTCATGCACGATCTGACCCCCCGCGCCATCGTGGCCGCGCTGGATAAGTTCATCATTGGACAAGCGGCCGCGAAGCGGGCCATCGCCGTCGCCGTGCGCAATCGCTGGCGGCGTCTGCAATTGCCCGATGCGATGCGCCAGGAAGTCGCGCCGATGAACATTCTCATGATCGGCCCGACGGGCGTGGGCAAGACTGAAATCGCCCGGCGCATGGCGGCGCTGGTCAACGCGCCGTTCATCAAGGTCGAAGCGACCAAATTCACCGAAGTGGGCTACGTCGGTCGCGATGTCGAGAGCATGATTCGTGATCTGCTCGAACTGGCCATCGCCATGGTGCAGAAGGAGCAGTCCGAAGTCGTGCGCGAGCAGGCGCAGGCCCAGGTGGAGGAGCGCCTGCTGGATGAACTGCTGCCCGACCCCTCGGGCGATTCGGCCGCGACGGACGACGATGCCGAGGCGCGCCGCCAGCGCACACGGGACAAGCTCCGCGCGCAGCTTCGCAACGGCGAGCTGGAGGAGCGATCCATCGAGCTGCGGGTCGAGAAGAAAACACCGCCGATGGGCATGTTCGCCACGACGCTCGGACCCGACCAGATCGGCCCCGAGTTTCAGGACATGCTCGACCGGCTGATGCCGTCGCAGCAGAAGGACCGCCGCGTTCCGATCCGCGAAGCGCGGGCGATCCTGTTTCAACAGGAATGCGACAAACTCATCGACCGCGACAAAGTCATCGAGATGGCCGTGCAGCGCACCGAGAACTCCGGGATCGTCTTCATTGACGAACTGGACAAGCTGTGCGGCGGGCGCAACGGTCACGGCCCCGATGTGAGCCGGCAGGGCGTCCAGCGCGATCTGCTGCCGATCGTCGAAGGCTCGACCGTCAACACGCGACACGGCCCGGTGAAGACCGATCACATTCTTTTCGTCGCGGCCGGCGCGTTTCACACGGCCAAACCCAGCGATCTGATGCCCGAGTTGCAGGGCCGGCTGCCGATCCGCGTCGAGCTGGACGAGCTGACGCAGGCGGATTTCGTGCGTATCCTGCGCGAGCCGCAGAACGCGCTCACGAAGCAGCAGGTCGCCTTGCTGGGCACCGAGAGTCTTACACTCAAGTTCACCGACGACGCCATCGACGAAATCGCCGCCGTCGCCAGCACCGTCAACCAGCGCACCGAAAACATCGGCGCGCGGCGATTGCAGACGATCATGGAGAAGGTCGTCGAGGAGCTTTCGTTCGATGCGCCGGAGATGAGCGGGAAGTCCGTCTCCATCGACGGCGCGTTCGTGCGCAAACGGCTCGCCGAAATTGTCAAGGACGAAGACCTTAGCAAGTTCATTCTCTGACGGGAGATTGCCATGTCCATCTTCACGCTCCCCCTCACGCTGGGGCTGCTGCTCCTGGGCGGCATGCCGAAATCGCAAACGGTCTCATTCAAGACCACCGACGACGTCACGATCGAGGCGGATTACTACGCACCCAAAGCCGCGAGTGGCTCGTCAAAGGCCAAGCCTGCCGACGTGAAAGCAGCCGACAAGGCCGGTGCGAATGCCGCAACAGATGCCGATTCCCACACGGCGGGCAAGCACCCGGTCGCCATCCTCATTCACATGTACCCCGCCGACCGCACGAGTTGGGCGCCGATCGTGCCGAAGCTGCACGAGGCGGGATTCGCCGTTCTCGCCTACGACATCCGCGGCAAGGGCGGCAGCAGCGGCGGGGCCGACAGCAAACTTGCCCGCCAGTACGCCGACCGCGACGAATCGCTCTTCGCCGATGCGTGGAAGGATTGCGAGGCCGCCAAGAAATGGCTGGCCGGGCGGCCGGAGTGCGATACAACACGCGTCGCATGCATCGGCGCGAGCATCGGGTGCAGCATTTCGATTCAGTACGGCGCGAAGGACAAAGACGTGAAGGCGGTGGTGTGTCTCTCGCCGGGCACGAACTACTTCGGCGTCGATTCGCTCACACACATCGAGAAGCTCATGCCGCGCGACGCGCTGCTGATCGCGCCCGAGGGCGAATACGCCGCCGTGACCAAACTCATCCAGGCATCAGGCGAGAAGGCAGTCGGCGGCATGTTCCCCGGCGGGCGCGAGCGCCACGGCACGAACCTGTTCGCGCCCGACTACCGTCGCAGCGGCGAAATCATGGATGCCATCATCGAGTTTGTCACCAAGGCGACAAAAAAGTAATTGTTGATCGATCCCATGCTGCGAATCGGCCCGATCACCCTCGACGCTCCCTTTGTGCAAGCCGCGCTGTCCGGCTACAGCGACGCTCCCATGCGCCTGCTCGCGCGCGAATATGGCTGCCCGTACACGCTCAATGAGGTCGTGCTCGACAAGCTCGTGAACACCGGCGGCAAGAAGATGCGCCGGATGCTCGCGGTCCCCGAAACCGACCACCCGGTCGCCGGGCAGCTCATGGGCAGCGAGCCGGAGCAGTTCGCGCAAGCGGCTCACGCCCTGGTCGAGACCGGCTACGACGTGATCGACATCAACTTCGGCTGCCCGGTGAAAAAGGTGCTCGGCCGTTGTCGCGGAGGGTTCCTGCTGTCCGCGCCGGATACGGCGATTGATATTTTGCGCCGGGTGTACGACGCGGTGGGGAACCGCGTTCCGGTCACGGTAAAGATGCGCCGCGGCATGGACGACTCGTCCGAGAGCGAGCGGAATTTCTACGCCGTGCTGGATGCGGCGTTTGAGATCGGTCTTGCCGCGGTCACAGTCCACGGCCGCACGGTGCGGCAGCGATACGTCGGACCCAGTAATTGGACGTTCCTCGCGCGCGTGAAGCGGCACGTCGGCGATCGGGCGATTCTGGGCAGCGGCGACTTGTTCAGCGCGGCCGATTGCGTTCGCATGTTGCAGGAGACGGGCGTCGATGGTTGCTCCATCGCCCGCGGCGCGATCGGCAATCCGTTCATCTTCAACGAAGTCCGCGCGCTGGCGGCCGGGCGCGACCTGCCGCCGCCGCCGACCATCTTGCAGCAACGGGCCGCACTGCAGCGCCACTACGCCCTGATGGTAGAACACTACGGCGAAAAATTGGCCGCGCCGCTCCTGCGGAAGTTCGGCGTGCGGTACAGCGAACTGCACCCGTGCCATGCCGAGGTGAAGCGGGCCTTTCTGGCCGTCGCGAACGCCGACGGCTGGCACGCCATGCTCGATCAATGGTACGCCGCGGACGATGCGTACGGACTGGTGACGCGGCGGCCGCGGCCCGAGTCGCTCATCGCCGCCGGGGCCGCGTGGAGTTGCGAGCCGGTGACGGCGTAACAACCGCAACGCAGACGGACACGATGGATTTCCTGACTTCCACGTTCCTTGAAAGCCCCGCGCGGCTCTGCGTCTTCTGCTTTCTCGCGCTGGCGGCGATGCTGTTCATCCGCCGCCGCATGGAAGGTTCCGCGCGGCATCGCATCCTGCCGATCGGCCTGCTCGCGATGGCGGTGCTTTTCGGGCTGCAATCGCTCGTCGAGACCGATCGCGAGCGGATCGATCACACGCTGCGCGAGTTTATCCGCGCCGTCGAAAAGAAAGACACCGCGGCGATCGCGCAGGCCGTCAGCGCCGATTACGACGGCGAAGGCCTCGCACGAGACGACGTGTTGCGGTTGATCAACGGCCGCCTGGCGCGGATGCGCATCTACGATACGTCCCTATCGCCGACGATCCGCGTCGACGGCGACACGGCGCGGATGGGGCTGGGCGCGCGGGCGACGGTGAGCATCGACGGAGGCGTGGGGGAGTTTCATGTGGGATCGTGGCGCCTCGACTGGCGACGCGAGGCGGGCGCATGGCGCATCACGGCCCTTCGCCCGGAGCGAATTGATGGAATTGAGATCACGTGTCTGCGCGACCTGACGCAGTACACACCCTGATCGCGGCAGGCGCGCGAGTCTTAGCAGGGCCGCCCATGATCGGGGCCGTGCTTCGGGGCGTCACGGTGCAGCCATGCCGCTCCGCGCAGCCAGTCACCAACGAGTCACGGGACATCCAATCGCCGTTTGCTATCTCCACGCGCCCTGCTGATAATCGCCGCCATGAGCAGCACACGAGCCGCCACTTTTCGCCGCCTGATCGCGTCCAAGACAGTTCAAATGCCCGGCGCGTTCAACGCCCTGTGCGCCCGCGCGATCGAGAAGGCCGGCTTCGAAGCCGTGTACATCTCCGGCGCGGGGCTTTCCAACGCTGTCTACGGCCTGCCCGACGTCGGTCTTATTACGATGACCGAGGCCGTCCGCCACGCGCGGACGATCTGCGCCGCCGTCTCGCTGCCGGTCGTGATCGATGGCGACACGGGTTTCGGCGAGGCGATGAACGCCGCACGCACCGTGACGGAGATGGAGGCGGCCGGCGTCGCGGGTATTCATTTCGAGGACCAGGTGCTGCCGAAGAAGTGCGGCCATCTGGACGGCAAGGAGCTGATCCCGGCGCAGGCGATGGCCGAGAAGCTGCGCGCGGCCTGCGCGGCCCGGAGCGACAAGGATTTTCTCATCATTGCGCGGACCGACGCCCGGGGCGTCACATCGTTTGACGATGCGGTCGATCGTGCGAAGCGGTACCTCGATGCCGGGGCCGACGCGATCTTTCCCGAGGCGATGGCCACCGCGGACGAGTTGGCAAGATTCGCGGCAGCCGTGAAAGCGCCGCTGCTCGCGAACATGACCGAGTTCGGCAAAACGCCGCTGCTGCCGCTGACCGAGCTGGAGCGGCTGGGCTATCGCATGGTGATCTATCCGCAGACGGCGCTGCGCGTGGCGTTTGGCGCGATTACGTCCATGCTGGGCGATTTGAAGCGCGCGGGCGATCAAAACGGCTGGCTCGATCGGATGCAGACGCGACGCGAGCTTTACGATCTGCTCGACTACGACGGGTTGGAATCGATTGACCGCGCGGCGACGCGCGACGCGTCGGGATCCTGAACCGCCCGCGATGGCAATCGCGGGAACGCACCGCAAGTGACGTAACTCCGAGGCAGTCCATGCCCGAACTTCAACGCCAATCGCTCTCCACGCTCGACTGGTCATCCATCGTCCTTTACTTCGTGGTCGTCCTCGGCATCGGGGCCTACTTCGCGCGGCGATCGCGCGATGCCGCGGGCTACTTCCTCGCCGGGCGACACGCAGGCTGGATCGCCGTCGGCGGGGCCCTCTTCGCCGCCAACATCTCGTCCGAACATTTTGTCGGCCTCGCCGGAGACGGCTACACCAGCGGTTTCGCCGTGGCGCAGTTCGAGCTGTTCGCGGCCGTCGCGTGCATGCTGCTCGGCTGGGTTTTCGTGCCGTTCTACATTCGCGCGGGCGTGTTCACCATGCCCGAGTTCCTTGAGCGGCGATACAACAAGCCCTGCCGCACTTACCTCACCGTCATCAGTCTTGTCTCGTACGTCCTCACCAAGATCTCCGTCACCCTTTACGCCGGCTCGCTCTTCCTCAACATGCTCTTCGGCTGGGATCTGTACACCTCCAGCCTTGTGCTGGTAATTGTTACGGGTGTCTATACCGTCGCCGGCGGGCTTGCGGCCGTGATCTACACCGAGCTGATTCAGGCCTTCGTGCTGATCGGCGGCGCGATCGTGCTCACGCTCGCCGGGCTGAATCGAGCCGGCGGCCTGTCGGAAGTCGTCGCAGCCGTGCCGAGCGAACATTGGTCCATGCTCAAGCCATTGGGGCACGCCTACCCGTGGCCCGGCATGATCTTTGGCCTGCCGATCCTCGGCATCTGGTACTGGTGCACCGATCAGTACATCGTGCAGCGGGCGCTGGGGGCGAAGGACGTGAACCACGCGCGCGGCGGCGCGCTGCTGGCGGGGTTTCTCAAAATCCTGCCGATGTTTCTGCTCGTCTTCCCCGGCATGATTGCCCTGAAGCTCTTTCCCGGCGTCGCGCCCGACAAGTCAAACATGATCTACCCGATGCTCACGACGCTGCTGCCGGTCGGCGTGAAGGGTCTGGTCATTGCCGGGTTGTTCGCCGCGATGATGTCGTCGCTCGCCGCGTGTTTCAATTCCTGCGGCACGCTTTTCACCATGGACCTGTACCACCCCCGCCGGCCTAGCGCCTCGCAGCGCGAACTGGTCAACGTCGGCCGCGCGGTCACGGTCGTGATGGTCGGCATCGCCATCGCCTATGTCCCGATGATGGCACTGCTGGGCGGCAGCCAGATCTACCAGTACTTGCAGAAGATTCAGGCCTACATCAGCCCACCGATCGCGGCCGTGTTCCTGCTGGGGTTGTTCGTGAAGCGGCTCAACGGGGTCGGCGCGCTGGCGTCGCTGCTGACCGGGTTCGTACTGGGGTCAGCGCGGCTGGTGCTCGAACTGGGCCAGGCGGCGTGGAAATGGGACCTGGGCTCGGGGCTGATTCACCGGCTCGTGGCGATGAATTTCCTGCACTTCGCGATTCTGATGTTCGTCGTGTGCGCCGCCGTGCTCGTGCTGGTCGGCCTCGCCCGTGCGCCGATGTCCGATGATCGTCTGCGGGGGCTGACATTCGCGACAACTCCGCGCGACGCCCACGCCGTCGATATCGCCGAAGGCACGCGCCGCGGCCGCCGCGTGACCATCGCCGCAACAGTCATCCTGTGCGCCGTACTGGTGATCCTCTGGACGGTGTTCTATGTCGTAATGCCGCTGCGGGTGAAATAGCCCTTGGCGAAGACTTGAGCATCTCGTCGTTCAGCACGAACCCTTTGGCTAGGTATTCCCGCAACGTCTGCGTGACACACTGGCGATAATGCGTGCGCCGCGCGAAGCGCCTACATTGACTTTGTAATTTCCACCACATAGGGCTCCTGCAATTTAAGTATTGCGTGGATCGGTCTTAGGGGTACGCCCTCTCCAGGCTTCAATAGGTACTCGCCTCGCGTGGGAATCGGCTCATCGGACCAATTGCCTGTCATGCGGAGCCATCGGAAGTTGGACGGTATGTCAACTTCCGATGGTGAGAGAATCCGCGATACACAGAACGCAGAAGCACACGTCTTGTCACCAAATGGATGTGGGATGTTGATCGTGTCAGGAATTGGTTTCCAATCTTCGCATTCCCTGTGCTTAAATCCCTCTGCCCGAATTGGTGCCCCTTGAGGATCAATTGCGTTCGGACTTCGAGAACATAATACAAGTACCGAGGTCGGCATTCGACTACGGATCTGACTTCTCCACGATTCAATTGCCTGCCAAGTCCTACGTTGGAACGACCAAAGTGTCCATCCGCCCGTCAAGCCAATTTCGCGTTGCTTCCTCTTCAAGATGTCTTCGGGGAGTTCCCCAGCGTGAATACCGAAACAATGCCAGAAGGCCATCACATTGTCTTGCAATTTGGATTCATCATCGCCAGTGTTTGGAACTACATCGGAGTTTGGAACACTCACCAACAGTGGAACAGAGTTCTCTCCATTCATTACCTCGTCAATTAAATATGGTTTCATCGCCAACTTCTTCTGAGCGACAGTTCTTGCCGCCGGAATATTTGACGCTTCTTCAAGAAATCCATAAATTAGTTTTCCATCGCTTGGCTGCTTAAACAAGTTTAGACTGCGCCGAAAAAATGCCTTGTACGTGCCTTTATCCTGCGGCGATCTGTAAAAATCGACTTTGCCTTCAAGAACCGAAATGGGAACGCCACATTCAAGGTCAAGCAATATCAATGGTCGTACATCAAAGCGAACCGGATAGTCCTTTTTATGTATTTCAGTGCTATCGTTGCTTGGGCCGATTACTTCCACCGCGCCTACCCAGCGCTGGCCTCCCCCATTCTTTTCGCTGAGACAATAACACAGCATTATATCTCCGGGTTGGACCTGCTTGGCGCTTTGCCGCATTGCCTCAGTGAAGCAACAGATTCTCGCGCCTTTATCGCGGAATGTATAGTTCGCAGTTCCTTGGAATCTCATTGTGAGAGGCTTTGACTGGATTTTC
>CAZQCF010000022.1:0-67634 GCA_964592235.1 uncultured Planctomycetaceae bacterium
CCCTGGAAGGGAGAGGGGGTTTTGAAACAGCTTGCAGGTAATACAGGGCGCGACAACGCGGCTTGACGGCAACCGTTCATGGTTTGATCTCCTGAATCGAATTCATCGTGCGCGGCATTGTAGCCGTGTGCTGGATTAGACGCGGCCGACGTTGGAACGGTTCCCGTGAATTCACGATAAAAAGAGCCGATCGCGCAAGCGATCGAGAATAGATGCCTGTGCGGCGATTGCTCGCGCAATCGGCTCCTTCGACTCATCCTGTTGCGTCACAAATTACGCCACGCCGCTGGTCAGGAAGATGGGCACGAGCACGCCGGCCTTGCGCTGCTCGATGTCGTGGAACCCCGCGTCCTGGAAATACTTCCGCATGAGGCTCCACGGGGCGTGAAACACTTTCGCGTCGGCAGTGCTCTCGGCGCGGGTGATGAACACGTCAAAAAGCACCCAGCCCACGATGTTGTCGCGAAACCCGTCCACGAGCATCAGCCGACCGCCCGGTCGCAGCACGCGGCGCATTTCCTTGATCGCCGCGGCCTGATGCGGATAGTGATGAAACGAATTGCTGCACGTCAGCACGTCGAACGATCCATCGTCGAACGGCAGATGTTCCGCATCGCCGCGCACAAATTGCAGGCGACTGTCGCCGACGGCCTCGGCCTTTTGCTGGGCCATGCGACACATCGCCGAGGCGTAGTCCAGTCCGATGAGCCGGCGTCCGGGCAGGTCGCACCCGGCGATCATGGCGATCCATGTTCCGGTACCGCAGCCGATGTCGAGCACATCGAAGGGGCGCGGGTCGTCGCGTCGCCAGCGCCACAGCTCCTGCATGAACATCCGATAAGAGGGCTGGAACAGCAATCGCTGCACAATGGAGCGGTCGTACGAATGCGCCCAGGAATCAAACTGACTCCGCGCGCGATCCTTCACGGCGTGGCGCACAGCCGCCCCGTTGGTCGTCTTTGGCGGTTCTGGCGGGGCCTGCGACGGCGGCATCCGTTCCTCCCGATCGGGTCGCACCGAGCCGGTGCATTGCGCGCATTATGCGGCGCAGGCGCGCGAAAGGATAGTCGCCGATCGCACGGCGAGTCGTCGCACTCGCAACTCATCCGACCGTGCTAAAGTCGCCCATCGGTACAGGCCGATACGACTTTGCGGCCGAAAGCATCCGCCGCAGGAAAAGCCGAAAACTTCTCGCCGAAGTCCTTCGCTTATGGAGTTCACGGATCATGTCCAAGCGTGAACTGATTGACCGCATCATGCAGATCAATCACACGGCCCGGCGGGAGTTTCTCCTCGGCTTCACCGAGAACGAACTGGCCGATTACCTCCAGCAGATTGAATCGCTCGGCGCGCATCCGGTCGGCGTCATCGAACCCGAGCCGGTCGGCGTCGCCGTCAGCGCTTACTAAACTTGTCGAGATTCAATTCCGCCCGGCGGACGATCTGCGACCGCTCGCCGATTTCTCCGAACTCGCGCAGGATCGACTCCCACGCGCCCGTCGCCGCGTCGGTTCGCCCCCCCATCAGGTGCGCATCGGCCAGCCACCACAACGCCGTCATCCGTTCCAGCGACCCGCTCTCGGCCCGGCCCAGCGCCGCTTCGCACGCATCGCGCGAGCCGGCGTAGTCATAACGCTGATCCGCCAGCACCCGCGCCCGCCAAATGTCGCAGGCCCATCGCTGCGACGCATCGCAATCCACTGACGACGAGGCCGACGTCAACTGACGCAGGCACGAATCAACTGTGTCCGCCGGCGCGACCGGGCCGGCCTCTAGCACGCGCAACATCGACGACACCGCGGCGCCGAACATCCGCGCACCCGACACACCGCCTGGCGCGCCCGCCGGCAGGTTCCAAACGGCCTCCAGCTCCTGTGCCGCGCGCACCGCCGCATCCAGTTCGCGGCGGTCTTCGTACAGCAAGTAGCAGGATTTTTCGCTGCCCGATCGGCCGGCCGGGACGTAGAGCATCTCTACGGCCGATGCCGCGGCCCGGGCCGAGGCGCCGACAACGCGACATGTGTATTCACCCCGCGCGTCGTCCGCGGAGACGTCGCCGCCGCTTTCAAAATAAAGCTGATAATACGCCCGCTGTGCGCCCAGCCCCTGCGTCCGAGCCTGGTCGCGGCGCTGCTGAACCTGCGGCGGCGGCTCGGCCCCGCGCGGGTCAGCGAGCGCCGGCAGCGCCGTGCCCGTCGGCCTCGATGGCTCGCGCTGCTGCGAGATGTCATCGCCTTGCGGCTGCGGCGAGGGCGGCGTGCTGGGCCGGACGACGCGGCGCGGCTCCTTCCACCAGCTTCGATCCCAATTCCAGTCCATTCGGCCGCAACCCGTCGACGCCACGAGACCGACGAGGAGAAACCACCGGGCGGATTCCTGGGAGTGAGTGCGTGTTTTTTCAAACCGAGCAATCGCCCAACTTCGAAGATTCTGAAATGTGCTGGTCAATCCGTGATTCCTTTCGAGGCCAGCGGAGATTTATCCGTTGCCGGTGGGCGTGTCAACGAATCAGTCCGATCAGGTCCGGCCGGCACCGAACCACCCTTCTCGAAGAACGAGGCAATGTGGCGCTGTTATCTATCGCACAGCGGGACGCCAGATTTGTTCCGAATTTCACAGCTTTCGCGGAGAACGGTGTGTGTAGGCATGTGGAAATGGAGAGATTATGCGCAAGAAGACACTTAACGGACTTATAACAAATCCGGAGCAGTCCGATCATATTAAACCTTGATTTGGACGGAAGTTGCCTCTCGCCTTTTGCCGGAATGGGGGGTAGGATCATGCGAGGTTAGGGGAAACAGGCGACCCATCTTAGACTCTTGCATTCAAGCTGCAAGGTTTCTGCTGCGCCGGTTTACCTGCCCGCGACCGTCTGCGTCACGAGGAGCGCGAGTCCGCATTCGCGAGTCCGCATTCGCGGGTCCGCAAGGGGAGGCGGAGATGAACAGTTTGACGCGTCGTCCACCGTTTCACCGCATTCTGGTGGACATGAACACGCAGTTGGATTTTCTGTTGCCGCGGGGAACGCTCCCTGTGAGCAATCGGGCCGAGATCATTCCCAACATCCGCAAGCTTATGAACTGGGGAAGAATAGAGCAGATCCCCATCCTCTCGACGCTCGAATCTCACAGGGAAGGCGAAGTCATCAAAGGCCTCCCGCCGTATTGCGTGGACAATTCGACCGGCCAGCGCAAGCTGCCCTTCACCTTGATGGCTCGCCGCCTGGTGCTGTTCGGCGACAACACCCTCGACGTACCGCTCGATCCGTTCCGCAAATATCAGCAACTTGTCTTCACAAAGCGCAACCGCGATTTTCTATCCAATCCCAAAGCCGACCGGCTCGTTAACACCATCCGAACCAATTACTTCGCCGTGTTCGGCGTCGTGACTGAACACTGCGTCAAGGCTGCCACGCTGGGCCTCATGGCCCGCCAGCATCGCGTTGTCGTTGTCTCCGACGCCTGCGGTTACTGGAGCAGCGATGACCATGACCTCGCGCTGCGCCAGGTCGAAGCCAAGGGAGCGATTCTCGTTACGACCGAGGAGTTGATCTCCGGCGTTGCCGAAGCGCGCATCGCCGCCGCGCCGCGATTGCGGCCCATTTGCGAAGATGAACCCCCTCTTTATGCACCGACGGGCGATGAGCGCGGCGCCGAGCCGAGGCCATCCGATCACGCCCCGCTTCGACTGCCGGCCATCAAATCGAACGGGTCCAACGGCGTTGCGGCGCTTCAAGGCGAGGGCGACGCTCCTTCCGACGTTCGTGGCCGATCCGACAAGATGACCGGCCGCTCAAGAGTGCCCGCCAAGATCACAGCCGCCCGCTCCATCGCCCGCAAAGCGGCCAAGCTGCCGCGTGACCTTGCCTAGTCCGGCCTTCCGCCCTATCTTTCATTCAGGTGGTTGAACCAGCGCCGCTTGCCCGCGCTCGAGAAACGCGCGGCGGCACGTCGAGCGCGTGAGCACATGTTTGCGAGTATTCGACGCGGTCGGCGGATGCCGTGCCCCGTCATGAAACCATGGCCAAGAAACTTCCCAAGCAACTTGCCGTCCTCGACGAAGACCTCTGCACCGGCTGCGACGCCTGCGTCACGGTCTGCCCGGTCGATTGCATCGACAAAATTCGCGATCCGCGGCACCCCGGCTATGCCATGGGCGTCTGCACGATTGATTTGCAGGTGTGCATCGGCTGCAAGCTTTGCGCGCAAGTCTGCCCGTGGGACGTCATCACCATGGTGCCGACCGACCAGGTGCTGGCGCAGGAGAAGTTCCGCAACCTGCTGACGGACGAACTGATCGCCACGGCGAAGTAAGCCGCCGTCGCTTTTCAAGCCGTGATCGATCCGAGCCGCGCGATCCGAGCCGCGACCGTCAGGGAGCGCCGAGTAACGCTGATTCTCGCCAAACATCTGCGTAATACTTGAACCGCATCGACTCATGACGACCCCTTCCCCAAGACTCACTGTCGTCGCCCGCTTCAAGGCGCGGCCCGGCAAAGAGGCGTTCGTTCGCCGGGAACTGACGGCCCTCGTCGCGCCGACCCGCGCCGAGAAGGGCTGCATCAACTACGACCTGCATGTTTCCGCAGACGACCCGGCTGCGTTCCTGTTTCACGAGAACTGGGCGAGCGAGGCCGATCTCGAGCGGCATTTGCAATCCTCCCATGTGCAGGCATGGCGCGAGCGGTCCGGCGAGTTGCTGGCCGAACCGGGAGAAATTACACGCTGGTGGCAGACCGGTTAGAATCCTCGGGCCGCCGGCGTTCGAATTGAACGGCGCCGGCCGGAGTCATCGCCGCGATGCTCACACTCGCCATCGCCCTGGGCAGTTTCGTACTCTATCTCATCGCCTATCACACTTACGGGCGCTGGCTGTCGCGCAAGTTCTTCAAGCTTGATCCGGCCGCTCCGGTGCCCAGCCGCGAGCTGGCTGATGGGCACGACTATGTTCCAACTCGAAAGGAAATCCTGTTCGGCCACCACTTCACGAGCATCGCGGGGACGGGGCCGATCGTCGGTCCGGCGCTGGCGGTGATCTGGGGCTGGCTGCCGGCGTTGTTGTGGGTGCTCTTCGGGAGCGTTTTTCTCGGCGCGGTTCACGACCTGGGCACGCTGGTGGTGTCCATCCGCAATCGCGGGCAGACCATCGGCGAAATCGCCGGGCGACTGATCAACCCGCGCGTGAAGATTCTGTTCCTGCTGCTGCTGTTCATGGCGCTGACGATCGTGCTCGCCATTTTCGGGCTGGTCATCGCCAACATATTCGCCATGTACTCTTCGAGCGTGCTGGCGGTGTGGATCGCCATGCCGGTGGCCGTCGGGGTCGGCTGGTTGGTGTATCGACGCGGGTGGAGGCCGCAAGGGCCGGCACTGCTGTCGTTGGGCATCATGGTCGCATCGATTATTCTCGCCGGCGAGTTCGCCGCGTTCGATTTCGTCATCAAGCCGATCGACATCGCAGGCTTCACGATCTCGCCCGTCGTCTCTTGGACCGTCTTGCTGTTCGTCTATTGCTACTTCGCCAGCGTGCTGCCGGTCTGGCTGTTGCTCCAGCCGCGCGATTACATCAACAGCTACCTGCTCGTGCTGGGACTGGTCCTGCTCGTCGGCGGCATCGGCGCGGCCACGTTTCTGACGCCCGGCGGCGTGCCGATCGTCGCGCCGGCCGTGAACCTCAACGTGCCCGACGCGCCGCCGATTCTTCCGTTCCTGTTCGTCACCGTCGCCTGCGGGGCCATCAGCGGATTCCACTGCCTGGTTAGCAGCGGCACAAGTAGTAAACAAATCGCCTGCGAGACCGATGCACAGTTCGTCGGCTACGGGTCGATGCTGACAGAGGGATTCCTTGCGGTGCTGGTGATTCTCGCGTGCTGTGCGGGAATAGGAATGGGCGGGACGTACCTGAAGCCACAACCGGTTTCCGGCGTTGTTTCGCCAAAAGGCAATTGGGTTCACTACGGCATATTTGAAGACAAGGATGGAGTAGATTGCCTAGTATGGGGATACCTTGCTGACGATCAGTCGCCAACTAAGCTATGCCTTTGGGATGCAAGGAGATTCACCGGCGGGGATCGTGGCCAAGTAGCCCCCGGCGTTCCAATGCATCTGCGAAATGGCGAGGCAATTCTCCAGCCCCAGCCATCAAGAGAAGTATTATTGCTGGGTCAACCCGCTTGGCGGACTCGCTATGAATCCTGGACCGTCTCCGGCGGCCTGGCCAAGACCGTTTCGGCTTTCGTCGACGGCTCGGGAAACTTCATCACCGCGATGGGCATTCCCCGGCCGGTGGCGGTGGCGTTGATGGCCGTGCTGGTGGCGTCGTTCGCGGCGACGACGCTGGATACGGCGACGCGCTTGCAGCGCTATGTGATTCAGGAGCTGGCCGGCACGTTCAACGTCGCCCCGCTGCGCGGCAAGCACGGCGCGACGCTCTTCGCCGTCGGCACGGCCGCGATTCTCGCCGCGGTGCCGCCGCCGGGCGAGACGTGGGCGACGGGCATGGGCAAGGGCGGGCTGACGCTGTGGCCGGTCTTCGGCGCGGTGAATCAACTGCTGGCCGGGCTGGCGTTCATGGTGGTGGCGTTTTACCTGGCGCGGCGGAAGATGCCGACGTGGTTCATCACCATCCCGGCGGTGCTGATGCTGGTGGTGCCGCTATCGGCGACGCTGTATCAACTGCTCAATCGCACCGACGGCTGGTGGCCGAAGGGGCAGTATCACCTCGTCGCGGCGGGAATCGTCATTTGTCTGTTACAGGTGTGGATGGTGGCGGAGGGATTGCGCCTGTGGCCGAAGGTGCGCGGCGTGCTCGAAAGTCCGCTGCCGCCGATTCCGCGGGGATTTCCGGTGACGCCAGTAGTTTGAGGGGGCGAAGGGCGGCGATCAGCCCGGTTCGAGAAAGAATTGCAATTGCGCATGGCCGTCGATCTCGAAGTATTCGACCTGGAATTGATGCAGCGCGCCGGGTGAGTCGAACTCGACCGTGTCTTCGGTCGGCACGTGCCAGGTCCAGTTGTCGATGACGCGGCGGTCGTCCAGATACACGCGCACGCCGTCGTCGCTGATGGTGCGCAGCCGCCATTTGCCCGCGGGCAGGTTCATTTGAGTCCGCGCGACGAGAGCGAAACGATCACGGACGATGCGCGGCTCGGATATCGATCGCGCGGCGTCCTGTGCGTCGCCTTTCGCGGCGCGGGCATTCTCGACGGCTTCATAAATCGCCGTCGGTCCGCCGCCGCCCCAGGTGTATTCCAGCGATGGGCCGTGCTCGCCGCGAAACGGCTTGCCGGCGATGAGTTTTTCCCACGCGGCGTCGCCCTTGCGCGGGTCGGTCTCGTCGGTCCATTCATAGAATCGCGTCGTCCACGTGGCGAAGAGCAGCGTGCCGGAGAGGGGCAGCTTCGCGCCACCGATCTGTACATTCGTCGCGAAGTTCGCGGCGCGCGACGGGCCGGTGTGCGGCGGCGGAAGCGTGCTGATCGTGATCGTGCCGGGTGTTCGGCCGCGCGACGGCGAGACTTGCAGGCTGGAATCGGCTGGCGGCTCGACTTCAAACTCCGACCCCGGCGGGCCGAAGACTTTCGCCGTCAGCGGCGACCAACCGGCGAGCCTGTCGGGCCAGACGAGCGGGCGGGAGAAGTCATACGGCCCCCAGTCGGTGATGACGACATGCTCTTTGCCTTCGCAGATTCCGGGCAGCGGCTTGAGCGGCGCGAAGCCCATACGATCGGGCATGTCGAACGCGACGACCGGCAGCTTCATGCCCTGCGCGAAATCCCAAAGCGTTTGTGAGATCGCGAAATCACCCGCAAAGGCACAATCCTGATTGCGCACGCGGGTTGTGATCGCGTGTTCGAAACGCCGATCCTCTGCCGTCGGCTGCGCGGTGGCGTCGGTTCCTTCGATGTCCTGATCTTTCGCACATGCATCAAAAGCATTGTCCAGCAGGCGGAGCCGGCGGGACTCGCGCGCATAGACAGCGTTGCGACAATTGATGAAACGGTTTGAGACGAGCGATTCGTCCGCCGATTCGCCGCCCTGCTCTCTGCAGTAGGGCGAGGCCAGCAAATCTTTGTCGTCGTCCCACCAGAGCCAGATGCCGCGTTTGCACGCGTCAAACAGGTTCATGACGATTCGATTGCCGCGCCCGTGTTCGATGGAGACGCCGTTGTTGCACTCTCGCATTTCGTTGCCGGCGATCAGGGAGTTGGTTGAGTAACCGCCCCAGAGGCCGTGGTCGCAGTGATTGAGCTTGTTGGCGAGGAAGATGTTGCGGTCGGAGAAGGTGGCCTCGATGCCGTTGGCGACGGCGTGCGAGAAGTCGTTCATGTAAACCAGGTTTCGATTGCAGCCGCCGCGGCCGGTGCGCTGGGTGGTCTCGTGCCCGGCGTAGAGGAAGAACCCGTCGCCGCCGTGGGTGGCGGAGTTGTAGGCGAAGACGTTGTCGGAGCACTGCTCATACACAAGGATGCCCGTGGAGTCCTGCCCGCGAGCATAGACGCCGTGGGAGTAGCCGCGGATGCAATAGTCGAAGCGATTGGAGATGACTTTGCAGAAGCTGGAGCGCCACATGGCGAGGCCCCAGCCGGACATGAAGGACATGTCATTGGCGACGGCCGTGACGCGATCGGATGAAACGATACAAATGCCGTTTTGCCCGTTGCGGGCGCGGCAGTTGCGGATCGTCGCGCCGGCAGATCGCAGCAGATAGATGCCCGCGCCGAATCGCAGCCACTGGTTGTCATCGTTCTCGTGGCCGAAAATCCAGTCGTCGATGTGTTCGCGCTGGGGCGTACTCTTGAGCCGCTGGCGATAGTTGCCGGAGACGTCGCAGTTCTCGATCGTCAGGCCCGGGGCGTCCTCGGCATAAATCGCGACCTTGAATCCGCGGATAACGGCGTTGCGAACGGTGACGTTCTTCGCGCCGCGCACGACGATGCCGCGGCCGGTGAACGCGTCGGCCTGTTCGGGGTCGGGATTGCCCAGCAGCGTCGCGCCGCGGAGATCGAGCGTCTGCCCGTCGCGCGTGAGGACGATTTCGCCGGCGTCGCTGGGCGCGACCGCCTGCATCACGCGCCCGGCTTGTGAGCAGCCCGTCAGCGCGATCAGGAATGAAACAAGCGTTGAGGTTGCAAGCGGTGAATCCTGTATCAGGTACTTCCGGCGCACCATCGCGGAGTCTCCGTTAAGAAGCCGTGGGAATGCAATCCGCCTGCTTCTCGGTACCACCGTCGCGGTGAAAGCTCTTTCATACCGCGCCGTGCGCCAGTATAGTCCCATGCCGAGATGGAAACGCAATCTGCCAAGCCGCGCGTTCTGTGTGTCATCGGGACGCGGCCCGAAGCCGTGAAGCTGATTCCCGTCGTGCAGGCGCTGCGCGCCGACGGCTGGGCCGACGTGCGCGTGATTGCCACAGCGCAGCACCGTGACCTGCTCGATCAGATTTTTAACTTCTTCGAAATCAAGCCCGACGATGACCTCAATCTGATGCTGCCGAATCAGAGTCTGGCCGACCTGACCAGCCGGATGATCGTGGCGCTGGACGCGGTGCTGGCGCGCGAGACGCCGGATATCGTGCTGGCGCAGGGCGACACGACGACGGTGATGGTGACGGCGCTGTGTTGCTGCTATCGGCGGATTCCGTTCGGGCACGTCGAAGCCGGCCTGCGGACGGGCGAAAAGTATTCGCCCTTCCCCGAAGAGATCAATCGCGTGCTGGCCAGCCACCTCGGCGATCTGCATTTCGCGCCGACGGAGAACGGGCGGCAGAATCTGCTGCGCGAGGGCATCCCGGCGGAACGCATCCATGTCACCGGAAACACCGTGATCGACGCGCTGATGTGGGCATCGAAGCGACCGCTGCCCGGCGGGTTCGAGCCGCAGGGCGGGCGGAAGCTGATCCTCGTAACGGCGCATCGGCGGGAGAATTTCGGCGAACCGCTCGAGGAAATTTGTCTCGCGCTGCGCGACATCGCCGCCGCGCGCGACGTGGAGATTCTCTACCCGGTGCACCCGAACCCGAATGTCGAATCGATAGCCAATCGGCTGCTCAAGGGGCGCGAGCGAATTCGGCTGTGCAAGCCGCTGGACTATGCGGAGTTCATCGCGGCGATGAAGGCGTCGTATCTGATTCTCTCTGACAGCGGCGGCGTGCAGGAAGAAGCGCCCTCGCTGGGCAAGCCGGTGCTCGTGTTGCGCGACTGCACCGAGCGGCCAGAGGGCGTCGCGGCGGGGACGGCGGCGCTGGTAGGCCCACACCGCGACCGGATCGTTCATCGCACGCTGGATCTGCTGGACAATCCCGGGGCGTACGATGCAATGGCCAAGGCGCGGAATCCCTACGGCGACGGCCAGTCGTCGCAGCGAATCGTCGCGGCGTTGAAGCAGTTTCTCGTGTGATCGATGCGAATCCTGATGCAGAATCGGCCGGACGCGTATGAGCGGCCTGGTGGCGATACGATTCAGATGGATCGCACGATTCGCGCGCTGCGCGAAGCGGGGCATGATGTCGATCTTTCGCTCGAAGCGGAACCGGATTTGGGGGGCGGGACTTCGACGACCAGTACGGCGGATACGGCCCGCGGCGGAACGGTGAAATATGCTCTTGTCTATTTGTTCAATCTGACGACGCCGGGTTGGACGGCGCAGCAGGCCCGTAATGCGCTGCGCCGTGGCGTGCCTTACGTTTTATCGAGTGTGTACTGGGACCTGGAGTCGGCGGTTCCGTGGCGGGCGTATGAATTCCCGCGCAACGTTGCTCGCGCGGTGCTGCCGCGGCTCGCCATCCGTGCGCTCAAAGCGATTCGAAGCGGCAGCAGGCAAGACGAGCGGGCGTTGCAGTGCGAAATACTCGCCGGCGCGCGGTGCGTCTTTCCCAACTCGACGGCCGAGCGCGACCACTTGTTAGCAAGTTTTCCAACGATTCCGCGCGACAAGTTTGTCGTCGTGCTGAATGGCGTTGATCCGCCCGCGATGCAAGCGACGGGCGCAGGCGGGTATTACCTCTGTGCCGGAGCGATCGGCCCGCGAAAGAACCAGCTCAACCTTGTCCGCGCGTTTGAGCGCCTGGACCGCGAGCGGCTGCTCATCGTCGGCAACGCGGCGCACGGCTGCGAACGCTATTTGAAAGCAGTCGTTCGCGCAGCGCCGCCCAATGTCGAGTTTCGCAGCGCCGTGCCGCACGCGGAGATGACCACGCTGCTAGCGGACGCCAAGGCGCTCGTACAGCCGTCGTACATCGAGACGCCGGGATTGAGCGCGATGGAGGCCGCGGCGATGGGCGTACCGATCGTCGTGAGCAACGTGCCGCCGGTGTATGCCTGCTTCGGCGATCTGGGGTTCTACTGCGATCCGGGTAACCCCGATTCGATTGTTGACGCGTGTCGCGCTGCGGGCCGAGCGGGGCAACGCGACGGCCGCGCGTTCGCCGAACAACATGATTGGCGTCGGGTGCTCGCCCCAATGGTCAAACGTGTGGAGGCGTCAGTTCGGTTCGGTTGATTTTCTTCGCGATGCGCTCGGCCGCCCGTCCGTCGGCTATGCCCATTTCAAAGCAGCTTTGTGTTTCGCGCGGGGCCGCACGGCGCAGCTCGGTGAGGATGCGCTGGGTGTGCGCGCCGGTGAGTACATTCCAGCCGCTTTGCACCGTCTCGACCCATTCGGTCTCATCGCGCAGCGTGATGCACGGCACCTTGAAAAAGCACGCTTCCTTCTGAATGCCGCCGCTGTCAGTGAGAACGAGGCGGGCGGCTCGCTGCAGGGCGATGCAGTCGAGATAGCCGACCGGCTCGGTCAAGAGGATGTGTTTCGCAGCGGCGAGGCGCGGGGCAAAGCCAGCCTGATCCAACCGCGCGCGGGTGCGCGGGTGCAGCGGCAGGACGACCGGCTCACCGTGCTCAATCAGCGCGTCGAAGATCGCGGCCAGGTTTGCGGGGTCGTCCGTGTTCGAAGCCCGGTGGATCGTGCAGAACAGGAATTGCTTCATCGCGACGCCGAATCGTGCGAGGATGGCCTGTGCGAGCCCGCCCGTTTCGATTTTGGCCGCGGCTTCCTTCGCCACGTCGAACATCACGTCGCCGACGAAATGAAGGCCGAACGTTACCCCTTCGGCGCACAAATTCCTCACCGCCGTTATGGTCGGGCAGAACAACAGCGTTGAGACGCGGTCGGTCAGTATACGGTTGATTTCCTCCGGCATGGCGCGGTTAAAGCTTCGCAGCCCGGCTTCAACGTGGGCGATCGGAATGTTCAGCTTCGCGGCGGCCATCGCGCCGGCGAGCGTCGAATTGGTGTCGCCGAAGACGACGACGATCTCCGGCCGCTCGTCGAGCATGATTTTTTCCAGCCCCGCGAGCATTCGCGCGGTCTGCTCGGCGTGCGAAGCGGAGCCGACTTCCAGTTCGTGATCGGGCTGGGGAATGTCCAGCCCTTCGAAGAACACCTGCGACATCTGATAGTCGTAGTGCTGCCCAGTGTGGACGAGGATTTCGGCGTGACGACGCCGCAGGGCGCGCGAGAGTGGCGCGGCCTTGATGAATTGCGGGCGCGCGCCAACGATGGTGAGGACTTTCATTTCCGCTCCAGCGGCGCGAGGCGCTTCTTCGCGAGACGATAGCGGCGACCGCATTTGCGACAGGTGAGACGCGCGGAAGCCTTGGGCAGCGACTCGCCGCACTCACAGACCCAGCCGACCTGCTTCGCGGGCACGCCGGCAACCATGGCGTAGTCGGGCACATCCTTCGTCACGACCGCGCCGGCGGCAATGAACGCATGGCGGCCGATGGTGACCGGGCAGACGAGCGTTGCGTTGGCGCCGATGCTGGCGCCATGACGGACAAGCGTCTTCTGATAGAGATGCGCCGCGCGCTGGGGGTACTTGCTGCGCGGGCGGACGATGTTCGTGAAGACCATCGACGGGCCGCAGAAGACGTAGTCCTCCAGTTCCACGCCATCGTAGATGGAGACATTATTCTGAATCTTGCAGTGATCGCCGATGCGCACGTTCGGGCCGACGTTGACATTCTGCCCGATGCTGACGCCGCGGCCGATGGTCGCGCCGGTTTGAACGTGCGAGAAGTGCCAGATCTTCGTCCCCGTGCCAAGCGTTGCGCCCTCGTCGATGATGCTGGAGGGATGCACGAAGAATGCGGCATCCGCGGCGCTCGTCGCGGCGATCGTGCCGACTGCTCCGGGCGGGTGATGTTCCTTTCCCGGGGGACGCGCCGGCGCGGCCTCGAGGCACTTTGTCGCGCGTTCGAGGATGTCGAGCACCTCAACGGCCGACGCCCCGCCGGCGATTTCGATGGAACCGCCGTTCGCGTGGCGCGGGTCGATCCGTTCGAGGAAGTATTTCAATTCGCGCGTGAGCGGCATCTCGGCGGGATAGTCCAGCCGCTCGGCATCGGCATCGCGAATGCGGAGCTCGCCGGCGACCCGATCGACGCCCTTGCGAAAGAAAAGCACCTCGCGCTCGGTCGCGTGGTCCTCAAACGTGAGCATGCCCTTGTCGCCGATCACCACCAGCCGCTGTTCTTTGAACGGGTGCAGCCAACTGACAAAGATGTGGCCCACCACGTTGCCCGGCCAGACGAGCGTGGTCATCGTCGTGTCGTGGATTCCCGGAGTCACGAAGACGCCGCCGTGCGAATCAACCTGCAAGGGAGGTTTGCCAACGAGGTACTGAAACACCGAAATATCGTGCGGTGCGAAGCTCCAGAGGATGTTCTCCTCGGTGCGGACCGTACCGAGATTCAGCCGGTGGCTGTAAAGGTATTGCAGTCGACCGATTGTGCCTGCCGAAATGACCTGTTTGATTCGCTCGATGGCGGGATGAAAGAGCAGGACGTGGCCCACCATGAGGCGGACGCCGGCCTGGTCGGCGAGGCGCACGAGTTCGCGGGCCTCGTCGGCGCGGAGGGTGAGCGGTTTCTCGACGAGCAGGTGCTTGCTTGCGGCGATGATCTGCCGGGCGAGGTCAAAGTGCGTCTCGGCGGGCGTGGCGACGATGAACGCGTCGAACGACCGCTCGAGCGCGGCGGCGAGGTTATTGAATATTTCAACGCCGGGCCATGCCTGCGCAGCGGCCAGTTGCGCGGCGGGCGACGGATCGACGATGCCGCCCAATGCGCCGAGTTCGCGAAGCGTGCGAATGTGATTTCGGCCCCATCGGCCCGCGCCGACAACGCATACACTGGGCATGGTGTATTCCTGTGACGACTGCCTTGTGTGCAAATCTTATGGCAGCGCGGTTAGACGTCCAGCGCCTGATCTCGGCGTCCGGCCGAGGCTCTTATTTAAGAACCCGACGACGCGGCGCTGATACTCATCGTACTCGACGGCAAGGACATTGCTGTGGGGACCATGGCCCAGCCACTTCTCCCTGGGCGGATTCGCCAGGTCAAACAAAAGATCCATGTTGGACGGTCTAATGAGAAAATCCTCATCGCCGTGGATAAACAGAATCGGGCGCGGCCCGATTTTCATAATGTCGTGCGACAAGTCCATTTCATAGATCGAGCGCCCCAAGTTGATTGAGACGCCAACCAGGAGAAGATGCGTAAGCGGCCGACCAATCAGCGGAAGCCGCCCCGTGTGGTCCATGAGGAACTGACTGGCTGAGACGAAACAACTGTCCAGCACGATCGCTTCGATTCGTGGATCACCCGCAGCCGCCCGCGCCAGCGCCATCGCGCCCATCGACGAACCCAGCGCCACGATGCGCCTGCACTTATCAGGCCGATCGCGCCGAAGCCAGTCCACCGCCGCCCGCACATCGCGATCTTCGTAAAGCCCAAACGAAGACGTGTGGCCATCGCTGTCGCCATGGCCGCGAAAATCGAAGATCAATCCGTTGAAGCCATCGCCGTAAAAAAGTGTGAGAAATCCGATGAAATTGGCTTTGTTCGCGCCGGCGCCGTGACAGATGATCACAGTGTCCGTCGCCCCGACATCACCAAGAAACCAGCCGGACAACTTCAACCCGTCCTCAGTTTCAAACGCAATCGGTTCAATATTCAGGCTTCTGTAATCGTCTAATTGCAACGGGTTTCCAATCTTAATGCGATGAACGAGACTTCCAATCAACAATGGCGCGAAGACGCAAGCCGTCGCGACGAGCCTCGCGGTCGGGATGAGGTAGATCGGCGCGACCGCAACACGCATGCCCCGCCGTCTGCGCCGTACCAGCCGCAGACGATACCCTTCTCCCAATCGTCCGATCGAACGCGACCAGACGGCCCAGGAAAGACGCCACGCGATGATGAAATAGACAGCCCAAAAAACTTCGATGGGAATCACGCGGCCGCCCACAAACCACGCTGCAATCAGCTCGGCCATGAATACGGCAAGCGATACGACAACCAGGTAGATGATGATAGGCCATTTCCGAAAGCAGCGAACGCGCGGCCAGCGCAGCCAAAGCACCGCTCCCATGGCAAACGGCATGACGAGCAACACCGCTTCGCCGGGATGGGAAGTCCTTTGGCTGAGAATCAGCGCGAAAGCAGTCGCAATCAGCAGGACGGCCAGAATCCTCCGGCACGATCCGGCGACGCATACACTGGGCATGGTGTATTCCTGTGACGACTGTTCCGCCGGGCGAATCTACGGTTACCGCGCGTAAGCGTCAAAAGTGGTTGCCGCTTCGGAGCCGGCTCGTGACGAGCCGGTGATCGTGAACCGGTACGCCAGTGATCCTAAGTAAAACCGCAGAAAGTTTTGCAGGATGCACAAAAATCAAGAGGTGTGGGACTGGCTAAGAGCCGGTCCGACACAGGCTATTAGCCGGTGCCACACAAAGAAAGGTTTGTTCGGTTCCACTTAGCCCCGAGCGCCAGCGAGTGGGCTCCTTGCGTACGAAATGGGGCGAAAAATCTGAACTCATGGCGAGGGCTCCCACATGAGAATGCATCGGGTGCCCGCTCGCTGGCGCTCGGGGCTTGGATTGCATTCAAGCGGCGATGCGCGGACGATTGCGGCATGGAAGCGATCATTCTCGCGGGCGGGATCGGCAGCCGACTGCAATCGGTCGTGGCGAATGTCCCCAAGCCGATGGCGGAAGTTGCCGGTCGGCCGTTTCTGGAATATCAGCTCGATTACCTCGCGTATCACGGTGTGCGACGTGTCGTGCTGGCGGTGAGTCACCTGCATGAGAAGATCAGCGGGCACTTCGGCTCGACGTATGGGGGAATGGAACTGGCGTACAGCATCGAACGCGAGCGTCTGGGCACCGGCGGCGGCGTGAAGCTGGCGATGGCGCAGGTCGGCGGCGACGATTTCCTCGTGCTCAACGGCGATTCGTTTTTTGATGCGCCGTTGGCGCAGTTAATGCAGCGGCACCGCGAACATGAGGCCTCGAGCCTGCGCCCATCCGGCTCCGCGGCGGATCGCGCGCAGGCCGCCCCCCACGACATGACCATCGCCTTGAAGCGCGTTCCGGATTGCAGCCGGTTCGGCAGCGTTGAGACGGATTCGAGCGGCCGGCTCGTCGGCTGGCGCGAGAAGGGAATCACCGGTCCCGGCGCGATCAATGCCGGGGTGTACGTCGTGCGCCGGGCGTTCATGGAGAGCCTGCCGCACGCAAGCGCGTTCAGCCTCGAGCGCGACGTGATGGAGCGGGAGTTCGAATCGCGGCGGTTTGTTGCGGTTGAGAGCGACGGCTATTTCATCGACATCGGCGTGCCGGAGGAGTACGCCCGGGCGCAGACGGAGCTGCCTCGCGTCGCGGCAAAATACCGGCGGTAGTTGAAAAGCAGTAGAGAAAGCCGTTACATATCGCCCCGGAGTGATGGAGCCGGGGGCGATGCGGTCCAAGTCGAGGCGTGGTGAATGCGTTACGCGGCCGAGTTCGGAAAGTTCCTGTCTGACACGTGGCGCAGCCGTTGGCTGCTCTACGAACTGACCAAGAACGACTTCCGCGGGCGATACCTGGGCAGCGCGCTGGGCATCGTCTGGGCGCTGGTGCAGCCGATCGTGACGCTGCTCATCATGTGGTTCGTATTCGCGGTGATCTTTCCATCGTCAACGCAAACCAATGGTCGGCCGTTCGTGCTGTGGCTCATGGCGGGAATGATCCCGTGGTATTTCATCAGCGAGAGCCTTTCGGGCGGGACGAACTCCGTCGTGGAGAAGAGCTTTCTCGTCAGCAAGGTCGCCTTTCGCGTCAGCATCCTGCCGATTGTCAAAATATCATCGGCGATGGTCATTCACCTGTTCTTCTTCGCGATCATGATCGTGGTTCTGATCGCCTATGGCCACCCGCCGGATCGCTACTATCTTCAGATACCCTACTTCTGGTTCGCCACAGTCATTTTTCTGCTCGGTGTGTCGTGGATCACGGCCGCCATGACGGTCTTCTTCCGTGATGTGGCTTACGCCGTCAGCGTCATGCTCCAGTTTCTGTTCTGGCTGACGCCGATCTTCTGGTCGCCCGAATTAATCGTTGAGCGCGGGCACCCGCGAATCGGCTTGCTGCTCAAGCTCAACCCCCTGCATTACCTCGTCGAGGGCTTTCGCGGCTGCGTCATTTACGAACGCTGGTTCTGGGAGCCGTACAAGAGCATGATCTACTTCTGGATTGTCACGGCCTTGCTCTTCTTCGGCGGCGCGGTCATCTTCCGTCGGCTGCGGCCGCACTTTGGTGATTTGCTGTAATTGAGGATCGGCATGTTCGTTTACGCGCGCGTTTCGGAAATCGACCAGTGGATTCTCTCCGGCGTCTGGAAGGCCGGGTGGGAGGATCAGTACGGCTGGGAGTATCCGTGGACGTACCAGAAGGTGCTGGAATACGCGACGCCGGGCGCGCGCGTGCTGGATGTCGGCGCGGGCACAGGCCAGATGGCGCAGAAGATCTTCGACGACGGACCGAACCTTGAAGTGCATATGATCGACACGAAAGAGGCGTTCGAAACGTCCGGCGCGTTCAAGCCGCAGCTCGTCTACCACGAGGGCCTGGTCGGCATCGGGCATACGATCACGCCGCGCTACTTCGACATCATCTACAGCGTCTCGGTGCTGGAGCACATTTACGAGGCCGGCGGCGAAGCGGGGATGATGAGCGCCCTAGAAGACATGAAGAACCTGCTGCGTCCCGGCGGTGTGATGATTCACACGATGGACCTCGTGCTGGACCCGGAGGTTTATCGCCGCTGGATGGGTTTCTCGATTGAGCGGTTCATCACCGCGATCGGCATGGAGATTCTGCCGAAGTACCTCGGCCCCGCGCCGACGCGCGAGGCGATGCTGCTGGACCCGGATTTGTATTTCGTCAGCCCGGAGCGCGCGCACGCGATGCGCTGGTGCGGTCGAAACGTTGGGCTGGGTTACTTCCGCCTGACGGGGATCGGGTTCATCCTGCGAAAACCGGAGGCGTAGCGACGCGATGACCGCTGCCATGCCCGCCACCGACGCAACCGCGCCGCCGCCCCCCACCGACGCCCCCCCGGTAATCGCCGTCAACGAATTGACAAAAGTCTATAAACTCTACGACAAGCCGACCGATCGCGTGCGCGAGGCCTTGAGCTTCATTCGCCGGAGCTATCACACGGCATTCAAGGCTGTCGATGGCGTGTCGTTCGATGTGCGCAAGGGCGAAGTGGTGGCCATTTTCGGGCACAACGGCAGCGGCAAGAGCACGCTGCTCAAGCTCATCTCCGGCGTGCTGACGCCGACCAGCGGAACGCTCCAAGTACGCGGGCGCGTTTCTGCCCTGCTCGAACTGGGCGCGGGCTTCAATCCCGAATTGACCGGGCTGCAGAACGTTTATCTCTACGGCTCGATGATCGGCTACGCCCGCCCGCAGATGGAAGAGCGCCTGGAACAGATTCTCTCGTTCGCGGACATCGGCGACTTCATCAACCGCCCCGTCAAGCTCTACTCCAGCGGCATGTTCTGCCGCCTCGCGTTCTCCACGTATATCCACGTCGATCCCGACGTGCTGCTCGTGGACGAGGTGCTGGCTGTCGGCGACATTCGCTTCCAGCTCAAGTGCCGAGACAAGCTGATGCAGCTCCGCGAGCGCGGCACGACCATCCTCTACGTCTCGCATTCCAATCCCGGATTCGGCGACTGGGCGATCATCATGGATCGCGGGCGCATCGTCGAACGCGGCCCACTGGCGAATGTCTGGGCGACGTACCACCGCCTGATGACCGACCGCGACAACGCCGCTGTGAACGCCGGCCGATCAAGCAGCGCGGAGGCGTTCGCTTCCGGTGCGACCAACATGAAGTCGGCCACCGTACGCACGGACATCGTGACGTCCGAGGGTTTCCTGCGCGATGCCGAAGAGGCCAAGCGCGCTATCACGTTCAACGAGTCGAAAGCGTTTCTCGACCGCGTGGAGGGCGTTCGCTTCGGCTCGGGCGAAGCGCGTTTCGTGAACAGCGAACTGCTGGACGACAACGACCAGCGCGTCACGACCGGCTCGTGGGGCCAGCGACTGCGCTATCGGCTGCACCTCCGCATCGACAAAGACGTGCCGTTCCTGTCGGCCGGGTTCATGATTCGCAACGCGCTGGGGCATCACCTGCTCGGGGATGAGACCTGGTCGCAGCGCGTGCCGCTGGTTGATCTGCACGCGGGCGATCGCGTCGTGCTCGAGTTCGCGTTTCATCTGAACCTGGCGGCGGGTGAATACACGATCACGCCGGGATCGAGCTATCGCAACGTGGAGATGCCGGGCGAGGTGGCGTACTACGACTGGATCGACCACTGCGACACGATCGCGGTGACGCGGCATGGCCGGCCGTTCCACGCGTGGTATTATGTACCGACGCAGATCACCGGGCGGATCGACCGCGCGAGCGGCATCGCCCCGGAAAATGTGCAGGCGTCGGTTGAAAAGTTCGTGGGGATGTCGAAGTATTAGGGAGAATTGTGCATAGCGAAGTGCAAATGACGAAAACAAGACACCTACTTATTGAGCACGCGGGGTGGTCGGTGAGCGACGGTGCCTTCGGGTCCAGCGAAAGTGCATCCTTCCTGCCCTGACGGAGCTTTCGCTATTGACTATTCGCAATGTGCTATTTGGCTTAACAAAATGGAAGACTTGATTTCAAAACTAATCGCCGAACATCGCGCCGCCCTGGACCGCATGGACGCCGCACGGCGAGGCGAATTGCGCGAAGCGGCAACGCTGCTCATCGACTGCTTCAAGGCCGGCGGCGCGGTCTACGTCTGCGGCAACGGCGGTTCGGCGGCCGACGCCCAGCACATCGCCGGCGAACTCACAGGCCGCTATCTCCGCGAGCGAAAAGCGCTCAACTGCATCGCCCTCTCGGTCAACACGAGCAACCTCACCGCCATCGGCAACGATTACGATTTCGAGCGCGTCTTTGCCCGACAGGTCGAGGCGCACGGCCGCAAAGGCGACGTGCTCTGGGCGATCAGCACAAGCGGCAAGAGCGCCAACGTGCTCCGCGCGATCGAGGCAGCGAAGAAGCTCGGCATGAAAGTGTTGGGCTTCGCCGGAGCAACCGGCGGGCCGATGGCGGCGCTGTGCGATGTGTGCTACCGCGCGCCGTGCGAGACGACGTACGGCATTCAGCAGTTGCATGAACTGGGCTATCACATCGTGTGCGATCTGGTGGAGCGCGTCATGGCGGACGGAAAATAACCATGCCAGGCCGCGCTGTTTTTCTTGATCGCGACAAGACGCTCATCGACGATCCGGGCTATCTCGATCATCCCGACGGCGTGCGACTGCTACCCGGAGTCGCGGAGGGCCTGCGCCGACTGAAAGCGGCCGGGTTCCGGGTTGTCGTCGTGACGAATCAATCCGCGATCGCGCGAGGGAAAGTCACAGTTGCCGGACTGGAAACGATCCACGCCGAACTTCGGCGGCAACTCACCTCCGCCGGCGTCGAACTCGACGCAATCTATTATTGCCCCTACCACCCCGATGGAACCGTGCCGCCCTACAACCGCGAGCATGATGAACGCAAACCCGCGCCAGGAATGCTGTTTCGCGCCGCGCGCGAAATGAACCTCGACCTCGCCAAGTCGTGGATGGTCGGCGACCGCCTGCGCGACATCCAGGCGGGCCACCGTGCGGGATGCCGCACGGTGCTCGTCCGCTCGGATTCAACCGAACCGGCGGAAGATTTCACCGGCCAGGATCGGCCGGACTTTGAGGCCGACGGCCTCCTCGCCGCCGCAGACATGATTCTGCACACCTGATCGCCGTCTGTTCGAGTCGGGCCAAGCCGGCCCGCCGTGGCGGGTCATGGCCCGGAATTACGCCGCAAACCCGCTATCCCCTCGACCACGTGGGCGGCGAATTGCAGGAATGCCGCAATGGATTAGAATACCTCCGGCGTGCGGGCGAGTTCGGTCATGGACGATGGCAACCGGTCCGCACGCAGTCAGGCCTCGCGTGCAAGGCGCGGCGCGCGCGGCGGAATCATTCATGGAAGCATCCCAGGCAGCTATTCCCAGCGATGTCGAACGCGGCCGATCCGGCCCGCCCGTTCTTTCGATCATCATCCCCGTGTTCAACGAGGTGAAGACGGTCCGGCAGGTGATCGAGAAGGTTCGCGCGGTGCCCTTTCCCGATCCGTTTGAGATACTCGTCGTGAATGACGGTTCGACCGACGGCAGCGAGCAGGTGCTGCGCGAGCTGCCGGCGTGGGACGACGTGCGCGTGCTGCATCACGAGCGCAACGCGGGCAAGGGCGCGGCCGTGCAGACGGCCCTGCGCGAAATTCGCGGGCAATACGTGGTGATTCAGGATGCCGACCTCGAGCTGAACCCTCACGACATGCTGCCGCTCTATGAAAAGGTTCGCGGGGGCGCGCCGGTCTGCTATGGCTCGCGCTTCATGGGCGACAATCGTCGATTGCACGGCCGGTCCACCTATTGGGCCAACCGCATGTTGAACATGACGTGCAACATGGTCAACGGGATCCGGCTGACAGACATGAACACGTGCTACAAGATGATGCGCGCCGACGTGGCCCGGCGGCTGCACGTACAGAGCCGCGGCTTCGCCATGGAGCCGGAGATCACGACCAAGCTCGCACGGCTCAACGTGCCCATCGAAGAACTGCCGATCAGCTACATCCCACGCGAAAAGTCCGAGGGCAAGAAGATTCGCGCGATGGACTTCTTTCGATATCTCCGCGCGATGGGTCGCTACCGATTCTCAAACTTTGACACGGGACCGGTCGCTACCCCACCGCCCTCTCGAGGCTCCTCTTCTCACCAAGCATGACCCAATACCTGACGAGCTTCCTGGGTTTCTGCTCGCTCGTTCAACTATGCGTCCTGCCGGGTTACCTGGTCTGTCGCATCCTCAAGCTGCGCGGCCGACTTGAGACCGCGCTGTTCAGCTTCGCGCTAAGCCTGCTCATTAACCACGCGCTGGTGGTCGGGCTCGTAGTCGCCGGCGCGTATCGCCCCAGCGTCTTGTACGGCATTCTCGTGGGCGAATTGACGCTTCTTGCGGCACTGGCCATCGCACAGCGGCGAGCGACGCCGCCCGCCGAAGCATGTTCAGCCGACTCGCAACTCCTGGTGCTGGACTCGCCGCAGTTTTCGTTCTTCAAACACGCGGCCTGGATCACGATCGCCGTCTATATCCGGCTGGCGTGGCAAAACGTCGGCACGGTGTTCATGACCTGGGACGCGGTCGGCTCATGGAACCCCTGGGGCGTCTGGTGGGCCAAAGGCAGCATCCCGCGCATCTGGGGCACGTATCCGCAGCTCATTCCGACGAGTTACTCTCTCACGTACGTCTTCATGGGCAACACCCAGGTGCAATTCTTCGCGAAGGGGATGCTCGGGCTGTTCCCGCTCGGCGCGCTGCTGGCCATCTATGAACTGGGACGGCGGCAACGCAGCGCCGGCATCCTCGTCGGCGTAACGCTCGCGGGCGTGTTGATGCACTACGTAAACGTCGCCAAGTTGGAGAACATGATGTTCTCCGGCTATGCCGACGTGCCGGTGTCGTTCTTCGTGACGATGGCGTTCTACTGCGTGCTCCGCGCGGGCGAGGAATCCCGCGCCGAGCGCGGGATCGGTCGCGGAGCGATAAAACTGATCTGGCTCGGCGCGATGATGTGCGTCGCGGCGTGCGTGACCAAGCAAACCGGCATGTTCATGGCCGCCGTCTATCCGGTGCTGCTCTGGGGGCTGGTCCTGCGACCGGCGGGGATGTCGATTCCTGATTCCGTCCGGCGGCTGTCAACCATGTGCATGGTGATGGTCGCGCTTGCGGCGCCGTGGTACGTGTATCAGCGACACATGATCGCCACGGGCCAAGCCCAGGACAACTGGGACGAGCTGTTCACAAACCTGCACAAGGACCAGACATACGCTGGCCGCTTGCGGCACGGCATTCGCATGCTTCGCGGGGCGCTGCCATTCAACGACGCGTTGGGGTGCCTCGCGGTGCTACACCTGTTCTCCCTGCTGCGCCGCAACACGCGATGGTTGTACATTCTCGTGATCGCTCCAATGACGGTCATCTGGGCGGTGGGGTTCAGCTACAGCCTGCGCAATCTCGCGCTGGCCGTGCCGTTGATGGGGATGGCTGCGGGCGTGGGACTTGTGGAGCTGCTCGGTGTCGCGGGGTGGCTGGCGGCGCAGTTTGCAGGAGCGGAGTTCAGTTGGAGCGCAAGCCCCGTCCTTCAGCAAGATGCCAAGCCACTGTTGAGTGCTTCAGGCGCGGGAGGCGTGGCCGAAGCGCATCCAACGAACGGCGCATGGGGTTGGGCGGGGGTGAAGCTTGCGATCCTGGTGATCGTTGTGGCGAGTTTCTCGCTGCCGCGAGATTGGCTGCTGGAACGCCAGACGGCCCTTCAACGCGAGGTCGGCGATCCATCGCTTAACAAGGTCCTTTACGAGTATCACGAGGGCCGGCCGCTGCGAGGGCTGATCTCCACGCACTACGCCGCGCTGAATTATCTGCCGGGTTTTGAAAGCCGCGCGATCGGCCTGCCGATGGGCAGCTTCGAGACGTATGAGAAACATCGGGCAAGACCGGACGTGCATTACATCCTGATTCCCTCGTGGCTCGATCCGTCTTACAACCCGAAGATCGTCGAGGACGTTCGCCGCCGCATCGAGTCGAAAGAATACAAGTGCATCTATGACAAGAACGCCTGGCTGTACGTCCGCAAGATGACGCCGACGGCATGGGAAATGGACGACGCGCTGGCCCAGGCCGAGGCGCACGTTGCGGCCCAGCGATTCGACGAAGCCGTCGCGGTCCTCTCCGGCAGGCCGCTGGCGGAGGCGGAGTCCCCCGGCCGGGCCTATTACCTGCTCGCCTACGGCATGCATCACGGTTGGGCGCGGTCGCGCGCCGGGCGCGAGCCGCCGTTCGAGGCCGTCAATTACTACGCCAGCGCGATTGATCTGGGGATGCACGAGTTCTGGCCTCGATATCAACGAGGTTTGTTGCTCGCCCTCCTGGGCCGGCGCGAAGAGGCGATCCGCGACCTGAAGCGTGCCTTCGAGATCAAGCCCGATCATGACGGTGTGCGCAGCGCGCTCGCAGAGGTGCGGGCGGCGGCGGGCGGAAATGGAGCCTGACGCCATGGGCCGTTCCTCCGACAGCCCGCGCGGGGTTCCGAATCCGATTGCGTCGCATTCCCGGGTGCCTCAACGTCGCGTTTCGCTCTTCGTCCCCTGCTACGTGGATCAACTGTTCCCGCGCGTCGCGCAATCAACCGTCATGCTGCTGGAGCGTCTCGGGGTCGCCTGCGAATACGACGCGCGGCAGACCTGCTGCGGCCAGCCCGCCTTCAACAGCGGCTACGCCGACGAAGCACGGCGCGTGGCCGAGCATTTCGTCCGCGTATTCGCCGACTGTGAGACAATCGTCGCGCCGGGCGGCTCGTGCGTGAGCATGGTTCGCAACCACTTCTCGCATGTGCTGGGCCGGGAGGAACGGGTGACGCATTGCGTGCGTGAGTTGTGCGAGTATGTTGTCAACGAGCTGGGGATCACGGATGTCGGCGCGAGCCTGCCGGGGCGGGCGGCGCTGCACATGCCGTGTCACATGCTGCGCGAGCTGGACGGCGCAGGCCCCGTGTATGAATTGTTGTCGCATGTGCGGGGACTGGAAATCGTCGATCTGCCCTGCGACACATGGTGCTGCGGTTTCGGCGGGACATTCAGTGTGAAGTACCCGGAGTTGTCGACGGCCATGGCGGAGACGAAATTGCAGCAGATGCGCGACGCCGGCGTGGAGTACTTGATCTCACCCGAGTCGAGTTGTCTGATGCAATTGGTGAGCGTGATGCAGCGAATGGAGAATCCGGTGCGGCCGGGAGGCGCCCTCCGGGCAATTCGACCGCTACATGTGGCGGAAGTGCTGGCGGGATCGGTGATATGAATCACGCCGGTTTCCACGCCGCAAGCCGTGAGAAAGTCGCCGACCGGCGGCTCGCGACTCAATTGCACGTCTCGACAGGCAATTCCCTGGCGAAGACGGCAACGTTGATCGAGCAGACGCCACACTGGCAGGCGCTGCGCACGCACGCTCGACAGGTCAAACTGCACACCCTGACGCACCTGGATGAGTACCTGCAACGGTTCGCGGCCGCCGCCGAGCGGAACGGCGCGACGGTCTCCTGGGCCGCGACCGGCGAAGACGCCTGCGCTCAAACGCTGGCGATCGCGCGGCAGCACGGCGTGCGGCGCATCACCAAGGCCAAGTCCATGACCAGCGAGGAGATCGGCCTGAACGAGGCGATGGAGGCCGGCGGGCTGGAGCCGGTTGAGACGGATTTCGGCGAAATGATCTGTCAGCTCGCGCACGTCGCGCCCAGCCACGTGACCGCGCCGATCATTCAATGGTCGATCGAAGAAGTCGCGCGGCTGCTGGCGCGCGTGGGTTATGTCGACGCGATTCCCGCCGAATTGCAGCCGAATCGCGACGTGCCCGATCGTACGTCGCGTCTGGCGGCAGCGGCCAAGCTCGTCTCCGCGGCGCGCGCGCGCCTGCGCGAGAAGTTCATGACGGCCGGCATGGGCATCAGCGGCGCGAACTTCGCCGTGGCTGATCGCGGCGCGCTGGTGCTCGTGGAGAACGAAGCCAACATCCGGCTGACGACGACGCTGCCGGGCGTTCACGTGGCCGTCGTCGGAATCGATAAACTCATCCCCCGTATGGCCGATTTGGGCACCTTCCTGACGCTGCTCCCGGTCGCTGCGACGGGTCAGCGACAAACGTCTTATGTCACACTCCTGCGAAAGCCACTGGGTCGCCTGCACATCATCCTGCTGGACAACGGCCGCCTGAACGTGCTGGCCGATGACCAGCACTTCGATCTGCTGTCGTGCATTCGGTGCGGCGCGTGCATGAATGCCTGCCCGGTGTATCGACATGTGTCGGGCCACGGGTACGAAGCAGTCTATCCGGGGCCGATCGGTGCGGTCCTGATGCCGCACCTGCAACCCGGCCGCGCGTACGAGGATCTGCCGTTCGCCAGCAGCCTTTGCGGCGCGTGCACCGAGATTTGTCCCGTGGGGATTCCACTGCACGAGCGTCTGCTCGAATGGCGCGAGCGCGTCGTCGGCCGCGGCGAGCGATCGCGATTGGAAGCTGCGGCGTTTGCCGGCTGGACATGGCTCATGACGCATCCAACGGTCTACCGATCCGGACGCCCACCGGCTGCCTGGATCAACGCGATGGCTGGTTGGTTCGCACCGATGAAGCAATGGCAGAAGACGCGCGACTTGCCGAAAGTCGCGGACGAGTCCTTCGCGCAATGGTGGAGGAAACACCGTGATGCCTGACGGCGGCTTGCGTGCGGCGGTCAGCCAGATTGCGCGGATCACTTCTCGCATGCAGCGCGTGCCGCATCCCGGCGCGGGACCGCGCATGGAGATGGTAGAGTCGACTGCTGACATGACGGCGCGATTCTCCGAGCGGCTCGATGCCCTGCGTGCGCCCGGCGACGACGAGCCCTCGGTCATTCGCGCCGCAACGGCGCAGGAAGCAATCGCCGCGATAGCGCGATGGTGCGATGGATTGTCGCGTCAAGACATTCGATTGCCGGAGGACGCGGACTCTTCTCCGCGCGACTGGAAACTTGGGATCACGCCCGCGTGGGCACTCATTGCCGACACCGGATCGGTTGTGCTGGAGATTCCCAGCGCAGCCGCCGCGTGGGCGTCGCTGCTCGTGGAGCGGCACGTTGTCGTTGCCAGCGTGGAGCAATTGATTCCCGGCATCGCCGAGTTGTATCAGCGATTCGATGACGCGACTGGGACGCCGCCGGCAGAGAACCTCGTCTGCATCACAGGTTGCAGCCGCACGGCGGACATCGAGAAGCTCCTGGTTGTGCCGGCGCACGGCCCCCGGCAGGTGCGCGTGGTCCTGTGCGACAAACCTGTAGACTGGCCGGCCATCCGCGACGCGTTGGTCCCATGAAAGTCGAGGACGCGAGCGCCTCGGACGCGACGTGGCTTGGATTCGAGCAATTCACACCAAATCGCCGTTCAGGCGAACAATGGCCAGCCAGTTGGCGTGCGCGTACAATATGAGCGTGCTTTCGACTTGAGCGAAACGCAGCGTTGCCGGAACGGACTCCGGCGGCGGCCCTCGCCCTCGCCGGGATGATCGCACCGATCAATGACCTCTTTGCGTATCTCCATCGTCACGCCCTGCCTGAACGACGCGCGATATCTTGAAGACTGTCTGCGCTCAATTCACGACCAGGGCTACTCGAGTCTCGAGCACATCGTCATCGACGGAGGCTCGACCGACGGCAGCGTGGAGATCATCCGTCGCTATGCCGACCGGCTCGCGTACTGGGTCAGCGAGCCGGATGAGGGCCACGCCGACGCGCTGCATAAAGGGCTGGCCCGCGCGACCGGCGACGTGGTCACGTGGGTTTGTTCAAACGATCTGCTGCTGCCCGGCGCGCTGTCGCAGGTGGTTTCGTTCTTCGTCGCGCATCCAGACTGTGCATGGGCGGTGGGGAATGGCCTGCTGATTGACGAAGCCTCGCGCGTGATGGAGCGCGTCTGGGCGGTGCCGTTCACGGTGCGCAGCATTCAACTGTGGGAGCTGTGGGGCACGTGTCAACCGGCGACATTCATTCGGCGCCGCGCATTGGAGCGCGTCGGCGGCATCGACCGCACGTTGCACGTCTGCGTGGATACCGATCTATTTCTACGGCTGGCCAGGCTGGAAGTGCCCCTGCGGATTCCGCACTTTCTCGCCGCGTTAAGAATTCATTCAGACAGCCAATCGCAGCGCCATGCCGCGCGCGTGCGCGAGACAGACGAACGCATCAAAGCGGCGTCGGGACGGCCCGCCTGGCCCGCGCAGTTGATGAAACTGGCCTATCGCTTCTACCATTGGCGGTATCGCGGCGTGCAGGTGCTGAACGAAACGCTGCGGCGGCACAAAGCCTACACCCTCGGCGCGCCGGTTGCGGCGCCGCTGGAGGAATAAGGGAGTCACTGACACGTGGAACGCATACTGGTCACCGGCGGCGCGGGGTATCTCGGATCCATCCTGACGCCGACGCTGCTTCGCGAAGGGTACAAGGTCACAGTGCTCGACAATCTTGCGTTCGGGCAGACGCCGCTGCTGGACTGCTGCGCGGATCCGAACTTCACATTCGTGCGCGGCGACGTATGCAACCATGAGCAGGTCGGCCGCATGGTGGGCGAGTTTGACGTGATCATTCCGCTGGCCGCCATCGTCGGTGCGCCGGCCTGCAAGGTGAACCCCGTCCTGTCGCGCATGATCAACTACGACGCCATTCGCTTCATGGCGGACAAGCTCTCGCCGCGGCAGCGCGTGCTCTTCCCCACGACCAACAGCGGTTACGGCGTCGGAGAGGCCGACGGTTTCTGCACCGAGGAGACGCCCCTGCGCCCCATCTCGCAATACGGGCGCGACAAAGTCGAAATCGAGAAGTACCTGCTGGACAAGGGCACGGCCGTGACGTTCCGGCTGGCGACGGTCTTCGGCATGTCGCCTCGAATGCGGCTGGACTTGCTGGTGAATGACTTTACCTTCCGCGCCTGGCGGGATCGGTTCATCGTGTTGTTTGAGGAGCACTTCCGGCGAAACTTCATCCACATTCGCGACGTGGCGGCGGCGTTTCTGTTCGGCATGAAGAACTACGACGCGATGAAGGGACGACCGTTTAACGTCGGCCTCTCGTCGGCCAATCTGACGAAGCGACAATTGTGCGAGAAGATTCGCGAGCAGGTGCCGGAGTTTCGTATCCTGTCCGACGCCATCGGCGAGGACCCGGACAAGCGCGATTACATCGTCAGCAACGAGCGGATCGAGAAGCTGGGTTGGCGGCCGAAGCACTCGCTGGAAGACGGCATCCGCGAGTTGCTGCGCGGCTTCCCGCTGCTGCGGCCGAATGTGTACGCAAACGTGTAACGAGCGGTCGCGTGCTTAGCCGCGCGACGAGGAATTATGGCGGCACGGCGATTCATCCTGATCGATCATTCGATCCGCGGCTTCGGCGGCCATCACTACGAGTACGCCGTACACGTGCTGTCGGCTGCGCGCGACGCGGGGTTTGAAACGATCCTCGCCGTGAATCGCGCGTTCGCCGCTGAAAGCCGGCGCAACGAACCGTGGAAGATCGTGCCGGTCTATGAACACGGATTCTGGCGCAACATCGCTCCGCCCCCGAAGCACGCAGCCAACAAGGACGACTGGCGGCGGCGATACTTCGAATGGAAGCTGCGTTTCAAGCACGGCAAGTACGGACAAATGCTGGCCATGCTCCCGCTTTATAGGCAGCACTACACGCCAAAGACGATCGTGGCGGAAGCGAAGAACAAACTCCAACTCGTCTTCATGTTACTGGGGCTGATCTTTATCAAGTGGCCGTACAACGTGCTGACCTCGACCGTTTTCCTGCTGCGCGTCATTCTTGATCCGTTCGAGGATTACCTGAAGCGCATCGGCGAGGCCGTCTGGCACTTGATTCAGATGATCTTTTTTCCCGTGCGGATCGTTCGGCATCTCAATCTGTTCGAACGCGTCGCTAATCGAGCGCCCACCGATTCCGAATTCGCTCGCGACACGACTGAACTCTTCCGGCAGATCGGCTTCCAGAAAGGGGACATCGTCTTCATCCCCACCCTGTCGGACCACGATTTAAGCAGCCTTCAGCGATTTCTGGCAAGTGAGCCTGCCGCACATCAAGCGAGTTGGCACCTGCTCTTCCGAAGGGACCTGCTCACGTCGGATGATCGCAGGGCGGGCGCTACGCTGCCCGCCAACCCATCGGCCGTGCGCGCCTTCCAGCGATTTCACGAAGCCGCGAACGGCACTGACGTGCGGTTCTATACCGACACGGATCGCCTGACGCATGAGTACAACGGCTTGGGCATTTCGCCGTTCCGCACGCTGCCGATCCCAATCAACCCGCGACTGACCGAACAATTGAATCGCAATGGCGCGGCGCGACCACTGCGCATCGTCTATTCCGGCGATGCGCGGACGGAAAAAGGCTATCATCTTCTGCCTAATCTCGTGCGCGACCTTCATCGCAACGGCTACGCTGACGACGTGGTCTTTCGCATCCAGAGTAATTTCGCCCATGCGCGACCGGAGGATGGAACGATCGAGCACCTCGCGCGCACCGAATTGCAGTTGTACCCGGCGCAGCACGTCGAAGTGATCCCTACGCCGCTCGACTCGAATCAGTATCACGAGCTGGTCGCCTCTGCCGACATCCTGCTCGTGTTGTACGACGCCGACAATTACTACGCTCGAAGCTCGGGCGTGCTGGTCGAAGCCCTTACAGCGGGCATTCCTGTCCTGACGCCGGCCGCTTCGTGGATGGGCCAGCAACTGGCCGAAGCAACTTACGAGTACCTGTCGAACCGGATTCGCCAGTCGAAGTTGCTTGCTCGCGAGAGACCGAGCGGCGCCACGCCGGAACGCGTGGCAATCAAGAAGCCCTGGGAGGCCACCGGTTTGTATGTTCGCCTTCGCCAGCCCACCGAGGAATCGCCGCAGGTCATTCTCGAAGTGGAGCAACTGCGCGACGGGACGCTGCGAACCCGTGAGTCCCGCATGCTGCACCGCGTCGCGGGTCGAGCGGACTGCCTCGCTCTTGTAAGACTCGATGCAGCCTCGAATGAGATCCAGCTGCGCCTGACGACGCAGGATCGAGGGACCGAGCTTCCCATGCTCGATCTGGAACTAGCCTTCACGAGCGACGCTCCCGAATCGCTCCAGACCGACGCCGCCGGGCGAACCTATTTGCACGGCGAATCGGTTTCCGACCATTTGAAACACATGGTCGAGCACTACGAACACTATCGGGAGACCGCCAGACAATTCGCGCAAGTCTGGAACGCCCGGCATTCGGCCGCCCGTCTCGTGCAGGAGCTGGTGTCATGAAAGTGGCGTGTCTTTCGAACATCAGCGTCGGATACGGTACGCCGCAGATCGTGCATCTGACGCAATCCCTGGCGCGCTACGCGGGCGATGCGCGACCCCTGCTGATCGAGAACGATCAACCCGAGCGCCCCCCGCGCCATGGCCAGTACCCGGACCTCGACATTCGCCGCGTCCCGTCGCCACATCATCCGTATTCCCGCCTCGGCGCCGTGCGATATCTCAACACCGCCAGCGCGATGCTCGACGCCCATCGGCCGGACATTCTCCTGATCCCGAGCACTTACAGCCTGCCTGCGCTGTGGCTGATGAAGCATCGGCCTCGATTCGTCATCTACTACGTCCTGGAAATGCCCGACGCCTTTGGCTTCACGCGCGACGAGTATCGGTTGAACCTGTATTCGACCGATCGCATCGATCTCGCCATATATCCCGAGCCGAACCGCGCGAAGATTCACATCGACACGTTCGGCTTGCATCACGTGCCTGGATTGATCCTGTTCAACGCGCCGCCGCGCGATGATCTGACGCCACTCCCCGCGAATCAGCGCAACGGGCGGTTGCTTTACCAGGGGACGATTCACGAAGAACTGACCCGCGGCGACTTCTTTCTCGACGAAGTTGTGCAGAGCCTGCCCATCGACCTGTACGGCATCGTCGACAGCCGCGACGACGCGTTCCGCGACGGCATCATCAAGGGCCGTAAAGGTGTTCGCTACAAGGGCTATGTCGATAGCGTCGCGCTGCGCGCGATCCGCCGCCGGTACGCGTTCAGCATCGTCTACTGGAACCCGATCAACGACAACCAGAAGTTCGCCTGCCCCAACAAGTTCTTCGAGTCCATCGCCGACGGCGTGCCGCCGATCAGCGCGCCGCATCCGCAGTGCCGGATGTTGACCGAGCAGTATCAGCTCGGGCTGGTAATGGACGGTTGGTCGCAGGAAGACTTCACGCGCGCGCTGGAGCAGGCCGTGGAATTGATCGGTACGCCGCGCTATGAGCAGATGGTGCGTCATTGTCGCGAGGCGTTTGAGCGCGAACTGAACTGGGACACGCAATTTGAGAAAGTCGCGCGGATGCTGGATCGCATGCAGGAGCGCAGACAAGGCGCCGCCTGAATCCGGCGGCAGGGGAAACTCGTGGGCGATCTCCAACTCAAGAAAATTCTCGTCACCGGCGCGAGCGGTTTCCTCGGCCGACATGTCTTGCCCGTTCTCCGAGCGCGCTACGGCGATCATGCCGTCGTCGGGGTGAGCAGCCGAGATTACGACTTGATGAATCCGGCCGCGTGCCGGGAGATGTTCGAGACGCACCAGCCCGACGTGTTTGTTCACCTCGCGGCCTATTCCGGCGGCATCGGCGCGAATCGAACGTACCCGGCGGACTTTTACTTTCGCAACACGATCCTGACCGCGCACGGATTTCAATACGCGGCGGAGTTCAACGTCAAGAAGATGGTCTACCCAATGGGCGGGTGCTCCTACCCCGCGACCGCGCGCAGCCCTATCGACGAGTCGCAAATGTGGGAGGGCTATCCACAGGTCGAAAGCGCCGGCTACTCCGCTGCCAAGAAAATGGGCCTCGTCGCGAGCCAGTCCTATCGTCAGCAATATGGATTGAAGACGTCCGTCATCATTCCCGGCAATTTGTACGGCGAGTACGACAACTTCACGCGGCTCGATTCGCACGTCGTGCCCGCCATGCTGCGGCGATACTACGAGGCGAAACTCGAACATGCGCCGAAGGTCGTGATGTGGGGCAGCGGCAAGCCCACGCGCGACTTTGTCTACGCCGCCGATGTCGCGGCGGTCTTTCCGTACTTCATCGAAGAATACGACTCGACCGAGCCGGTGAACATCTCCAGCGGCACAACGACGTCGATCCGCGAGCTGGCCGAGACGATCCGCACCATCACCGGCTACGATGGCGCGATCGAATGGGACACCACCAAGCCCGACGGCCAGATGTTCAAGATTTTCGACGTGAGCCGATTGCACGGCCTCGGGCTGAAGTGCGCGACGCCGCTGGTGGACGGCCTGCGCCGCACCTTCGCCTGGTTCAACCGGCACTACGCCGAGAAGTCCGACGGCATTCGATTGTGAACCCGGGCTGTGCCGCGCCCACTCAATAAGCGATTCAAACATGACGGTATTCATTCTGGGAGGCAGAGGTTTCGTCGGCAGCGCGTTCGTGCGACTGTTCGCCGCGCGCGGCATCGCTTGCGAGGTCGTTGCGCGCGACAATTGGGACGCGCTCGCCGAGCGACGCTGTGATGTGCTGATAAACGCCGCCGGCAACTCGAAAAAGTTCCTCTCCGACCGCGACCCGGCGGCCGACTTCGACGCGACCGTGCGGATGACGTTCGATTCGCTGCACCGCTTCAAGTTCGATCGCTACGTGCTGTGTTCTTCCTGCGATGTGTACGACAACTACGCCGGTCCAGGCCGTACGCGTGAAAACGCCCCCATCGACCCCGTGCGTCAAAGCCGCTACGGCTTTCATAAGCAGCTCGCCGAGCAGCTCGCACGATACGAGGCGAAGCAGCCGCTGATCATCCGATTCGGCGGATTCGTCGGGCCGGGCCTTAAGAAGAATCCCATCTTCGATATCCTGCGCGGCGGGCCGCTTTGGCTCCACCCCGACAGCCGCCTGCAATACCTTCACACCGACGACGCCGCGAAAATCGTCTGGCAGCTCGTCGAATCCGGTCGCTGGGGCGAGACGTTCAACGTCTGCGGAGACGGCGTCGTGCGACTGGCCGATGTCATCGCGCGCGTCGGGCATCCCGTTTCCGTGCAGCCCGAGAGCCCGACCGTGCATTACGAAATCAACATCGACAAACTACGCGGCTGGATGACCGTGCCGCGTTCGGAGCCGGCCGTCTTCGCCTTTGTCGACGCCGAAAAGCAATCGCCTCGCGGGTAACTCAAACGGCCGTATAATCCGGCCCGGGTGACGCATGATTCTCTGCAAGACGCCGCTTCGCGTGAGCTTTCTCGGAGGCGGCACGGATTTTCCCGAGTACTTTCGCGCCAACGGCGGCGGCGCGGTTCTCGGCACGGCGATTGACAAGTTCCTCTATCACTCGGTCATGCCGTTTCACTCGCGGCTGTTCGATTACTCGGTGCGCATCGCCTATCGCCGCGTGGAATGCGTGCAAAGCGTCGATCTCATCGAGCACGCGCCATTTCGCGAAGTCCTGCGGCACGTCGGCATCAGCCGCGACGTGGAGATCAGCGTCACGTCGGACCTGCCTTCTTTCTCGGGTCTCGGCTCGTCGTCCAGTTTCGTCGTCGGCCTGCTCAACGCCCTTCACGCATTCAGCGGCAAGGCCGTCACCAAGCTGGACCTCGCACAGCAGGCGATCCGCATCGAGCGCGAAACTCTGCACGAAGCCGTCGGCTGCCAGGACCAGGTCTTCGCCGCGTTCGGCGGCTGCAATCTCGTTGAGTTCACCGCGACCGACGACATCGTCGTGCATCGCATCCCCCTCAAGCGAGCGCAATTCCAGGAACTCGAGTCCATGCTGCTGATGTTCTACACCGGCATCGGGCGCAAGGCCGTCGACCTGGAGGCCAAAAAAATCAGCAACATCGCGAAGTTGACCGACCACTTGCGCGAAATGCGCCGGCTGGTAGATGAGGGCTATCGCGTTTTGACTGGCGGCGCGCCGCTCGCCGCGCTGGGCGCCCTGCTCGACAAGGCGTGGCGGCTCAAGAAGCAACTGGAGTCCGGCGTCAGCAACGGTGCGATCGACGGTATGTACGCCGCGGGAATGGAGGCCGGCGCGCTCGGCGGAAAAATCCTCGGAGCCGGCGGCGGCGGTTTCATGCTCTTCTGTGTTCCGCCAGAGCGGCAGGCGGCCGTTCGCACGGCCCTCGCGTCGCACTATGAAATTCCCATCGCCCTGAATGCCCCGGGCAGCCAGATCGTTCACGCGTGACGACTTCGGATCACAAGTCGGCCGGGCCAATCGTGTCCCTCGCGGCGGTCGCATGGGACTTCCCACTCGTCGGGCGCACGCGCATGTTGCACGAAGCATGGCATCGCGCCGGTCGCAATTCCGTTTTCATTGAAGCGCCTCACTCCTGGCGCGCCGCGATCCGGCACGCACTGCGCGGCGGACCGCCCGCGCCGATTCCCGTTATTCGACCTTGGCCCACCTGGCCCGTGCGATTCTGGCATTGGCTCGGCGAGCCGCGCGTGCGCCGCGCGCTGCGATGCCGCGCCGATTCACTGCGCCGCCGGCTCGATCCAATGTTCGACTGGCCGCGCGCCACCGCCATCGTTGTCACCCCCGCCTGGCTGCCCTGGTTGGAAGCCCTCCCCTTCGGCCGCGTCATCTACGACTGCATTGACGATCTTGCAGTGCACGCGCCGCACCCCGGCCTGCGTCGGATCATTGAAGCATGGGAGCGCGAATTGATCGCTCGCGCCAACGCGGCCGTTGTGACCGCGACTGCGCTCGCCGAGCAGTTGCACGCGCAGCGACCGGACCTCCGTATCGAACTTATCCAGAACGCGGCGGATGTCCAAAACTTCCTGCGCCTCGCGGCGTCATCCCCCCGCCCCGCTGACTTGCCTGCGGGCCGTCGCATTCTCGGATTCGTCGGCGCGCTCTTCGAGTGGATCGACTTCGACCTGATCGAACAAACAGCTCGCCGCGCAAGCGACTGGCAGCTCATACTCATCGGCCCGACCGATTCGCCGGCGCGACTTCAATCGCTGCGAAACCTGCCGAACGTCACCTGGCTCGGCCCGCGCGACCCGCGCGATGTGCCGGCCTACGTCGCCGCGTTCGACGCATGCTGGGCACCGTTTCGTGCAATCGCCGTCTCGAAGGCAGCGAATCCCGTCAAGCTTTATGAATACCTCGCGCTCGGCAAGCCGACGCTCACCACCGCCGTCGCCGACACGGCCCGTTTTGGCGAAACCATCGATGTCGTTCACAATGCGGACGAGGTGCTTGCGGCCTTGGGCAGAATTGACACCGAGCCGGCCGACGCCGCCGCAAAACGCCGTCGCTTCGCGGCAGATAACGATTGGAACGCTCGGGCGACTCAATACGCTCGATTCATAGAGGCTTTGTCACGATGAGCGTCGTGCGAGACGTGCAAACATGGGGCGAGATGGTGAAGTTCTCGCACTCCGTCTTTGCGCTGCCGTTTGCGCTGGTCGCCACTGTCATGGCAGGCCGAAACCTCCCCGCGGGTCACGCCTCGGCGGGCCAGTTCGCGCTCATCATCCTCTGCATGGTCGCCGCGCGAAGTTTCGCCATGACCTTCAACCGCATCGCCGACGCCGACCTCGACGCGCGCAATCCGCGCACTGCCTCGCGCCCGATCCCAACGGGCCGCATCTCGCGCCGAAGCGCCTGGACCTTTCTCATCGTCTTCGCGTTGCTCTTTGCGCTCGGCTGCTACGGCTTCCTGCACTACTACGCCAACCGCTGGCCGCTCACGCTTTCCCTCCCCACCCTCGCCACACTGGCCGGCTACTCCTACGCCAAGCGCTTCACGCCGCTGGCCCACTTTATTCTCGGCATGGCCATCTCCTTCGCCCCGGTCGCCGCATGGATCGCCATTCATCCCGCCTCCGTCGGCAGCGGGCCGCCCTTTCTGCTCATGGCCGCCGTCATGAGCTGGATCACCGGCTTCGATATTATCTACGCTTGTCAGGATATCGACGTCGACCGCCGCGAGCAGTTGAACTCCATCCCCGCCGCGCTCGGCATCGGCCCCGCCCTGCTCGTCTCCCGCGGGTGCCACATCCTGTGCATCGCGATGCTCGTCGGGTTCGGTCTCGTTTGCCACCTCGGCTGGATCTACTGGATCGGCCTCGGAATCACCGCCGCCCTGCTCGCCGCCGAACAGGCCGTCGTTCGCCCCAACGACCTCTCGCGCGTGAACCTCGCGTTCTTCACGCTCAACGGCTGCGTCAGCCTGCTCTTCGCCGCCGCGGCCATTACGGACATCCTGTTATCTGGCCGCACAACCCTATAAGAATCCGCCTTCAACCCGCCCTGCTGCGGTATTCGCCTGGGTGCCCCATCCTTTGCGAAGCAAAGGGTGGGGTCGCGATGATGAAGTGCGTAGGTCGGGTCCGCAGACCCGACATGACTCGAGCGGTGCTTCGAATACGCACCCTGCAACTGCGCGAGGGCGAACCGACCGCGACCTCAAGACTCTCGAATAAGTGCCATAAATCCACATCTCCCATGCATTTGCAAGAATGGCTCACCCGCCATATAGTGGCTGGGCTATGAAGCAGGGAATTCACAGGCTATGGATTCTCCTCCTGACCGTCCTTCCGTGGGCCGGCGTGTCGGCCGGACCGGCGCTGGCGGCGGTGCAGGCCGATCTCGCGCGCGAGGCCGACCGCGCTGCCGCGGAGCAGGCCGCCCGCCGATTGATCGAAGGCTCGCCGGTCGATGGTGCGGGCGATCCCGATTCTCCCGCGACCCACCGCGCGAAGCGCGCAGCCGAATCGCAGCGATCAACCGACGAAGGCCGGTACGTCACGACCCCGTCGGCTATCAAGCCGGGCGACAGTGATTCGCATTCCAGTGTTGATCTGGCCGCCGCGGGCGCAAGCACGGCGCTCGGCGCGGTGATTCGAATTGAACGCAACAACCCGTCAGCCGGCGTAGTGATGAACGGGTCGCTGCATTATCCCATCTATCGGGCGCAGGCGCCGCCGCAGGGTTGACTTCACCCGGCGGAGCATTCTCACGAGCTGGTCCCGAACGCGCCGCCCCATTGCGGAATCTCACTGATCAATCATCGTGGCGCCGAACAATCGACGGCGCCGTTTCTCCCGTGCGGAAAGAATAAGACAATCGACTCACCCCCTCCTCGCGGCGCTCGGACCAAACGGCGAGGACGACCGGCGAGTCGGACCCTTCAGGCAATCGACGAGGCAGATTCTCATGAACGAACGCGACATGTGGTGGAAGATCGTGGTGGTCGGGTGTCTCTGCGCCCTGGGCTTTGCGAGCATCTGGCCGTTTGAGCAGAAGATGAAAATGGGCATCGACCTGTACGGCGGGTACAGCCTGCTGTACGAGATCGACGACACGGGCGTCGCCCCTGACGCACGCCGCGAACTGTCGGAGAAAGTCATGCGCGTGCTTCGCGAGCGCATTGACCCGCAGGGCGTGTTCAACCTCGTCTGGCGTCCGGTCGGCCACAACCGGCTGGAGATTCAGATGCCGCGGCCCAGCGAAGACGTACGCAAGGCCCGTCACGAATACGAAGAATTGCAGGAGCAGATTCAAGCAACGGCCCTGCGGCGAACCGATGTGCTCCGCGCGCTGGAGAAGCCGGCGGCCGATCGCCCCGCCCTGCTGGAGAACCTCGCCCGCGGGCTGGAGATTCGCAAGCCGCTCATCGCCGCTTGCGCGACGGCACACGACGCGTGGCAGTCGATGAAACGGGATTACGCCGCGCGCGAAGCCGAGGCGACCAAGGACAATCTCACGCGCGACCAGGTGATGGAGGCCGTGAAGAAGCCTGCGAACGAGCGCGCCGCCGCGCTGGACGGACTGGTCCGCGGGCTGCCGCAGCGCAAGGCGCTGCTCGAAGCCGCGGCGAAGGCCTGGGAAGAGTTCGACCAGGCCAAGGCGGCAGCCGGCGAGACGCCCCCGGCCGACAAGGCCGCCGATCTGAACGCAAAAGAGACTGCCTTCATCGGGGCCGTAGCGAAGGTGATGGACCAGAACGTCGACCCGAACAAGTTCGAAGACGGCCCGACCATCGACAAGGTACTGAAGCTGGAGATGGAGTTCGACGCGGCGCTGGCGGCCCTGATGGCCACGAATCTCGACATCGGTCGCCTCCAGACCGTGCTCGATTCCAAACCGGGATCGAAGAATCGCGCCGAAGCGATGGAGCGCCTGACCCGGGACTACCCGCACATGACGGCGCAGATTGCAGGCCTGGTCAAGGCCAACGATCGCCTGAATACGAAGCGCAAGGGCGAAGGCCGACTTGAAGACCCGGCCGACCTGCAGCGCATGCTGAAGGGCGCGGGCGTGCTGGAGTTTCGAATTCTGGCCACGAACGATCCGTCGGACCCCACGAAGTACGAATCGTATCGCGAATCGCTGCGCACCCGTGGCCCGCGCCGCGCGCCGGGCGAGGAGAACTTCCAGTGGTTTGAGATTCAGGACCCGGCGGATTTTCTGAACATCCGGGACCGGATCAAGTTCGAGCAGGAGTTCGAGCAGGCCAAACTCGGCAATCGAGTCGTGGTCGATCGGTTCGGCGACAAGTATTTCGTGCTGTCCCACATCACGCCGGATCAGTCCATGACGCACCGCGTCGGCGAGTCGCAATGGGCGCTGACGGCGGCGCGGTTCACGCGCGATGACTTCAACCGCCCGGCCATCGGTTTCGAATTGAATGAAGTCGGCGGCGACAAGTTCGCGACGCTGACACGCATCAACAAGGGCCGCCAACTCGCCATCTTCATTGACGACCAGTGCGTTTCCCATGCAACGATTGAAGCCGTGATTCGCACGAGCGGCATCATTCGCGGCAACTTCACGCCGCAGGTAGTCCAGGAAATGGTCCGCAAGCTCGACGCCGGCAGCCTGCCGCGCAAGCTCAAGGACCCGCCGATCTCCGTGCGTGCCATCGGCCCGTCACTCGGTGAAGCCAACCGTACGGCCGGTCTCACGGCGGCCAAGTGGGGCCTCCTGGCGGTCGTCGTCTTTATGCTTGTCTATTACCGCTACGCAGGTACCGTGGCGCTGTTCGCCGTCGGCATGAACCTGCTGTTTACCCTCGGGGTCATGGCCATCATGGGCGCCACGCTTACGTTGCCCGGCATCGCCGGCCTCGTGCTCGCCCTGGGCATGTCCGTCGACGCCAACGTGCTGATCAACGAGCGGATCCGCGAGGAATTGCAAAAGGGAACGGCCATGCGCATGGCCATCCGACTCGGTTACGAACGGGCCTTCAGCGCCATTCTCGACTCGAACCTGACGACGCTGCTGACCTGTCTGATTCTCTATGTGCTGGGCAGCGAAGAAATCAAGGGCTTCGGCCTTACGCTGGGCATCGGCGTCTTCATCAACCTGTTCACCGCCTACTTCGTCACGAAGATGTTCTTCGAGACGATGGTGATGCCGGTCATCCCGCGCGAAGTCACCCGACTGCCGGGCGTCTTTGCCGCGGGCATCGCCGGATTCGGAGGGCTGCTCTACGGCGCGGGCCACCTGTGGAACGCCCCGGAGCTGCGCGACCAGTCCGTCTTGATGGGCTTCGGCAAGGCCGTCGCCTGGATGGCCCCGGGCGTCCTGCTCATCCTCGTGCTGATGTTCGTCATGCGTGGTATTCACAATTCGTTCCAGAGCGGTGGAAGGCCCCGACTTCCGATGATGAACCTCATCGGAACCCCGAAAATCAACTGGATCGGGCTCAAACCCGTGTTCTTCACGTTTTCGATCGGGATCACGATCATCGGCCTTGCGGCGTTCTTCTCGCTGGGAAAGCAGAATCTCTACGACATCGAGTTCCTCGGCGGAACGGCTGCCCAGATCGACCTGGTCAAACCCGGTTCGCTGGACCAGACGGAAATCGCCAAGCGACTGGAACAGTCTTCCGAGAAACTGCGCGGTTACGCCGCGGCGATGGACAAGGCCACGGTCGCGACGGCCGGTGCGGATACGTTCACGGTGAACTGCCCCGGCGTGCCGGCCGTGCGGCTTGAGCCGGTCATCCGTGATGTGATGAAGGACCAGCTAAGCGAGGTCGGTCCGATTGCCTACAGCGACCCCGGCGCGGAGTCAGTGAGCATTCGCACGCGCAGCGAGGCGAAAGTCGACGAGACCGGCATGAAGACTTTCGTGGCGTCCATGGCGGACCGGCTGCGTCGCAGCGCCGAATCGATCGGCCGGGCGCAGGTGCAAAGCGTGCAGTCCGCCGAGCCGGGCGCGCCGCGGGGCGCGTCGTTTGAGATCGTCACGCTGGAGACGAACAAGGAGCTAGTCGTCGCGGCGATTCTCGATCACATGAAGGATGATTTAAGCGTGCAGCAGGCGCTGACGTTTAACCTGATGGAAGACAAGTCGTCGGGGAACGTGCCCTATTTCGCGGTGCGCAGTGAGAACGTGCGCGAGTTGAACCTGCCGATCTCGCCCGAAGAAGCGACCGAGGTCGACCTCACCGGTTGGCGCGGGGGCGTGGCGATGATCCTCGACCGGGTCTCGCCTCCGCAGAAGCTCGACGCCCTCCAGAACCGATTGCGGGCGATGCGGCTGCAGCCGGGCTTCGAATCGCACGGCTGGCGGCAGTCGGCCGTGTTCGGGTTGAAGTCCGCCGCCGGCAGCGGCGATTCCTTCGATCGCGTCATGGTTGTTGTGGCCGATGAGAATTACCCGATGCTCGATGAGCAGGGCGGCTTGTCGTCGGCGTGGGTGACGGACCTGGCCGAACAGGAAGTGAAGCTGATCCAGGACGCACTGCAACGGCAGACCTCGCTTAGCCAGATCACGCAGTTTGACAAGCAGGTATCGGGCGAAGCGCAGACAGATGCCTACATCGCCATCGCCCTAAGCTGGCTCATCATCATCCTCTACGTCTGGTTCCGATTCGGAAACGTCAAGTGGGGCATGGCGGCGGTCGTCGCGCTGATCCACGACATCTGCGTGGCCCTGGGCTTTATCGGTTTGGCCCACTACGCCTCGGCGACCCCGATCGGCCGCGCGCTGATGCTCGAGCCGTTCCGAATCGACCTGGCGATGGTCGCGGCGATCATGACCATCATTGGTTACTCGGTGAACGACACGATCGTCATCTTCGACCGCATTCGCGAAAACCGCGGCCGGCTGAAGGATGTCAACCCCGACTTGGTCAATACGGCCATCAGCCAGACCCTGGGACGCACCCTCTTGACCGGAACGACGACCTTTGCGACGATCCTGATCATGTACATCTTCGGCGGACCGGGAATCCATGGCTTCAACTACGCCATGTTCATCGGTATCCTGACCGGGACGTACAGCTCGTTCGGCGTCGCGAGCCAGTTGCTCGTCAAGCGCGGACAGGGCGGCGCGGACGTCACAGCGATGCGACCGGCAACGGCGTAGCGACCGGACGGCTCGCGCGGCGCGACAATCAACCGGCGGGTTTGCCGCCGCGGCAGCACGGCGCGGTTCACGGGTCTTCGCCGACTCGTCAGCCGAGTATCACGGAGGATCATCATGAGCACCGAAGCACGGATCGGGGTGGTGGCCGGACTGTTCATCGTCGTCGTGACGAGCGTCTATTTCTTCTACGGCCAGTCCTCCCGGATGGACGACCTGCTCGTTACGTCCACCGGGGCCAAGGTCTCGCCCCCGCCGAAGATTCCCGCCGCGGGCGAGGCGGCCAAGCCCGCCGCGCCGGTGTCAACGCCACCGACTGCCCTGGCGAACCAGAAACCTTCAACTCCGCAGCCGAACGGTGCGGCCGCAAGTCCGGTCTTCCTTGACAGGTCGTCGCAAACGGCGGGCGCGGATCGCCTTGGGACCGCCGATCCGTCCAGCCATTTGAATGCGCCGTCCAACACACCGCACGGCGCGGCGACGCCGACGGCGACCGACACCGGGCCGACCTTCGGCCTGGCACGCGGCACGCCTCCGCGAATCGGTGGCGACTCCGCCCGCGCGTCGGGAACAACGGGCGATGATCTCGCTCCGACCACGTGGGACCACTTGTCCAAGTCCACGGAGAAGCCTGCCGAGCGCGTCGCCATGGGTGACAAGCCCGCAACGGCGACCAAAGACATGCCTTCGCTGGCAGTCGGCGGACCGGACCATCGAAAAGAACCGAAGCCGTCTCCGGCGGGTGGCGAAACGTCGGCCAGGCCGCGTGACGCGATCAATGCTCTTGCCGCGGATACTCAACGCGACTCGAAACCGACTCCTGTCGATATCAAGCCCGGTTCCGGTCCGTCTGCGTGGCCTAAGCAGCACAAGGTCGTCTCCGGCGACACGCTCATCGGACTGGCCTTTGCCTATTACGAAGACTCTTCCCGCGTCAGCGCCATCCTCGCCGCCAACCCGCAGATCAAGAACCCCCGCGGGCTGAAGATCGGGCAAGTCGTGACGATCCCCGCACCGCAAAGCGATCCGCAAGCGTCAGCACGAACCGCCGCGACCCCGCGAAGCGATTCGACCGGCCTTGTCACGCTGACGGGCCGAACGGCAGCTCCGCGCGAGCCTGCCGCGTCCGAGTCAATTGTAAAGCCTGCCACCGCCCGCACTTACATCGTCCAGGAAGGCGACACGTTCTACTCCATTGCCGCGCGTATCTATCATGACGGCAACAAGTGGCAAGCGCTTTACGAGGCGAACAAGACAGCCGTCAAGAATGATCCGAAACGCCTGCGCCCCGGCATGACCCTGACTGTCCCGGCCGATACTCAACGGCCCTGAACCGGCCGCCGCACCAACGTCTCGATCAGCAGTGCGACGTTGACCAGCGCGAAGAACACGCCTGATCGCAGCCCCAGCCACGGGCTGCTCGCCGCGCGCCGCGCCCATTCGGTGTACCACCCTTCCGCCGATCCCGGCCATACCCACCACTGATTCACGGTGACGCTTAGCGCGAGCAGGGCCGTGCACGCGGCCCACGATGCCGTCGGTCGCGCTGCCCAGAGCCACAGCGCCATCGCGGGGAAGAGATAGCGCTCGTGCATCTGCGTGGCGAGAACGAAGAACGCGAGCGGCAGAACGCGCGCGGCCCAGCCGATCCATTTCTCAATCGAATCGGCGCCGCCGATCACGCGACGGGCTTGTACAAAGACATACGTCCAGATTCCAAGCACCGCGAGCAGGCCGATCGCGCGCGGCGTCAGCCCGGCCAGCCAGGCCGCATCGTCCCGCGCGTACACGCGAGCCAGTTGCGTCAGATCCGGCGCGTCGATGGGCCACTGAAGAAACCACGCCGAGAAGCCGTTCAGGTGCGTGAAAGGATAGTACGCCGTCGCCCCGGCCAGCGCGTCCCAGACCCCGTCCAGGCGGCTGCGTACCGGCCAGAGCAGTGCGACCGAGACGACGAACGCACCTGAAACCGCTCGTGCGACCGCCTGACGATCCGCCCGCGCGGCTCGAGCCAATGCGACGATCCAGATCGGCAGGATCATCGCGGCCTGCGGCTTGGTCAGCACGGAGGCCGCCGCCAGCCCCGCCATCCAGCCGACGCGCCCGCGCCGCGCCGCCTCCACCGACAGCACCAGCAGCATCGCCAGGAACCCGTCCATCTGCCCCCAGGCGGCGCTGTTGTGCCATACGCATGGCAGCAATGCGTAGGCCGCGCCCACCGAACCCGCCCAGGCCCCGCCCACGCGCCTCCACAGCAGAACCACCAGCAGCATCGCCAGCGCCGCATCGGCCAGCACGGCCGGCAGCTTGAAGAGGAAATACGCTCGCCGAGCTTCGGGAGTCTCGTACGAAAGGCCGACTTCGCCGAACGTCTGAATAGAAAGTCGCGCCTCCGGCGGCGCGAAGAAATCGTGCAGACACGCCACGCCCTGTAACACGTGCAGATAGCCCGGAGGGTAGTTCGAGAACCGCCGTCCATCGGGCCGCAAGTCATACAAGGCAGCCGTCCCGAGGGTCGTGCCTCGATCCGCCCACATCACAAACTGCATCAGATCGCCGCCGAACCCCGGCTGCGTCATCAGCGGCAGGCGAATCGCCAGCGCCGCCGCGAACACCATCGCCATCAACGGCCTGGCCCATCCATCCGCGCGCGCGCCCGGCGGGCCGGGCAGGGTGACGCTCGAATCCGTTAAGCCTGCCTTTACCGAATCACTGGTTGAGTCCATGCCCATTTCCGAAGCAGTCGCGGTAAGCCTGAATCGCGTGAAAGATACATCAGCCTTAACTTCGCCGAGCGCGACCCCAACTCCGGCAACCGACCAGCCGCACGGTCCACGACGCCGACCGCGCGAACAAAGTCCTCCATCTCACAAGCCGTTCGCCCTGCAGACACCGCGAAGTATCGCCCCAGCCACCCCGCCACCGCAATGCTCAACACCAATGCGGCAACGCCCTCCAGCAAGGCCCAGCCATAATACGCATTACCAAATGCCGCGCGACCGACAATCCGCTGGCGAACGTATCGCGTCGCCAATTCCTCGCTCGCCGCGCCCATGCTCCCATTCGCCGCCGTCACGGCTTCGACGTCCGAATGCGTCACGCGCCGCGCCCCCCGCACGACTCCGCCCAACACCTCACTGCTTGCTCTCGATGCCCGAATGAACCGTTGCGCGCGGCGAAATTGATTCAGCCGATATCGCCACGCGCTCCACCCGCTCGTCCGCGCCTGGCGCAGGTCCAAATGCTCGCAATGAGCGAAAATCGCCTGCCGAAACAGGGTCGTTTGCCGCGCAGTTGGCTCAGTTGTCTCCTGCGATCCCGCGTTCTCTTCTTCGCCTGCCACTCCCGAAGCCAGCAACTTCGCCAACTCCGCAAAACGCTCCTCACGCACCGAATCGAGCCGCGCCGCCCGCAACGCGGAGACAATCTGCCAAACGTCGGCCAGGCGCCGCACCAGCGAGATATCCCGATTCGCCAATTGCTCGTCCAACACGTCAACCAGCGCCGTCATTTCCAATTCGCTCGCCTCGCGATCCGGCCGCAGAAACCACCGATCCGCTCCGCCCGCCAGCAGATCGGGCTGCGCCGCTTCCAACATGCCGGCCAATCGCGCGATCTCTGCGCGACGCCGCGCCAACGGCTGACCCGCGCATCGTGCCACCGATGGACAATCAAATCGAATCGGCGCGCGCAAGCGCCCGTCCTGCTTCTCAATGGAGAACGGATACATCCGACACGCCAGCGGCTTGGCTTCGGCCCCCTGCTCGACATGAATGCGGCATCGTCCATCGGGCTCCAGAAATACACAGCCCCCGTCCGGTCGATGGTTCAGCACCGGTTCACCACGGAGAAGCACATACGGCACCGTTCCCAGTTTCTCGCGCCAGGCCTGTTGATCGATTCTCGCGCGATCCGCCGGCGTGAGATGCACGACCAGCTCCCGGCAGCAGTTCGTGCAACCGTGGCAATCGAACTTCTGCCCCGAGACGTCCGTAATCAGCACGGTCAGTTTCGTCATAGCCGGCAGATTCTACGCGGTCCCTGCCCGGCGCGACGCGGCAATGCGGTGCAGAAACCAGGTCAAAATGCCCGATACTTCTGAATCCGGCCGATTTTGCGCCCCGGTTTCTATTGCATGTGCCGACCCGCGGCGGGTACCATTCTCCGCGACGCAGATCCGGAGCACGGGTGGGGGCCTGTCAGGGCCGGGTCGTTCGCTGGGAGGCGGGGAGACATGCGAACGAAGGAGGCCGGCCGTCGCGCCGGCCCTGCACGCATTCAGGCTTCACACGGAGGTGAGCCGTTCATGTCCAGAATCATTCCCAATCAGGCTGTTCCCAGTTCGACGGAGACCGCGCGCTCGTTGATGGACGCGCGAAGGTTTCGCACCGATATGTCCCAGCACTGGAGCAGTCCCTACGCCGCGCGTCGCGTCCACCTAATCGGTATCGGCGGCAGCGGCATGCGCGGCCTCGCCGGCGTGCTGCTTCGCTGCGGCGCCAAGGTCAGCGGGTCAGATCGCACGGGATTCTCGTCGCAGTCACGACTGGAAGAAATGGGCGCGACGATCAGCATCGGCCAGGCGCCGATCAACGTGCCGTCGGATTGTGATTTTGTCGTTTACTCCGCCGCGATCAGCGAAGACAACCCGGAGCTGCTCGAAGCCCGTCGGCGCAACATTCCACTGCGCAAATACGCCGAAATGCTCGGCGAGGTCATGCGGCTGCGCACCGGGATCGCCATCTCCGGCACGCATGGCAAAAGCACGACGACGGCGTTGACGACGTACATCCTTCGCCAGGCGCGACTCGATCCGACCTTCGTCGTCGGCGCCGAGGTGAAGCAGCTCGAGTCCAGCTCCGGCGTCGGGGACGGTCCGCACTTCGTCGTCGAAGCGTGCGAGTTTGACCGCTCATTCCTCAACCTCGCGCCAAAAATCGCCGCCATCCTGAACATCGAGGAAGATCACCTCGACTGCTTCCCGAATCTCGACGCCATCATCGAGGCCTTCAAGGCCTTCGCCTCGCTCGTGCCCGAAGACGGCGTGATCCTTGCGAACGGCGAGGATCGAGCCGTCGCCAAGGCCGTCGAATCCACCCGCGCCCCGATTGAGACATTCGGCTTTTCCGAGGCCTGCACTTGGCGCGCGGTGAACATCGGCCAGACCCGCGGTCACTATCGATTCGACGTCCGCCGCGACGGTCGATTTCTCCTGCATGCCCAACTCGACGGCCTGCCCGGCCGACACCAGATCAGCAATGCCCTCGTCGCCACGGCCCTCGCCACGCATGCCGGCGTCGCCCCCGCAGCCATCGCCGATGCCCTGATGACCTTCGCCGGCGCCGACCGGCGATTGACCCACCGCGGCGAAGTCTCCGGCATTCTTCTGCTCGACGACTACGGCCACCATCCGACGGAGATCCAGGTCACGCTTCGCGCGGTCAAAGAGCAATGGCCCGACCGCAAACTGTGGCTGGTCTTTCAGCCGCACCAGCATTCGCGGACGCGGTTCCTGCTGAACGACTTCGCGCGGAGTTTCGCCCTGGCGGATCATCTCCTCGTGCCGGACATTTATTTCGTGCGCGACAGCGCCGCCGAGCGCGACGCCATCTGCAGCGCGGACCTCGTCGCGCGCGTCAGCGCCTGCGGGCAGGATGCGAAGTACCTGCCCAGCCATGCCGAAATCGTGGAACACATTGTCACACACGCCGTCGCCGGGGACATCGTCCTGACCATGGGCGCCGGCGATGTCTGGAAGATCGCCGATGACCTTGTTCGCCGACTTGGCTGACATCTGCCGGTGCGAAGAGCCGCTGGCCCCGCGCACCTGGTTCCGCATCGGCGGACCGGCCGAGTACTTTCTCCAACCGCGTACCGACGCGCAGCTCGCCACGATCATTCGGCGATGCCACGAATCAGGCACCCCCCTGCGATTTCTCGGCCTCGGCGCGAACGTGCTCGTCAGCGACCGGGGCGTCCGCGGCGCTGTCGTGCACCTGGGCGACCCGCACTTCAGCGCAATGGAATTTGACGGTGATACGGCGCTGGTCGGCGCCGGCGCCGACATGACCAAGCTCGTTCTCACGGCCGTGCGAGGCGGCGCCGCCGGACTGGAACAGCTCGCCGGCATCCCCGGTTCGGTCGGCGGCGGCATCGCCATGAACTGCGGCGGTCGCTACGGCGACATCTCATCGGCCGTTCAAACCGTCACCGGCATCACACCGCGGGGCGAGATCGTCGAGCGCGCGGCAGCCGAGCTTGACTTTGGTTATCGCCATAGCTCGCTGGGGGACGACTGCGCCGTCCGCGTTCGATTCGCTCTTCGCCGCGAGGACCCAGCCGAATTGAACCGCCGGTTTCGCGAAATCTGGGACTATAAGAAGGCGACCCAGCCACCGCTGGGAGACGCCAGCGTCGGCTGCATCTTCCGGAACCCGCCGGGCCAGTCAGCCGGACTGCTGATCGACCGGGCCGGGCTGAAAGGCGAGCAATTCGGCACCGCCTACGTCTCTGACCGCCACGCGAATTTCATCCTTTCCCGTGCGGGCGGACGGGCGGCTGACGTGCTGGCCCTGATCGGCCAAATTCGCCGACGGGTCCGCGACCATGCTGGAATCATCCTGCAACCCGAAGTACGCATTTGGGCCGATGAAGAAGAGTACGAACAGGCCGATTGGAACCTGGCAGACCGATCCGCGGCTCTAGCGACCGCGCCGGCTGCCGACGCCTGACCGCGAAGACACCGAGGCACGAAGCCCGACAAGGAGGTTAGCCCCGTGGCCATGACGCATACCCGGTTTGATGTGGAGCGAATCACGCGCGCCGCGTCCCGGCAGAAACTCGCCATCACCGTACTCTCCGGCGGCCCGTCGGGCGAGCGCGACATCAGCCTGCAAAGCGGGCAGGCGGTCGCCGCCGCCCTGCAATCGCAGGGGCACCATGTTCACATCGAAGATATCAACGCGGACAACCTCGGTGCCCTGGCTCGCGCCGTCGATTGCGTCTTCGTCGCGCTGCACGGCACGTTCGGGGAAGACGGTCAGGTGCAGGAGATTCTCGAACGTCGCAACATCGCCTACACCGGTTCGGGTCCGGCGGCCTGTGCGCTGGCCATGGACAAGGCCGCGGCCAAGGAATCATTCAAAGCAGCCGGCGTGCCGACCCCTCGCTATGTCGTCGCGACGGCAACCAATCTGCGCGAGGCGCTGGCGGCCTGGAGCTTGCCGGTCGTCGTGAAGCCGGTCAAGGAAGGCAGCAGCCTGCACTGCTACATCGTGCGAGAGTTCGATCAGCTTCGCCCGGCGGCGCAGCGCGTGATCGACGCCTATGGCAGCGCGCTCATCGAGGAGTTCATCCCCGGCAAGGAGATCACGGTCGGAATTCTTGGCGATCGCGCCCTGCCGCCGATCGAGATTCGCACGCGGCGCGAGTTTTACGATTACAAGGCGAAGTACCTCGACGACGACACGCAGTACCTGTTCGACATCGACCTGCCGCCGGCGCTGCTGCAGCAGATCGCCGAGCAAAGCCTCGCGGCGCACAACGCCCTGGGCTGCCGTGATTTTTCGCGGCTCGACTGGCGCGTCGATCCCTCAACTAACAAGGCATTCCTGCTCGAGGCCAACGTCGTGCCCGGCCTGACCACCCATTCGCTCGTGCCCAAGGCCGCGGCGCAGGTCGGCGTCTCCATGGCGCAGATGTGCCAGTTCCTGGTTGATGCGGCGATCAAGCGACGCTTTGCCAAGCCCAATGGGTAACGACCGGATCGCTGTTTCGATCCGTTTGAGGTTTCTGGCTCCTGGTTGACGGCCCTGTTTGAGGCGAACAACGTGGCTCCGCGAAAAGCAAAGAAGGACACCTTTCTCCAGCGACTTGGTGCAGCCGTCGGCGAATGGCTGATACCGGTCAGCGGTTCGACTGATCGGCCCTGGCTTCGATACTCGGCGCGGGTCGCGGTCGTGCTGGCGATCGTCTTCGCCACGGGATGGGGCTTCGCAAAGATGGAGCAGCGCGTGGTGTCGCTCGAGCGCTACCAGCAGCCGCTCTACCTCGAATGGGAGCTGCTGCCCGACTGGTTGCAACTGCCCGACAACCGCCACATTCTGGATACCCTCGCGCGAAGCGTGGATCTCGGTGAGCGCGATCGCCAGCTCGACAGCGAACTGGCGTCACGCATCGGGACGGCCCTGACCCGGCCATCCATCGGCTGGGTGCGCGAAGTCGAGCGGGTCCGCGTTCGCAGTGACGGCATCGTCACCGTGCGCTGCCAGTTCCGCCGCCCCGCCGCGTGGGTGCGCTACGGCAAGTCATGCTACCTCGTGGATGAACAGCGCGTACGCCTGCCCGGCCGCTATCAAATCAGCGACAGCAAGGGCAGTGGGCTGATCACCGTGCTGGGCACACGCACGGCGCCGCCCGCCGTCGGACACGTCTGGGACGGCGCGGACCTTTCAGCCGGCGTCCTGCTGGTTGAGCTGCTCAAAGACCGCCCATTTCGTCATCAGGTCACCGCGGTTTATGTTGATAACTACAACGGTCGAGACGACGCGGCGAAACCCTACATCGAACTGGCAACCGATCGCAAGGACTCGCGCGTCTGGTGGGGCCGCCCGCCGAACGAAGAATTCGGCCGCGAGCCGACGGCGACGCAGAAGATCACGCTGCTGGAATCGCTCTATCGCCAGTGGGGCCGCATCGACATGAACCGGCCTTACGTAAGCGTCACGACGTGGCCCGACCGCGTCGCCATGCCCAAACCAATGTCCGCGGTCGACACGTCGCAATCCAGCCGCGGCCCGGGCATTCGCCTGCTCCGCGGGTAACACAGGACCGTCGCCGTGCGTGACGAATCGAGTCGTCGTCCGTTCTCCAAGGTTGGAACATGACGGAATTCGCCGTATGCTGTGCGCGTTCGGGGCGGCGACCCCGGCATGAGAATTCGGAGCATGACGCTGAACTTCCCTATCGCATCCATCGCCCTGACCGACCCGACCTGGCTTAAGACGTTCCAGGAGTTGCTCAAGTATTATCTGCCGCCTTTTGACCAGAATTCCCCCGCGCTGAACGTCGGCAGCCTCGTGGCGATTGTGACGGGCGTCTTCCTGGTCTTTCGTTGCGCCCGGTACGAGCGCGGCGTCGTTTGCGTCTTTGCTTTGTTCGCCGGAGCCTGGGCCGGCTATCGCGTATCGCTTCTAGCCAATACGCCGGGGCCGATCTCCGCCGCCCTCGGCGCGGTGGTACTGGCCGCCATCGCGTATCGAACCTATCGCTGGTGGTTGGCGGCCGGTTCGGTCCTCGTGTTGTTCTCGATCGCTACGTTGTTTCAGCTCGGCCGCGGGGACCTTCAGCGCTATCTGCCGGCTTCGGGGAACGGTGGCTCCGCTTCTGCCAACGCCGTGCAGCTTAGCTCGCCAGACGAACAGGAGCGCAACCTGTACCCCGCGGCGCAAGATCAACTGGCGCGCATCAGGGAACGTATCTGGGCCGAGTTGAGCGGCCTCGGTCCGCGGGGTTGGTTGCTCCCCGCGCTGGCGGCGATTGTGGGTGGCGTCCTCGCCTTCTGGGCGTTGAAGACATTTGCCGTCATTTGGATCGGGCTGGTCGGGGCCGCGATGGCCGTACTGGGCCTATCGACGTTTGTCGGTGCGCATTGGCCGGGCGTTCGAGATCGCTTTATTAACCAGCCGCAGATCGTCGCGTACAGCGTTCTGGGACTGTGGCTGCTGGGTCTGGTGCTCCAGGCGAAAGAAGCGCGCTTCCCCAAGCGAAAACCCGCGCCCGCAGGCGGCGGCGAAAAGCCCGCTCCCCGCCCGGCGTAAAGCCCGCCTCAACACCCCGCCGTGTCAAGCCTCCAGCGCCGCCTCATCGTCACTTAGCAGCGATTCACTCTCCGGCGCTTCGGCCGCTGCATGGCGTTCTGCGTCAGGCGATGATCGAGCAGGCTCCCGGTGCCGCCGGCCAAGAACATCCACGACGCATCCGGTCAGCGACTCTACGGACGACACAAACGCCGGCGTCGGCAGCACCGACATGTCCGCCCCACAGCGCACCATCGCTGTGATCGCCGAGGAAGACCGCAACTCAAGAAACAACGGCACCGCCCCGCGGTGCTTCCGGCAAACGTCGCGCAATTGCCCCAGCAGCGACCGGTCCTCTGCTCGACTCCCCAGTCGCACGATGACCGACTCGGCCAGTTTGTGCGGCGCTTCCTCGAGGGAAAGGATTTCCGAGACTTTCACGTTCGGCGTCTCGCGGCGCTTGTCGATTCGACCGCGCAGAAAAACCAGTTTGTCCGGCGCGATCAGGTCGCGATGACGCTCCAGTTCTTCACCATAGACCACCGCCTCGATTGAACCGCTTAGATCCTCGAAGGCCAGCACCGCCAGCTTCGACCCGGCGTTGCGCCCGTTGCGCGTCACCGTGAACCGCAGCCGGCTGATCATGCCGCCCAGCACGACCTCCGCGCCGTCCTGCAGGCTTGGGATGTGCGCGATGTCCGCCGTCGAGAAGCTGCGCAAGTCCGCCGCACGCTGCGCCAGCGGATGGCTCGTCACGTAGAAGCCCAGCACGCTTTTCTCGTGCGCGAGCATCTCCGCTTCCGACCACTCCGCCGTGGACAGCGCCGGTCGCGGCGCGGCGGATGACGAGTCGGGCGAGAACGAACCAAACATCGTCATCTGCCCGCTGGCACGATCGCGCTGCGCCTCGGCACCGACCTGCATGGCCTTATCGAGCGACTCCACCAGCGCTTTGCGCATGGCACCGGTCGTGTCAAACGCGCCGGCCTTGATCAGCGCTTCGATCACGCCGCGATTCACGCACGTCAAATCCACGCACTCGCAAAAGTCATAGATACTCTCGAACCGGCCGCCCTTCTCCCGTGCGGTGACCACCGCCTGCACCGCCTTCACGCCGACGCCCTTGATGGCCGCGAGGCCGAAGCGCAGGCATTCGGCGCTTTCGCCGGTCGCCTTCAGCGGCGTGAAATCCGCGTGGCTGCTGTTGATGTCCGGCGGTTTCACGTCGATGCCAAGACGACGACACTCGTCGATGTACTCCACCACCTTGTCGGTGTCGCCCATTTCATACGTCAGCAGGGCCGCCATGAACTCCAGCGGGTAGTACGTCTTCACGAAAGCGGTCTGAAACGCCACCAGCGCATAGCCCGTCGAGTGCGCCTTGTTGAACGCATACTCGCCGAACGGGAGAATATCGTTGAAAATCTTCTCCGCCGCCTGGCGCGACACGCCGTGCGCCGTCGCCCCCGCGATGAACGGCTCGCGCTCCGCCTCGATCATCGACGTCTTCTTCTTGCTGATCGCCTTGGCGAGGCGAAACGCACGCTTCCGCTCGATCTGACCGAGCTGGTTCACCAGCCGGGCCACCTGCTCCTGGTACACGATGATGCCGTACGTCTCGGCCAGCACCTCGTCCATGATCGGATGCGGGCTGGACCAGCGTTCGCCGTGCTTCCGCGAAACGTATTGCTCGATGTACTTCATCGGGCCGGGGCGATAGAGCGCGTTGGCGGCGATCAGGTCCTCGATCCGATTGGGCCGCATCTTCATCAGCACGTCGCGCATCCCGCCGGACTCAAACTGGAACACGCCGCGCGTATGACCCTGCGCGAACAACTCATAGACCCGTGCATCCTTCAAATTCAAATTGCCCAGATCGATCGTCACGCCATGATTCTGCTCCACCAACTTGCAGGCCAGCGTCAGCACGCTCAAGGTCCGAAGGCCGAGGAAGTCCATCTTCAACAGGCCCACGGCCTCGACCGTCGGCCCCTCGAACTGCGTCATCACCGCGTCAGTCTTCGTGTCCTTGTACAACGGCAACAGTCGATCCAGCGGCTCATCGGCGATCACCACACCGGCCGCGTGCACCGACGGATGTCGTGCGAGGCCCTCGATTCGCCGGCCGATGTCGATCACCTTCCGCAGCGTCGGATCGGAATCGTACAACTTGCGAAGTTCCGGCTCCTGGGCCAGCGCCTTGTCGAGGGTCATCTTCAATTCTTCGGGCACCAGCTTGGCGACGCGATCCGCCTCCGAGAGCGGCACGCCCAGCACACGGCAGACGTCGCGGATCGCCGCTCGCGCCTTAAGCGTGCCAAAGGTGATGATCTGCGCGACGTGGCCGTACTTTTCCCGCACGTAGCGGATGACCTCGTCCCGGCCATCCTGGCAGATATCAATATCAATGTCAGGCATGTCGTCGCGGTCCGGGTCCATGAACCGCTCGAAATACAGGCCGTACCGCAGCGGGTCGGGTTGCGACAGATACAGGCAATACGCGACCACCGACGAACAACCGCTGCCGCGCGCCCCGCACGGAATGCCCCGGCCGCGCGCGTAGTGCACGAAATCCCAGCAGATCAGAAAATAACTGGAGAACCCCTTGCTTTGAATGACGTTCAGCTCATAGTCGATGCGTTCGCGCAGCTCGTCGCTGATTTCGCCGTATCGCTCGGCTGCACCTTCGTACACGTGACGGCGCAGGCAATCCTCCGCCGGCTCAGCGTCGGGCGGGCGATAGACCGGCGTGTGGCGCGTCTTAAAATCCAACTCGACATTACAGCGCTCGGCGATGGCAACGGTGTTTGACATCGCCTCCGGCACGTTCGGAAACAGCGATGCCATGTCCGCTGGCGATTTCAGGAAGAACTGATCCGACGGGAACTTGAACCGATTGGTGTCGGCCTGCAGCGCCCGCGTCGCGATGCAGCACAGTACGTCGTGCGCCTCAACGTCCTCATGCCGCAGGTAATGAACGTCGTTCGTGACGATCAGCCCCACACCCTTGCGGTTCGCGATGTCGATCAACTCGGGATTGATCAGTCGCTGGTCATCAATGCCGTGGTCCTGTAGCTCGATGAAAAACCGCTCCGGTCCGAAGACGCGCAGGTACCAGTCGGCGATCTGCTCGGCCGCGGCGCGATCCCGCGCGATCAGCATCTGCGGAATCTCCGCTCCCAGGCACGTGCTCGTGCAGATCAATCCCTCGCTGTGTGCTTCAAGCGTCTCGCGGTCGATCCGCGGTTTGTAATAAAACCCCTCGGTGTACCCGAGCGACGCCAGCCGCAGCAGGTTGCGATAACCCGTGTTGTTCATCGCCAGCAGCAGCAAGTGATAGTTCGGGTCGCGACCATCGGACGAGGATTTGTCCAGGCGACTGCCCGGCGCGATGTACGCCTCCATGCCAAGGATGGGCTTCACGCCTGCGGCCACGGCTGTCTTATAGAACTCGACCACGCCGAACATGTTCCCGTGATCCGTGATCGCGACGGACGACATGCCGAGGCGCTTCGTCTGGTCGATCAGCTCATTGATGCGATTGGCGCCATCGAGCAGGCTGTAATGCGTATGGACGTGCAGGTGCGCGAAGGGCACGGCGATGGGCTGGGCGGACGCCGCGCCGTTGCTGGGACCATCCGTGGACATGGGCAATGCTGCTTTCGGGCGAATCGTTCAACGAGTCAACTGGCGATGGCCCGTATCCTATGCACGGCGCGCGGCAATGCCAAGCGGTGCCGGACCGGCTGTGAAAATACTTTTGTCAATTCCTGGAGCCGTCGATCACGCGACTGGCCACCACGCGCGGCGCGTCGGCAGAACTCGTCCCCGGTTGCCCCACGCCAGCCCCACACGTTTGTGAAGTCATCTCCCCCTCACGCGATTGAACCGTACGAATCGTGAAATGCGCGACCGCCGTTCGCCTTGTGAAGTACCTCCGTAGCGCGCCGCGGAACAAGCGCCGCGTCACCGGAATCAACAGGAAGACCCCAAGCAGATCCGTCAAAAATCCCGGCGTTACAAGCAAAGCCGCCGCCAACAGGATCAAGGCCCCGTCCGCCAAGTCGTCGCCCGGCATCCGCCCGTCTGCCAGTTCGCCCTGAATCCGCGCCAGCGTTCGCAGGCCCTGCCAGCGAGCCAAGGCCGCCCCGGCAAACCCCGTCGCGAGCACAATCCCCACGGTCGGCCAGAAGCCAAGCACGCCGCCGATGCGGAGCAACAGGACAAGGTCAGCCAGCGGCAACCCAATGAACAAGATGAAAAGCCAACCCAGCAATTCCGAACCTCCAGGCTGGCACGACGCGCCAACCTTATGTTTTCCATAATGTTAGAAGCCAGAAAACCCGAATCCCGATGCGGCTCGCGGGACCGGCGGCGTTTCCGTCAGCCCCTTGAAGGGTAGTCCCAGCGAACCAATCAAACAACCATGCACCGACGCTCCTTCTCGGTCGGTTCCTTCGCACGGCGAACCGCTCTTGCCGCCGACAATACTGGTATGGCCCAATTCCCCGTCTGGCAGCATTGAAATCGCGTGCAGGTCATTTGATGCACTTCGTTCGGCGGTTATATTTCGGCCACGCGGCGCAGGCCATGCCGACGCCGCACCTTGCACAAGGGGCAGGATGACGCGCCAGACACGGATGTTCAGCCAGATCCCTCCTCGCCGGGCCGTCGCCATCCTGACGCTCGGACTGTTCGCCCTTGTATCCATGATGGGTCTGTTGCAAGTCGGCCCGCAGCCGACACCTGAAACCGTTCGCGCGGAGGGGCGCATCATCGATCGCGTCGAAATCCAGGGCTTGCGAACCGTTGACGAAGCCTACCTGCAAACCGTCATACGCATTCAACCCGGCACACCGTGGCGGCGCGAGGAAATCGCCGCAGCCGTGGCACGCCTCGCCGAGACCGGCAAGTTTGAAGGTAATCCTTACGCGGAAGCGCGCGAGGAAGACGGGAAACTCGTCTGCGTGTTCGTCGTTCAGGAGCGGCCATTCGTGACGGAAGTCACGATCCTGGGGAACGAGAAATTCAAGACCGATGAATTGATGAAAGACATCGATCTGTCCGTCGGCTCGCCGATCAGCGAGTTCCTGCTGAACCAGGCGAAGCAGGCCATCGAGCGCAAGTATCGCGAGGCAGGCTACTATCACGTGGCCGTCGAGGTCGACGAGGCGGCCCTGCGCGACGAACAGCGCGTGATCATTCGCATCGCCGAGGGGCCGCGAGTGAAGGTGCGGAAGATCCTGTTCGAGGGTAACGCCAGCTTCACGCCGCGTCGGCTCCGCGAGCAGATCGAAACGACGACGTACATCTGGTTGCTTCGCACGGGCGCGTTTGACGACGAGACGGCCCAGCGCGACGCCGCCGCACTGAAGAAGTTCTACGTCGACCGCGGCTACCTCAACGCACAGGTCGGCTATCGCATCGATCTGGCGCAGAATCAGAGCGACCTGACCGTCATCTTCCAGATCGACGAAGGCCAGCAGCATCTCATCAAGTCGATCGAATACGTTGGCAACCGCGTGTACGACGACGATCGTGTCTCTTCGATCATGTCGCGCACCAACGTCGGGAAACCGATCGACGCCGACATTCTGAAGGAAGACCGCGAAAAACTCGTCGCTGCGTACGGGCAGGAAGGCTACATCTACACCGAGGTCACGACGACGCACGTCTTCGACGAGGAAGACGGCTACGTCAACCTCACCATCGACGTGAAAGAGCGTGAGCAATACCGCTTTGGTCGCGTCGAGGTGCGCGGGAATCGCAATACCAAGGACAAGGTCATCCGCCGCGAGCTGCGATTCTTCCCCGAGGAGCTTTACAACACCACGGCCACGAAGGACGCCGAAAACCGGCTCGTGGAGTCGCGCCTCTTCAGCGAGGCGACGATCACCCCGCAGGGCGAGTTGCCCGGCGTGCGCGACGCGCTCGTCGAAGTCGCCGAGGCCCAGACGACGACCGTGCTGTTCGGCGTAGGCGTCACCAGCAACAACGGCCTGGTCGGCTCGGTCACGATTGAAAATCGCAACTTTGATTTATTTGACTGGCCGCGTACAGCGGGGCAGCTCTTCCGCGGGCGGGCCTTCAAGGGCGCGGGGCAGACGCTGCGTCTGCAACTCGAACCCGGCACCGAGGTCAGCCGCGGGCGCATCGATTTCCGCGAACCTTACCTGCTCGATCAGGAGGTCGGCCTGGGGCTGGGGGCATATGTGTTTGAGCGCGATCGCGACGAGTACGATGAGGAGCGCCTTGGTTTCTATACGAGCCTTGATCGTCGATTCCGCGATGGCATCCTGAAGGGCTGGGCGGCCGAGGCGGCCTTCCGATTCGAGTACATCGACATCGGCGGCGTGGATTGGCTGACCGCCGACGAGATCAAGGACGACGCCGGCGACAGTTGGCTGACTTCGATCAAGCCGAGTCTCGTGCGCGACACGACCGACAGCGCCTGGCTGCCATCCAAGGGCTTCCGGTTTAAGACCTCCTACGAGCAGGCCGGGGCGATGGGCGGCGATTACAGCTTCGGCAAGCTCATGGTCGAGCACGACCACTACTTCACGCTGCACAAGGATACGTTCGACCGCAAACACATTCTGCGCCTCGGCGCGACCGGCGGGCAGATCTTCGGCGACGCCCCGGTGTTTGAACGCTTCTACGGCGGCGGCATCGGCTCGATCCGCGGCTTCGAATTTCGCGGCATCAGCCCTCGCGCCGGCCTGCGAGACGATCGCATCGGCGGCGATTTCATGCTCGTCACGACCGCTGAATACTCGTTCCCGATCATGGGCAAGGTGCTGCGCGGCGTGGCCTTCACCGACATGGGCACGGTCGAAGACAACTTTGGCATTTCTGACTGGCGGGCCAGCGTGGGCATCGGCGCCCGGCTGTACATCAAGTACTTCGGGCCGATCCCGCTCGCGTTCGACCTGGCGTTCCCCGTCACCAAGAACAGCGACGACGACACACAGGTCTTCAGCTTCTCGTTCGGCACCACGTTCTAACGGCCCGCGGATATTCAATGCTACAGGTGTCTGGTCCATCGCCGACCAGCGCGGCCTGCGCTGTCCGAAGTGCGGATGCGGGCACTTTCGCGTCATCTACACCCGCCGCGCCTGGGGAGGTGCTCTGCGCCGCCGCCGCGAATGCCGCCACTGCGGCCACCGGATCACGACGACGGAGCGAGTGCAGTGACGCTTCACTTCACGGCGGCATTGTGGACAATCAGCCCACACCACAGCAGCGGGGTGAGCGGAACCGCCGTGGCTGCGGAAAACGCGACGTGTGCGCGAAGATTCTCGGAAGAAACCAAGGTATTCGAGGTGCAACAGCACGGCGTGGCAGCAAAGTCGTGGTATAATTGAGACAGGTAGTTGGGGATGGGTCGTTTGTGCCGGCTGGCACGACTTTTGCCCTGATGCCTCGGGGCCAAGGTGCCTCGCCCTTTGATCGAGTGTGAGGGCCTGTGAGACCCGCCAGATTGGTTTCTGTTGCCGTGTACCTGTGCATGCTGTTGCCCTGCGCGCTGGGGCCGGCCGCGCCGGGTTTGCTCGGGTTGTTCGGCCCGGCGGCGGCGATGGGGCAGATCGTCGTCGTAGATCATCAGCCGCATCCGTTTGGTGGGCTGGGGTCCGATACGTTGTTTCTCGGGCCGGGTGGCCAACCGGTTTGGCAGCGCATCGCTGATGATTTTATCCTGAATGGCGATTACGAGATCGGCACCATTCGATGGTGGGGGTTTTACAACGCTGACAATCCGCCGGCGACGGAGACGATGCGGATTCGTTTCTACGGCGCGCGACCGGGCGACGGCCTGCCCGACGACGGCAACATTCTTTACGAGACCAGCGTGCAGGACCACACACGAACGTGGACGGGACGCATTGTGGCAACCGGCATTGGTCCCCGTGAATACTTGATCCAAGCTGTGCTCTCCACGCCGGTCACGCTGGAGGTCGACACGAAATACTGGCTGGAGATTGCGCAGATTGGCGATCTATCGACGCATTTTCGATGGGAGTCGTCGACCGCTGATCTAAATGGGCAAGCTGGGATAAACTCGATGACAAATGCATGGCTTAGTACCTTGCCAGGGACTACGGTAGACGCAGCGTTTCAGTTGTTAACAGTTCCCGAGCCGACCACACTGGCCTTGCTCGTCATGGGGTTTGCGGCACAGCTCGCGCGCCGCGGAAAGCGAGGACGCCGGGGATAGACAATACGGGGGGACACACAGGTCGCGCTCTTCGAAGTTCGTGTCCTGATTTGCAGATTCCTGCTGGAAAGGAGCAGAATGCATGTCCACCACCCCTACACGTCCATCGTTCGCTTCCACCGGGTCATCCGCCATTGTTTCGATTCTTGTTTCATTCACCTTTTTGATTCCATCGTCTGTATGCGCCGACGAATGCCCGCCGTTGGGCGTCGGAGGCTTCAACGACTACCGAGTGGGCGGCCAGACGAGCCGCTACAATCCCGATGTGCTTCGCACGGGATCCGTTGGAATTGCTGAATGTGGCGAGTTTATCGTGGCCTACGAGGCGCTGGATGGGACCGAAGTTCTCTTGGTCTTGTGCGAAGGCGAGGAGCAATACGAAGACTGGATTTCTGCGTACACGGGAATACACGTTCGACGCTTCCACCCTAACGGAGATTACATTGACGCTGATTCGCCGTATTGCGTTTCGATTGCGGGAACTGACATTCATAGCTTCAACGCCTACTTGGGGTTTGCGGATCCCTCGCTGGCAATGAACCGAAGCGGCGATGTATCAGTCGTGTTCACGGGCTGGGCCAACAACGGGCGCGACAAGGTCGGCTGCGAGTGTCCCTGGCCGCCCGACCCGGAATGTCCGTGTGCGCATCCGTCAGACGGCCACTTGCTCTTGCAAGCGAGCTTTCCGTTCAATGCGCTGCCCGACCCGGTTCCGTTACCATTGAGCATCTTTGACTGGCGAGAACTCTCTGATCCTTCAGCGGGTCTAGACGGCCAGGGCAACCGAAGACACTTGTGGGGCAATTACACACGCGGGGCCTATTGGCAGTACGCCTGCAATGAACCATCGCAGTGCGAGACACCGCACTACGAGGACTTCGGGTGGTTCGTTGGCCCTGCTCCGACGAACTACAGCGAGTTGTTCGATTGCGACCTTTGCGAGTATCCGCCGACGGCGTGGTGTGCCTACGAAAACGCGAATCGAAACCCCTGCATCAGTGTGCGGAGCGATGGCGCGTTTGTGATTGCCTGGGCGGATCCTGTGTCGCCAGCTTTCTTCGATAGTTCGTTTGACATCAAACTCCGCGGCTTCAATTCAACCGGGGCGCAGATCGGCAGCGATTTCACCGTCAACGAAGATGATGGAGCTCCCAGCCCAAGCGATCAAGTCAGCCCGGCCGTGTCGATGGACGACTTCGGCAACGTGGTGGTGACCTGGGTCGGAGTTCGCCCGGCGGCCTGCGAGTATCCCTTTTCGCTGCCGACGTTTCCAATCTACGCGCGGCGGTACAAGTTTGATTCCGTCTACGGTCTGCGCGACCCGAATCCCGATCTCGGCGAAGGCATCAAAGGCCCATTCGTTGTCGACAATCTCGATGATCCTGACCGCGGCCCGCTCAGCCAGGCTGACGCAAACCCGACCGTGGCGTTGACAATGGAACAAGAAAACGCCGGTGCCTTCTTCGTCGCCTGGAACTCGAAGGCCGCCTCCGGTTCTGACCTTGAGGTTCATGGTCAATACTTCGGTCCTCATGGCGCGCCAGTGGGACGAGAATTCCGCGCTCACGCCGCGACCGGTCCCTACGACGGTTACCAGACGGGCATTCGACTGCTTGCTCCCACCTCCCGGCACACGGCGGCCTACGGCAATCAGGGGCAGGTCGTATTTGCATAGACTTGGCAGCATTTGTATTCCCTTGGTCCAATGATCGATCTGGATGAAGTGTGGTTCACGGACGAAGTGTGGGTTACGCTGATTGGTCCGGGCGTTGCCGAATACCTAGCCAGCCTTCAACCATGCTGCAAGGCCGACGTGAACAACGACGGAACGATCAGCGTAGCCGACATCCCGACATTTGTCGCCATCCTGCTCCAGGTGCCGGTGTGCAGCGAGTCACCGGAGGTTCGTGGCTTGGGCGACTGCAACGGCAACCACGTCCCCGACGCCAACGACATCGCCGAGGGCACGAGCCAGGACTGCAACCAGAACTTCATCCCCGATGAATGCGACATCGCAAACGAGACTAGCGTCGACATCGACGGCAACGGCGTGCCGGACGAGTGCCAGCCGGACTGCAACGCCAACGGCATCCCCGACAACTGGGACATCGACCCCGAGGACCCCGACGGCAACGAACAGATCAGCGCCGATTGCAACGCGAACGGCATCCCCGACGAATGCGAGCGCGACTGTAACGACAACGGCGTGCCGGACGACCGCGACGTGGACCCGCTCGACCCCGACGGTGATGAATGGGTCAGCGCTGACTGCAACGCCAACAGCGTGCCCGACGAGTGCGAGCTTGACTGCAACGAGAACGGCGTGCCGGACGACTGCGACATTGACCCGCTCGACCCCGACGGCGACGAATGGGTCAGCCCCGACTGCAACGCGAACGGCCTGCCCGACGAATGCGACCTGGCCCTGCCGCCGCCGTTCGGCAGCTATGACTGCAACGAGAACGAGGTGCCCGACGAGTGCGACGTGGCCGACGAGACGAGCTGCGACGCCAATGAAAACGGCGTGCCGGACGAGTGCGAGATCGCGCTGGCCCTTTGTGAGGACGGCGACGACGATGATTGCTGCGACGAGGGCGAGTCGCTGATGGGCGGCGGCGAAGGCGGCCAGTTCATGATGGGCGGCGAGGGCGGCGAGCCGTCCGAGAGCCAGTCGCCCTGCGCCGAACTGACCGAGGCCGAGTGCTGGGAACTGTTCTTCGATTGGACGATGCAGCAGTGCTGGGGCCCAGCCTGCCCGACCAGCGGCCTGGAGCAGTATCAGGCCGTGCAGCAGAAGCTGGCGGAACTGGGTCTGACCTGGCCCATGTGAAGCGGGTCGCAATCGCAGGATCGGCGTTTACACAAAGATTTGAACCAGCGCCGCAAGGTCAACGCTGACTTGATTTCGGACAATGGGGTTCCCCGTGAGGAAATCGGCCGGCAAGACACGGCGGCACCAGTCGCGGCGATTGGGCTGAAGGCAACAACGCCAGGTCCTACCGCACGCGCAGGAGATCGGCTGCACGCGTGAACACGCCCTCATCGAACCCCAGCGCGCGCTTGAGTTGCAGGTCCTGCTCGATCCACGACGGCATCCGTCGAATTTCCGACAGCCGACGGCCGCTGACCATCAGCGAGAACGGCCAGCGCATGACGGGGATCGGGAAATCGCTGCCCCACACCAGCTTCGCGTGCAATTCGCGCCGCCGGGCGAAACGCCGCAGCCAGCTTGTGCGCCCGAAGGCAGCCAATGCCGAAATGTCCGCGTAAATCGGCGCATCGCGGAATTCCCCAAGCAGCGCCTCCACGAACGCATCGCAGTCGCGGCGACTGTGCCAGCGAAACGACGGCGTGGCGACGTGCGCGACGATCGTCGTCGGCATGCGCCCCTCGGCGCGCAGATCGCGCAAAACCCCGAGCATCGGCAGCGCGCTTTCAAACTCCATGTGCTGGCGCGACAGCGACATTTCGCCGCCGTAATGAATCAGCATGGCGACGTTCAACTCCGCCGCCCTCCGCAGAAACGCCACGGTGCGATCATCGGTCGCCGACATGTTCTGGTGGATCGGCAGCCATTTCACCAGCACCGCCCCGGCGCGAACGACCTCCTCCAGGGCCGCCAGCGCGCCGGGCCGATAGGGATGAATCGATGCACCAAAGAGGTATCGATCCGGCCGCGCCGCGCACATCGCGCGAACAAGCGAGTTGGACACATACAGGTCGCTGCCGAAACGCACGCCCTTGTCGACCGGGCCGATCGCGCGACCGGCGTCGTTGCGGTACTCATCGAACGCCAGCAGCACGAGCCGATCTACGCCTGTCGCTTTCGAAAAGTGCTCCCGGTAGACTGCGTCAATCCGTGCATCCAGCTCCGGGCCGATCTGAAGCCGCGGGTCGATCTTCAACATCCGCTTGACGAAAAACCAGGCGATCCGCTGAAGCAGGCGCGGGGAGAAGTAACTGTCGTACCCGGGGTGCGCAGCCGCGCCGTCGGACTCGAAATCGAAATGGGCGCTGGCCGGGTCCACGCGCCGAGCGCTGTAGCCGACATGACAATGAACGTCGATCACCATGGACGCCCCGCATGGCCGGCGGACTTTACGCCCGGCCGCAGGCGACTATAACACGGAGACATGACGCGTAAAGACTGCGATGTGCTGATCATCGGTTCCGGGTTCGGGGGCAGCGTCTGCGCATTGCGGGCGGCGGAAGCGGGTCTGCGCGCGATCGTCCTTGAGCGCGGGCCGCGAATCACGCCGGAATTCCTCACCGACGTTCAGGCGGGCCGCCGGCAACCACTCCGCGGCGCAGGAAGCTTCGGCCCGTTCGACATTCAGCGACCAACCGGCCTGACCGCGGTGATGGGGAGCTGCGTGGGCGGCGGCTCGCACGTTTATACATCCGTCACGGTTCGCGCTCGCCCCGAGGCCTTTGCCGAGGGCTGGCCCGCCGCCATCACGGCGGACACATTCGCCCCCTACTACGATCGCGCCGAAGCGATCATCGCGCCAAGCCCCGTTCCGATTGATTTGCCGCGAACCACCGCGCTCGAGTCCGCCGCGCTCGCGATGAACCAGCGCGTCGAGCGCCTGCCGCTGGCCGTGGATTGGCCGGCCGACCCTTCGTCGATGCGCGCGACGCCGCCGTTTGAGAATGTACGGGCCGAAATCACAGCCTGGCTTCGCGGCGGGCATGGCGTGCGCCGCCGATCACTCGATCACACGTACCTCGGCACGGCTGAACTGCGCGGGGCGGACGTGCGCCCGCTTCACGAAGTCACAGTCATTGAGCCACAGCGCTGCGGATTCATCGTGCATGGCAACCGCCCGGCTGCCGGTCCCGAGGGCCGTTTTGCGCTCCGCACGGAGCGCGTGATCCTCGCAGCCGGGGCGCTGAACACCGTGCGACTACTGCTCACCTGCCGAGAGGTTCACCGCACACTGCCGGCGATCAGCCCGGCCCTGGGCGAGCGATTCTATACAAACGGAGACGATGGCGCGCTGCTGCTCGGCGGGCGCGTCCCCGCCGAACGCGACGCCGGGCCGCTCGTCACTGTATGGCTGGACGGCTGGGAACGCGACCGACTGATGTTGATGGACATCGGCCTGTTGCCGCCGCTGCCCTGGCTGGCGGCGCGGGCGCTGCGATCATTCGTGGGCAGCCCGTCGCTCGGCGAGCCCGGCCACAGCGCGTGGATCATCGGCGCGATGGGCTTGGATCACACGCCGCTGCGACTAACGCTGCGAAACAAGCGGTTGGTTTGCGACCGCCCCGCCGGCATCCCTTCTTTCGCGCGACGCACGCGCGAGCGGCTGCAATCCCTCGCGGATGCGCTCGGCGCGTCGCTCGTGCTGCCGCCCGCGGCCATCGCGTCCCCCGGTTCGTTCACCGTCCACGCCATGGGCGGCGCCCGCATGGCCGACGACCCGCTCAAGGGCGTGACCGATGGTCTGGGCCGCGTGCCTTCTTATCCCGGTCTGTACGTCGCAGACGCGAGTCTGTTTGGCAGCCCCATCGGCGTCGCGCCGTCGCTCACCGTCTCGGCGCTCGCCGAACACGTCATGGAGCACATGCTGCAAGCATGACCGCGCACGACAAGCATCCCGCGTATCTGCTCTTTCGTGCGTACCCCGCATTGGCCCAGGCGTTGCCGCGCGTCGCGATCGGGGCATGGCCAACCCCCGTAACCGCTTCGCCGCACTTTGCCCGCGCCCACGGCCTGACCGCGCTGCACGTCAAGCGCGAGGATCAAAGTCACCCGCGATGCGGCGGCAACAAGGTGCGCGGCCTTGAATTACTGCTGGGCGATGCACTCTCACGCAGTGCGAACACGATCATCACCATGGGCGCGGCCGGTAGCCACCATGTCTGCCGAAGCGCCTGGCATGCAGCCCAGCTCGGCCTGCGCACGGTGGCGGCGCTCGTCCCGCAGGCAAGCGCCGAGTACGCACGGCGCAATCTTCTCTGTGCGGCGTCGGTCGGCGCTGAATTGAAGCTGGTTTCCTACCTCGGCGTGGCGCCGACGCTGATTCACGAAATGCTTCGCCCGCGAAACTGGAACGGCATGCAGCCGCCCTATTTCATCCCGCCCGGCGGCACCAGCCCACGATCCTGCGTGGGTCACGTCAACGCGATGTTTGAGCTGCGCGATCAGATCGTTGCGGGCGTCCTGCCTGAACCGGATTTCCTGTATGTCCCGATGGGCAGCCTCGGCACGGCGGCAGGTCTTCTTCTGGGCGCGCGGCTCACCGGACTGAAGACGCGAATCATCGGCGTCGCCGTGTCGTATAACTGGTATTGCACGGCCGGACGCTGCGTGCGAATGGCGACGCGGTGCCTGCGTTTCATGCGCCGGTTTGATTCGTCGATTCCCGAAGTTGATCTGGGCGCGGGCGATGTACACATTGTCCGGTCGGCGCTGGGTGAGGGCTATGCGCAATTCACCGGGCGATCCGTGGCGCAGGCGAGTGAACTTCATCGGCTGGACGGCATGGCGCTGGACGGAACCTACACCGCCAAGGCGCTGGCGGGCATGATGGATTTCATTCGCGAACACGATCTCGCATCGCGACGAAACCTCTTTTGGCACACCTATCATCCTTTGCCACAGTCGATGTGCGCTCCGGGAGCGAAGCACAACCTGCAGCCTGCCCTAACGCAATACGTTGAGGCCGATGTTCAACCGCTCGACGAACGATTGCACTATCCGCGCGAGTGACCGCCATGCCCGATGAATTCATCAGCGAGGCGATCACTCCTGACGCGGGCACATTCGATGCAGCCTCAATGGCATCGGGCGTGCCGGGTCTCCCGGCCGGGTTCACGTGGCGAGATGAGCATCATCAAATCGTGGAAGTCTTGTCGACCTGGAAAGTCAGCGAGGCCGAGGATCACGCAGGCGGCGAGCTGTATTATCGCAAACAGTTCTGGAAAGTTCGAACCGACCGCGGACTGGTTGCATCGATTTACGCCGTTCGCCGCGTCAAGCGCGGCGAGTCGCCGAAGAAGCGATGGTGGCTGTACACCCTCCACCACGTTTGACCCGAGTACCTGTCTCGCGCAGCGACGCACTCGCGCCCAATAACAAGCGCGCAAGAAAGAAGCCGACGGAATGCCTTCCGCCGGCTTCGGTGGTTTGTGCCGGTTTCAAAACTCCTCTCCCCCTTGGGGGAGAGGTCGGGTGAGGGGGAGAAGC
>CAZQCF010000023.1:0-65971 GCA_964592235.1 uncultured Planctomycetaceae bacterium
ACCAGCGTAACCCCTAGTGCACAAGGGCGCTAGGCCCGAATGAAAACCGCTCTAGAACGTGGTCGGATGTGGCTTTCCGCACAGTGCGATCGCGAACGCCAACGTGACTGGTGAATCAATGAAAAGCAACTTCACATTTGGTCGCATGAAAAGAAAATCCCCCTCGTCGAGAAGGTCGAACGAGGGGGATTCGAGCCGTAATCGATTGTTCAATTCGCGGATCAGTTCTGGTCGTCGGCGGGGTTCGCCTCAACATCGACCTGAATCCGACCATTTTCGGTTCGGATCTGGATGTTGTTGGGGTTCGCCAGATTCGCGCCGTCTGCGGCCGTCGCCATGCGGGTCTTGAGGACGCGCTTTTCGCCGTTGCCGTTGTCGAAGACAAGTGTCGTCACTCCGTTCTCGTCCGTCGAGACCTGCGGCGTGATGCCTTCGAAGCCTTCCAGCGAGGGGACCTGTGCCAGCTTCTGAACGCTCGTTGAACCGGCGTCGTCCGTGGTCACGCGGAAGATGCGGATCCACTCGCCGTCTTCCGACGGGATGACGTACAGGCTGTTCGTCAGGCTGGCCTTGTCGGTCCAGGTCTGCGTGGCCTGTGCATCGCCGATGTCGTCCATCGTGTAGGACGCATTGGCTTCCTCGGGAGCCGGTCCTTGTCGGCGGACCATCTTGACGACCTGTTCCTCATCGGAACCCGGACCGGTCGCGTTGACGATGACATGCGTCTTGTCACCCTGCGCGGCGTCCGTGGCCTTCAGGACGGAGATGGTCGTCGTCTTGCCGTCGTCGCCCTGGATGGTCATCGTCGCAGGTTCGCCCTCGTTGGCGATCAGCTTAGCCTGCTGGCCGTTGATGCTGACCGAGAAGACCCAGCTTCGGATCTTCTCGATGCCGCCGGTCGCGGCAAAGGCACCGCCGCCGACCAGCACGATCGACAGGGCGACCAGGGCTGCCACACGCATCGGCGTGCGGCGGGCTTGATTCTTGGTGTTGAACTCCTTCATCAGTCTCTCCTCGAGTTGGGGGTCAAATGGCTCGCCGGTCCAGGAACGATTCTTCAAACTTTCAAGCGCGCTTTGAATGGGGTCTTGTTCGTTGGTCATGGCTCCACACTTCCTTCAACAGGGCGGGTTCCGCCCAGAACAAATCACCATCCGCGCTGATTGGTGGGCTGTGCCCACCCTGCGATCTGTTCACTCATGCGCGGTTCTGCTTCGTCAAACGCTGCCGCAGCGCGTCGCGCCCGCGGGACAATCTCGATTTCACCGTGCCGAGCCGGCATCCCAGGGCCGCCGCCACCTCTTCCAGGTTCAACCCCTCGAGATAGTGCAGCGTCAACACGGCCTGGTATCTCGGCGGCAACGTGAGAAGCGTCAGCCGGGCGAGTTCACCGTCGACGCACCCATCTCGGTGACGCGAATGCGGCACAATCGATGCGCGGCCTGCCGATTCTGCTGTCTCCAGGTCCGCGAGCGACCGAGCGATTTGCTTTCGCTCGCGCCGCACCCATCGATTCACCGTGTTCGCAGCGATCCGATACAACCACGCCCGGATCGGCAACCCGCGGTCGCGATACCGCGGCAGGTACTTCAGGACGGCCATGAATGTCTCGGCCGTCAGGTCTTCGGTCAGATGCACGTCGCCGACACGCCGCAGGATGTAGCTCGCCATCACCGCGTAGTGCCGGCGATAGAACAGGGCGAACGCATGTCGGTCGGTTTGGGCGCGTCGCGCGAGTTCGCTGTCGTCCGCCCGATCCTCGGCGCGCAGGGCCGCTTCCTCCGCTGCAAGACTGCTACCATGCGAAGTGTCTACCCTCGCCAAGCGAAGCTGCAACTCCATTCGTCAAAGCCTCGTCGCCGGGGCGCGATCTTCCGGCCCAGGGCGACCATGAAACGGGTTCGAAGTTCGCTGCTGGTCGTCCCCGGGAGCATGGACACCGCTGCATGGATCCAAGGGTCTCGCTCAACTTGCCGGGAGCGTCATGCGACCCAGGCAATCTGAACATCTACTACAAGGCATTGGGAGGCAATCAGGTTCCCGTTTTTTCTCGTTTCATTCATTAAACTCGGCGCTGCGGACGGTGGCGTCGGAGGAAGCCAAAAGGCTTCGAGAGGCTTGTCGACGCTTCATTGCATTGTCATGGCGCGCGTTTCCCGGCGGCCTCGGTGTGTTGTTCCGCGGTCTGTGGCCCGCCAAACATCGCCGGCCGGAGCATGCTCATGTGCTCCGGGGCGTGGTATCACGATTCAGGGGGGCTTCCATCAGGAAAGCGTGTGATGCGCGCCTGAATCCGTGCTTCCATCGCCAGCTAACCGCGGGCGAAAGGCAAAGGAAGGGCGTGCTCCCGATTGTCGAGGTATCGGCTGAATTAAAATCAGTGCCTCGCGCACCATCGGTAGATCTTTGCCAAGTGCGCGCGCTATCTCCGCATGGTCGGAGAGGTCGAATCACACCCAGTTCTTCTCCACCCACGCTACGAGTTCCTTCACGTGGGCCACGCTGGCTTCGAACAGCTTGCGCTCGTCAGCATCGAGTTTGAGTTGAATAACCTTTTCCATGCCATTGCTGCCCAGCACGCACGGCACGCCGACGAAATACCCGCCGACGCCGTATTCTTCCTTGCAGTACGCGGCGCAGGGGAGGATGCGCTTCTTGTCCTTGATGATCGCCTCGGCCATCTGCACGGTCGCGGCGGCCGGGGCGTAATAGGCGCTGCCGGTTTTGAGCAGGCCGACGATCTCCGCGCCGCCGTCGCGCGTGCGTTTGACGATGGCATCGAGTTTCTCGCGCGGGATCAACTCCGTCACCGGGATGCCGCCGACCGACGTGTAGCGCGGCAACGGCACCATGTCGTCGCCATGGCCTCCCATCAGCACTGCGGTGATGTCCTCGACGCTGCAACCAAGTTCCATGCTGATAAACGTGCGGTAGCGAGCGGTGTCCAGCACGCCGGCCTGGCCGAGTACCTTGTGCGTTGGCAGTTTCGTCGCCTTCCAGCAGGTCTGCACCATGGCGTCGAGCGGATTGGAGACGACGATGAACACCGCATCGGGGCTGTGCTTGACTGCCTCCTCGCTGACGGAGCGGACGATCTTCATATTCGTGTTCAACAGATCGTCGCGGCTCATGCCCGGCTTGCGGGCGATGCCGGACGTGATGATGACGATGTCGCTGCCGGCGGTGTCAGCGTAGTTGTTCGTGCCGACGATGTTCGAGTCGAACCGTTCGATTGGCGAGGCCTGGCGCAGGTCCAGCCCCTTGCCCTGCGGCATGCCTTCAACGATGTCGAGCAGCACAACGTCGCCGAGTTCCTTGGCGGCGGCCCAATGGGCGCAGGTGGCTCCGACGTTTCCGGCTCCGATGACGGTAATCTTGGCGCGTCGCATGGTGCGGTTCTCCGAATGGTTGGTTCAATAGGTCTGTGTGTCGAGGTAAATGATATCGCTGAAGGCGTTGCAGGCAAGGGAGCGTGCCGCGGCGGCATCCTGCGAAACGTCAAGCCGGGGGAGTTCCTTCCCACGCGATGGAATCATGTGAAATCGTTTCGGAGATCTAAAGCAGAAACTCCCGCGCGACGGCGTTAAGAAAATCCGTTTGCGTCACGATGCCGACGAGTAGATCGCTCTGCACGACCGGCAGGGAGTGAATGCGCGATTCGAGCATCCGGCTTAGCGCGACGCGCACCGTGTCGCCCGGGGCGACGGTTCGTACATCGCGCTGCATGATGTTCTCCACGAACACGGGTGATTCGAATACGCGCGATTGCGCTTCGGCCTGCATGTCGCGGATGTGTGCCCAGCCGATGGCGCGGCGCACGTCGCGGTCCGACAGGATGCCGATCAGTTTGCCATCGGCGACGACCGGTACGTGCCGGATGTGGTGATGCCGAAAGATGCTAACGATCTCAAAAATGGCACTGGTGGGGGTGGTGCTGACGACGCGAGGATGCATCAACGTCGAGATCTGCGAATCGAGAACCTTATCCGCCAGGTCGTCCATGCGGAAATGGTCGCGAAGGCCGTGCAGCAAGTCCGTTTGGGTGAGGATTCCGAGCAGCACGTCACCGTCCACGATCGGCAGCGCGCCGATTTTTCGCTCTACGAAGATGCGGGCGGCTTCATAAGCGCCCAGCGTCGGCGCCGCGCAGTGAACCGGTGACGACATGATCTGTCCGATCAGCGTCGGGCCGATGACGGAACGCGGTTGGCTTGGGTCGGCCTGCCGTTCGACCGCCAGCATCCAGCCGGTTGATAGGAGAATGTCGCGATCACTGACCATGCCGGTGACACGGCGATCCGAACGAACGATGAGATGGTGAAATCCCCGCTCCTCCATGATCGAGATGGCGCGGTCGATGGAGTCGCCGGGGGAGAGGGTGACGACATCACGTGTGGCGTAGCTCATGATGCGCATGACCGATTCCTCCTCGCTGTGTGTCGTTCCGCAGCGGGTGCGGGTGTCGGCGCATCGCACACCAGCCGGTCGCCCGTCGAAACGCTGCGCATTCGACACGCAGCCCATCAAATGGCATTTTCCGTGCCGAGCGTGCGGCCCCGTTATCGGCGGATTACACTGCAACCATGTCCGGCCCCAAGCCTCTGTCCCGCGCCGCGGGCATTGCATTTGTCTCCATGACGCTGCTAAGTTGGGGCACGGTTCTGCTCTTCCTCAAGCACCTGGCCGGGCACATCGACGCCTGGACGGCGAACGGTTGGCGATACAGCATCGCGGCGCTGTTCTGGCTGCCGATTCTGTTAATGGGTTGGCGGCGAGGTGATTTGCCAGAGCGATTGTGGCGGCGCGCCTGCATCCCCGCAGCCTTCAACATCGCGGGCCAGGTGCTGTACGCCTTTGCGCCGTATTACATCGGCCCGGGGCTTGCGGGGTTCCTGTTGCGGGTGTCTTTGATCTCGTCCACGGCCGGCGCGTTGTTTCTGTTTGTCGACGAGCGTCCGCTGGCTCGCAGCGGTACGTTCTGGATGGGCATGGCGCTGGTGGCGGGGGGCACCGTTGGGACCGTTCTGGCAGGGACGACGCCGTTGAGTGGCGCGGGTGGATTCGGGATCGTGATGGCCCTGCTGTCCGGCGCGTTCTTCGGGATGTATGGCGTGTCGGTGCGCTATTGCATGCGCGGCGTGCCGTCGTTGACGGCGTTCTCCGTGATTTCGCTGCTCACTGCGGCGGGGATGGTTGCGCTGATGATCCCCATGGGGCGTCGTCACGGTCTGGAGGCGTTGGATCTTTCAGCGACGAATTGGTTCCTGCTGATTTCCTCGGCGCTCGTCGGGATCGCGGCGGGGCATACGTGCTATTATGCGGCGATCGCGCGGTTGGGCGTCGCCGTCAGCACGGCGATCGTACAGATTTCGCCGTTTCTGACTGCCATCGGCGGTGCGATCCTGTTTAGCGAAGTGTTAACAGCGGGTCAGTGGGGGAGCGGGTTTGTCATGCTGGGCGGCGCGTGGCTGCTTCTCCGGGCCGAGCAGGCCCGGCACCTTGAGTCGAAAGGACCATCCCGCGCGATGGACGTACCGGCCGTCGCGCTGGAGGACGCGGGGCCGGCGGCGTCGCTGGCGGCGGAGCACTCGGATCGAACTGCGTGATGGAGCGAAGGCCCCATGAACGAATTAAAGCCAAGTGTATTGTTTCTGTGTACGGGCAATGCGTTCCGTTCGCAAATGGGAGAGGGCTTGATGCGCCACCTGGCCGGCGAGCGTGTCGAGGTCTTCTCGGCAGGCTCGTCGCCGGCCGGGATCGTGCACCCGCTGGCGATTCAGGTGATGGCCGAAGCGGAGATTGATATTTCCCGGCAGCAGTCCAAGGGGCTGGATTCGTTCGGGTCTCGGACATTCGACTATGTCATGACCGTCTGCGATCACGCGGCGACAAGCTGCCCGGCGTTGCGCGGCCGCGTGGCGACGCACCGCTGGCCGATGCCCGACCCCTCGTTCGAGCCGGACCCCGCCGATGCGATGGTTCGGGCGCGTGAAGTGCGTGACGCGCTGCGATCGAAGATCGAGCAATTTCTGGGTGAGCTTCGGGATAAGCAGGCGTTCGATTTGGAGCGTGGTCCGTGAGCGATTACGAATCCTCGGTGGAACAGCTTGCGAGCTGGATTCAGGCAAGCCGCGCCGTGGTGGCCTTCACGGGCGCGGGGATCAGCACGGAGAGCGGCATCGCGGATTTTCGCAGCCCCGGTGGGTTGTGGTCGCGTCATGCGCCGGTGATGTTCGACGACTTCGTGAATGATCCCGAAGAGCGACGGCGGTTCTGGGAGATTCGCCGCGAGATGATGCCGTCTTTTTTTTCGGCGGTGCCCAATGCGGGCCATCTCGCACTGGCGGAGTTGGAGCAGCGCGGCAAGCTGTTGGGCGTTATCACGCAAAACATCGACGAACTGCACCAGCGAGCCGGCAGCCGGCGCGTCGTGGAGATTCACGGCACAGCGATGACGGTGCACTGCCTGGCGTGCGACAAGCGGTGGGCGGCGCGGGAGATTCAGGTTCGGCTGGATGCCGGAGAATGGGATCTGCGTTGCGATGCATGCGGCGGGTTGCTGAAATCGCGCACCGTATCGTTCGGTCAGCCCATGCCGGCGGACGTGATGCGCGAGGCGATTCAATTGGCATCCCGTGGTGATCTGTTCATCGCGATGGGGTCGAGCCTCGTCGTGCATCCCGCGGCGGGGCTGCCGGTGACGGCGATGCAGCGCGGGGCGCGCCTGGTCATTATCAATCAAGAGAGCACGCCGCTGGACTTCGCGGCGGGGCTGGTGGTTCGCGCCGGCATCGGCGAGACGCTGTCGGAGGTGATGGCGCGGCTGGGCGAATCGCAGTCGAAGTGAGCGATCAGGTCGCAGGAGGTCTGGGCTGTGATTCCGGCGCGTCGGTGGTGGCGTTATCGTGTCGCAGGCGTACGTCCAGAACGGCGTTTCGGACGTGCAAGTCGCGCTGCGGGAAGGGGATTTCGATCTTCGCGTCAGCAAAGCGCTTGGTGATGGCGTATCTCATGTCGATCATGCCGTACCAGCGATCCCCGGTCGTTCGGAACCAAGCGGCGATCTGGAAATTCAGACTGTTTTCTCCGAAGCCGAGGAAATGCACCTCGGGCGGGGGGTCAAAGAGCACTCGCGATTCGGCCTCGGCGATTTCAGCCAACGTCTGCCGCACGACCTTTGGATCGGTTGAATAGGCGACGCCCACCGTCAGCAGTCCGCGGATCGGATCGCGCCGCAAGGTCCAGTTCTCCACCTTTTGGTTGATGAACTCGCCATTGGGCACGATCATGTACAGCCCATCGGGCGTGCGCAGCGTGGTGGAACGCATGTTCACACTGACCACTTCGCCCTGCTTGTCCTGTAGCATGACGACATCGCCGACCTTGATGTGCCGCTCAAATAGAATGAGCAGGCCGCTGATGAAATTGACGATCAGCGGTTGAAGCCCCAGGCCGATGCCCAGTCCCAAACCGCCGAACAGCACCGCCAATGCGCCAAGGTCCAGCCGCAACGTGGACAGCCCGATATAGACGCCGATGAAAGTAATGACGTAATGCAGCAGGGTATTGATCGCCGCCTGGGCACCGCGATCGATTCCCGGATGGGCGGGATAAAATCGAGTCTGCAACGTCTGGCGCGCGCCGCGCGACACCACAATGGCCGCGATCACGGCCGCCACCGCGCCGCCGATTCGCCAGAGTGTGACGCTTTGGCCCGCGTGCTCCCACAGACGGAAATCCAGTAACTGCTTGATTTCGTAGGGGCGAATCCCCCAGATATTCAGGGCGCTGACGAGTGCGGAGACCGCCAGCGCCCACTTGGCGATGGTCAAAGGCAGCCGCAGCGAAGATGGGAGCCTTTCGGTCGGGACCGTGGGCGACATCTCGACGGCGCCGGCCGCCTGCGCAGTCGAGGCAGTCAGCTCCGAGGGGTGAGCGGCAGCTGCGACTTCATCGCGCGTCTCCCGGATGCGCGCGGCGATTCGTATCAAGAGCTCCCTGAAGATCTGATAAAGAACGGAGGCGGCGAGGAGCAGCAAGACGGTCGACACCGCGCCGGTAGAGAGATAATCCGCGAGTGCCGTGTACCCGACGAGCCGGCAGAACACCAGTCCCAGCACAAACAAGGCGATCGCGGGATAGATCGCATGCAGCGTGGTCAGGGTGCCGGCAAAACGGCCGCGCAGAGCGCGTGGCCAGACGCTGAGAACGGCTTCACGCCGAATCAGAAAGCAGAAGAACGCAATCGTGGCGAAGAACTTGAACCACTCATTCAGCAAGGCCGAGGTCGTCGGCAGAATTTGTGCGGCGGCAAGCAGGTGTCCGGGCGCGAAAAAGACTACGGCCAGCGTGATCAGCACGCGTCCCCAGCGGAGGTAATGCCGCGCGACAACGCCGCTGCACGGAATGACCCGATACCGTGTTTTCGGCGCCCAGAGCGCAATGAGCAGGGTAGTATTGGCCAACCACAGCCCGGACCACAGAGAGACTGCGGCAAATCCAATCTGCGCAGGCAAACCCGTCAGGCCGAGCGTGACGATAAGGGTTCCGACCATTGAGCCCAGCAACAGCCAGGGCACGGCGCGCTGAAGGAATCGCCCCACTTGCGGGACCAGTCGCTGCACGAACGTGAGCGGTTCTGGCTCGGCGGCGTCGGTGACGGGCGCCGGAAGGCTGGAAGGATCGGGGTTCCGAAGCGCCTGGAGGCGGCGCATCAGCCACATCGCAACGAGGATGTTCCCGAGGAGAGACAGCACAACGACGACCCAGTCGCCGCGCTGCATGGTGCGCGATTGCGACTGCGTCGAGCCCCATGCCTGCCAGGCCGCATCGCGCAGAACCCCGGCTCCCATCGCCTCGGCTTCGGCGGCCAGAGCCTCGTAGCGACGCATGTCGAAATAATGGGGCCCGCGCGTGATCAGATGCGACCAGTACAATCGGCTGACTGCCTGCTCGCAAAGTTGCACGCGCCGGCGCGCCAGGTCCTGCGCCTTGCGCAGGCGCTCCAGTACGAGCTGCTGCCGGCTTAGCAATTCTTCATGGGCATTGCGCAGGTCAATGCGCATCTGGCCGAGTTCCTGGCTAAGCTTGATGGTCTCCGCGTCGGTGGCGCCGGATGCCAGCGAGCGAAACGTCGTCGCCTGCAAGTCAAAAGCCTCCAACGCCCTGCGCTCCATGTCCTCAATGGCGCGCTGCTCCGTGATCGTCTGATCAATCAAATTGAGGAATCGTCGCAACTCCCGTCGCGACGATTCCTCTTCCTGATTGGCCTGGCTGTGTGCGTTCAGAACGTCGGCCGCGCTGCGGCGCGAGAGCGATTCCGCAAACTGTTCCCAATACTGAATGTCGCGCGTCAGGCTGGTAGACTGGTCCGCGATGAGCGACTCCGGGCATCGCTCCAGAATCTCCGGATCGGCGGTCTGGTGCAATTGACTAAGCCGCTCCTCGCAGAGCAACTGAAGCCGAATATATTCTTTCCGCGTCGGGCTGATGTCCGGAGCATCGAGCATGCGACGAAGCGTGTCCGCGACGGAACGGGACTTTTCTTCGTTCAGACGGGCCAGTCGCTCACGCATCGCTGCGACAAGCGGCCGCAGCGCCTCGACCCTCAATCGGTTGCGCTCCAGCTCCTTCTGGGTCGTCTTTTCCTTGAGGTCGATTGACTGGCGCGATACTTCCAGCGCAGCGATTCGGGCCGACGCGGCGCGACGCCGGGCTGTTACGATTTCGCGCTGGGAATCCGAATCGGCTGCCTTCAGATCCAGTTCGTACGAGGCCAGAAGTTTCTCACGCAGAGCGGACAGCCGTGCGAGGTCGCTCTTCAGACGGTCCCGCTGGGCTTGAAAACCATCTTTGATCAACGCTTCCTGCTGGGCGACGGTGTTGCTGAATTCGTCCAGGCGTTTCTGATGCTCCTCATAGAGTTTGGTTCGCTCCGCAATCAGCGCTTCGGTGATGTTGTCCGGGAGCGGAAGTTCCGCCATTTGCTGGGTCAGACCCTTCCATTCGCCGATCTGCTTCGTCAGCGCCTGGACATCGGCATCCGACGCGGGTTCCTCCAGCGCATGCGTCAGCCGGAGCAGCTCGCTTAGCTGAAGCTCCAGCTCGGTCAGCGCCTGCCACGATTCAATGCGCCAGCCGTCAAGACGGCTGGCCAGGTCCGCATCAGGCTGCGTGGTCGGCTGGGAGGTGGTCGGTTGGGTAGTCGGCGAAAGTCTCCGCAGCTCCGCACGAAGGATGTCCAAGGCTTCCTTGATCGAGGTGGCGTCGCGCAGGATCGAAGCAGGGCGAAGCTCCAGCAGAACCTCACCGGGCTGCGTGGTCGCGATCTGGGCCGGCGCGGTGCCTGCGGCGAAGGCGACAATCAACCAGCATTTCAGAGACAATCGCTTCTGCATGGCATCGAGTGCGAGCCTTGAGCAGGTCTGAATTGATCGAATAGGCCTCGCCTCCGCGAGCATACGCAGATCGAGGCAAATGCTCAAGGCGCGACATGGCGCGCCTGCCCGCGCGGCCGCCCGAATCAAGTCTTGCCGATGCGGCCGAATCGATCGAGTTGGTGCAGCGTGGCACGAAAATCTTTCGGTATTCCAGCTTCGAGTTGCACCGGTTCGCGCGTGAACGGGTGCGTGAACTCGATGTGCTGCACGTGCAGGCTGACACGTGCAATGAGCGGGCGCTCGGCGTGACGCTTGCTGGGGTGGTAGCCCGCCTTGAAAGAAGACAACATAAGTGATCGCGCGCCGCCGAACGCTGGATCGACCGCAAGCGGCATGCCCGCCAGGTCCAGGTGCGCGCGAACAAGAGATGGATACGCCGGATACGGCCGGCAATCGATAACCGCGAAGGCGACCAGCGCATCGACCAGTGTCCAGGCCGTGCGTGGCTCGCCTGCGCAGGCGTCCAGGAATCGCAGCGCGGGCCCGGTGCGCAACCGTTGCGGCGCCGCGCCGGGAATGACCCCCTCGTTCGTCAGCATGTGAGCCTGCACAATCGCTCGGCATGTCAGACGCAATTCGTCGGAGAGAACCAGCTGATTTGCCGCCTCCAGTGCGCGGCGTGTTCGAGCAATTAATACCGCACCGCTAAGCCCCGGTTCGAGCGGGTAGACTGGCACAAACTCGGCGGGGCCTTCAATTCGGCCGGCGGCGACCAGCGCTTCCACCACGCAGGGCGAATCGTCGAGCGATTCGTCGAGCCAGGCTCCCGGGGACTTGTTGACGACGATGAAATGCTCATCTTGAAACAGCACGTCCGCCGCGGGCTCGGCCTTTCGGCGCGGGGCTTCGAGCTCATCAGCGGAATCCGCGCGGGACCGGGAATGGGATGAACGATGGCGGGGGGCGGGCCGACGCTTCATGATTGAGACGAACTCCTAATTCGGAACCTGGAGCGACGCCGTCGGCGTCAGCGGCACAATGTATACCTCGCGGACGTCTTCCATGGGCTGCATGGGCGCGACCTGCGCCGCGTACACCAGTCGCCGTCGCGGATTTTCCGTCAGCGACATGATCCTGCCGACCACGACCGGCCGCGGAAGCCCCAGCGCGCCGGGTGCCGTGTAAACGAGATCTCCTTCCGCCATTCGATCACCGACGGAGCGGCCTGTCTCGCTCGGCGAATCGGCCGGCGTGGCGCCTTCAATCCACCGATAGTCAATATCTTCGATGGCCATGCGACCTTTGCCGATCCCCCGGATGCTGCACGGATAGTCAATCATTCGCGCGGCGCCATGGTCGAGGTGCGCGATGCGCACCTCGACGCGCGGCGCGCTGACATCCGTCAATAATTGTATGCGGCACAGGTACGGGCTGACTTGCTCGACGCGACCGATCAAGCCATGCGTCGCGAGGACCGGCTGATGGTCCGCGACATCCGAGGCAAATCCGCGATCGGCAAAAAGCCGCGCCGTCACCCAATCACGTTGAGCCACGCCGCCGGTGGAACCGCGCGCCACAAGAAGCGAATCGCGCCAGGCGACCACGTCGAGCGACACGACGTGCGCGGCCAGAAGCGGCACATGCACATCGAGGTGATCGCGGCGCAGCGCGCTCAAGCGACGGTTCTGCGCCTCGAGTTGCTCGATCAGGGCGGCCTGCGACGCGATGGATTGGACCAGTTGCTCGTGCGCCGCGTCAACGCTGGCGGACCGCTTAGGATCCAGCGCCGAGGCGCTCCGCGCCGCGGCATGTGCTGCCGTGTAGGCCATGTCCTGTGCCGGCACCATGAGCTGCACGACGTGCTTGAGGCCGTCGGTCCAGCGCGGCGGCAGAAACAGCGCGATCAGAGACAGCGCCATGAGCAGCGCAAAGACCGCCGGGCGAGACATTCGGTAGCGACCATGAATCATTCGGGTATAGTAGCCCCGCGCGCCCCACTACGCACCGGCGGGCCAGGCGGGGGCGGTTGGTCGCGGTCGGGTTTCGTGCATGAAGCAGCGCATTGCGTGGATCGACTTTGCGGCTTATCTGGCGCTGCGCTGCGTCGCCACGGCCATGGCGATCTTTCCGATTGACTGGAATCTTCGTCTGATGTCGGCGCTGGGTGGCGTGTGGTTTCATCTGCCACGCGCTTTGCCGGAGACGCGCTTCCCGCGGTGGCTGACGGCGCTGGGCGCTTTCCGCTGGCTGGCCGGCGTCGAGCGGGCGCTGAACAAGCTGTTGCACAAGTTTCGCGAGCATCGCAACCGCGCCGAGACGCACATCCGCCTCGCTTTCCCGGAATGGGACACGCCTCGCGTCGAGCGGGTCGCCCTGGCCTCGATGCAGCAGATCGCCATGCTCGCGGTCGAAGTGCTGCTCGCGCCGCGCTACATCACGCAATGGACCTGGGCGCGGCATGTCTGCCTCGGCGATTTGTCGGGGGCGATTCGTGAGCTGCTGGCCCGCCGCGGCTGCATCATGATCACCGGCCACTACGGCAACTGGGAGCTGCTCGGTTACACGCTCGCCACGCTCGGGTTCGACATCGACGCGGTCATGCGCCCGCTGGACAACGAGTACATCAATTCCTTCCTGCTCGACCGGCGCGAGCGGAGCGGCCTGCGACTGTTGTATAAGAAGGGCGTGACGCGCTCGGCGCAGGAGGTACTGGAGAATAACGGGACGCTGTGCTTCATTGCCGATCAGAACGCCGGCAGCAAAGGGCTGTTCGTTGATTTCTTCGGGCGCAAGGCATCGACGTACAAATCCATTGGCCTGCTGGCGATCTCGCACCGCGTGCCGATCATCGTCGGGTGCGCGCGGCGGCTGCGCCCGCGACGGTTCGAGTACGAGATTCACGTCGAGCGCATTATTCATCCGACGGAATGGGACGGTCAGCCCGACGAATTGCTCTGGATCACGCAGACGTTCTCGGCGGCGATGGAGAACATGATTCGACACGCGCCCGAACAATACCTCTGGATCCACCGCCGCTGGAAGAGCCGGCCGAAAGAAGAGCTGGAAGTCGCGGGCGGCTCCTAGCGGAGGGTCCGCTGTGCGGACCTTTCCCGGGTAGGTGAGTTGAATGCGTCGTCACGAACGGGTCGGCGCCCCGTCACATCAGTGCCATAGAATGACGCTCTGGCGGAAAACCACCATTCGCACCAACGAATTTCTATGGAATTAACACAAAAAAGACTTGCAATGATATGGGACTGGTGATACACTAAGGTCATCTTTCGGCTGGCCCAGCGGTTCACGCAGGCAGTCGGGCGGAGACTTGGAAACCATCGAGCCAAGGAGGCCAAAACGATGGAACGACGCAGTCAAATTCGACCCGTAGCCGCTCTCTCTCTCTCTCTCTCTCTCTCTCTCTCTCATGATCTGCGCGCTGACTAGTTCCGCCGCGCGGGGGGAGATCGAAATCCCCTGTCCTGCCTTGCCTGAAAACACGCCTGTCGCGAGCGATGAAACCGAGACCTACAAGGTCGAGGCACGCCTGTACGGACAGACAAACTGGTCCATTCAAATCGGCACAACCAGCTCGACGAGCATTTCGTGCTCGGGCGTCTTCAGCACGAACAAGTCGTATGAGTGGCGCGTCATCTCGCGGAACTCGTGCTATGAAAATGGCTACCTGCCTTCGACCGCTCCGGTTTGGCGTTTCGTGACGTGTTCCGGGAGTCCCTGCCCATGAATTTCGAAAGCGTCATGAGAATCTCGCGTCACCTAATACTGAGTTCAGCGCACTTGACAGCGCTGTTGTGCTTGCTCTATAGTAAAGCCCATGCGGAATTCCTTGTGTGGCATACGGCCGAACCGTTGACTTCAAATTCAACTGTACTGATCCAGAGTTCGCCTTTGAATGGTCTAATCCACTCACTCGACCTTCGCTGCGACAAGAGTCAGGGGCCCTGTTCGTGGCGTATTTCGACCCAGATATTAATCGAATCTGGAACCGGTAAGTCCTACGATCTCTGGATTCGCGATCCGGCAGGGAATGCCACAACACTGGCCGTTTCTCAAACGACAATCGCCGGCTCGTCGTACTCTGATCCCCTGTTGATTCTTGAGAACGCGCCCAATGGTGTACTCTCACGCATTCGGGCATCCTCGCCGGTCCAGTTGCCCGCCGCGGCTCCGTACTTCATGCACAGCTTCGTGCTGACTGACTCTGGGCCGCAATGGTCAGGAACGACCAGCCTCATCGCCGCGACGGAACTCGGCTTTACCGGAACCGGCCCCGGCACCGATTCGATCTTCCAAACGCGTGGTACAGCTGTTGACGACAATCCGCCACTTCAGAATTTTTGGCTTTACCAACAATGGCCTAACCCGGTGATCAACATCCAGAACGTCCCCGAACCTGCCACGGCCGCGCTGCTCCTCGGCCCGGCGGTGCTGCTGCGAAGACGGAGGCCTCGACCGCGGTCCTGTCGGGTCTGCTGACCCGACCTACGCGAAAATGCCCACTAGTTGAACTCGCGCGCAGCGGTCTGGTGCGTCGAGGACGCACCCTACGATCTGAAAAGTGAATGGGGATGCTAATCAACAGGCACGTTAACGCCGGAGGGATTCGTTCTGTTCATATGCCCCTTGTGCCAGCACTCGCAAGAATGTTGCTTGATCATATGAAAGTTTGGCAGCCCATTCCGATGCAAAGATATCGACACCGCTCCCTCCAAACATGAAATGAATTGATTGCCCAGAGTCGGTACTTGCTTCAAACACCGCATCGGGAAGTAAGCTGATTGGACCAGAAAGCCTTTTCCAATCACCTTTCAAGCTACTGGTCAAGGCAGAAAACCGCTTCAGTGATGTTACGTCGTTTATCACATGATTGAGGGTAATTTGAGCCCTCCCGTTCTGCGATTTTCCTGCCCCGAGACACGGGGGACACACAGAAACGACCTTGAGCTTACTCCAATCGCAATCGAATGGGGGCTGTTGGTTGGAGTCGGGATACTGGTTGCAGCTTGCAGCCGCCAGCCCGATCCACGCGACGCATGATACCATCACTCGGTGAAGACCTTTCATTCGACATATCATATGCATACAAGTAGCGTCATTTACTATTCTGTGCGCGGTGAATCGGCAACCCCAGTCGCTGCATCACCTGTTGCAAATCTTCCCACGCCTTGCCTTTCTCCGAAGGGCTGCGGAGCAAATACGCCGGGTGAAAGGTCGGCATAAGGGGGATCGTCAGCGAGTCGCCGCCCGATCCATCGCCTGACGCGCCGGCGGCTGGATCGGTCCGGTCCGTAAGAGCCGAGGGCACGCGGAACTCGTGCCACTGGCCGCGCAATTTGGTGATCCCCAGTTTGGTTTCGAGCAGCGTCTGGGTGGCCGGCGCGCCGAGGGCGACGATCACCTCCGGGCGAATGATGCGAATCTGGCGGTACAGGTAATCCTTGCAGGCGTGAAGTTCATCCGGGGCGGGCGTGCGATTGTTCGGCGGGCGGCACTTGATGACGTTGCAGATATAGACATCTTCCCGCTTGAGGCCCATGCCCGCTTCGATCATCTTTGTGAGCAGGTTGCCGGCATCACCGACAAACGGGATGCCCTGCTGGTCTTCGTTGTAGCCGGGCGCTTCGCCGACGAACATCACGCGCGCCGCCGGGCTCCCGACGCCGAACACGGTCTTCGTCCTCCCGGCGTGCAGGCCGCACTTCGCGCAGACTTTGACTTCGCCATCGTCGATGACGTTCAGCGCCGTGTTGCGCGACGCACGTTCGTCGTCCGAGAGGTCGGCGATTCGCTTCACCGGCCCGGCAGGGGCGATCGGTTGCGAGGCCGGTGCCGTCGATCGCGCTGAAGCGCCGACTGGCGCGATCCGGTCGCGCGCGGGCGACACGGGCGGGCGTGGCGTAATCGGCAGCACGCGCGCGCCGAGCAGCGCATCGGACTCAAAGCGATCGCGCAGGGCGTCGGCGAGCGATGGGTCGGCTGGCGAACTCACGAATCAGACTCCTCCATAGGGGCCCGGCACGATTATACGACCCCGTGAGCGGGTTCCTGATCACCTGTGAGAACTTCTCTCGCCGTGCCTCGATCGCGCCTAAGATTAGAGCATCTAGCACAATGAAAGCGGTCCACAGTGATTGGACGGGCGGGACGCCCGTACCACCTTTCTGTTAGGCGCTTTAAGAAATTGACTCCGCGCCGGCGGCCAAAACGTGTGAATGGCCGTCGACCGGTCGCTTCTGCTCCGCCCGCCTTGCGAAATGTCGCCCATCGACCACAATGCGACCGTGCAGCTTGCCCGCCCCATTCCGCCGCCAATTGTCCGGCGCAGCGCCGCCCCCTGGTTCGGTCCGCCCGTACGGCTGCGGGGTACGTTGCGTGCGACCTGGGCGCTGGTCGGCATCGCTTGCGGTGCAGTCCTGACCGTGGGAGCCATGCTGAAGCCCGACGCACGAGGGTACGGCACGCACGAGGCCCTCGGCATGGAGCCGTGCGGGTTTGTGTTCATGGCGGGGTTACCTTGTCCGACGTGCGGCATGACGACCTCGTTCGCGCACCTGATGCACGGGCAGCCGCTGGCGTCGCTGAAGGCCCAGCCTGCGGGTTTCTTGCTGTGCGTGGCGACGGCTGTTCTGATGGCGGCATCGCTGGTGGCTGCGCTGCGCGGCGAGTTTGTGACGATCAATTGGGAGCGAGTCGGCGCGGTGCGGTTGAGCCTGACGGTCGGTTTCGTGCTGGTTGGGGGTTGGGCGACCAAGCTGGCGATGGGCTTCGCAACGGGCGCGTATCCGTTGCGGTGAGGCGGTGGGTCGATGCGGCGAATGATGGCGGTGTTTCTAATTCTGACGATGTCCGCGCCGTGGGCCGGATGTCAATTGGCGTATTTCTTCACGGACCCGGAGAAGGGTCGGCCGGTCCAGGCGGAGTACAACAAGATCGGGAAGCGGCGCGTGGCGGTGCTCGTGTGGGCCGATCGCACGACGCTGGACATCGATCCGAAGGCCCGGCGCCGCGTGTGCGACGCGATTACGTATGAGTTGAAGAAGCACCTTCCCGACGCGAAGCTGATCCCCAGTCGCGAGGTTCAGGCCTTTCAAGAAGACAGCGGACTCGACTGGGAGTCCATGCGCGCCGGCGAGCTGTGCAAGCAACTGAAATGCGACATGGTCCTGCGGGTGGATCTGCTGGAGTACACGACGCGCGCGGCGGCGACGAAAGAACTTCGCCGCGGGCGCGTGCGCGGCACGGTCAACCTGTACGAATGCGGCGAAGGCGCCATGACCGAGGCCGTGTACGAAACGGAAATCGTCGCGAACTTCCCGACGGATCGCCAAAGCTCGATCAATGATCTCTCGGATGGCGAGCTGATGCGCGAAGCGGTGGCGCAGTTCGGCCAGGCCACGGCAAAGAAGTTCTACGATCATGAAGAATCGCTCCGCGGGCCGGAGCGACGATAAGGCGTCGCATGCCAGGGTGTTTCGCCATGAACAGGATTCGAATCGTACAGGGGCTATGCTGGTCGATCCTGCTTGCCGGCGCGGCGGGTTGCGTGCCGATGGCCGGGGCGTGGGCGAACATCACCGGTGGCGATTACATCGATGCGCAATACAAGATTCCCAACGAACCGCTGCTGGTGTTGATCGACGACCGCGACGGCCATGTGACCGAGCCTCGCGCGATCAATGAGACGCACAAGACCATCGCGACGGTCTTCATTGCGAAGAACGTCAACGACAAGATCGTGCCAATCGAGGACTGGCGACGGATGATGCAGTCCGACAAGGATTACGCGAAGCTGTCCATCCGGCAGATCGGGGAGAAGCTGGGCGCGGCCAACGTGCTGTACCTGCGCGTGGATCGTTTCAGCCTGCAATCCGAGCCGGGCGCGCCGATCTTCCGCGGCGAGTTCGCCGTCCGCGTCAAGGTCATCTCGACCGACCGAAAGAAGGATGCGCGCGTCTGGCCCGACAACGAGGCCGGCAAACGCATCGCCGTCACGACCGATCCGACTCCGATGGACGGCGACAAATCCGCAGGCGATATCGCGACCGAACTGGGCATCAAACTCGGCAAAGAGGTCTCGCTCATGTTCTACGGCCACCGCGAGATGGAGAAATGACGCGCTCGATGTCATCCTCGCCCGTCTTGCACGTGCTGGACGGCACGTGCGATGCGTCAACCTTGCAGGCGGTGGGAGCGTTGCGCGCGCGACTCGGCGGGGCCGATTTGCATCCCTTGTGCGGCATTCACGGGGAGGCAGCCCGGCGGCAGGGAGAATTCCTGAATGAGCCGGTCGCGGCAGCGCCGCTGCGCCTGGGCCGATGGTTTCATTATGCTGCGCGGTTGAATCATCTTGCATCGCGGTGCGGTGCGGGCCTTGTTCATGCGTGGGGGCAGTCTGCGCTGGCCGCCGCGGCCGCGATCCCGGGGGCTGTACCGCGTGTCGTGACGGTGCTCGACCCGGCGCAGACGCGCGACTTCGCGCGCGTCATGCTGGCAGCACCGACGCAGGTTGCCGTGGTCGCAGCGACGCAGGTGATTCGCACGCGTCTGTTGACCGCCGGTGTCGCGCCGCAGCACGTCGTGGTCATCCGCGGTCCGGCGGATTTCAAGGCCGTCAACGCAGCGCAGAACAGCGAGCTTCGCGCGTCGGTCGCGCCCGGTGATGGGCCGGTGGTCCTGATGCATGGGCCGGCCTCGCGCGGTGGCGGACAATACTACGGCCTTTGGGCGGCGGCGATTGTCCGACAGATTCACCGCAATCTTCGCGTCATCCTGCCGTATGAATCACACGAAACGAAGCGGCTTCTGCGATTTGTCCGTTCGATTGGTGTTGAGGCGATGGTCATCGCGCCCGACCGCAGGCTGACATGGCCGCAACTGGCGGCGTGCGCCGATGTTTTCCTCGCGCCAGCGCGGGAGGAAATCTGCGTCGAACCGTTGGCATCGGCCATGGCCGCGCGACTGGTGATCGTCGGGTCAGCCGTGCGAAGCATCGCCGAGATGATCGCGGATCGCTCCAACGGACTGCTCGTGAAGCGGGCCGATCCCAAGCTTCTGTCGGCGCAGCTGCTCACGGCGATCGAAGATACGGCGCTCGCCCGCACTGTGACCGACACGGCCCGGGCGCAGGCCTATGAGGTCTTCAGTCTGCGGCAGTACGCTGACAATTACGAGAAGCTCTACGACAACGTGCGATCCGGCCGATTGCCGGGCGAAGGCATCAGCGATTCCGCGATGGTGGCGTAGCGATTTCAGCCTGCCCCGAGCCGATGGATACCGATCCGTCGGCTTCATGCTTCGAAATTTCCGATATTACTTCTGATGAGTCTCGAATCGATGCGCCATGCTTATCTGCGCTGGGTGATCGCGCCGACGCTGCGCGCGTTGGGACTGCGCGCGACGACGCGGCTGGCGACAGCCATCGCGCGCGGCGTTTACCGATTGAACACACCGGGCGGGCAACTCGCGCGCCGGCGAATCGTCGCCGCGGCGGGCGCACGAAACGGTGACCCGCCTGCGTTGGTCGAGCAAATGTACGAGCACATCGCCCGTTTCTGGGTGGAGGTGCTCTTCACGCGACGGCTCATGCGGCCCGACCGGTGGGAAACGATGTTCCACGTGGAGGGATGCGAGCAACTGGAGCGGCTTGCGACGGGCCGGCGCGGCTGCCTGCTGGCGACCGGCTATTACGGCAGCCTGACGATGGGCGCGTTAGCCCTGGGCCAGATTTTCCGGCCGATACACGTTGTGGCGGACACGGCCGCGCAACCGGGCCTCGCGGCGTGGCAGCGCGACCTGTCGTGCATCGAAGGCATTCGAATTGTGGATCGCGCGCGTGCGGCGCGCGAAATTCCGTCGGTGTTGCAGCGCGGCGGGGCGGTCTTGATGGTGGGCGAGCAGTCGCGCCGTCGTGGTTTGGGAATACCGTTGAGGTTTCTCGGCGCTGATATACAAGCGTACCCGACAATGGAGCGGCTGGCGCGATGGTACGACGTGCCCGTGGCCGTGGTAACGTGTCGCCGCGAGCCGCAGCCGACGCGCTTTACGCTTGCGTTGCACTCGACGCACGAATGGCGTGATGGAATGACCGAAGGCGACCTGACGCGCGACATGCTCGCGTCGCTTGAGCGTGCCGTCTGGGAGGAGCCATCTCAATACTTGTGGAACGTGCCGCAGGATGGCGAGTCCGCACGGTCAAGTGTGGGTCCTGGGGCACGCGCGCCGTCGCGAAATGAAGTCACGTTTTTAGAGCAGGGGCGTATCGCACCGGTGAACGGATAGCGATTTGATTCCGACTTGAGATCGCACAGCAAGGACCAAGCAAGCTCGCGCGAACAGCCCTCTCTTTGAATGGGAATCCCTGAAACTCGATTGCGTTCGCAATCGGTTCTTTGTCGGCGGGTGCTTCGGTTTGACGCCGCGTTGTTGTGGTGCGGCGGCGCGCTCAATAGGGAAACTTGATTGGCGTCGTCCCCCAGAATACATCGAACAACGTGGGGTGCGCGAAGGCCGTCAATGGCGGGCAGACCGCCGGCAGGTCCGGCTGCGGCAGGGCGGCATTGGCCCAGGGCGTGATACCCAGGACGACCAGTCCGGCGAGCGTCAGCGCGCGGGACCAGAACCGCCCGGTATCGACATGCGGTTCGCCGGCGTTGACCGTTGTGTCCGAAAGCGTGCCGGGTTCGTTCGACGGTGTTGGGTTGTTGGAAGTATTCATAGCAGCCCCCATAACGGCCCGCTGTGCCGTTCCCGTTAGCTAAAATGCCGGCGCGCGGGTTTATCGGGCGTCTGGTAGCGTTCACAACATGCCACTTGCGCAAGTCGCAGACCCGCGGTGATGGGCTGTCAAAGCCCAAGAGAGTTCGTACCCATCGTTCATCGAGTCTGAATGTACCGGCCCGATTGCGCTGGACCCATCGGCCGAGTCGGTTAGACTCGCCGCCTCGACAGGCCCTTGAACGGCCGTCAAGCAGCGATGTTCTCGGAGAGCGAATCCATGAGCCATTCGGGCGGCAGCAGCGTAGAAATCGCCGGACACGCCGGCGGCGAGCGCACGTTTCTGGGGCATCCGCTGGGACTGTACGGCCTGTTCTTCACCGAGATGTGGGAGCGATTCAGCTTCTACAGCATGAGAGCATTTCTCGTGCTCTACATGACCAAGGCGATGTCGTTCGCATCGGGACATTCGAACGAAGTCTATGGCGCATATCTCGGGTTTGTTTATGCCGCGCCATTCCTCGGCGGCATTCTGGCGGATCGGTTGCTCGGGCAACGTCGTTGCATTGTCATCGGCGGCATTCTCATGGCTGCTGCACAGTTTACGCTTGCGACGCACGCCTGGTTGATTCGGGGAGAACCTGGGGCCGTGCCGGCTGATCAAAGTGTCACGATCACGGCTATCTTCTTTCTTGGGTTAGGCATGCTGTCGGCCGGTAATGGCTTCTTCAAGCCAAACATTTCCAGCATCGTTGGTAGCCTTTACGAGCAGGGCGACCCCCGGCGTGATGGTGCTTTCACTATTTTCTATATGGGAATCAACATCGGCGCCTTTGCTGCGGGCTTTTCCGGTCAGCTCGCCGAAAAGTACGGATGGCATTGGGGCTTCATTCTTGCAGGCGTCGGCATGTTGATCGGGCAGGTGATTTTCAGTGCGACCACCCATCTCCTTCAGGGCAAGGGCGTGCCGCCTGTGAAGTCTTCCGCGGCGGCCGGAAGCGCCGGAATGTCCAAGGGCATCCTGGTCATGATAGGTGTTGTTCTGTTCATGCCGGTAGCTGCTTATCTCATGGCTCATCCGAAATACGTACAGAATCTGGCGCTGATCGTTGCAATTCCCGTCATGGTCTACCTTCTGTGGGAGACATTCCGAGGAACGGCGGAAGAGCGCGGCCGGATGCTTGTCATCATTATTCTGTGCTGCTTCTCAATCATGTTCTGGGCGTTCTTTGAATTGGCCGGCAGTGCGGTCAATTTGTTTACGGATGCGCACGTGGACCGCAATGTGCCTTATTTTGGTGAACTGAAAGCGTCGCTCTTGACCGCGTCGATCAATCCCCTGTTCATCATCATTCTGGGTTTTCCGTTTGCAAAGCTCTGGGTGTGGCTTGACAAGCGGAGAATGGAGCCCTCCTCCCCGCTCAAGTTCGCCTTGGGTTTGACCCAGTTGGGTGCGGGATTCTTCATCATGTACCTCGGCGCGGCGCAGGCCGGCACGACGGGCAAGTGCAATATCAGTTTTCTCGTTCTCGGCTTCATGTTGCACACGACCGGTGAACTCTGCCTCTCGCCGGTTGGGCTTTCGACCATTACCAAGCTGTCGCCTGCGCGCATGGTAAGCACGTTCATGGGGGTTTGGTTCCTCTCGTCATCGCTGGGCAATGTTTTCGGTGGCTGGGTAGGCGGCCGAACCGAGCACTACGGTTTTGACGTGGTGTTCAAATACATCGCGCTGACTGCTGTTGCGTCAGGTGTGCTACTCTTCCTGCTTGTACCGGTCCTCAAAAAAATGATGCACGGCGTGAAGTAACTCGCATTGTTTTCGATGTCCGCGAATCGTTCCCCCGAACCCGGCGAATTGCAATCCGTCGGATTCATCCTTTTCACGCGTTCATATCCGCCCAGCGCCGCGCCATGCGCCCGAAGATGTACAACGCAATGGCCGCGAGGACGCCGATCGCCGCGAACGGCAGCCAACTCCAGTATTGCGGATGGTACCGATTCCAGAGAACCTGCGTCGCGGTGAGGCCGTCCACGCCGAGTACTTCCTGCAATTTCGCGAACGCTTCCGGCCGCGCCACGCCGGCGGCCTGCTCAAGCGACTTCGCGTTGCCATCCCAGGCTTTGCCTTCTCCGAACGGCGTGTGTTCGAGCAGGTACTTGAGCGACAAGGTCGCCTTCTCGCCGAATCGGCCGTAGATGTGTCCCGATATCCAGTTGCCCACGGCCTGTCCGACGCCGGTGGGGATGACCACGTAGCCGAGATAGAGGCCCTTCTTGCTCGGTGGCGCGATGAGCGCGAGGTACTCACTCTTCTTCGGGCCGACCAGCATTTCACCCAGCGAGAAGAACGCAATGCCGGAGAGCAGCATCCACGCGCTTTGCGTGAGACCGGCCATGAGCACGCCGAGGGTGACTCCGAACATTCCCATTAACATGGCGGACAAGGTGCGCATCTTGCGAACCATGTGCGAGATCGGCGCGACGAAGAAAATGATCAGAAAAGAGTTGAGCGACAGGAGCACCTGCTGCGGAAGCCGAAGCCGGCCGTCCGGCCCGGTTTCGCGCCACGTGTCGAAGGGGGCGAGCGCCGCGACGTGGGAGCTGTCCACCCAGTCTTCGATGAAGTTCGGTCCCAGATCCCAGAGTTGATACATCATCATCCAGAAACAGGACATGATGGCGAGCCACGCAAGCAGGCGTGGCTCGAATATATTGACGATAGTCTTCCACAACACGGCGAACGGACTGTCGGTCTTGGACCCGCCCGATGGAATGTCCCGCATCAGCAGGATCAGAATGATGCTAAGAATGCAGAAGCCCGCGCAGGAAATGAACAATGTTTGATAGGCCTGGGCCGAGTGATTCTTCCCCAGAATCAGCGGCGATGCGAGATGGCCGAAATAGGCTCCGACGTTGACGACGCCATAGAAGATGCCCCAGCCCAATGATGATTTCTCGCGAGAGAGCGAGTGCGCCAGCGCGCCCTGAATGCTCGGCTTGAAGAACGACAACCCGCTGGCTTGAAGCAGCACGCCGACGAAGAAGCCCTCGTAGGAGTGAAACGTCGCCATCGTCGCGTAGCCGGCGCCACTAAGCAGCATGGCGAACGACATGATTTTCTTATACCCGTAGCGATCAGCGAAGCCGCCGGTCACGATCGGCAGAACGACCTGAATGATCGCCCACCAGGCGAAGATCGTGCCCTTGTGCTGCGCCGTCAGCTTCAGGCCGCCCGGTTCGGTCGCCTGCATGATGAAGATGCCCGCGATCGGCCGAAGCGTGTAATACGCCAGCCGCTCGAACATCTCGATGGTCATCAGCAGCCAATAGGCGAAGGAGAACCCGCGCGGCTCGGATACGGGCGGTTGTTCTGCGGCAGCCGGCGCGGTCGTCATCGTGTCACCAATTGGAGAGGGGGTTGAGAGAGTGCAAGAGTCGCGCGGTCAAGTAACCAGCCCTCACCCCGGCCTCCTACGCTAAAAGGATAGGGGCGCCTAAGAAACGGTCTAATGCTGCAACGACGGCCCGGATGACGCGCCGGGTTTCGCGCGGCGGCAAATGACCAGCGCCCACAGGCACAGCAACGCGAATGCTGCGAGGCCCAGCCAGTTTGTCATCTGCTCGACGCGATCGCTCGACCAGCCCGAGGCTTGGAGCCGCTCTCCCATGTTGAGCCATTGCATCAAGTCGAAGCCGGCCGCCGGCTGGCTGGCGCTCTTGGGTTTGATAAGCTCCTCGTTAATGGAAGCGAGAACCGCATTAACGACACCGACGATCGCGCCACCGGCGATCAGACCGGATGCGATCAGCACGCCCTTGTCGTTTCGCGCTTTGGCCGTCGCTTCGTTCTTCGCGCCCTTGGGGATCATCGCAGCGATGAATCCGCCGATGAGAATCGGCGTGTTCAATTCCATCGGCAAGTACATGCCGAGCGCGAAAGCAAGTCCGGAGATGCCGAGCATGGTCATGATGATGGCCATGACGGCGCCGACGGCGTACAGAACCCATGGAACGGTCCCGCCGCCGACAAAGCTCTGCAGCGCGCTGGCCATGACGTTGGCTTGCGGCGCCGAAAGCGCGTCGGGCGTCTGCGGCGTAATTTCGAATCCCTTTGACTTCGAGAGAAACATGATCGTGCCGGTCACGAGGGCCGATGCCAGCACGGCCGAGATGATGGCACTGGTCTGCACTCGCCGTGGTGTCGCGCCGGTCCAGTAGGCAATTTTCATTTCCGTCACGAGAGTGCCCGCCATCGAAAGCGCGGATGCCACAACACCGCCGACCAGCAGCACGGCAAGCATTCCTGCGGGCGACTTGGGCAATCCGGCGTTGAGCAGTACGACGGCCGTGATGATGAGCGTGGTCACCGTCATGCCGGAGATGGGCGTGGTCGAGATCATGGCAATGGCCCACGCCGAGACGGTCGTGAACAAGAACGCCGCACCGAGTGCAAGAAGAACCGAAATCGCCGTGAGCTTGTTTGCGTTCTCCATGCCATTCAGCACAATCGTTCGGAAGAACACGGCCATCGCAATCGTCGCAATCAGCCCGACAAGAAGCAGCTTGGGGTAGCTCAAGTCGTCGTCGGTCCGCAGCGACGGGCCGCTCTTGCTGCCGGCGAACAACCCGCCCAGTGCCTGGCGCAGGGCCGTCACGATGACCTTGCCCATCTTGAGGATGGAGATCAGCCCGGCGGCGAAGATGCCGCCGATGCCGATGTTGCGCGGGATGGCACGGAAAATCTGCTCGGCCTCCGCGCTCTTGATTGCGGGATTAAGAACCGCCAATTGCTCAAGATTGAGCGAGCCCAGCAGCGGCACAATCACGAACCACGAGAGGAACGAGCCGGCACAGATGATTGTCGCGTAGCGGAGCCCGATGATGAATCCCAGTCCGAGTAGTTCCGCGCCGGTGCCAAGGAAGAAGATGGCCTTTGCCTTGTGCGTCAGATCGTGAAGCATGGGAATTACGCTCGTCGTGAACACTTCGCTGAACAGCTTCATCGTGCCGCCGAGGAAGTTGTAGGCAAAACCGACGATGAACGAGTAAATCAGCACCCACGCCTGGCCCGTACTATCGGACGCACCGGTGACAAGGATTTCGTTGGTGGCCGTTGCTTCGGGGAAGGGAAGCTTGCCGTGCATGTCCTTGACGAAGTACCGCCGGAAAGGCACGAGGAAGACGACGCCGAGAACCGCTCCGATCAGCGGAACAGCGAAGATGGTAAAGAACAACTGCACGTTGCTGATGTTAAGCTGTTCATTGATCTTGAGAATGTAGATCGCCGGCATGGTGAAGACCGTGCCGCCCGCGACGATGCCGCTCGTCGTGCTGATCGCCAGGATATTGACGTTTTCCAATAATGAGCTGGCTCGCTTTCCGGCTGAAAGCAGAAAGCCCGACAAGCCCACCGACAAGATCGAAATCGGAATCGCTGTCTCGATGCCCTGGCCGACCTTGAGCGCCAAATACGTCGCCGCCATCGAGAAGATGACGTTCATGATGATGCCGAAAGCGATCGATCGGCCGGTGATCTCCGGCACGGTGACGCCAGCCGGCACCATCGGCGTGTACGTCTCGCCGGGCTTCAGCTCGCGATAGGCATTCTCTGGAAGGTGCGTTGCGACGGCGTTTGGGTCGGACATGGATGGGTTCCGGGAGGGGATGGGGATCTGCCAATTAGGCGACGGACAAGAAAATGTAGAATGGAGAATGAGGAATGTAGAAAGCGTTCGCCCGCCGGGCAGACTCTCAAGCTCTGACAGAGCGATGCGTATCGCGCCAGCTTTCTAAATCCTCAACTCTCCACTCTGAATTACCTCAAACCTTCTCCTTCCCCCATAGCTGCGCCAGCTCCACCAGCACCTTCACCGAGCTTTCCATCTGCTCCAGGCACGCAAACTCCAGCGGCGAGTGGAAATTATGCATGCCCACCGACAGATTCGGCGTCGGCAGGCCTTTCTCGCTTAGCTTCGAACCGTCTGTCCCGCCGCGGATCGACTGGTACTTCGGTGTCAGGCCGACGTTCTTCATCGCCTGTTCGGCCAGTTTCGTTGCCCGCGGCTCCTTCGCTAGGTACTCCAGCATGTTGCGGTACTGCTCGGTCTGCTCGATCTTGACCGATGCGCCGGGGTGCTTCTTCATCACCGCGTCGCCGATCGCGCGAAGCCGATCCGCCTGCTGCTTGAGCTCGGCCGTCACGAAACTTCGCAGCAGCACTTTCAGCCGCACTTCCGGCACGCCGCCGTCCAATATATACGGATGTAAAAAACCGACGCGCCCCTCGGTCGTCTCCGGGGCCATATCCATTGGTATTTGGGCGATGAACTCCGCCGCCAGCCGAATCGCGTTGATCATCCGCCCCTTGGCAAAACCGGGGTGGATGTTCTTGCCGGTGATCGTCACCGTCGCCAGGTCGGCCGACCAGGTCTCGTTCTCGATGTTGCCTTCGTCCTCGCCGTCGAGCGTGTAGGCGACATGAGCGCCGATCTTCTTGAGATCGAGCTTGTCCGTTCCGTGGCCTATCTCCTCGTCGCAGGTGAAGACTATTCGGATCGGGCCGTGTTTCAACTCCGGGTGCGACATCAGGTGGGCGGCCGCCGTCATGATGACCGCCACGCCGGCCTTGTCGTCGGCGCCGAGCAGGGTGGTTCCGTCAGTGGTGATGAGCGTCTTTCCCTTGAGGTGCTTGAGCGCCTCGCACTCGGCGACCCTGATCACCCGCGACGGGTCGCCGGGCAGCGTGATGTCCTTGCCGTCGTAGTTCCTGATGATCTGCGGCTTCACGGCCTTCGCCGTGAACTCCGGCGAGGTATCGATGTGTGAGCACCAGCAGATTGTCGGCGCGCCGGGCACGTTCCCCGGCACGGTCGCCATGACGATCCCGTGCTCATCCTGGGCCGCGTCGGCGATTTTCAAATCGCGCAGCTCGCTGGCCAGCAGCTTGCCCATCTCAAGTTGCCCGGGCGTGCTCGGATAGGTTTTGGAATCCTCCGCGGCCGTTGATTCGACTTTGACGTATCGAAGAAAGCGATCAAGCAGTGAGTCCATTGTTCGCACCTCCCGGTTCGCGGCGGTCCGTCGGATTTCGATCACGGCGACGGCTTGCCAGACCTCCGCCGCAAAGAGCAACCATTCTACAGCCGGAAGATGTTGGCGACGATGACGCTGACCCAGTCGATCAGGGTCGTGTTGACGAGTTGTTGAAGCTGAAAATTCAGCGCGCCGATCGGGTCGGGAAAGCAGCCCGTGCCTTGCAGCAGCGGCAGGGCGGCTGCGCCCAGCAGCAGCCTGCGCGCGCGGCGATGCCAGCGGATCGCGGCGGCGGATCGTTCAGCGCGTGGATTCGAGTCCGTTCGATGATTCCGGCGCATGGCGTGGCTCCATCAAAAGAGGCCAAAGAGATTGTTGAACAGGATGGACGTGATCGAGGTGATCCCGACGGCGAAAGTAAGGATGACATTCTCCGCCGTCACCTGGGCGAAAGAGCCGTCCGGCAGACAGCCGACCTGGTAGAGTGCCAGTGCCGAACCGATCCCGCTCCATCGGGCGATCTTCCACGGCGAAATCCGTTTGCGCACGTTGCATCCTCCCGTCAGGATCCGGCGCAGTCGCCAGATCCGACGTGACCCATCCTACCCGCCTCGCTCCGCGCCTGCCAGCCCCCAGCCGCACGACACTAGTGAGCGGGGGCAATCCAGCAAGCGGAACGTTCGCGATCCATGGCCGCCGCCATCGCAAAACCACTCGGTGAATCAGCTGCTTGATGAAGGACCGGCGCCTGTGTTGCTACCAATGATGGAACCACTCCAGGGCTAATTGTCGCAACACTTTGGCGGCCAGGAGCGCGGCTTGGCGCAGCGCGCGGTGGCGACCACCAGCTCGCTGGCGAGGAGTCGGAGCACATCGCAGATCACGCCTGCGCGACGACGGACGCACGGCTCGGAGAGAAATGCTTGCTTCTCATCAGGACAGGTCAGAAGCGACGAAGCGAGCACATCGAGAATATCGGAAAGGGTGAGATCGTTGCACTTGAATAAAGACATCCATTGCGATTGCTGGGCGATTTCTTCCAGCGGTGGCGCGGCGAGCAGTGTTCGGATCTCCTTCCGCACCGCACATTCATCCTCGCAGGTCAAGGGGCGCGGCATCAGGGGTTCCAGCATTCCCCGGCGATATGGGCCGCTCCGATCTTCCTCCATCAATCGTGCGCGATTTGCACCCTGGAGAAGAAAGTAGTAACGCCCGTCATCAGTCTGTTCAGCCTTGAGGATGCGGCCGACGCCGACGATTGGCTGAATGGCGGCTTCGAGTGTGTGATACTTTGCTTCATACCCGGGCTTGAGCAGGGCGATGCACATGGCCCGCTGGTCGGCGAGGGCGTCGCGCATCATCCGCCGATAGCGCGTTTCGAAGATGTGCAGCGGAAGGACCACTCGGGGGAGCAGCACGGTGCTGGGCAGCGGGAAGATGGGTATCCATCGCCCAAGATCGACCCCGGAACCCGTCCCGTTCGTCACTTCACCCATGGGCGCATTCTAGTGACTCGGCTTGTGAAATTCAGCCTCCCCGGGGCGGGGCGGATCCGCTCGCGATGGCCCGCACTGAAACCCCTCGAAATCATGCTGAAAACGCGGGGCGACCCCGCCGTCGGCCCAATGCCCGTTTTCAGTATTGGAAGGCCAGATCGTGCCGGGAACCCTTGGCGCAAGGACTGCGCGACTACTCGGCTGCTGACGCTCGTTCGAGTCGAGGGGCCGCCTCGTGAGCGGTTCCGAGGGTCACCCACGGTGGATGCGCGGCCGCTCGCGCCGGTGGAGGCGGCTCCACGGAATATCGCAATCGCCGTTTTCAGTACTGGCGTGACGGATTGGTGGCAATCGGGCCGCACGAGCCACCGCGCGGTTGGCAAATCGTTCGGAACGCCTGCAAATTCTTTATCAGGCTTCTGTGCATTCGCACATGCCCGGCGGCGATCGTCGTCGATAAATCGCGGACGGACAACCCATTAGAACGGGTCGCGTCACACCGGCATTCGCCGGCGAACGCAGGACCTGCGGGTTATCCGGCACACATTGTCAACCGGGCGCGGCTGTGTTGAGACCCGGGGCGGTCACCGGGTCGAATCGGAAGGACCGACAACGCCAGCCTCGCCGCACCGCTTTTGCCTTCGGGCAAGGAGAAGAATGTCTATGTTTCAGCCTTATGGATTTCAGGGCGGCGCCGCCACGCTGGAGGGCCAGGCCCCCGGCATGAACGGCCAGTCGCGGATCCCCGAGAACAACGTCGGCGCCATCCCCACGACCGGCATCCCCGGCGTGAACTACGGCACGCCCACGGCGTTCAACCCGATCGGTCAGATCCCCGTGCAGACGACCGGTGTGTACAATCCCACGTTCGGGACCATCGGCGTCAACCCCTACCTCTGCAACACGCCGGCGACGTTCGGCATCCCGTCGTACTATCCGACTCCGATCGTCAACACGCCGTGGGGCTGCAACGTGAATCCGTTCACAGGCTATGGTTACACGCCGACTGTTAATCCGGTTGTCACCACTCCGATCAATACGTTCGGAATGGGCGTCAACGGATTCGGAATCCCCGGCTATGGCACGCCGAACACGTTCGGCTTCAACACGCCGATCACCAACCCCTACGCCTTCAACCCGTACGTCAACACGCCGAACTGGGTCAGCCATCCGTTCGCCAACGTGATTCCGACGATCAACCCGACGATCGGCTTCAACGGATTCGCCAACTCGGGCTACCCGTTCGTGAACGCCATTCCCCACATGTTCTCTTCGCCGGTCGGGTTGTGGGGAGGCCAACCCAATCCCTTTTGCTTTCCCAACAACCTCCACAACACCATCCCGAACTTCGCGACGCCGTTCAACGCGATCGGCGCGACGAACATCGGCACCGTCCACCCCTACTTCGCGACGAACGTCGGCACGCCGGCGTCGTTCGTGAACCCGAACTTCAACACGATCAACAACCCGTGGCTGACCAACTGGAACAGCTATAACGGGTTTCCGATCAACGGTTTCAACACAAGTGTTCCCTTCGGCACGTTCAACCCCGCCTGGAATCTGGCGGCGGCGTACGGCACGAACCCCGTTTCGACCCCGTGGAACAACGTGGTGAACACGCCGTGGATGGTGAACCGAACCCCCGGAGTGTTCAACAACCCGTGGAACACCGTCAACGGCTGGAACGCGACGCCGTTCGTCAATAGCGGTTACTGCACGACACCGATGGGCTATTCGCCGACGTGCTGCAACTGATCGCAGGATCGATTGCCTGGTGATGAAGGGGTCCATGCGTTGGGGTGAATCCCAGGAAGGACGATGGCGATGAACCTGATTCAACAACGAATGAGCAGCCTGCGGTGCAGGGCGGTGGAACTGCAAACCTGCCTCCGGCGCTGGGCGCTCTACGACGACCATGTGCCCCATGACTGGAAGTCGCCGCTCCTCGGTCGGATGACCCCGGCCGAGGAGTCGGCCTTTCAGGCTGATCTGGACCTGACGCGAACACGGCTGCGGCCTGTGTCGTCGCAGATTCAGACGATGACGAAGTGGTATGACTTTGTACTCGATCAAATTCGGACGAGACTGGATCACGCGGCCGCGCTGCACGAGCAGGCGCGCGATCGGGAATGCGTCGCCGTGCTCGCACACTTGGAGCATCGTCTGATCGAGCCAAACGAAGAAACGCTCGGCTTTTTCTTCCGTTGCCTTGCGCAGCACGCCAGCCACGAGTATCACCAAAAGCTCTGCGCGATCGATGCCATCCTGCGCAGCCTCTATCTGCCTGCGGTCAAGGCGGCCCATCAGCGCGGATTGCTACCACGCGATACGCTCTCGCGCACGCCGCTCGCCTTCGTGACGGACGACTCGGAGGGTCGTCACTCCTGGCGTCAGCACGCGATGACCGCATCCTGCTGCGGCCGGCAATTGCCGCTATCCCTCGTCGCGGTTCCCCGCCAGCGTTTGGCCGAGCCGTGGAACTTGGTGGACCTTGCGCACGAGGCGGGTCGGTGCATTGAGAATGATCTAAACCTGACGTACGAGATCGAATCGAGAATTGCAGCGATCGGGGGTGGCGGAGCATCGACTGCCGCGGCATGGCCGAACTCGTCGCCGATTTGGGCGCGATGGAGCCATTGCGTTTTCGCCGACGTGTTCGCCACGATCAAGCTTGGGCCGGCCTACTTGAGCGGGACGGTTGAACAGTGGGGGGCGTCGCCCGCGACGGTGGCAACCGCCTCGCCGGCATCGTTCGCGCCGCCGCCGCTGATTCGGTGGCAAGTCATGATTCAGACTTTGCACCTGCTGAACTTCGCGGATGCCGCGAACCAGTGGGAGCGGACGTTGCGTCAGACATTTGGCGATTTTGAGCGATACGGCGCCTCGCTCGGTGCTGCCTGGGGCCGCTGGCTGATGGATTGCAGAGCCGTCGCACAGGTCATCGCCTTTGCGCCCTTGACGGCGCTCGGTTCAGCGCGACTTGTGGATGTGGTCGAGCCGTTCCTGGCGAGCGATGCGCAACGCTGCCAGAAAGTGCGTGAGTGGTTGCTCGCGTCGGATGCGTCGAGTTCCAGCGACGCGGATTTCCGATGGATTGAAACCGGCGGTGAAACCCGAATGTCGGCCCATGTCGCATTGTCCGGTCTGCGTGCCGCATACGACGTGGCGTGCGATGCGGCGGGCGTGGAACGAATCTGGATTCGCTTCTGGCGATTGATGCAGCACCTGGCGGCCGCCGGTGATTCTGTTCGTGAACAGGAAGACCGCGAGTACGCCCCGGGGGACAATACGCTCCGTCAAATCGCGCTTCAGGCGATCCCGACGGCTCAATTGCCCTCGAATTCTGTGATGCGTATGACGCTACCCCTGGGCGCGATGCCGGTCTATCACGGCTCACCGGGGATCGGCCCCGCACCGGGTATCTTCCCCGGCGGCGGCCCTTTGCTGGCGGTTTGCCCCTCAACGGGCAGGCCACACCAGCCGATTCTGTAGCGACGGGAAGGCTGCGCTCACGGATCGCAATGACGCTTCCAACTCATGTTTCCGCGGGTTTGCATTGCTCATCCGCGGTCCTTGCCCCACCCAACGGGGCCTCATTGAATTTCCTCGCCCGAAAAGAATAATCCGGCTAATCGTTACAATATGAGGTAGATGTTTGCGTTCTCATTGCGCGCTCGGTCCCTGTCCTCGCGCGCGATTCGTCGGATTGCAACGAAATTGTGCGAATTCTGCGAGCCTGGTCTGGAGGTGTGAAATGACCGCGTCCTATCTTCTCATCCGAGCGACGTTCTCCATTGCATCACTCGCCGCCGCGCTGATGCCGGCCGCGGAGACCTACGCCGAACGGCCGGACCTGTACCGGGCCTACTTCCTTGAACATCAGGAGCGCGACTACGCCGCCGCGCGCGGGCTTTACCTCGCGGCAATCGAGTCCGACTTGCCGCCAGATCAGCAAGCCGTGGCGCGAGCCGGGGCGAACCGCTGCCGCGATCATCTGGTGGCGCAGAACTTCGCGACGATCATGCCGCCCGACGCGCTGGGCTACGTCGAATTGAGTCGGCCTGGCGAAGTGTTCGAGAAGTTAGCCGCAATGGTGGGACTCACGACCAAAGACATGAGCCAGGTGCTTGCCCAGCGCCCCGGCAAGGATGCAAACGCGCTCTTTCACATTCCACAGCAGGTCGCCATCAGCCCCGCGCTGTTTGAGGTACTGCGAAGTTTCGGCGGCGCGGCGATTTCGGTCACCGGATTCGATCCCGAAGCGACCGACAATCCGCGCGGCGTCCTGGTCATTCACCACGGCGATGTGGCGCTTCTGCGCGGCCTCCTTGAGACGGCGTTTCAGTTCGCGCCGACCGCGGAAAAAATCATGGATCTGCCGACGTTCGGCGTCACGATCGAGGGCGTGCGCGTCGTCGGCGTGCTGACCGAGGCGCTTCTGATCGTTGGCTCCAGTCGCGACTTGGTCGAAGGCGTGGTGACGCGCCTGAACGACAGCAGCGCACCGTCCCTGGCTTCGCGACCAGACATGACCGAACTAATGGCCTCGCGCGACGGCGCAACGATCTTCGCGCTGGCTGATATTCAGGCGATTCTGAAAGTTGCACAAGGGCACATGAGCGAGGGCGACCGCAAGGAAATGGCCGTCGTCGATGCCGTTGCCGACCTCAAGAGCTTCCGCTGGGCGTCGTATTCGTGGGGCATTCAGGATGGCGTGCTCAACTCGCGCATCACGCTGCGCCTGGCCGACCATCACCGCAGCATCGCGTACAACCTCACACGCCTCCCGCCGATGTCGCGCAAGGGCCTCGCGAAGGTCCCGATGGACGCGGCTGCGGTCTTCGGATTCGGCCTCAATCCGGCGGTGGCGAATTTCGCACTGGACACTGCGTCGAACGGCCGAGCGAATTCCGCGGAGACGCTTGCGTCTCCGAATGCGACACCGGCGATCAGCGCACTGGACATCGGCCGTGAGTTCTTCGGCAACATTCAGGAAGTGTGCGCGTTCATTGTGCCGGGCAAGATGCAGAAGGGCGAAGGGGACTCGGAGCTGGAGATCGTTCCGAATGTTGGCATGATCATCGCGGTGAACGATGTCGCGCGAAGCCGGGCCTTGTGGGATCAATTTCTTTCGCTGCCGGGCCTCGTGGAAGGGCATGAGCCATCTCCGCCGCGACAGCTCAAGATCGGCGAGACGCCGGTTACGGCCTATCAGATTCCGTCGGTCGGCGCGATTTACCTTGCCGAGCTTGACGGTTGCATCGCGCTCGGCCTGACGCGCACGGCGTTGAAGTCCGCGATTCGGGCATCGACCAAGGGCGAGTCGATTCTCAAGGACGAGCAGCTTGGCGCGGTCATCGCGAAGCTTCCGGCCGATTGCACGATCATGGGCGTGGCGCACGTCGGTCGTTGTGCCGCGGTGGCGGTCGATTCAGGCGATCAGGGCGTCGCGATGGTGGCGCAGCAGGTGGCGGGTTACTGCCGCGACACCGTGGCCTGCATCGCGGTCGAACAAGGGCCGAACCAATTCAGTGTGCGTACGAGTCTTGCCGGCTTGCCGAATCTGAACGAAGTGCTGAAGCAATACGGCCCGCTGCTCAACGGTATGGCCAACATGGCATTGCAGCAGGAAATGAAGCCTAGGCCGCAGCCGCAGACGATCAGTCGCAAACCGCGCCCGCGCGAACCAATGGAATCCCGTGAAAAAGCGGAGACCCGAGAGCCGGTCCCGCAGCTATAATGCCCGGTTTGCGGGAGGAGCCGGCATGAGTTTTGAGGAAAAGGGCGAGGGCGTGATCGCCGCGCTGGACGGCGAAGAGCTGAAGCTAATTTATCGCGTGCTGCATCAGCATCTGGGGGAGCATCCCGAGCTGATGGATACGGACTTTCTGATCGAGCTTCAGAATCACCTCCAGCGAAGAGCGCGGGCCGACGGCGTGGACATCTCGGATCACGGCGCGTGGGATCGCTGGATCGGAAACGGCGACGCACCGAGTTGCGATCTCCGCAACTCCCACCGAAGAACGATTGAATAGGATCGCCCGACGAACCGGCAACCGTTACGGCAACAGGTCCGCAATCGTTGCCTCGATTTCAATCAATTTGTCTAATTCATGCGTGATCCGCGATGGATCGATGCGCGTCGCGAAGGAGGTCTGCTGGTTGATTGCTTCCGCGATTCGCTCGGCCCGTGAACGCCATCGCGGATCGGCGTCCGACGCGAACTTGAGTAGAACCTCGCCGACGCTGGCGCGATCGGACACCATTCGATTCATCACGAAATGAACGTCTTGCGCCGACGACGCGTCACCCAGCGCCTTCAGCGCCGGAACACCTGTCACCACTCCGAATGCTTCCGGCAGCTCATTTCGCAACACGCGACCGAAGCGCCGCAGAATCGACTCCAGTTGGCTGTGCCGGCGTGTCCCCTGCATGTCGAACGCCGTCGCACAATACACTTGTACCGGAGGCCCGGCCAGCCTGACCGGTTCGTTGCCACAGCCCGGCGTGATGCCGCGCGCGGTGCCATCGCCGTCGACTGACGTAATGACGCCCCAATCCGCTCCGTGTGGTTGCGGCCAGCCCATCCACGCCAGCACCGGCTCGCTGCGCTCGATCGATGCATGGACTAGCGGCATATAACTGTCACGCCAATGCAATTCAAACTCGCTCGGCGCAGGCGGCGCCGGCGCGGCCTGCGGCGGGTGCAGGGGGCGCAGCTCAACGCCGAGTTCCCTTGCGGCCTCCTCCACGAATGCATGGCGACCGAAGACGTTCCACCGCAGCGCCGCCGGCGCGTTCGCGCGAAGCGAGACCATGACGGCCGTTCCCAATGCGCAGCACGCATCGTTGTACGACCACTTGCGCCCGTGCCCGATGCAGATCGCGCGCAGACACTGCGCGAGCGTTTCGGGATGATTGGCACGGGGCGTGAAGCGATGCGCGTCGAAGGACATGGCGTGTTGATTCAATACTTCACTCCGACAATGCCTTCGTGCGGCAGTCAGGGCATTTCGAATTCGTGCATGGGGTCGCGAATCGTCAGCACGGGGCAGGGGGCCTTGCGCACCACTTTCTCGACCACGCTGCCCAAGAGCGCGTGGCGAAGACCGCTTCGACCGTGCGTGCCCATCACGATCATATCCATGTCCTGGTCTCGCGCGTACTTGATGATCTCCATGAACGGACGCCCGGCGGCCGACGCGGTCACGACCTTGAACGGGGCGTCGCTCAAATGGTCCTTCGCGAACTTGCCGAGTTCGCTGTTGGCGAGTGTGATCAACTCTTCCATCGGCGGCCCTACGGGCACGCTGCCCGGTCCCATCGGCATCCAGTATTGATACGCGTCGTCCACGACATGCAAGACATGCAACTCGGCTTTATACGCCTCCGCGAAGGAGCGGGCGTGCGAGAGGGCATGCAGCGACAGCTCGGAAAAGTCCGTCGGGAAAAGGATGCGTTCGAGTTTCATGGGCAAGCGCCTCCGGGGAAAGCGTTATGAACGGCGCGACAGTCACTCGATGCGGGATTATAGCCAGTTGCCACAAGATGTGCGGCGTTTGCCCGTACATGCGGCGCTGCGATACAATCTCGCCATGGTGCGATTGAACGTACTCCCGACCCCCAGGCCCGCCGGTCCGCGCCTGCCGCCCTGGCTCAAGAAGCGACTGCCGACCGGTGATGTCCTGCTGCATACGCGCGACATCGTCGAGCGATCCGGCGTGGCCACCGTCTGCGAAGAAGCCCACTGCCCGAATCTTATCGAATGCTGGTCCAAGCGCCACGCTACGTTCATGATCCTCGGGGACAAGTGCACGCGACGCTGCCTCTTCTGCGCCGTGGACACCGCCAGGCCCGATCCGCCCGAGGTCGACGAGCCTGTTCGCCTTGCCAGCGCCGTCGCCGAACTGAACCTGCGACACGTGGTTATTACGGCCGTGGCGCGCGATGACCTGCCCGACGAGGGCGCGGGGCATTTCGCCGAATGCGTGCGACGGATTCGTGCCGTCGTGCCCGAGTGCGCGATCGAGGTGCTACCGGCCGACTTTCATGCCTGCGACGAGCTGTTGCGGATGCTCTGCGACGCTGGGCCGGACATCTACAACCACAATCAGGAAACGGTTGAGCGCCTCTCGCCGTTCATTCGCCCGGCCGCGCGCTACCGGCGCAGTCTTGATGTGCTTCGCCGTGTGAAGGAAATCCGCCCGTCGCTCTTCACCAAGAGCGGCCTGATGGTGGGGCTGGGCGAGACGCGCGCCGAACTGACCCGCACGATGCGGGACTTGCGCGACGTGGGCGTCGACATCCTGACCGTCGGCCAGTATCTTCGCCCGTCCGACTTGCATGTGCCGGTGGTCCGGTACGTGCCGCCGGAGGAGTTCGAGGAGATCGGGCGCGAAGCACGCGCCATGGGCTTCTTGTCCGTGGCGAGCGGTCCGTTTGTCCGGTCCAGTTACAACGCCGACGCCGTTTATGAAGCGATCCACGCCGCACGGGCAATCTGAACCGCCGTTTGATCTCGCGCGCCTGCGGGGGAAGTTCATCGTCTTCGACGGCGTCGACGGCGCGGGCAAAGGCGCGCAGCTCAAGCGCCTGCACGAGGCGCTCGCCGCCGCGGGGCTGACCGTCGTGATGGCGCGCGATCCGGGCGGCACGGTGATCGGCGATCGCATTCGCCACGTACTTCTGGACTACGACCTGTCGGCGATGGACGTGCGTTGCGAGGCGTTTCTATTCATGGCGTCGCGGGCGCAGCTCACGCGCGAGGTGATCGATCCGGCGCTGGCCGCGGGGCACGTCGTCCTGTGTGACCGATTCGTGTCGGCGACGTGCGCCTACCAGGGAGCGGCCGGCTATGACCCGAAGCGTGTCATAGAATTAGCACGTTTCGCCGTCGATAACACCTGGCCCGATCTGACGATCGTGATCGATCTTCCGCCGGACACGGGTTTCAGCCGAACGGGGCGCAAGTCCAACGCCGAACGGTTGAGTGAGCAGAAGAAGAAAGGCGCGGTGGGGCACCCGGTTCTCTTCCACGATGCCCACACTGACGCGATGGAAGCACGCCCGATGGAGTTTCATCAGAAAGTGCGCCAGATGTTTCTCGAATTGCCCGGGCTGTATCCCCGGCCGATGGCGATTGTCGATGGTCACGGCAGCGTGGACGAAGTCGAGGCGCGCGTGATGGAGGCGTTGGCCCGTGCCTTTTGACGATGTGAAACACCAAGATGCGGCGATGGAACGCGTGCGCCGGGCGATGCAATCGGGCCGCATGCCGCACGCGTATCTGTTTACCGGGCGACCGGGCGTGGGGCGGCAGATGTTCGCCGAGCGGCTGGCGCAGTATCTGCTCTGCGCCGCGCGGCGCGACGTTGCGGCGGATGCCGACGGCGGGGGGTTGTTTGCGGCGAACGAACCGGCGCCGGCGACGGTCGGCCCGCCCGTATTCGATGCCTGCGGCACGTGCGAAGATTGTCTCATGTTCGCCGCCGGGACCCATCCGGATTATCACCCGATCTATCGGGGGCTGAATCGGCATCACCCCGACAAGGCCGTGCAAAAGCGCAAAGCGATGGAGCACTCCGTCGAGGTCATTCGCCATTTCCTGCTGGGTGCGGTGACGCTGCGGCCATCTCGGGGTCGGGCGAAGGTGTTCATTGTGCCCGAAGCGGAGCGCTTGAGCATCGGGGCGCAGAATGCCATGCTCAAGACACTCGAAGAGCCGCCGGGTCATAGCTATCTCATCCTGATTGCGTCCAGCGCTGACGAACTGTTGCCGACGACGCGCTCGCGTTGTCATCTCGTGACGTTTCAGGCGTTGCCGGCTGATTTCATCGTGCAGGAATTGATCGCGCGCGGCGCGACGGACCCGGACGAGGCTCGCTTTCTCGCCGCCCTGTCGCAGGGCAGCCTCGGGGCGGCGCTGCAACTCACGCGGGGCGACGTCGTGGCGCATCGTGATGCCGTCTTGGCGTCACTGCGGAGCGTGGCGGCGGACCCGCTCGCCACCAGCCGGCAATGGCAGGAACTGGCCAAACTGCTGACCGGGTTCAAGCAGTCGGACGAGACCGAAGACGAGGACGTGGCCGACGAGGCGCCGCCCGCCAAATCGAAGCGCCCCGCCGCGCCGCCCAAGGCCAAGACCGAAGATCTGGCAGACGATGAAGACGACGACGCGGTCGATGACGATGACGTGGAGACCGGCCCGGATGCGCGAGCCGTCCGGGAGGGGCAGCGGCTGCTGCTGGCGATCCTGGGGGCGTTGCTGGGCGATGCGCTGCGGGCCGCGGCGGGTGTCGCGCCGCACGCGCTGACGGATGCCAGTCAGGCGGGTGCGATTGCCGGTGGCGCGTCGCTTCGACGGATCGGCGATGCGATTCGCGCCGTATCGGCGGCCGAGCGGCAATTGGAAATGAATGCCAACGTCGGATTGGTGTTCGACGCGCTGGCGATCGTGATGTCTCGCGCACTCGGCGCCTGCGCGGCATAATGCACGCTCGCGTCACTGCTTGAAGCAGTGACACAGGCCGAGTCGTTCCACTTTGTCATGCTGCTCGAAATCGAGTGATACCCGGACCGATGCACGACCACGACGATCACGACCACGCTGACGATCACGCCGCAGCCGCTTCATCGGATGTGCACGCGAGTGGTTCCGATTCCCCGGACGGCGCGACCGCGCCGGCGGACTACTCCGCTGACGACGTTAGCGTGTATCTCTGTTTCGACCCAGATCAGCTCGCATGCGCCGAGAAGCTGCTGGAGTTCCCCGTCGTGAACCGCGACCTCGGCGCGTACCTCGGGCGGGCGGCCGTTCCCGTCGATTCGCCCAACGCCGAGCCGCACAAGCGGGCGATTCGCGAGCATCTCGGGCGGGCCAACGTCGTATTGTGCGTCATCTCCTACCTGACGGCCCAGAGCGACTGGGTGAACTGGGAATTGCAGACGGCGCGGGAGCTGACTCCGCGGCCGCACTTCGTCGGCGTCCTGCTGCACGAGCACGACGAAATCCCCTCGCCGATGCGCAACGCGGGCGGCATGTTCACGCGCTTCCGCCGGCAGAACGTGGCCGAGGCGATCGACTGGGTGATGACGGAGAAGAAAACGACGGATGACTATACGCAATGGGAGGACTGAAACGACCAAGAGTGAAACGCCAAGACGCAAGAACGCCGAAACGCCAAAACGCCAAAACGTCGAAACGTCAAAACGTCCAAGAGTCAAAACATCGAGAAGTCAAAACGTCGCAAGATCGAAATGTAGAGTGCGGGTGACTCGCCCGCGCCCGGCAGCGTGTTACGGCGCGCGCCCGCGGCCGGCAACGTTTCGCAGCACGGCGCCGCAACAGTCCGAGCCGCCGCAGTCATGCGGCGGAATTGATTCAGCGGAATTGAATCGGCGGGACATATTCAGCGAAACGGAATCGGCGGAACGGAATCGCCTGCATTCCGGGTCATGACTGACCCGGCTCGGAAGGGCTCGCGACGCCGGTCCTCGAATGGTCGCGGCGATGAACCGTTTCGCAACCATCTATTGGGCGCGAGCCGGCTTCCTCGGATCGATCCATGCGGCATGAACCAGCACGTCGGGTGGACATCGCCCTCGCTTCCCCGCATGCCTCACTTCCCAAACCCCATGTTCCGGGTCTCATGCCCCAAGCCCCGGGGCCCAAGCCTCAATCGACCAACAGCGCCACAAACGCCACGACATCCTGCCCGTCGATCCGCGCCGTGCCGTCCATCTCCACGTCGGCGTTGACGTTGGCTGTGTACGACTCGCAGACCGACAGGGCCGATGAATTAAGAACAGCGTCAACAAACAACGGCACATCGAGCAGATCGACCGACTGGTCGCAGTTCATGTCCCCCCGCGGACAATCCGGTCCCCAGCGAGCGAATCGAGAAGCCGCAACTTCACCAGCCATAATGAAGCTTCCGCCTGCGATCAGATCATTTTCGAAAGCTGCCAAGCACCGCACCGTATCATTCGCACCCGTGCCGAGGGGCGACCACGCCGCCTCGGTCCACATTGCAATCCGAATCGAATTCGTACCGCCAGCAGATGTGAAGGATCCCCCCGCGAAGAGATGCCCATTGTTGGAAAGCAGGCTGATGACATTAGCATTGAATGGTAGCATACCCGTACCAAGGGCTTGCCAAGTAGAACCATTCCATTGGGCAATTCTGTTGCAGGTCACGCCACCGGCGGTTGTGAAGCTGCCTCCAACGACAAGATTCTGATCGTGAACCGTTAACGCTTCTACGGGGTTGTTCATGCCAGTACCGAGCGATTGCCAGTTGATGCCGTTCCATCGGGCGATGCGATTAACCGTCACTCCCCCTGCAGTCGTGAAGAAGCCTCCTGCGATAAGCTCATTATTGTAAGTTGAAAGTGCGGATACGCCGGCATCCAAACCTGTGCTTAGCGGCTGCCAAATCGTGCCATTCCAGCGAGCTATGCGGTTTGCAGTTACTCCACCTGCCCTCGAAAAACTACCTCCGGCAATCAATTCGCCATCGAAAAGAGAGATCGCAAGAACGTCGCCAAATGACATGCCCGTCCCGAGTGTCTGCCATGTTGTGCCGTTCCACTGGGCGATTCGATTGGCAGGTATCCCACCAGCGCTCGTAAAAAGTCCACCCGCAATCAGCAAACCATTGTATGTAAACAGCGCGCGTACAGTGTTGTTCGTTCCGTTACCAAGTGCCTGCCAGGTCGTGCCATCCCATTGGGCAATTCGATTCACAATGACACCATTCGCAATTGTAAAATCGCCAGCAGCAACGAGTTTTCCGTTAAAAACTGTGAATGCGTGGACAGCACCGTTCATGCCGGAAATCATTGCAGGTCCGAGCGATTGCCATGTTAAATTGTTCCATCGGGCAATTTTACTCGCGAATCTTCCTTCAGCGAGCAAGAAGTCGCCACCGGCAATCAACTCGTCATCAAAAACTGCCAAGGCCCTGGCAGCGCTGTCAACGCCGCCACCGATCGCCTGCCACGGACCATTATTCCACCGGGCCAAGCGATTGGCAGGCAAACCATTCCCCGTCGTGAATTGCCCCGCTGCGATTAGATGGTTGCCATAGAGTGTTAATGCGAGGACAGACCCTCCGCTTAGTGAGCCTGCTGTCACGAATGCGGCGCCGTTCCAGCGTACGATGTTCACGGCATTTTGCCCGCTGACCGTGAATGAGAATGATCCTCCGGCAAACAGTTCATTGTTGAAGACCGCCATCGCTCGTACACTTGCGGAGGCTCCGCCAATGCCTGTTACTAAGTGCCACCATGTGTTGCCGTCCCATCGCGCTATGCGGTTGACTGTGATTCCTCCGGCAGTGGTGAAGTCTCCCGCTGCATACAACTCGCCTTTGTAGACCGCCAATGCGTGCACTGTATTATCTGTCCCGGTTGATAATGCCTGCCAGGAAGTGCCATTCCATCGTGCGATGTTGTTTGCCAGCACACCGCCGGCGGAGCTGAAGCTCCCGCCGACAACCAGGCCCTCCGACGTGGTTGTGAGCGCATTAATAGTGCCGCTTACGCCCGTCCCCAATGGTTGCCACATCAGGCCATCCCATCGGGCGATGCGACTAATTGGCGTTGCGCCAGATGCGACGAATTGGCCAGCAGCGAACAACTGTCCATCATGAACTGTGATCGCAAGTACAGAGTCATTAAGGCCGGCACCCATTGCATGCCATTCGCTGCCATCCCAAGCGGCAATGTTCATCACTGCTTGCTCGCCAGCGAGCGTAAATGTCCCTCCAATGATAAGCAGGAGAGGCTGTGGACCCTCTCCGTCGGGATCCCAAGTCGCAAATGAACGCGCCGTGCCGTTAATGCCAAGTAGCCCTTCGTCGGGTAGTCGCCATCCATTTTCACAATCAGTCTCGGCGATGACCGTCGATGCAATGAAATTGATTGCGATTGCTACGATAATCGTAATAATCGCATCATGCTGTTCTTGGCGCATCGAATCGGCCCTCGGAGAGTTCCGGTCTTACCGCGTCTGGCAATCATGAAGCCCACAGCAACGCGGAGCGAACGGCAGATCGCAGCGAGCGTGCCGCGCGCGGCCGTGCAGACGTTCGCCATTATACAAATTCGCGGGACGCTTTGCCAGCCCTCGACGCGGGAGCGACAAATGAGCAATTTAATGGCACACGGCAGGGGGGCCGCCAAATGCCGCGGCCATGCCACCCAGGCGCGGCCATGTCACCCAGGTCGATTGGTGCGTCTGGGACGCACCCTACTTCGTCCACTGGTCCAGCCAGCCGAGCACCGTCTCGTGCCACAGGATGCTGTTCGCCGGCTTGAGCACCCAGTGGTTTTCATCGGGGAAGTACAGAAACTTGCTCGGAATGCCGCGGCGCTGGAGCGCGGTAAATGTCGACATGCCCTGCGTATCGACTACGCGGTAATCCAGTCCGCTGTGGATCACCAGCATCGGCGTCTTCCACTTGCCGACGTGGTTGATCGGGTTGTGTTTCTCATAGTGCTCGGGATTCTCCCACGGGTTGCCCATGTGATCCCACTCGGGAAACCAAAGCTCCTCGGTGTCGAAGTACGCCAGCCGCTCGCACAGGTTGCCGTCGTGGCAAACAAGACATTTGAAGCGCTCCGGCCAGTTGCCGGCGATCCAGTTGATCATGTAGCCGCCGTACGACGCCCCCAGCGCCGCGACGCGGTCGCCGTCCATCCACGGGTAGCGCTTCAGCGCTGCGTCCAGCCCCTTTTTCAAATCCTCCAGCGGCTTGCCGCCCCAGTCTCCGCGAATCGCATCGCAGAACGCCTGACCGTAGCCCGTCGAACCGTGGAAATCGACCATGACAGCCGCATAGCCCGCGCCGGCGTAGGCCTGCGGGTTCCAGCGATAGTGAAAGTCGTTGCCGAAGGAGCCTTGCGGCCCGCCGTGAATGAGAAACGCGACGGGGTATTTCTTGCCCGGATCGAGATCCACCGGCTTGACGACATACGCATAGACCTGATCGCCGCCCGCGCCCTCGAACGCGAACTGTTCCGGATCGCCCAGCTTCGCCGCCGCCAGCATCGGCGCGTTGATCTTCGTGACTGCGCGGACATCCTTCCCCGCGAGCGTCGCGCTCATCAGTTCAGCCGGCGAGGTGAGGCTGTTTAGCGTGTAATAAACGCGATCCTTCGCCGGCATCGGATTGTGTACGGTGCCTTCCCACACGATCGGCTTGACCTCCTGCGTCACGAGATCAATGTGAAACAACGAATGCTGCCCGATGTTCTGCGCCGTAACGAACAAGCTGCGCCCGTCCGCCGCCCACGCAATCTCCGACGCTGACCGATCCCACGACTCCGCCAGAACCATCGGCTTTCCGCTGGGCCAGTCCATCATCATGATCCGCTGTCGATCGGCTTCGTATCCCGGGCGCGACATCGCGAGGTATGCGAGCGCCTTGCCGTCGGGCGAGAAGACGGGCGACGTGTCCAGCGCCTCGTTCTCCTTCGTGAGCCGACGCGGCTGGCTCTTTCCGTCAACCGTCGCGACGAACAGGTCGAGGTTCGTTGACCAGGCCTCGGCACGGCCGACATCGCGGGCGGCGAACACAATCTCGCTACTGTCGTGTGAGAAGGCAATCTCCTCCATACCGCCGAACGGTTTGCTGGGGATGTCGGCGTCCATGCCCGCTGTGATGTCCGCCACTTCGTCATCGACGGCGCGACCCTTCTCATCGACCGGTACGATGAACAGATGCGAGCGACGGCCGTCCTTCCAGGTGTCCCAGTGGCGGAAAAAGAGCCGGTCGTACACACGCCCGCTCGTCTTCTTCTTCGCTTCCTCATCGAGCCGGGCCTTGGTCTCCGTCGGCTTGCGCAGATCGGGGAAGACTTCCATTGCGATGGCCAGGCGTTTGCTGTCGGGCGAGAGCACGAAACCAGCGATATCGAGTGGTTGTTGGGTGACCTGCGTTGCCTCGCCGCCGTCGGGCGACATGCGCCAGACCTGCGACGACCCGCCGCGCGTGGAGAGGAAGTAGATGAACTTGCCGTCGCGGCTCCATTGCGGGCTGCCGTCGGCGTCGGGGTGGGAGGTGAGCTGGCACAGATTCTCGCCGTCCACGCCGACGATCCAGAGATCGGTGCGGCCCTTGTTGGCATCGAGGTCGGTCGTACGGAGCGTGAACGCGATGCGCTGTTCATCGGGCGACAGGACTGGCGCACCGATTCGCTTCATGGCCAGCATGTCATGAATGCTGAACGGGTGCGGCTCGGCGGTGGCCGATGATGCCAGGGCGACAAGCGGAAACAGGGCGACGACGAATCGGCGGACGATGCAGCGGAACATGGAAAACGCTCCTCGAAATGCAACTTGTTTCAGGCTCGCCAAACGGAAGTCGAGGATTCTAACCGGACCGACCCGATGAGACAGAACTGTCCATGGGAAGAATTGAGGGGCATACGCTGCGCCCCTAAGATGTCGAATGATTCGCGTCGTGGCGGAAGATTTCGCGCGCGACGGTTCCGTTGGGAGTCTGCCCATCTCCGCCCGAGCCATTCGAAGGTGGTTGACGAGTCAGGCGACAAACGCCGCATGCGCCTGCGCGCCGCTCCTGCCGGCCGGTGTCATTCGAGCCGCCGGGCACGTGCTCGCGAAGACGGGGCCGCACGTGCCGAAGCTGGGAACGCTCGTTCGGAGAAATCTCCTCGCCGCGGGCATCACCCGGCCCGATGCCGCGGCTGCGTATTTCAATCAGGTCGGGCTGCATCTAGCATGTTCGGCGCTGGTTTTCAAGCATCAGCGCCGGCCCGAGCGCGTGGCTGAACTGGCCGCGCAGCACATTGAACTTGATCCGTCGACCGCGATCATCGGCGAGGCGCTGGCGGCGGGCAGGGGGGCGATTGTCGCCGCGGCGCACACGTGCAACTTTCTCCTCACGCTGGCGCGATTGAATCAGCAGACGCCGATTAGCGTTTACCTGCGCTGGACGGCCGACCAGCGTCGACTGCGCCTCAAGCGAATATGGTGTGACGCGGCCCGCCTGCCGCTCATCATCGAGCAGCCGACGGCCGCCGATCCGACGAGCCGCGCCGCGGCGTGCGTCGAAGCGCTCCAGCGCGGGGCGGCGCTGGTCATGACTCCGGACATCGCACAAAAATTCGACAAGGGGGTGCCGGTGGAATTGCTTGGCCGACGGGTGTACTTGCCGAGCGGTCCGGCGTCGATTGCCATGCTGGCCGAAGCGCCGCTGATTCCGCTGTTCGGGCGAATTGAGAACGGCCGACAGGTTCTGTATGCCGAGGCGCCAATTGAGGTCCGCGCGAAATCGCGCGTCGAGGGCGGGCGCAAAGCGGGACTGGCTGCGGCGATGCAGCAGTGGGCGAACGGATTCGAGCGGTTCCTGCGCGCGTCGCCCGACGCATGGTTTCTCTGGGGCGACAGCCGCTGGACGCGCGTCTTTCAGGGTACGGATGAGCGATACGTTGCGCCGACGTCGGCGCCTCATTCACTGTCATCCAATTCGAATGTGATGGCAAACATCCGGAGCGTCGCGCCATGATCGCATTGCTCATGCTCATGGCGATTCCCGTCGTGCTCTGGTCGGTGCAGTCCGTCTGCCTGGCAGCGGCGCGACAACCCCTTCGTTGGCGTATTGATTCTCGCGGAGGCACGAAGCACCTTCGCCTGGCCGCGCGCATGACGACGCAGGTTGGCCTGCTTGCGGTCATCGTGTTGTACCCGGTCGTGCGTGGGGAAGCGATCATTGCGTACTACGGCCGCTTGCTCCCTCCGGCGCCGGCTGCGGAGCACTTCGGCATCGGTGTCGCATTGGCGGCACTGTTCCTGTCGGTGCTGCTGGTGATCTGGCTTGCGTCACAGCGCCTGGTCGTGGAGGTGCATCACGCGCGGAAGAAATGGATTCGCCGCCTCGTCCTGCTCGTGCCGACGGCCCTGTTCGGCGCGTTCGTGGAGGAGATGATCTTTCGCGGCGTACTCATGGCCGACCTGCTTCAATCAAACTGGTCGCCGGTCGCGGCCGTGGCGGCGAGCGCGTTGGTCTTTGCCATCGCGCATTATGTTCGCGCGGTGAAGCGGCGCTGGACCTTCCCCGGGCATATCGCGCTTGGATTGCTCCTGGGCGTGGCGTTTCTCGACACCGGTTCGCTCTGGCTCGCGGCCGGGCTGCATGCGGGGGGCATCCTCGTCATCATGGGCGTGCGCCCGTTCGTGCGCTATGCCGGGCCTGCATGGCTGACCGGTGCGAGCATTTTCCCATTTGCCGGCGCCGTCGGCATCGCGGCGCTCGTCACGCTAACCGCGATTGTGCATCACCAGTTTGGAGGCGCGTCGCCATGAGTGAATCGAAAGCTGACGGGCAACGATCGATTGGCCGACTCGCGGCGCGGCGCGCGAGGGATGCCGCCGGCCAGGACGCGCTTTCACAATACTTGTCCGCGCATCCTGATGCCGAGCCGACGTGGTTTGAGATCAAAGACGACGACGAGCTGAACAGTGAGTTGTCGGCAGGGCGGTTCGCGGCCGTGTTGTTCGCAGATCTGGACGCGCTCTGGGAAATGATCTGGAAGAATCACGCCGATCTGGATCGTTGGGATGCCGCCGGCGTCAAAATCGAACTGGCTCGCACGCCGGGCGAGGAAAGCTGGAGGAACCTGGTTCGTTGCGCCCATGCCAGTCTATCGCGGCACCGCGCGAAGCAATCGCGCCGGCAGACAATCGCCGCGACGATCTTGAGCCTCGTCGCCGTCGCTTCGCTCGCGGCGATTCTTATTCTGCGATAATCGGAGAGACGACGATTGGCTCGCCCGGAAGCGTCGCGGGCTTGAGGTGGGGGGCCAGCTCGTCCGCTGCCAGCATCGCCAGCGCCGCGGCCCCGGCGTCGTTGAAGTGAACCGAGTCAGCGAAGTGCATGTCGCCCGCCGGCAGCGCCGTCGCCTGGTCGATCACCGGCACCTGGTAGGCTCGTCCGACCTCGCGAATCACCTGGTTGATCATCGCATAGCCGCGGTAGTGCCCCTGGAGCGAGAGGTTGGAGTGGTCCATCAGGTCCATTCGCGCCAGTTCCATCTGCACGTCCATCGGCTGCATCGGGGCGTAGGCCGTGCGCACTGTGACCAGTGCCAGCTGGATGTCGTGCGCCCGGCAGATGCCGACAAGCGTTTTAAGATTGCGGCCGAACGCGGCGATCCCCTTGGGGTCCGGCTCGTCGCTTCGCTCGATCGGCCTGCCCTCCCAGTTGCCGTATTTGAGCTGTCGTGCATAGCGAAGCCGTGAGACGACTTCGTTGCAGAACTCGCTCGTGCCCATCAGCCGGCGATACCAGGATGTCTCCTTCGGCGTGATCTCGGCCAGATGCGATTGGCCGACTTGATGATCGGGTCGGTGCGCCGCCGCGAGGTCGTTCACGCCGGCATAGCAGATGACCCAGTCGGGCCGCACGTCGAGCACGCGCGTCGTCAGGTCAATCAGCGATCGTTGAAGCGAGTAGCCGCAGGTCGCCGCATTGATGACTTCGATGTTGCGGATGCCGTGTCGCGCGCGGAGCACGGCTTCCATTTGTGCCGGCCACGTGCGCGTGTCATCGCTGACCTTCACGTCAAACGTCGTCGAGCCGCCGAGGCAGGCAATTCGCACGGTCCCGGCGGATTTGTACGGCGTGATCTCGTAACCGCGAAAACCCAGGCTGTTGATGTGGATGCTGCGCCCGGGGAACTCCACGACCGCGCCGGGGCGCGGAATCTGACCGGTCCAGACATTGCTCGTGTAGAGCCCCGCGTTGACGGCGGCGCGCTCCGGATCACCAACGGTCCAGCGGCCGGTGCGGAGACGATTGTATCCGCGCGTGCCAAGTTCCAGGAGTCCGGCCAGCGCGACGAGAACGATCGATAGAAACAGGATGCGGCGGCGGAGACTGATGGCCCGTTTTCCCCCGCCGGAACGCATGCGGGACTGGGTGGAGATGAACATCACGATTGAAGAATCCTGACGGTGGCACGACTTGAAACCGGCATTACTCCATCAGTTTCATCGGCGGGGTTGCGACCGGGAGATAAGCCCGAATCGGCGTGCCCTGGCGACGAAGAAACGCAGTCAAAGTGAATCAGCATGAACCGATGCGTGAGGGGTGCGGCGGTCGGCGTAACGATTGAAAGAAGGCGGGTGAACCTGCAAAGATTGCCGAAGGAGGGACTCGAACCCTCAATCCCTTACGGGAACCGGTTTTTGAAACCGGCGCGTATGCCATTCCGCCACTTCGGCCGTAGCCGCTTGCCCCGGCGGAGCTGGGCCGGTCTGCGAAAGCGGGACTGGGCGATACAGGACTTGAACCTGTGACCTTTCGGGTGTGATCCGAACGCTCTGCCAACTGAGCTAATCGCCCGCGATGTCGGACCCGTATTCTATGCGGCTTGCCCCGGTGTTCAACCCTGCACCAAATCTCCCGATTTCAAGACCGTGCCACACCATTTCGCGTTCCGAGCCGGGCCGAGACGGCCCGGTATTCGTGGGCAATCTTCCTGGCTCTCGGCTCTACCCGAGCTGGCTCTGGTTTGGTGCTGCATCGCCGCGAGCCAACCACTCTTGCGTTATGATCTGAACGATGAACGATGCAACCATGCTCGTCACTGTCCGCCGGGCTGCCGAAGCCTGGCTCGCCGACCCGGCGATTGACGAGGCCGACAAGGTCGAAATCCGCCGCTTGCTGGACGCCGGGGACTGGCGCGAGCTGACTGACCGTTTTCATCGCGATCTGGAGTTCGGCACGGGCGGCCTGCGCGGCATCATGGGCGCGGGCCTCAATCGGATGAATGTTTATACCGTCGGCGCGGCCGCGCAGGGACTGGCCGCCGTAATCGTGCGGCAGGGCGACGCGGCGAGGCGCGCCGGCTGCGCGATTGCATACGATTGTCGTCACAACAGCGAAGCTTTCGCGCGGCGCGTCGCGTGCGTCATGGCCGGCAACGGCATCACGGCGCATCTGTTCGAGGCGCTTCGCCCGACGCCGCAGTTGTCCTTCGCCGTTCGACATCTGGGCTGCACGGCCGGCGTCGTCATCACGGCCAGCCACAACCCGCCCGAATACAACGGCTTCAAGGCCTACTGGAACGACGGCGCGCAAGTGACGCCGCCGATCGACGGAGAAATCATCGACGAGGTTCGCCGAGTCGGCGCGTTCTCCAATGTGAAGTCGAGCGATTTCGAATCCGCGAAGTCGACGGGCTTGATCCGCATGATCGGGCGAGCGCTGGACGAAGCGTTTCTCGATTGTGTGCTGGCGTCGTGCCTGAATCCCGATGCGTGCCGCGCGTTCGGCCCGCGGATCGGCATTGTGTTCACTCCGCTTCACGGGACCGGCGCGACGCTGATCCCGGAGGCCCTATCGCGCCGGGGATTCACGCGCGTACACCTTGTCAACGAACAAATGAAACCCGATGGCGCGTTTCCCACGGTGAAATCGCCAAATCCCGAAGAACCCGCGGCATTTGAAATGGCACTCGCCGTGGCTCGCCGTGAGAACGCCGAGCTGGTCCTCGCTACCGACCCCGACGCCGATCGCATGGGCATCGCCGTGCGCGAGGCCGGCGGCGATTATCGTCTGCTGACGGGCAATCACATCGCCGCGCTGCTGACCTGGTACATCTGCGAGCAGTTGAAGCGCAGCGGCAAGCTGCCGTCCAACGGCGTCGTACTCTCCACCATTGTGTCGGGCGACCTAATGAAAGTGATCGCGCGATCCTATGGCGTGCAAGTCGTTGAAACGCTGACAGGCTTCAAGTGGATCGCAGAGGCGATTCGAAAAGACGAGCAGGCCGGCGAGCCTGGCAAGCCCGCGCGACAGTTTCTGTTCGGCGCGGAAGAAAGCTACGGCTACATGCCCTGCACCTTCACGCGCGACAAAGACGCGGTCACGGCAGCGGCGATGCTCGCGGAATTGGCGGCCGTGCTGGCGAAGGAAAGTAAGACGCTCGCCGGATTGCTGGACGAGTTGTTTCTGACGCACGGCTATTTCGCGGAGGGCGCCAAGAGTATCACGATGCCCGGCGCGGATGGCGCGGCACGCATTACGGCGCTGATGGCGTCCTTGCGAAACGCTCCGCCAAAACAAATCGCCGGCCGCCCGGTCATCTCCATCGGCGACGTGAATTCGGGCGAGATGCGCGACTCCAACGGCAACGTGATCGGCCGTTACGACCTGCCGCCCAGCGACGTGCTGGTCTTCACACTGGACGACGGGACGAAAGTGATTGCCCGCCCCAGCGGCACCGAGCCGAAGATCAAGTTCTATATTCTCGCGCGGATCGACTCGCGCGACCTGGCGGCGGCTCGTATCGCGGCAAACGATCGCATCGCCGCGATTGCGAAAGAAATGGAACAGTTCGCCTCAAGTGTGAAATGATGGACGCTGGAGAAGGCCGAAGCCGGCGGATGGCAATCCGTCGGCTTCATTCGCGCCACGATTCTTCACTTGTTTGAGCGCCCCCGAGTCGCTCGCATTACTTCCCGTAGATCTTCAGAATCTCATCAAGGAACTTGAGAGCCTCGTTTCGCTTGCGCTGGAAGGTATTCCGCCCGATGATCGAGCCAAAGCCGCCGCCGTCGCGAATGGCCTTGCACTCGTCAAAGACCGCCGCGTCGTTGTCGTTCTTCGCACCACCGCTGAAGATCACCACGCGCTTGCCGGCAAAGGCGCACTGCGTCACGTGCTTGACGCGATCCGCCAGCGTGCCGATGACGATCTTCTCCTTCTCGTACACCTTGCGCGCGGCGTCCTGCTCGATGTGCGCCGTCGGCAGCTTCACCTTGACAATCGTCGCGCCAAGCTGGCAGGCGATCTGCGCCGCGTAACCCGCGACGTCGATGGCCGTCTCGCCCTCCTTGCTCAAGCTCGTGCCGCGCGGATAGCTCCAGATGACCACGGCCAGACCGTTGGCTTTGGCTTCTTCCGCGTACGCGCGCACTTCTTCGTACATCTGCTTGCGCAGCGCCGAACCGGGATAGATCGTCATGCCCACGCCGACGCAACCCAGCCGCAGCGCGTCCTTCACCGATGCGGTCAATGCCTGCCACGAGTCTTTCTCATCCGCGAGGGAGTCGTGATTGTTCGCCTTCAGAATCAGCGGCACGTCGCCGGCGAAGTCGGCCGCGCCCGCTTCGAGGAAGCCCAGCGGCGCTGCGTACGCGTTCAGCCCCGCCTCGATCGCGATCTTGAAGTGATAGTGCGGATCGTAGCCGGCGTCATTCGGACCGAAGCTCCGCGCTGGGCCGTGCTCCCAGCCTTGATCGACCGGCAGAATGACCATGCGACCGGTCCCGCCCAGTCGACCGTGATTCAGCATCCGCGCCAGATTGGTCAGGACGCCGGGATTCTCGCTTCGGTACCAGCCCAGGATTTCTCGTACGCGCTCGGTCATGGTGTCGCTCCTGTTCCCCCTCGGTTCGGTATGATACGTCAATCGTCGCGAGGTCATCAAGCAGCCGTCAAGCGAGCGCCACGCGCCCGTTTGCCGCCGATTGCGAACACCTTACAACACAGGAGCAGGATCCATCACATAGTGTGACGGGGCCGCTTCAAAATACGCCCAGAAGCTCTCGTAGTTCCCATCGACCAGCCGGCAGCGAAGGATCGCCATGGCCATCGACCCAAGCACGAGCGTGATCGCCTCGGACTTGTGACGCTTGAGCACTTTTCGCAGGCCCGCCAGCAGCCGCGCTTCGGCAGCGGGGATCGACTCGCCATCGGGAGGCTCGACCGAAGTGGCATCCTGCTTCCACTGTCTGGCGACGCGGTGGAAGCGCTTATTGAATTCTTCGAGCGTTAGACCCTCCCAAACGCCGAGATCCACCTCGCGCAGCTCCGGCGTCGCGCGAAACTTCAGCGCCAGTTCGTGTGCGATCAGCGCCGCGGACTGATGCGTCGCCTGTTCGGGCCCGCAACGTATCACCTGTGGCATCAGCGGAGCGATGGCCTGCGCGGCGGCGAGCGCCTGTTTTCGGCCGGTTTCATTCAGCGCGAGGTCCACGTCGCCAGCAAGGCGGTCCTGCGCGCGCCAATCGGTCTCGCCCGATGCAACCAGAATCAATTTAGACATGGTGAAGTCGGTCCGGGCGAATCACGCTTCGTCAAGGAGGTCAAGCGTGGCGAACGAACCGCGCTCAAGGTATTCAAGACTCGCGCCGCCGCCCGTTGAAATGTGCGACATGGAATCCGCCAGCCCCGCGGCATCGACCGCCGCCGCCGAATCGCCGCCCCCGATGATCGTGGTCGCGCCGCGTCGCGTCGCTTCCGCCAGCGCCCGCGCCACCGCCAGCGTGCCCGCATCGAATGGCGGCGTCTCAAACACGCCCATCGGTCCGTTCCAGAGCACGGTCGCAGCGGACTCGATCTGTTTCGCGTACGCGGCCGCCGTCGCCGGCCCGATGTCCAGACCCATCAGTCCATCCGGCACGTTGCCGGCGTGTGTCGACGTCGCTGCGCCGGCCTCCAGCTTTGCCGCGCACACGCTGTCTTGCGGCAGATGCAGTTTGGCTCCGGCTTTGTCCAGCAAGCCGCGCGCCAGATCGATCTTGTCTCGCTCGCAGAGGCTCGCGCCGACGCCCAGTCCCTTGGCCGCATAGAACGTGTAACTCATCGCGCCGCCGATCAGTATCGCATCGACGCGAGACAACAGTTGCTCGATGACGCCGATCTTGTCGGACACTTTCGCGCCACCCAGGATCGCAACGAACGGCCGCCGCGGGTTCGTCGTCGCGTCTCCGAGGAACTTGAGCTCCTTTTGCACGAGGTGCCCGCAGACGCGTCGCCCCGGCCCCAGTCGCATTGGCACATCGTACATGCTGACGTGCTTTCGATGACACGTTCCAAATGCGTTGTTGCAGTAAAGGTCTGCATGCCGCGCCAGCCCCGCGGCAAATGATTCAATCGCGGCCTTCTGCTCGGCCGTCGGCTTCTTGTCGGGATTCTTCTTGGCCGAGTCGATCAGCGTTTCGGCCGCGTGAAATCGCAGATTCTCCAGCAGAAGGACTCCGCCGTCGCGCACCGCCGCGACCGACTCGTCCGCCGGCGCGCCGACGCAATCCGCCGCGAACGCCACGCTGCATTGGAGCAGCTCTCCCAGGCGCCTCGCCACGGGCGCCAGGCTGAACGCAGGTTCCACGCCCGTGCCCTTTGGCCGGCCCAGATGACTCATCAAGATGAGGCGGCCGCCGCGATCCATCACGCTGCGCACCGATTCCAGCGACTGCCGGATGCGCCGATCATCCGTGATTGCGCCCTCTTCCATCGGGACGTTGTAGTCCACGCGCATCAGCACGCGACGGCCCGCGACGTCCACTTGGTCAATGACTCGTTTCGCCATGGCCGTTTGCTTCGTCCTCCATCGATTCGCGCAGCGAGTCGTGCAATCGAAAACCATCCGGTCCCGGGTCGTCGCTGCGCAGATTGTCGCCTTTGCCATCCGAATTCACATCGCCAAAATCTCGATCAGGACCGGCCGATACAAACACGGGTCGGCCGCCGTTGGCCTTCACCATGGGCGAACGCGACTTGGCGTCATGGTATTGAAGCTGGGTGCCCCACGGATCCACGAGCGTACGCCGGCCGGGGCCGCGCCACAGGCTATCAGGAAGGGCTTCCATGATCGGCCGCGTCTTGTCGTGATCCAGAAAGCACACGGTTGCCGAAATGGCCGAGTCCGGCCCGTAGGCGGGGGGGTAGCTCCCTGTTGCGCGGGAGTATCGCCAGAGTGCCTTGTCGAGGTCGGACAACAATCGCACCGCGAGATCGCGCTTGGCGCGCTGCTGCAATTGACTGGTCCAGCCAACGAGCAGGTACACTGCGGCGCAGACGACAGCGAGCACGATCGCCATTTCGACGAGTGTCATGGCCGGGCGGAGTCGAAAGCGCTGGTTGGGGAAGACACGGCGGGCCATGATGGTCGCATGATCGTAATCCCGCAGCCCGCGTGGTCAAGCCGGGCCGCTGCACGCGCCGTTCGCCGGAAGGCTCGGCAGAAGCTTGCGTTCGGGCATGCCCCTGCCAATAATTCCTCGAAGGGCTTGCATTCCCGGCAAGAACCCTACCCTGGCCCGTATCGATCCGGTGGAGCGCACGCTGCCTCATGTCTATCCACGTCGCCTGCAAGTGCGGGAAACACTTCAAGGTGAAAGAGCACCTCGCCGGCAAAGCGGTCCGCTGCCCGGAATGCAAATCACCCTTGCGCGTGCCCGAGGGCGGCGCGACGCCCGCCAAGTCCTCGGCAGTCAAGCCGGCCGGCAAGTCGGCCAAGTCCGGCGGCGATGACGCTCCCAACGTGATGGCCGCCCTCGCGCGCTACGAAGAGGCCCAGAAGCGCAAGCAGAAATCCCTCGAGGACGAGGCCGCTTACAAAGCCGAGCAGAACAAACTGATCGAGAGCTATGACCAGCTCACCGGCCGCGGCAAGACCGAGGCCGACAAGAAGGCCGAAGCCGAGGGCAAGAAGAAGCGGCCGACCGAGGAACTGCCCAAAAAGCGGACGCTTGTCGTGAAGATCGCCGATGCGTTCGGCGCGGTGATGAGCAACTTGTTCGTGAAGTACGTGCTGCTTGCGACGGTTCTGGGCGGTGGCACATATGGTAGCGTGAAGCTGGTGCAGTTCCTGACGCATGGCGTCGAGCGCCAGATCGAGCCGCAAATGAACAAAGACGCGCGTGTGCGTCTGCTATTGAAGGAAGTTCGGCAGGATGTAGACGCAGAACGGTGGCGCGAGGCCGACGACAAGCTGAAGGAGATCGCCGAGCTGGACCCCAAGCTCACGCAGATCAACCGCGATTACAAGCGCTGCCGCGAGGAAACAGACAAGGCGTTGGGTCCGAAGAAGCCGTAATGGGATTCCCGTCTTCGCGGGAATGACCGCACCAATGCGCCGTGATCGCGATCGCGCAAATCGGAATCACGCAGACCGAGTTCGCGTAACAAGAAAGCCCCAAGCAAATGCCTGGGGCTTTTTGGGGGACACTCAAACATTCGGAGCCGACACGACGTCATTCCCGCGAAAGCGGGAATCCAGTCGTTTCGCAGCGCCGATCAGCGCTCCGTCGAAAGCACCGGGAAGTTCGCGACGTCGTCCAGCGTGCCGTAGATGCCGTCCTTGCCGGCGCTCAACAGGATCATACGATCTGCCTTCACCGGGCGCGGGAACAACAACTGCTGATCGTTCGGCGGCGGTTGATAGGAGCTCGACCGGAACGATCGAATGAACTCGGCAAAGTTGTGATTGATCGCCTCCAGCATGTTGTAGCTTGCCGTGGTTATCGGTGTGACGGCGTCGGAAATCCGATGGCGATTGGCGATCGGCCCGGCATTGTTGTAGCTCGTAAAGATTTCATTATCCAGACCGTCATAGACGCCGTTACCGAAATTGCCGCTGGCATCCGGCGCCGGCACCGCATCGGTCTGATTGACGATCGGCGTGTTGGCGCTGGCTGACGGATTCGCACGGTAGTACAGGATCGGCCAGCCGAACCGATCGCGGAACACGCGGCAGAGAACGTTGTGGATCGTCGGCTGCGGGTCGCCCAGTGTGCTGGGGATCGTGCCGAACTTGTCCTCGGGCGGATCGGTCAGCGACGTGGTGTCGACGCCGTCGACTGGAATATACGGCTGCCGCCGATCGTTCACCGCGTTCCAGCGGTCATAGGTGTTCGGACCGTGGCCCGGCACCGCCGCCTTGGGGTCGTAGCCGAGGAAGTCGCGCCCGACCAGTGCGTCGAGCAGTAGGTGCGCGCCCTGCAGCACCGTCGCACCGGTTTGCACTTCCCAGCCCGGCGTTTGCAACTGCGTGCCCGGGGCGGCTGGATTGTTGGCCATCAGAAACGCATTCGACGGCGGGTAAAAGCCCTCCACGCCGTTGAACGATTCGAGGCCGACCTCCATCGCGTTGAGCTGGGCCTTGATCGCCGTCTGCCGCGCGCGATCGCGGGCCGCACCCAGCGCCGGCGTCAGGATTCCGATCAGCAGGGTGATGATCGCCATCACCGTCAGCAGCTCAATGAGCGTAAACGCTCGGCGTGTCTTGTTTCGCAACCTCATGACTGGCTCTCCTTCAGGACGAACGACGGTATGATTTCGTACGGCTGGTGCCCAACCCTATTGTAGGCGGGCACTTGGACGCATGTAAAGCCGGATGGCCCGGTAAGGTTGGGCCGCCACACTCTTTATAGCCGCTCCCAGATGTCCGGCGTTACTTTCCAGGGAAGCGTTTTGTCTCGGCGGGCAGATCACATTTCTCCGTTGCCCTTTTCCCGTGTGCTAGCGCAGGTCATCCGTGTAGCTGGTCACCGTGTGGAGCAGAATCTTCGGCAGCACCGGAATCCGCGGGGTCCGCATCGGGTCTTCTCGGAAGCATTCGCTACGATCCAGCGTCACCTGACCGCGCAGCACATACTGACCGTTCTCATCAATCAGCACGATGTAGGCCGTGAACACATCGGAGCGCGTCGTCAGAACGTTGGCCCACCGCGCGAGGAAGGCGTCGCGGGCACGGATGCCCGCTGTCTCGATCTCGCTGTCCTCGATGAACAGGCCGGTCTCCGGCGCGACGTAGTCGGCGACGAATTGGTTCGGCCCGACCTGCCGCGCGCGATAGTCGGGCGAGTAAACGTCCGCCACGCCCAGCGCCGGCTCCGCCGAGGCCGGCAACTTGTGCTGGCCGAGCGTCACCGCGGGGTTCATCAGATAGCGGTCCGGCCGGAACATCAGATCGTTGGCAGGACCCAGGGCATAGACATCGCTGATCGGCGGCGACGTGCGAGCCAGATCGAGAATCTGTCCGACATTTCGAAACGCCGATCCGCCCGGCGGCGGCTGCGTTGGCGCGGGGCCGGCCGCTTTGCCCGCGACCGCCACGACGCGCATGCCCTGATCCGGCCCCGGCGTGGGATCGTACAACCGTACCGGCACGAGGCGCTCTTCGCGGCGAGACACGATCGCGCTGGCGAGATCCCAGAAGGTCGCCGGCTGGGCGTTGTACGAGGCGTACGGATTGGCCACTGTACCGGCATGATGTTCGTATTCCGCCGAAGTCGGCAGCAGGCTCATGAACGGCACGGAGCGCAGTACGCTGACCGGCGCGGTATTGAGATTGATTCGCCCGGCGATGCGGTTGAGCGTGTTCGAGCCGTCCAGCACGTCGTCCACCGGACCAACGCCGTCGTTGTTGATGCCGTCGTACATCGGCCCGGCACAGGTGAAGAAGTTCAGCAGCCGCCTCGCCCAGAGCCGATCCTCCGGCAGGCCGTCGTTCGGCGGGAACGGAGCAAAGTCGGGTCGTCCAACTGCGACTCGCGTCTTGATGCTGGAAGGTACGTCCTCCATGCCCGCGCCGCGCGTGTTCGTAATCAGGCCGAGCACGCCGGTCACCGGAATCTGCTGGTCCGTCCAGTTCGTCCAGGGCAGATAGGGCGGCTCCGTGCCGGTCGGTCGATTGATCGGACCGAGCATCATGATGCGGCCAAGCTCACCTGGCGAATCAAAGACCGAGTAAGGCTGGGCAGCCGCGAAGCCGTCGGTCGGCAGATTCCCGGGAGTGCCGATGCCCACGCGCGCGGGCCACGGCAGCTCGGGCAGTTCGACGTCCAGTCCACCGGTGAATGCCAGAGATGCGACACTATTGGCCCGGCCGAGCGACTCCTCGAAACCGGGGAGCTGGAACGGCGCCGGCTCCTGCTGATTGGATGCATGGTGCCAGCCGGTGGCAAAGCGCCAGCCTTTGGTGCTGCGGCGAAGGCTAAACGCATGGCGATTGCCCGCCGCAATGCTCGGCAGCCGATACGCCCACGGCGCAGGCGTCGTCGGGTCGGGTGTCGAGCTAAGGGCCGAGCCGGCGGCGAACGCCGGCGACAACGAATCAACCACGTAGGACCGCGGGTCGTTTACGTTGCCACCCGGCGCATAGACCAAATCGACGGATGCCGATCCGTCGACCGCCATGCGGAACAGGATATTGCGGTAGAACGAGTCGGCCACAAGTGTCGCCGGTTTGTTGGTCAATCCGCCGCACAGCACGATGTATTGACCCGTCGCGCCGCCGACCAGCGTTGGCGGCGTACTGCCGACCACGCGCGTGAACGTCGTCAACGGCAGCAGTCCGGGATTCGGCTGCGCGCCCGGCGTGCGGATGTACAAGTCAGCCGTCGAAATGTTGTAATGCGGCGGCACATACAGCTCGACCGCGTGGAACCACTTGTCCTCGGCGTCGGGGTCTTCAAACGGCTGCGGTACTGGGTTCACACCATTTCCCGCGATCAGGTACGCGTAGCCCTCGGTGAAAAACGGCTGCTGCTCAATGCCGATGAGATACCGCCCCGACCCGGCCGGCCACTCGAGCATCGTCGGATCGTTGTCGCCGTCGCGGTAGTCGGCCAGATTCAATGCGAACTGCCAGGCCAGCCAGACGCGGTTGGCCGATTCGTCGAAGGCAGTCGCCGGGTCATCGGTGAGGCGAAAGCCCTGATAGTGGCTGACGCCGGCGAGGGCGCGGTACATGGCCGCGGCGCTGTAGAGAATGAAATCGCGCTTGGCGAGGGCGGCGTTGCCGGCGTAGGTCATGTTCAGATCGACGGCCTGAATGCGCAGGTTCTCGTTGGCATTCGGGTACGCCGTTCGGCCGACGATCGGCCATTCCATGAGCGAGTAATCGGGCGAACTATAGACGTTCGGCAAATTGACGAACCGCACCGGGGCCCAGGGCGACGCCGCCGGTAGCAGATTCGCCGCGTAATCGCCTGATCCGTCCAGGGTGATCCCGCGCGGCGGCAGGGCCACTTCGTGGCTGACCGTCGTCATCATGCGCCGGCGCACCGCCGTCGTCTCGTCCTCCGTCATCAGCTTGCGCCAGCCCGCGCCCCCGGCCGAGTCATACCCCTCGTACGAACCGGCCGCCCCCATGATGTTGGCCGACATGCGACTCCAGCGAGCGACCGTGCCCGAGTAGTTCCCCGATGCGTCAACCTGTCGTGTCCAGAGCAGGCTCCCGGCCAGCGCCCGGTCGATCGTGTCGTACTGGTCCAGCGCGAGATCGCCGCGCCGCTCATATGGAACCAGCATGCCGCGGTGTCGCAGCGATGCCTCGTCCGACAGGCCGAACAGGCGATAGACATAGGGCCCGGCCACCGGGGGAGGGGCCGCCGCGCCGCCCGCCAGCTTGCTGCGAATGATGTACTCCCATGCGATGGGATCAGCGCCGCAACGATTGTTGACCATGTTGCGCGCGCGATCGTTGCCGAATGCGCCGTCCATCGGATGCACAAGATCGTCCAGCAGCATCTCGCCGACGCGGCGGCCACGCCGCTGCAAATCAGGCGTTGATTCGTCATACATGAGTGCCGTGCCGACTCCGCCGGGCAGCCGCAGGCTCGACGCCGTGTTGACGTTCAGCATGCCCGCATGATCGACGATGCGCACAGCCGCATAGAGCCGCTTGGCCGAGTTCGGATCGCGCCCGTCGAGCGGAATCCAGAAACTCAACGGCGAATCCGGCACGCCGTCACCGTCGGCGTCGTAGAGGTCGACTTGGCCGTCGGCGTTGGTGTCAAAGTACGGAAATTGCGGAACCAGCCCGGCAGGCGGCGTGTTCGCCGCATGGTAGGGGCTAAGGATGTGCGACGCGTCGGACCAGATCTGCCGCGCCTCGGAAATCGTGACATTTGTAGTCGCACCAGCTACCATCGCGTTGTTGAATCCTGGCGGCGGAATCTGCTGCACGCGAACGTTCGACAAGCTGTCCACACTGTATTGGACGGCCTGTGCCAAGGCGGCGTTTCGCCCGTTTCGACCCCAGGTGAACGCGTTTGTTGAGGCCGATTGCGTCAGGTCGTTGCCCAGGTAAGACACGTGCGGCCAGGTCAGAACCTGATCTTCCACGACGGGATCGGGCAGCGTCCGGCCGGTCTGAAACAAACGCGGCTTGCCGTAACCCGGCAAGGCGGGATCAAGTTGCAGCGTGAGAAACGGCATCGAAGACGCCAGCCAGCGATCGTCGATGCCCGGCGCATCCCACGGCTCATTGCCTTCGTCCCGACCCGCGATCAGAGTCGACGAACCATTGAGCGGCACGCTGCTAAGGGTCGGCGACGCCGTGCTGTTATTTTGCCAGATGTCTTTACGCAGGGTCTCCTGGATCGAAGTCACCACGCCGGACATCGCTGACTGCACTGCGCCGCTGTCGCACTCCATCGCCACACGCCGCGCCTCGCCGTGCGTCCGGGAGATCATGACAAATCCGACCAGCGCCAGGAGCGTGAGAACCGCGAGCACAAAGACCATGATCACGCCCCGGCGCGACCGGCTGCGCGATTGCAGGTCCTTGATTGGCAACGGCTTACCAGCCATGTGCGATCCTCTCTCACCTGAAATGTAGGGGGACACCAACCGTCGGCAAGTGCCGTGCCGGGATGGAACTTGTTGCAAGATCGGGATTTACGGGCAGTACGAAACATTCCGACGGAGAGTATCGGATTGGGCCGCTCCGTCTCCTGGCAGGATCGATAAAGCCACTTGGAGAAGCTGGTTACGGCACAGGAAGAACGAACGAGTGCTCAATGCCGTATCGTGTGACCACAAACGGCGGCAGGGCAGCCCCGTCCGGGTCCGAGTCGCCGTCTTCGTCCAGATCAATCGTGGACGTGTCCTTGAGCCGGTTGGCGCCGTCATAGAGCCGCATGGTTACGCGAATCGCTTTGGGGCGAAACGCCCAGGTATCGGCGCGCCAAACAGCACGATAGGCAGCATCGACGTTGGCTGCATTCGCAAAGGGCGACCATTCGATCTGGTCGGCGAAGGTCTGGTTCTCTGACGCAGTGGTGTCGCCGACAGCATTCTGCCGGCGCGACGCGTAATAGGTGAGATTGTCGGGCTGGGTCAAGTCCACGTCCTGCGTTCCATCGGGAAAGAGACCGAACCAGCGCGTGTTGAAGTTGCGATTGGCCGGGTTGGGGTCGGTGGGATTCACGCGGCGCCCGTCGGTCCATTCGATTCGCACGTCGGCCATGCCGTGGCGCAGGGTGCCTCCAAGTCGCGTGTAGAAATCGCGCTCGGCCGGGTCGAGCAGGCTGAAGGAAGTAGGCGTGAGGTGCGGCTCCCACAGGGCGCGGATGCTGGGCGTTGGAGAGAGAAGATCAGCAAATGTCTTGTTCCGGATGAAATCGCTGAAGCGGGCGACGTAGCTGCCCTCAACCGAGGCGGAGTCGCTGTCGATGAGCACGTCGGTGCGTCCTTCGCGGAGCGTGGCCGCCAGCGGCGACCCGGTGAGCATCGTCTCGAACGCGTTGGTTGTCATCGGCGTCCATGCCGGGTCACTGTTGGGCGGCACCTCCGTGAACAGCAGGGTGTTACGGTGGCCATACGTCCATTGTGAGCCGGCGAGGGCAGTGGGATCATCCTCGAAGGAAAACTCCGTGCCGTCGGCCTGCACGGCAATGGTCGGTCCGAAATAGACAATGGACTGTCCACTCGTCGGGGGAGCGCGATCCGCCGTGGCCGGCGTCACGGCCCAGCGATGGGTGTGCGATTGATAGGCCGACAGGTTCGAGCTGTGCGTCACGAACACAAGCCGATCGTGCCGCATCCGGAACAGGCGGCGGTCGTTCGGAATGTCGGCGCGGGCCGACGTGGGGCGCGGTGATTCGATGATCAGCAGGCTATCGGGCGCGAGCCGCGCCAGTTCGGCCGCGAGCCGCTCGCGCACGCCGGCAGCAGCCTCGATCAACTCGGCGTGGGAGGCCGTACGACTGGTGACGTCCGAACTGATGGTAAAGATGCGCGAGACCGCAAGGATGGCTGCGAGCAGAATGCCGATGGCTACCATCAGCTCCACCATCGTGAAACCGCGCCGGGCGAGATCGCTCGAACGCGTGTGATGTTTACTGGCGCGGCGGTTCACTGGAACCTCCATTCCACCAGCGGGGAGGCTCGGCCAAACGTGGGCGTGCCGGAGAGCAGTACATTCGGTGGAAAGATCCAGACGTCAAACGTGACGCGTGCCCCCGGTTCAAAGTCGTACGACGGCAGATCGGTAATATCTTCGAGCACCTCAATGACGGTCGGCGAACCCGCCGAATCGTACACGACGTCGGCAACCGTCAGCAGTCGTCCCGCCGGAACGGTCGGCACGGCGCCGAGGGCCGGGCCCTTGTTGACCGCGCCCTGAATCATGATGCGCGCGCCGCGCGGCGCCAGGACCCCCAGCGGAACACCGCCGCCCAGCATCCGCGGCGTATCGGTCATCGGCGTCATCGTATTTGCCAGTTGTCGATTTCTTGGGTCGCCCACGACGATCGGCCCCGCCGGTCGCGCGTAACCCACCGACACGCGCCACGGCACGGGCAACCGGCGGAAACCCGCGACGTTGGCGATCGGTGTGGCAAACGGCGTGCGTGCGGCCGTATCAAGCTGTCCCCAGTTCAGCGTCTGTGGGCCAAGGTCCTGCTGCGCGTAGTACTGACCACGTCGCTGCGCGCACAGAGCCGTGCAGAAGGTCGTCGTGGCCTGTCGGCGATAGAAGGCCGTCCAGACCAGCCGTCCCGCTGACTCGCCAAACTCGTCGTCGGTGAACGGCGAAAGCGAATCCCCCAATGAGAACGGCGCGAGCCGGTCGCCTAGCACATCCATCGCGGTCAGCACCGTCGGATTGGCCGTCGCGATATCCACTTCGGTGACGCCATTGATGACGTTTGCATAAGGGGTTGAGATCAGGTAATTCGGCGGCAGGCCAACGGGCATTTCGTCCCAGGCGACGGCGCCGGCTTCGAGATTGAGCGACCCCAGCATGTACCAGTTCGGGTCGGCCGGCGGCGTCTTGACCCACAGGGTAGTTGGGTCGATGCGAGCCTTGATCAGTGCTTCGGCCTTGGTGGCCAGTTCGGCGGCGCGGGCGAGTTCGACGCTGTCGCGGTGCTGCGAGAGCGCCACCGGAAAAATCGCCGCGATCATGATGAGACCGATCCCAAGGATCGTCAGCGCGATCGTGCCTTCGAGAATGGTGAAGCCCGCGCGTCGGCCGCGAACCGCGGCGCGCAGTGTTCCGCCCGGCGAAGCGATTATCTCGGTGGGAAAGCGGGTTGGGCTCATGCTACTGCGCTCCAGCCTGCTGCTCGACCTGTCCGGTGAAGCGGTTAAAGACGACGGTTGTTGAGAAAGCGGCATACGGCCGGCCTGGTCTCGTTTGCAGCAACCAGCGGTTGATCAGATTCAACGGGTTCAGGGCGGCCCCTCGCAACGACTCGTTCATCGGCGCAAACTCCGAGACGACCACTCCTCGCGTGGAAGTAATCGGCGTGTCATCGCCGGTCACGATCACAGCAAGGGACAGGTCCGGAGTCTCGTCGAGGAGGCGATTGCGAGACGAGATCGGCAGGCGCGGCGTCCCATCGCGCAGCGTGTACGTCCGCGTGGCGATACGGCGGGTCCGCACGACCAGCTGACCGTCCGCCGCGAAACAGATGGCCGTCCACGTCAGGTTGTCTAGATTTCGCTCCTGCGGGTCGTCCACGGTGGGGCGGTAGACGGGGTCGTCGTAGTCAATCGGGTTGACCATGGCCGCCGGCACGCCCCGTGCGTTCAGCGGCATCCGCGCCGAGGGGTCGAGCACATTGGCGAACGCGTAGCCGTCGGTTTGCGGCGGATTCAGACCACTGCTTAGCGGGTCGAACAACCCGCCGTCGGTCGGCGGGTTCAGGTGCCAGATTTCAAACCGCCCGTTGAAAGGATTGACCACGAGCATCGTCTCGATGTTGTTGGCCATGGCATACGCGCGGGCGACCTTGACATACGTCAGCAGATTGTTGCGAGCCTGCGCGAGAATGTTCGATCGCACGGTCCGCTGGAACGCATACGCGCTAAGCCCCAGCAGGATCGAAACGATCAGGATCGAGATCAGCAGCTCCGCGAGGGAAAAGCCCCCGCGACGCTTCGGCGCGCAACGAGGAAGTGTCACGCTGCTTGCGCCGATCTGCATCCTGGGTTGTCGCGCTGGTGTTGCCATCATACCCTGCTACGGCTTCAAAATCAGATTGTCCGAGGCGTCGTCCTGTTCGGCCGCCGTCGGGTTGAATTTCCACAAATTGCCAAATTTACGATTCGGCCCCGCCGACTCCAGCACGTAGCCCACGGCGACCTTTGCTTCGCCCGTCGGCTGGTAAAACGCCGGATCGTTGATGTTCCCGGCTCCTGCGCCGACGTGAAACGGCCCGTAGTCCACGGGAAGGTACCCGAAGTGCGCGCGGTTGCCGGACGGCGGCGTTGCATCGCGATAAACCCAGAAGTAGCGAATCGGCGTTCCCCACGGGTCCATCACGAGCTTGCGCGATTC
>CAZQCF010000024.1:0-62600 GCA_964592235.1 uncultured Planctomycetaceae bacterium
AAGGGGACAGATGTCAGTGGTCAGTAGTCAGTGGTTAGAAATAGGGCGCGCATGGGTGTGACGAACCCTCACCCCGTCCCTCTCCCTGGAAGGCAGAGGGTGCGTCCTCCACGCACCAGAAGAGTCGTGTCGGGTCTGCGGACCCGACCTACGGAACTCGCCCCGGCTGGCTTGTGCCTCGACGATCCCTGCGCGTACAAGGTGGACATTCTCCGCCCTGCGATTACGGGCGCGGTGCCCCCGGGCCGTGGCGGGTGTCGAAGAAAGACAGAATGAGATTGAAGTAATAGCGCCGGTTCCATGCGGCGAAGCCGACGTGGCCACCGCCGGGGGTGAGCAGCGCGGCGACGTTGGGATTCTTCACGCCGGCGATGAAATCGGCCAGCTCCTGCCCGCCGACGAGCGGGTCGTTTGCCGCGGCGACGACCAGCGTTGGGATTCGGATCGCGTAGGTTTTGTCGTACTCGGGTTTCTCGCGCCCGTGGGGATCTTGAAACGGCATCCATCGCAAGAACGTCAACCCCTCTTCCACAGCATGGGGATAGCTCAAGACGCTGCGTTCGTACTCGCGATCAATCAGCCAGCGCAAATCGCCGCTGGGGTTGGGGTAGCCCTTGTGCTGCGCGCGGCCCAGTACCATGTCCTGCAGGCCGGCGTACATCGGCTCCTGCGTCATCTTGCGAGGCGTCTTGAGAATTTCCAGAATCTCCTCGTACCGCAGGGTCGGGCTGAAGGCGATCACGCCGGCTGTGAAATGGCGGCCCGGTCGAGGCGGGCCGAGAATCTCGCGCAAGCGCGGTGACAGATTCGGGTCATCTTCCGAGCGCCCCTCAAACCACGCGGCGATCATGGCCGTGTTCGCGCCCCAGCAGAATCCGACGAGCCCCGTGCCGCGGATGTGCGGCCTCGCTTCGAGCCATTCCGCGACGATCATGAGGTCCTGCGCCTCGGTGACGCCGAAGTTGTACCCGATCTCCGGATAGCGGAGGTCGGTCTTGCCGTGTCCGCGCAGCTCGATGGACAGCACATGGTGGCCGTTGTCGAGCAGCGCGCGGGCCAGGTCGCGCGTGCGATTGATTTCGTGATTGCCGAGCAGACCGGGCAGCAGCACGATGCAGTTGGAATCGATGACGGGTGCTTCGGGTCGGCCGCCCTCGCGCGCCATGGCGAGCCAGCCGCAGAGTGAAAGGTCATCGCGGATGGGAACCCAGACTTCCTCAAAACCGGGCCACGGTGTGCCGTCGCCGGGATTGAAGCCCGCGCCGACGCACTGTGCCGTGTGGACGATGCCGCTGAAGTTGCCCAGGAGCTTTTGCAGCCGGCGCGGATTGCGGCCGAAGTGCGCCATGACATCGACCGGCTGTCCATCGTGGGCAAGATCTTCGGCGAGCATGGGGTGTGTGACCCCGCGTGGCAGGAAGTCATTGAGAGACGGGCTGGCGCGCCGGAGCCATTCGCGTGCAGAAGGCGACGAGGTTTCCGAATCTCGCGCGCCCACGATCGGTGCAACGTCCCTGGCACGCATGGGAAACGATTGCTCGGAGAGACATCCTGTGCCGAAGGCTGCAAGGAGCGTCAACACCAGGAGGAATGGAGATCGAATGAGGCGAGCCATGAATCGGAGGACTCTAACAGCGATGCGGCGCGCTGACGAACCGCGCGAGCCACCGTTCCAGCGATCGCGACCGCCCAAGGCGTAATAAAAAGGGCCAGGGTCCGGGCGCGGTTGGGGGGAACCGCGTAGCTCCGGAGCGCCTGGCCGAGAGCGTAAGCTTATCATTCTTGGGCAATTAGGGCAAGAGTTTGCGGACGTTGGAGGCTAAAAGCATGCAAGTCGTTTCGCCGGGAGTGATTACCGCGTCGGGATTCCATTGCTCATCCGGCCGGCACAACTACACATGTCAATTTCATAGGATTCACGCCCCACTCACGCGATGACCGCCCACCCATGTTCCGCTCACCGCGGCGTCTGAATCCAGCAGCCACGCGATGGGGTCACCCGGCAAAGCCGTCGGGAGCGGCATCGTGAAGAAGTCGGCGAAACGGCCTGGGGCGAGGTCGCCGATTGAATCGCCCCACCCGACCGCCGCCGCGCCGTGAAGCGTGGCCAGGCGCAATAACGTTTGCGGTGGAATCTCGGGCGCGAGGCGGCGTATGTATCGAAGCTCGCCGAGGATGGACAGGTCGGGATTGCTGGCGAGGCTGTCCGTGCCGATGCAGAGGTTCACACCCGCCGCGAGCATGTCTCGCCAGCGGTGCGGCAGATGCCCGAAGTAGTCGTGTGTTCGCGAGCAATATGCGACGCTCACGCGCGCTGATGCCAAGGCCACGATCACCGCGTCGTCCGCGTAATTGACGTGCGCCAAGATGGTCGTGGGGGCGGAGCCACCGGGCGCCGGAAGCAGGCACGCATCGCGCAGCCATGCCAACGGAGAATCAGGGGGCGTCACCGCGCGGGTCGGCAGGTGCACGGCCGCAAGAAATCGCTCCACCACTTCAGCCGATTCCGATTCGCGCTCGGCAGCCGTGAGCCATGCACGCTCTTCTTCAGTTTCCAGGAAGTGCATCATGAGCGGGCGACCGGCATCGCGCGCCAGATTCATCGCGGCCGCGGCATCCTCGCGCGTGACGGTATAAGGCGTGTGTGGGGACAGCCCCAGCCCGATTTGAAATGGCCGCTCCAGCGGCATCAGTCGCCGAAGCGCTTCATGTAGCGAAGCGGAGTCGTTTGGAGGGCGCGTTGCGCCGCTGATCAACTCCACAAAGCAGCGAGCGCGCAGCGGCGTGCGAGACAGAACGGGGACTGCGTCGCCGGTCCGAGAGACATCGGCGATACACGTTACCCCTGCCGCGAGCGATGCGGCTGCACCAGCCATGACGGTACGCTGAACGTCGTCGAGAGTAACAAGCCGCCGCGGAAGAATCGACGATTCAAACCAGTCCCACAGGGAGCGCGGTTGGGCCTCATCGCGCGGCCCGGCAAGATCCAGATGCGCGTGCGCGTTGATCAGCCCCGGAAAAATCGCGCAATGGCCAAAATCGAGCTTCAGACCGGAGGGCGAATCGCAAGCCGCGCCGATGGCCATGATGCGGCCGCTCGAATCGACCGTGAGCGCCCCGTCGATGATCGGCGGCGCGTCGACCGGGCAGATCAACCTGGCTGAAAAAACAGTCACGGATTCTTTGCAATCCGCAGGAGGCAGCATCAACCGCCGACGAGGACGGTTGAATCGATGACGGCATTCAGCGCGTCCAGCAGAGCCGGATCATCGCTGAATCCAACGAGCGTAATGCTCAAGACGTTCCCACTGGAAAGGGTGTGGGTGCCGATGTACGACGTCACGTTCAGCGCTTCCACCTGGGCTTTGACCCGTTCGAATGTCACGCCGTTCGTGTTGGTCCGGTCGGCCAGTTCCTCGATGGTGATGCCCTCTTCATCAGTGGGCGTGGTGTCGCCGGCCGGGCCGACGATGATCGAGCAGACGTTGCCGGTCGATTCCTGTCGATATCGCACGCTCATCAGAAGCGCCGAATTCGGGAAGACGTTGTAGCACTCGTATCCGGCCGGAGCGGTTAGCGTGAAGCCAAACTCGCTGGCATCGAGATCCTGCGTACACACGACGCCGATGCTGGGCACCGGGCAGGACGTGCCCAACAAGACCAGCGTCGTCAGACTCAAAAAGCAACCCTTGACTGCACTGCTGCGCTTCAACATTCAGAACTCCATTTCGATTTCCGCGAGGAATCCGGGGACGCCGCCTCGCAAGAGGCGAGATTCGAATCGTAGCCCCGCGGGCCTGGGCCGGCAAGCGGTTCATAGGCTGAAAGATTGCAGCGGCCCTATTTGACGTGAACGCCAAAGGACTTGAGTGCGGCCGCGTCGTTCGGGAAGAACTTGAACAATTTGTCGAGACTGGTGATTGTGAAGACCTTCATCAGTTCAGGGCGAAGGCTGCAGATCGAGAGTGTGCCCTTGATGGCCGCAAGCTTCTTGTTGAGGGTGATGAGAATGCCCAGCGCGTGCGAAGAGAGGAATTTCACGTTGATGAAGTCAAGGACGATTTTCTGTTTGTTCTGAACGTCCGGCAACTGGAACAGATCGTTGCCGATCTGCGTGATCGTCGCGGTGTCGAGAATCGAGCTGTCGGAGAACGTGACAACGGTGACGCCAGCGTAGTCCTGAATGACCAATCGGGATGCGGGCATGTGCGGGGGTCCTGAACCATCGCGTTCCCATGCGCTTCCGGCGCCGTTTACGCGATTCGTGCGTCCATCTATCCTACGGTGGAAGCGCTCGTCACACAAAAGACGCATAGCAGGCCCATCTGCGGCTTCGATATGGGCTAACGGTCGGACAGGAACCCCCTCGCGATGTCGCCCCCACGCATACTTGCCGTCGAAACAAGCGGCCAACGCGGCTCGGTCGCCGTTGCGCGGGGCGAGACGCTGGTTGCCGAGTCGCCCTTTGCGACCGACGCCGAGCATGCCCGCGACTTGTTGCCCACCGCGGACGCCTTGCTTCGCAGCGCGGGGGCTGAATTCTTTGATGATGCGAATCGCGTACCGCGCCTGGATCATTGCTACGTTTCCGTCGGACCGGGGAGTTTCACGGGCCTGCGCGTGGCGGTCACGTTTGCGCGCCATCTGGCACTGGCGATCGGCGTGAGAATCGTTGCCGTGCCAACGCTGGATGTCATCGCGGAAAACGCCCTTTCGCTGTCGGACCCGCCGGACCGACTCGCCGTCGTACTGGACGCGAAGCGAAAGCAGGTTTTCGGCGCATCGTACGAATTACGCAACGGACGTTATGAACGGCAGCAAGGCACGCTGCTGGCCACGCCGGCTGAATTGCTGACGGGCGGGCCTTGGTTCGTGATCGGGGAGGGAGTGGCATACCATCGTGAAGCGATTGATGCGGCTGGCGCGAGGACGCTGGATGAATCGCTCTGGTGGCCGCGCGCTGCGATGGTGCATCGAATCGGATGGTCCCTGGCGCAAGCGGGCCAGTTCACTGCGGCGCAGGAGCTTGTGCCGGCTTATGTACGCCGACCCGAGGCGGAGGAATTATGGGAGAAGCGCCGGGCATCAGGCGACGGACCAACGAATTGACTATTTCGGTGCGTGCAAAGCAGAACCGCAGAGAGTTTTGTAGGATACACAAGAATCAACAAGTGTGGGATCGGCTAAGAGCCGGTCCGGCACAGGCTATTAGCCGGTGCCACACAAGTGAAGGCTTGTGTGGTTCCACTTAGACGGCCGCGCTGAAGATCAAGGCGCGAAGCAGCTCGTTTATCGGCAGCGTAATCGAACTGAAGGCTGTACGAAGGCCGAACAAAGCGAGGTCCTCGCGACAGGTGGAAAGCTGCATCGCGGTGCCGATGGACAGAGCGGCGAGGGCGAACCATTTTCGACGACGATATGCCTTCATGACGGCCTCCATGCAGGGGGAGGTCAACTCCCCTTCTCGCCTACAGCATATACCATCGGCAAGTCGGCCTGCAAAGGCGGACGGCTCGGCGTAGAATGAAGGCTGCGACGGAGGAAATAGCCCCATGAACCGGTTCCCCATCGACTTATCCAGCGACACGCAGACCCGGCCTTCCGAGGGCATGCGCCGGGCCATTGCCTCGGCGGAAGTCGGTGACGAGCAAAAACGCGAAGACCCTTCGGTCAACCGTTTGCAGGAGATGGTGGCAGAGCTGACCGGCAAGGAAGCGGCCCTGTTCCTGCCGACGGGAACGATGTGCAACCTGATCGCGCACGCGATTCATTGTCGGCCGGGCGACGAGATCATAATTGATTCGCTAAGCCACCCGGTGCATTTCGAAGGCGGCGGGCCAGCGGTGCACAGCCGCGCGGCCATTCGAGCGATCGAAACCCGTACCGGCATTTTCACACCGGAACAAATCGAGGCGGCGATTCGTCCGGATGATCCGCATTTCCCTCGGTCGCGCCTCGTGTGCGTGGAGAACACGCACAACCTGCACGGCGGACGGGTATGGCCGATTGAGGCGATTCGCGCGGTCACAGCGTGCGCGAGCCGACACGGGCTGTTGTGCCATCTGGACGGCGCACGGTTGATGAACGCCGTCGTGGCAAGCGGAACAAGTGCGCGGACCTATTGCGAGCCGTTCGATTCATGCTGGATTGATTTGTCGAAGGGGCTGGGCTGCCCCGTCGGCGGCGTGTTGGCGGGAACGCGCGAGTTCATTGCGCAGGCGTGGCGTTACAAGCACACGTTCGGGGGTGCGATGCGGCAGGCGGGGATTCTCGCGGCGGCGGGCGTGTATGCGCTGGAGCACCATGTTCAGCGGCTGGCGGAGGACCACGCCAACGCGCGAAAGCTGGCTGAAGGGCTGGCGGCGATTCGCGGCATCTCGGTAGATGTGCCGGCCGTGGAGACAAATATCGTCATCTTTGACATTGCCGGAACGGGGGTAACGCGGTCGGCATTTCTCGATCGCCTCGCGCCGCATGGCGTGCGATTTAGCGGACTCATGCAGCCGACGCGGCTGCGAGGGGTGACGCATCTGGATGTTTCCGCGTCGGGGGTCGATAAAGCCCTATCTGCAGTGCGTCTTGCGCTTGCCTGAACAGAGAAGGAAATCGACAGCCCCACCCCCATGCCGATCGCTGAAAAGGCTACAATACTGATCTTTGTGAGCTTCAATTACCCATGCGAAAATCGTTAGACCACCCATTGCTGGATCTGCTATCCCAGCGCGTCGTTGTCATCGACGGTGCGATGGGAACCAGCATCTATGCGCACGACTTGTCACTCGAGAAAGACTATTGCGGCTGTGAAAACTGCCCCGAAGTGCTGCTGAAGACCCGGCCCGAGTTGATCGAGTCGATCCACGCGGATTTCCTTCGGGTTGGGGTCGACTGCGTCGAAACGAACACCTTTGGGGCAAATAAAATTGTCCTCGCCGAGTTCGACTTGGCCGACCAGACGCGGGCCCTCAATGAGACCGCCGCGCAGATCGCGCGGCGCGCCTGCGATGAATTCAGCACGCCCGACCGGCCGCGCTTCGTGCTCGGCTCGATGGGACCGGGCACGAAGCTGCCGACTCTGGGCCACACAACCTTTGACATTCTTGAGGACAGCTACGCCGAACAGGCGCGCGGCCTGCTCGACGGCGGCGCGGACGCGTTCATCATCGAGACTTGCCAGGACATTCTGCAAACCAAGGCGGCGATTTGCGGCGCGACCCGCGCCATGCACGAGGCTAGCCGGCAGGTGCCCATCATCGCGCAGGTGACGATTGAAGTGACCGGGACCATGCTCGTTGGCACGGAAATCGGCGCGGCGATGACCGCGCTAGAAGCCTATCCGCAGGTCCAGGTCATCGGCCTGAACTGTGCGACGGGTCCGCAGGAGATGTCCGAACATGTTCGGTTCCTCGGCCGCCACTGCACGCGGTACGTCAGCGTCGTGCCGAATGCAGGCCTGCCACAATTGGTTGACGGTAAGACGCACTACGCGCTGACGCCCGCCGAGTTGGCGCGGTGGCTGAAGGAATTCGTCGTCACCGACGGCGTGAACCTGGTCGGCGGCTGCTGCGGCACCACGCCGGCCCACCTCGCGGCGGTGGTTGAGGCGGTGCATGGTCTCCAACCCGCGCCGCGCAAACCGCTGCACCAGCCAAGCGTGTCGAGCATCTACCAGGCGGTCACCCTTCGGCAGGACAACAGCTTCCTCATCGTTGGCGAACGGAGCAATACGAACGGAAGTAAGAAGTTCCGTGAACTCCTGCTGGCCGGCGACCTCGACGGGCTGGTCGACGTCGGCCGCGAGCAGGTGAAGGAAGGTGCGCACGTGCTGGATGTGTGCGTGGACTATGTCGGTCGCGATGGTGTGCCCGACATGGAGAAGCTGGTCGCGCGCTATGCCCAGGATGTGACCGTGCCTCTGATGCTGGATTCGACCGAGTGGCAAGTGCTGGAGGCCGGCCTGAAGCGTGCCGGTGGCAAGTGCATCGTCAATTCGGTGAATCTGGAAGACGGCGAAGAGAAGCTCGAACGCGTCTGCCCGCTTCTTCGTAAATATGGCGCGGCCGTCGTTGCTCTGACTATCGACGAAGACCCGACCGAGGCGATGGCCAAGACGGCCGACCGCAAGATTGAGATTGCGAAGCGGCTGCATGATCTGCTGACCAACAAGTACGGCATCGCCGAGGAAGACATCCTGTTCGACTGCCTGACGTTCCCGGTCACGACGGGCACGGAGGCCGATCGGCGGCTGGCATTGGAAACGCTCGACGGCATCGAGCGGATCATGACGGAGATGCCGCGCTGCGGTTCGATCCTTGGCTTGAGCAACGTCAGTTTTGGACTGTCTCCGGCGGCACGGGCCGTGTTGAACAGCGTCTTTCTGCATGAGGCGATGCAGCGAGGGTTGACGGCGGCCATCGTCCATGCGAGCAAGATCTTGCCGCGGAACAAGATTTCCGACGAGCGGTGGAACACCGCGCTGGACCTGCTCTACGATCGGCGGCGCGACGGGTACGACCCGCTCCAGGCGTACATCAAGCTCTTTGCCGAGGGTGAGAAGCTCGGGGCGGAGAAAAAATCCAACGCGCATCTACCGGTCGAAGAGCGTCTCAAGCAGCGCATCATCGACGGCGATCGCATCGGCCTGGAGAAAGACCTCGACGAAGCGATGCAGCGCTACAAGCCGCTGGAGATTATCAACACGATTCTGCTCGACGGGATGAAGGTCGTGGGTGATCTGTTCGGCGCGGGCAAGATGCAACTGCCGTTCGTCCTTTCCAGCGCCGAAACGATGAAGGCTGCCGTTGCCTTTCTCGAACCGCATATGGAGCGCGTGCAGGGCGACAGCAAGGGAACCATCATTCTCGCGACCGTCAAGGGCGACGTGCATGACATCGGCAAGAATCTCGTCGACATCATCCTGACCAACAACGGCTACACGGTTCATAATCTCGGTATCAAGCAGCCGATCGCGAACGTCATCGAGGCCTTTGAAGAGTACGGGGCTGACGCAATCGGCCTGTCCGGCTTGCTGGTCAAATCCACGCTTGTGATGCGCGACGATCTGATCGTATTGAACGAGCGCGGCCTGACGATGCCCGTGATTCTCGGCGGCGCGGCGCTGACGCGCAGCTACGTCGAAGACGATCTGCGCGGAATTTACAAAGGCCCGCTTGCCTACGCGAAGGATGCCTTCGACGGTCTCGCCTTGATGAACCGGCTCGCCGACGGCCAACCCCTGGTGGAGCCAAGCGTGGCTGCCGCCGTTCGGCGCAAAGCCGGCGCAGAATCCTCGGTGCCGCTCGGCGTGGAGGCGCCGCCGCGCAGTGGCGTGGCGACGACCAATCCCATTCCGCAACCGCCCTTCTGGGGCTCGCGCGTCATCGAGAAGATCGACCTGCAAACCGTCATGCCGTACATCAATGAGAAGATGCTCTTTGGCGTGCAATGGCAATACACGCCGGCCGGTCGCAAGAAGGACGAGTACGACGACTACATTCGTCGCGAGGTGCGCCCGATCCTGCATGACCTCGCTCGCCGCTGCGCGAAGGAGAACATCCTCGTGCCGCAGGCGATCTACGGCTACTGGCCCTGCAACAGCGATGGAGCCGATCTAATCCTTTATGAGCCACCCGCCAATGGATCGCCGCCGGCGCGCGGCCGCGAGATCATGCGCTTCAGCTTCCCGCGCCAACCGACGCCGCCGTACTTGTGCCTCTCCGATTTCTGGCGGCCGATTGAAAGCGGCGAGACAGACGTCGTCGCCTTTCACATCGTGACGGTGGGCCGCGCGGCCAGCGAGGTGGCTCGCCAGTGGTTTGAGAAGAATCTGTATCGCGACTACCTGCACCTGCACGGCCTGGGCGTCGAGTCGGCCGAGGCGCTGGCCGAGTACATGCACAAGCAAATTCGCATGGAACTGGGCATCGCCGATGACGACGAGCGCGATGTTCGCGCCTTGTTCCGCCAGGGATATCGCGGCAGCCGCTACAGTTTCGGCTATCCCGCCTGCCCGAACCTGGAGGATCAGGCAAAGCTCTGGCCGCTGCTGGAGCCGGGTCGGATCGGCATCGAATTGAGCGAGGAGTATCAACTCGACCCGGAGCAAAGCACCAGCGCGATCATCACGCACCATCCGGAAGCAAAGTACTTCACGATCAAGGGCGCCCGCGTGGACGAGCAGTTGGAACAACGGCTCGACGTCTCTCCTTCGTAACAGCCGGACAACTGATTGATCTTGAACGCATCGAGACTGTGTCCTTCGTCTGCGACCGGGCGTGAGAGCCGATTGGCTTTGGGAGGGTGAGTCTGCTAACATGGGTCGTGTACGAGCGAAACCGAACAGGTCCTTACGGGCAGGCTGGACGATGATCAGGAACCGAATGCACGCGCGGCATGCATGCAATTTGCTGAATGCAGATTCGACTTCGGCACGATGCCGGACGGCGGTTCTCTGCAGCCTGTTGCTCGTGCTAGGTGGTCCCGCTTTGTGGGGTTCCACATCGCCCGGAGGTTTGCGCACCGCACAGACCGGAACGGAAGAAGAATCGCGGCCGACGAATCTCAATGAGGTCAAGGAGGAAGCTCCGCGGCCTCGCGAAGAGCGATTTCAACAACGTTATTGTGCCGCCGGACGGAAGCAGTCGGTGCGATGCGTCCGGACCAACGTGCTTGCAAGGCAGCTTCAGCACGAGCCGGTGACACCCGAACATGCCCTGCGCAACGGCTTGGGCGCCCCCCTCCTGTGTTGATGCGTGCGCGGTGCGCTGTGATTCTCGAGCGTTTCAAGCAACCGATTGCTCATCTCGCCGACGAATCCCGCGTGCCGTTTCCGGCCATTTCCAATTCGCCGGATAGCTCACGATTACGGTCTGCAATACTCAAGCCTTCGAGACCTGAACCTAACTGAGATGTGCGGCTCACGTTCCGACATCGCTGCATGGATCGAGCGGGCGACGCGATAGCCGCAGGAGTTGATCAGCCCATGGAAAAAATCATCCAAGGTGTTCGCAAGTTCCACGATACGGTATTCCCGGCCAAGAAGGCCCTGTTCCGCAAACTGGCCAAACAGCAACGGCCCCGCGCCCTGTTCATCGCGTGCAGCGATTCACGCGTCCACCCGAATCTGATCACGCAGACCGATCCCGGAGAGCTTTTCATCATGCGCAATCCGGGCAACATGGTCCCGGCTTATCACGGCGGTGATGACAGCGAATCAGCCACCATTGAGTTCGCTGTCGCCAAGCTCGACGTCATCGACATCATTGTCTGTGGCCATTCCGATTGCGGCGCAATGAACGCGCTGATGCAGCCCACGCCTCCCAGCGGTCTGCCGGCGGTCGCATCCTGGTTGCGTCACGCCGAGGGAACTCGACGAGTCGTGTCCACGAACTACGGGCGCTTGCCACTCAAGAAGCAGGTGCGACTCGCCATCGAGCGCAACGTACTCATTCAGCTCGACAACTTGCGCACGCATCCGTCGGTCGCGGCCAAACTGGCGGCCGGCAATCTGCAACTCCATGCCTGGACGTATGACATCGCCACAGGTGACGTGGCTGCATACGACCGCGTTTCCAATCAATTTCACTCGCTGACGCAGCGCGGTCGCGCCGGACAAACCGCGAAGCACGCACGGAGGGGTCGATGAGCGCCACACACGCTGACACCGCCCCTTCTTCCACCCCGAAGAACGGCGATGCGCCGCGCTTCTCCGCGGCGAATCTCGGTCGTGACTTGCTGGCGTCGATTGTTGTATTCCTCGTCGCCCTGCCGCTTTGCATGGGTATCGCCATCGCGTCGGGCGTCGAGCCTGCCGCCGGCATCATCACTGGCATCGTCGGCGGCATCGTCGTTGGTCTGCTCGCCGGCGCGCCGCTTCAGGTCAGTGGTCCGGCGGCCGGCCTAAGTGTCATGATCTATGAGATCGTTCAGCGCGAAGGCCCAAAAGACCTTTCGGGCGTTGCGATCCTCGGCACGATCGTGCTGATCGCCGGCACGGTGCAGTTGCTGGCCGGCGTGTTCAAACTCGGCCAGTGGTTTCGCGCGGTGTCGCCCGCGGTGATTCGCGGCATGCTTTCGGGCATCGGCGTGCTCATTTTCGCGAGTCAGTTCCATGTCATGGTAGATGATGCGCCCAAGGGAAGCGGACTCGCTAATTTGATCTCCATTCCGGAAGCGGTTTGGAAGGGCATCATCCCCATGGATGATTCGCCGCACCATTTCGCAGCGCGCGTCGGAGCGCTCACCATCGTGGTCATTCTGCTGTGGAGGCTGGTTCCGAAACAAGTACGCGGCATTCCCGGCCCGCTCGTCGCCGTCCTGCTCGCGACACTCGTCACGTACTTGTCCGGCGTCAAGATCAACCTCGTGCCGCTTCCGGACAATCTCGTCGAGTCCGTCCGGTTTCCGGGGATCGCCCAACTCAAGGGCATGCTGGATGGTCAAGTCATCCTCGCGGGACTTGCTGTCGCATTCGTCGCCAGCGCCGAAACGCTCCTGTGTGCCACCGCCGTCGATCGGCTGCACACCGGCCCGCGATGCAAGTACGACAAGGAGCTCGCCGCGCAGGGCGTCGGCAACATGATCTGCGGCTTGCTGGGCTCGCTGCCCATGACGGGCGTTATCGTTCGCAGCGCCGCCAACATCGACGCCGGCGGGAAAACCAGGGCCTCGGCGATCATGCACGGCGTCTGGCTGCTCCTGTTCGCCGCTGCGCTGCCGTGGGTGCTGCGCATGATTCCGACAGCCAGTCTCGCCGGGATTCTCGTCTTCACCGGCTGGAAGCTGATCGACATCAAGGCCATCCGCGATCTGCGCCAGTATGGTCGCAGCGAGGTGTGGATCTTCCTCGCCACGCTCGGCTCGATCGTTGTGGCTGATCTGCTCACGGGTGTCCTGGTCGGCGTGGGTCTTTCCGTCGCGAAACTCCTTTACATGTTTTCGCATCTTGACGTGCGCGTGGATGACCAGTTCGGCCGCAACCGGACGGAGATGCACCTTCGCGGTGCGGCGACGTTCATGGGGCTGCCCAAGCTGGCGGCCGCCCTTGAGACGATCCGCCCCAATACCGAACTGCACGTTCACCTCGCGCGGCTGGACTACATCGACCACGCCTGCCTCGACCTGCTCATGAACTGGGAAAAGCAACATGAGAACACCGGCGGGCAACTCGTGATCGACTGGGAATCGCTCACCGCAAAACTACACCGGCAGGAACAGGAGACCGACGAGGGCGAGCCGCCCGCGCCAGCGGCATCGCGCACGCTGGAGGCGATTGCAATCCAGCGCAATCGTGAGAACGCCGGCGTCGGCGGGCATTAATCGCTTCGCGCATCGCGCGATCAGCCCTCGTAGGCCGAGACCGCCAGGGTGTCGTTCTGCCCGCCGAAGCCGAAGGAGTTGCTCAAGCAGGTGCGAACCGTTGTCTTGCGCGGGGCATTCGGCACGTAATCGAGATCGCACTCGGGGTCGGGCGTCTCGTAGTTCATGGTCGGCGGCAGGATCTGGTCGCGAATCGCGAGCACGCAGGTAATCAGCTCGCAGGCGCCGGCCGCAGCGATCAGATGACCGAGCATGGATTTAACGCTGCTGACGGGGACGTTCTTCGCGTGCTCGCCGAATACACCCTTGATAGCGAGTGTCTCGATTTTGTCATTCTCGCTTGTGCCGGTGCCGTGGGCCGAAATGTAATGAATATCCGTTACGCCGAGTCCCGCGTCGGCCATGGCCCCGCGCATCGCGGCGATGCCGCCTCGGCCGTCTTCATGAATATCAGTAATGCGAAAGGCGTCCGCCGTCGAACCAAAGCCGACCACCTCGCAGAAGATTCTCGCACCGCGAGCCTTGGCGTGCACCAGCTCTTCCAGGATAAGCATGCCCGCGCCCTCGCCCAGGACGAAGCCGTCGCGCGTGCGATCGAACGGACGCGAAGCCGTAATGCACGAGTCATTGCGCGTTGAAAGCGCCGTGAGGCGGTTGAAACCGGTGACGCCGAACGGGTGGATCATGCTGTGACACCCGCCCGAGATCATGATCTTCGCATCGCCCCGGCGAATAAGGTTGGTTGCCTCGCCGATCGCCTGCGTGCTGGCTGCACAGGCGGTCAAGGTATTAAAGTTCGGGCCTTCGACGCCGAATAGCTGGGCAATGTGCCCCGCGGCCATGTTCGGGTCCTGCTCGGCTTCGACAATTTCACTCAACCGCTTATACGCCACGTCCGCCCAACGATGCGCATCGAGATCATTCTTCGTGTAATCCCAGCCCTCCACGGCAGCCGCCGTGAAATTGTCAAAGTCCATCGGCCCTTCACCACCACCGAGATAGACGCCAATCTGCGTCTTGTCGAGCGACTTGGCGTTGTGCAGGCCCGCCGATTCCCACGCCATCTTCGTAGCGGCCAGGGCAAAACCCGCTTGCCGGCTGACCGTTTTGTGATGTTCGTAATCAGCGCCCAGGAACGTCTTGAGGTCGAAATCCTTGACTTCCGACGAGAACTGCGTCGGAAAAGTCGACGCATCGAAAATGGTGGTCGGCGCGATGCCGCTTTCGCCTTTCAGGATGCGCGCCCAGGCCGTTTCGATGTCATGCCCCAACGGCGTGATCCAGCCCATGCCCGTAATGACGACGCGCTTGTCCGCCCGATTTCGCTTGCCGCTCGCGCTCATTCCTGATACCTCCGAATCGCCAAAGCCGCCGTCTGCCCGCCGGACAGTGCCGCCGCGGCCGATAGCACAAGGGCCGCGCGACAATCGGTCGGATCGCCTCGCACGACGTTGAGATTGCACGCGGCGTCAACGTTTTGAGTGTTCAATGACGGCGGAATCACGCCGCGCTTCAGCGCCATGATCGCAATGGCCAGATCGATCGCCCCGCTGCCCGCTCCATTGTTGCCCATGGAGCCTTTCGTCGCGAGAACCGGCACGGACTTGGCCCGCTCGCCAAGGACCGCATGAACCGCCGCCGCTTCGGATGCGTCGTGTACCATCGTTCCAACACCGGGCGTGCTGACCAGGCCGACCTGTTCAGGCAATGCACCGGCGTCCGCCAGCGCCTTGCGCATGGCGATAGCGATCGCGCGGCCGTCCGCCTGGGGCGTGAGCCAATGGCTCGCATTCGTCGCCGCGCCAAAGCCGACCAGCTCCGCGTAGATTTTGGCGCCGCGCTTCTTCGCGTGCTCGAGCTCTTCAAGAATGAGCAGGCCGCCCCCCTCACTGATGACGCTTCCCCTGCGCGAGGCATCAAACGGCCGGCACGCGGTCAGCGGCGATTCGTTCGAATCGGTAACGAGCCGACCGAGCAGCGACTGCCGCATCAGCCCCATCGGGTTGAGCTTGCTCTCGGCGCCGCCGCAGATGCAGATGTCGGCCGTGCCGCGTTGGATCGTGCGATACGCCTCGCCGATGGCGAGATGGGAACTGGCCTCGCCGCAGGTAATCGTATTGGAGGGTCCCTGGCAATCGTGAACAATCGTCACGTGACACGCCAGCATGTTCGGAAGAAACTTGAGCAGCCACAACGGGGTCAGATTGCTCATCCCCTCGGCGCCCCACTTCTTCAGCGAGAAGCCGCGATCGCTCGGCGCATCTGGGCGCTCGGCGGACGTCGCCAGCGCCCCGGCCAGTTCCGTGAGGTCGGCGCAAATGAGTCCGGCGCCGATGTTCGCTCCAAATCGCGTGTGATCGACCGTCGCAAGCCCCTCGCCTTCGCCGCGTTCGACCATGCATTTCGTCTTGAGGCCGGCGTCCTTGACCGCGTGATAGGCCGCAACGACCGCCAGCTCGATGTCGCGGGCCATGACCTTCGCCGCTTTGCGGTAGCCCTTGGGAATGGCATCGGCGACGCGTAACTCGCGTACCTCACCGGCAATTTGCGAGGTGAACTTCGTCGGGTCGAATGATGTGATCCGCACGACGCCGCCTCGCTTTTCTACCAGAGCCTCAAACGTCGGTTCAATGCCGATGCCCAGCGGGCTGACCACCCCCAGGCCGGTGATGACGACGCGTTTACTGGACATAGCTGTCAATTCCTTGCTTGGCAACTAGGTAGCAGTCTTTGGGAGACCTCGTCGCCTGGGTTTCACCGCGCTGCCCCATTCGCGGGACGACTCATGCTTTGACCGACGCCCCTCGGCTGACATTGTAGGTGCGCAGGAGTGACTTGAAGTCGTCGGTGAACACGAAATTCTCTTCGGGGAACTGCAAACCGCTAAGGTTGTTGTCAATATGGGAGAAAACGATATCCACCTGCCCGATCTCGTCGCCGTCGGCGAAGACCCTGCCCACCGTGCTGGCTGCCTCGGGTGAGACCTGCTCAATCGTCGCGTCGTAACGGAGCTGCTCGCCCGGGCGGATCTCCCTCGAGAACCGGGCACGTTTCACCTTTGCCAGAATGACCTTTTCCTTGAAATCGCGTGCCTCGCCCACGAGGATGCCGGCCGTCTGGGCCATTCCCTCCACCATGAGGCTCGCGGGCATGACCGGATAAGCCGGCCAATGGTCGTGCAGGTGCTCCTCGGCCAGGCTGACGTTCTTGATGGCAACCGCCCGGACGCCCGACTCGAACTCCACGAATTTGTCGATCCAGATCCAGCGCACGGAACCTAGGCCGCCATCTTGTTGGTTACATAATTGACAATCGTCTTTACAGTGAAGAGGTTCGGCATCTTGGCGACGTCCGGATCCTTCTCAAAGCCGGAAAAATCCGCATGCGGCATCGCCTTCTTCAGCGTGTCCAGCCCCTTGGCCGTCATCTTGCCGCCCTCGACGTACTCCGGATTCTGGAGAATATCGTCAGGGAACAACTCGCCACGCGGAATCTTGATCGAGAAGGTCTTCTCCAGGCGGAAGACAATATCGAGGAAGTCGATCGACTCGGCGCCGAGGTCGCCGGTGAGCGTGGCTTCTTCCTTGATTTCGTCGTCATCCACACCCAGCGCATCGACCAAAACATCCTTGACTTTGCTGAACACCTCACCACGACTCATTGCCATACCAAGCGTCCTCCCTGCGGACTTGACCGTTACACGTTCAACGCGGCTACCGACTTCATCGCGCCCGGACCGCCTAACAACGCGAAGGTCTTCTTCGCGTCGGCGATCAGCCGGGCATCCACGTCGGCCATGGCGGTATTCGCATCCGCCAGGTTGTAATGCCGCAATCGAAACCTTGCCTTGACCATTTCTTCGGCGCCACTGCGTCCGAAGGCTTTGAAATCACTCCAGTTGTCGCCCGATTCGGCCAGCTCGGCCGTCACTTCCAGCGTACGCCCGGGTGATACGAAACTCTTGTAATTGATATTCTTCGCCTCTTCTAGCGCCACCACGCTGTGCCGAAACCCGTTGCCCACCCGCACCAGCCACGCCGCCGACTGGACCATCGCCTCCAGCATCATCACGCCCGGCATCACCGGAAACGTCGGAAAATGGTCCGCCAGATACTCTTCGGCCAGCGTCAACGATTTGGACGTGACGATCCTCGACGGAAGCTCCAAACTCACAATGCGGTCGATCAGAACGAACTTCATCGACGCTTCAAAGACCCCGCTCTTTCGCGGACTGGCCGGCGGTGTCCCGGCCACCCTCCATCGGAGAAGCCGTCCCGCACGGGATTTCAGAATCGTGCCCTTTTAGTGGATAAACAGTAGGTTTGCAAGATGGAATTGGCTGCCCGTTGTCTAATATTTGCGATTGAGGCATTCCTAATGCGTTGCCTGCATTGAGGTTATAAAAGGCTAATCGGAGCACGAATCAGATCAGCCCCCGCCGCACAAACTCAATTCAGACCCCCAAAAACTCTTGCGCCGTTCCATGAAGCAGTTGTCGCTTTATTTCGTCCGGCAGATCGGTCATCGATTGAATCAAACGCCCCGGCTCTGATTCACCCAGTGGAAACGGATAGTCCGACCCCAGCGCAATGCGGGTTGGACCTAGCAAGCCGATCAGGTATCGCAGCATGGTCGGGTCGTGTACCAGTGAGTCGACATAGAATCGAGCCGGAGTGCCATCCGGTCTACGAAGAAAGTCGCGCGGCGAGTTCGGGCAATTCACGGCGCAAAGATCGGGGCGCACCCGATGGCCGTGTTCGATGCGACCGATGCTCGATGGGAACGCGCCGCCGCCATGCGCAAAGGCGACGCGCAGGCGCGGATGGCGATCAAGCACGCCGCCGAAGATGACCGAGCAGATTGCCAGCGAGGCTTCGGCCGGCATGCCCACGAGCCACGGCAGCCAATAGCGCGGCATGCGATCCTTGCCCATCATATCCCAGGGATGCACAAACACGGCGGCGCCAAGCTCCTCGGCCAGCGACCAGAAAGACTCCACCGCGGGCTCATCGAGATTCCAAATCTCGGCGCGATCAGTAAAGCGATTCGCGTCAATATGCGTGCCGATCTGCACACCGCGCAGGCCCAGGTCCTTCACGCACCGCTCCAGCTCGCGACAGGCCAGATCGGGATCCTGCAACGGCACGGTGCCCAGTCCGGCGAATCGCACCGGATGATCGCTCACGACCCCGGCGATGTGATCGTTCAGAACACGCGAAACCACCAGCGCATCCGCCGGCTTCGCCCAGTAGCTGAACATCACCGGTACGGTCGACAACACCTGCATCGTGACGCCGGCGCGGTCGCACTCTTCGATCCGCCGCGCCGGGTCCCAGCAGTTGTCGGTGATTTCACGAAAAACCCGCGCCCCCTGCATCATCTTCGCACAGCAGGGCTTGTAATGATCGATGCGAATGAAGCCGCCGTACCCGAACTTCGCGTCAAAGTCCTCCCACTCGCGCGGAAGGATGTGCGTATGCAAATCGATTATTTCGATGGGCATTTCATGCTTCTGTGGGAAGTAGACAGATCGCCATCCATCGAATTCCGCCAGTCACCATTACTGCGTCGTGGCGCCCCGATGACGATTTCAGAACGGCTTCATCGGCTCGGCTTTTTCCACTTTCTTGCCGCAGTGTTTGCACGTCCGCCGCTCGTCGTCGGCCCAGAAGTCCTTCATCGCCTGCGCGAAGTGCTGCACGATGTCGGCGCAATCGAAGTGAATATCCTCCACCACGCGCTCGCACCCTTCGCAATAAAAGACCACGTGCTCCTTCTCACCCGGCGGGCGGCGGCGCTCCACAACGACGCCCACCGTGTTCGGCGGACGCTGCGGCGAGTGCGGCACATTCGGCGGGATGAAAAACGTCTCGCCTTCGTGGATCACGTGCTCGACGATTTTGCCGCCCTCGATCAGCCGCACCTTCACGTCGCCCTTGAGCTGGTAGAAGTATTCCTCGGAGTCAACGATGTGAAAATCGTTCCGCGCGTTCGGCCCGGCGATGACCATCACGAAGAAGTCGCGGCCGTCGTACAGGTACTTGTTGGCCACCGGCGGCTTGAAGTCGGCTCGGTGCTGCTCGATCCACGCGTTCAGATCAATGGGCGGATTGACGGGCATGATCGTCCTCCCTGTTCACGCGAGAACCCCCTCGCGCTGTCGGCGCAGTTTACCTTGCATCGGTGCGCAACGTCAATTCAGCGCCCACCGGCTCCTGCATCGATCAGCGTTTCAATTGATTACGGAAGCAGAGATTGAAGGTCGGGCGCGATGTCAGCGCCGTTTGCGGTGTTGTCACCGTTCACGTCTGACATGCAAACATCCACGGCTGACGTGTTCGTACCGATGAGAACATCGACAAAGACCTGAAGATCGGGGAGCGGCAAGGCGCCGCTGCTGGCAAGGTGCGCGACCCGGAAAGCCGGCCAATCAAGACAATTCACTACACCATCCAGGTTCCGATCGAATGCGTAACACGCACCCGAAACGGCCCCCGCGCCGAAACACGACCGGAAGGCGATCGTATCCACGGCATCGACGTCCCCGTCGTTGTCGCTGTCACCCCAGAGCGAAACGGGCACCGTATCGACCATGTAACCCAACGCACTGCGTGACAGATCGGCCACCATCGGGTACTTGATGTATCCCGGAGAGATGTCCACGGCGTCGGTGGATTGGTGATAATGCGTATTGAGCTGATAACTGCGCTCAATGATGACCACCGCCGGGATATTGGCGCTCTCAAAGGACCAGTGGTCGCTGAAACTGTAGTTCCCAAAATTGAGAAAAGCACTCAATCCGCCACCATATTGACCGACCGCCGCGGCGACGCCATTGGTGACCACTGACGAACTGGCTCGGCTGTACAAGTCCATGCCGTATGCGCCGCTGTCGTGTCCCACCATGTCAGCCGTCAACGCCCATACCGTGTTGTCGGCGCCGTGGGCCGCGACGTACGCGATGCTGCCGCGACGTCCCTGCTCTTCTCGATCGAACAGGCAATACCGAATACGTCGCGACGATCGATGTTGAGACAACACCCTCGCCATTTCCATCACCAGGGCGGTACCGGTCGCATTGTCGTCGGCTCCGGGATTATTCACGCTGTCAAAATGCGCTCCCACGACAACCGTCTGGGACGGGTTGTCCGTCCCGGGCTGCGTCGCGACAACGTTGTAATAGGTCACGCTGTTATAGACGAACGGCTCCAGCGCGACGGACAGGCCGAACGACTCCAGCGTGGAGACAATATTTGCCCGCGCGAGGTCGTGCTGGGCGCCGAAACCGCGATTGTCTCCCAGGTGCGTGTAGAGCAGATCTTCAAGGTAATGCTGGTAGACGGCGCTGCTGGTCTGCTGGGAAATAACTTGCCCGGGTTGCGATGCCGCCGCTGGAATTGATGCGACGAGCGCCGCCCAAATCCACAATCCGACGCTACGACTGAATATCCTTCCACGGATTGCGGCACAACGTCGGTTCATTTCACCATGATAACCAAAGGAGGGGTTGCAACTCAATGGCTCGGCCTGCCCGACCAATGCCGTGCCTCACGATGATAGGCGGCATACAATCCCACCATGACAAACGAGAATACCCAGCCCCTTCCCACCACGCTTGGCGCTTTGAAAGCCGCCGGCTGGCGGTCTCGCTCCGTCAAAAAGGAGATGCACGACAACCTGCTCCGGTTGCTCGCCGCCCGCGAAACGATTTTCCCCGGCATCATCGGATACGACGATACGGTCATCCCCGAGATCTGCCTCGCGATTCTCGCCCAGCACGACATGCTTTTTCTCGGCGAGAAGGGGCAGGCCAAGAGCCGTCTGATGCGCGGGCTGGTTCGCCTGCTCGACCCGGTCGTGCCGTACATCGCCGGCACCGAGTTGCACGACGACCCGCTGAAGCCCATCACGCGCGAAGGTCGCCGGCTCGCCGAGGCCGAGGGCGATCGCACGCCGATCGCGTGGTGGCCGCGCGAGCAGCGGTATGCGGAGCGCCTGGCGCCCGGCACGAAGTTCGCCGACGTGATCGGGGAGATCGACCCGGCACGGCTGGCGGCGGGCACCAGCATGAGCGCAGAAGAGGCATTGCATTTCGGGCTGATTCCGCGCATGAATCGCGGCATCTTTGCGATGAACGAAGTGCCCGAGCTGGACGAGCTGGTGCAGGTCGGTCTGTTCAACATCCTCGAAGAGCGCGATGTTCAGATTCGCGGATACCCGGTACGTTTCGATCTCGACATCGCGATCCTGTTTTCCGCCAATCCGTCCACCTACAACCGCAGCGGCAAAGTCATTCCGCAACTCAAGGACCGTATTGGTTCACTGATCCGCACGCACTACCCGCGCGAGCGCGAGACGGGCATCGCCATCATGGAGCAGGAAGCGGGAATCGCGTTGAACGACGAAGGGCAGAACGTAAAGTGCGAAGGCGCAACCCCCCTGCCCGAAGTCCGCGTTCCCCTTTTCATGAAAGAAATCTGCGAGCAGATCACCCTCGAAGCCCGCAAGTCGCCGTTTGTCGATACGCAATCTGGCGTCAGCGCCCGCTTCTCTATCGCCAACTACCGCACCATGATCGCCAGCGCCAGACGCCGGGCGGCCGTCCTGCGCGAGCCGCACGCCGTTCCGCGCATCAGCGATCTGGGCCATCTCGCGGCGTCGGCCATGGGCAAGCTCGAACTCGACCCCATGAGCAGCCACCAGTTGAGCGAGGAGCAGGTCATCGACGCCGTCGTGGTCGCGGCGGTCAAGAAGGTGTTCGACGAGTACTGCGACAATCACGGCTTCGAAGAAATCGCCGGCATCTTCGGCAAGGGCGTCACGATCGAGGTGGGCGATCTGCTGCCGTCATCCGATTACGCCGAGCGATTGACGCGCGTCCCGCCGGTGTGGGAGAAGGCATTCGAGATCAATCCGGCGCAGGACGCCCCCATGCGGGCAAGCTGCGTGGAGTTCGTGCTGGCGGGCCTGCACGCGCACGAGAAGATCTCGCGGTCAACGAAGCACGGACGGATTGTCTTCAAGATGTAGGCGCGGACTTCGAATGGATTACTCGATCCGCTCGCGTCAGCTACCGGAATCGTTGGTCCGAGCCGCCGCAGTCATGCGGCGGAATGAGCGGGTGAGATTTGGGACACTCCGGGATTAAGAACACTGAATGCGAACTGGCGGCCCGGGCGGAATGAGCGCGAAACCGGACATTCCGGGCCATGACTGCCCCGGCTCGGATCAGCCTCAAGCCCCCTAATCCTGCATCTTCAGCGCCATCGACTCGGCCGACGGGACGCGGACATTCCAGGCGAGGCCCAGCGCTGCGAGCGTGCGGATGATGACATAGCTAATGTCGAATTCCCACCAGCGCAGGCCGTGGCGAGCCGACGTCGGAAAGGCGTGGTGGTTGTTGTGCCAGCCTTCGCCCCAGCCGATGATGCCGAAAATGAGGTTGTTGCGGCTTTCGTCGTGGCTGCGAAACGGACGCGTGCCCCAGATGTGGCACACCGAGTTGATGCTCCATGTCACGTGATGCACGAAGAAGATGCGCACGAGGCCGCCCCAGATGAAGCCCAGCAGCGCCCCGGTCCAGGACTGCGCGGTCAGCCCGCCCAGGGCCGTCGGGATCGCCACGCCGATCACCACCCACAACGGGAACAGGTCGCTCACGCGCCGCACCGCGCTGTCCTTCACGAGATCGTTCACGTAGCTGAAGAGATTCGGCGAGTCGGGCTTGAACATCCAGCCCATGTGCGCGTGCCACATGCCTTTGACGAGACCGACGAAGCCCGTCCCGTGCATGTTCGGTGAGTGCGGGTCTTCGTGTTCGTCACTGTGCTGATGGTGGCGGCGGTGCGTCGCAACCCAGCGAAGGATCGGCCCCTGTACGGCCATACAACCCAATACAGCCAGCAGCAGCCTGATTGGGCGCGTGGTTTCAAACGCGCGGTGAGTGAAGAGCCGGTGAAAGCCGATGGTGATCCCCAGGCCGGTCATGGCGTACATGCCGACAAACAGGCCCAGATGCAGCCAGTCGAAGCCCCAGCCCCACATGAGGACGATGGCGGCGATCAGACCAGCAAACGGGAGGATAATGGCGATGAAATTGGTAATCCTCACGGGCAGCGAAAGGACCGGCGCGCGTGTGAGTTCCCCGATGGACTCGGGCGCGTCCGGGGCATGGCCGTGAATGACGGGCGCCCCCACTTCGTCGCGCAACATTTCAGGGATGATCGGCAGGAATCCGGGCCTGGGGTTTCGCGAGGTGTTGACCGCGCCGCCGCCGCTCACGTTCAGCCGGGCGGCTTCTTGCTCGACGATACGGTCAGGAACGAATCCATTAAGAGTCTCTTCGCGCGCATGGAGTGTCGGGCCGGTTCGTTGCGTGGTTTGCAAGACGATCATCCTTGTTTGCGTCTCGCATCGGAATCATCGCAGGCAAGCGCGAGTACGGAAGTCGAATCGCGCAGCGTGATCGGCGGGAAGCAGGTACGTCCGAAGCATGATAGTGCGGAACGGGATGCGCCGCTATGGCATTGGACCGAACAATGCCGGAGTGGCCGGTGCGCGGGAATGCGCAATTCAATATGCGACCGCGCGATCATCGGAGAGGGAGGGATTCGAACCCCCGCAGCAGTTGCCCGCTGACCGCATTTCGAATGCGGCTCCTTCAGCCACTCGGACACCTCTCCAGGACGCCCGGCCCATCGGCCCGGCGCGACTGGGAATCGTAAGAAACTCATCGCCGCACGGCAAGCCGAGCTCGCGCGGCAGGATCGTTGCGTTTCCGCTATCATTCTCCAGTGGAGGGTCGTCAGAAGTCACTTGCGGTAGGTCGCGCCGCCCTCGGGCGTCGCGGCGGCCGTCGGTGGGGAAGACGTACCTGCGAAGGGCAGCGGCCGGGATTCTCTCCCATCCGATCATGCCCTTTGTTTTTGCGCGGGCGCCGCTGTCTTGGTGCGTCGAGGACGCACCCTGCAAGCCTTGCTTTCGCCTTTTAGTGTTTCAGCGTCTGCCGTTTCTCACTCCATCGCGTGCGATAAGAATTCGCGGGTTTCGTCATGCGCGGGCGATTCGAACACCCGTGCGGGCGGACCGCTCTCGATCACGCGGCCGGCATGCAGCATGTGAACCCTGGTCGCACTGCGCCGCACGAATCCCATATTGTGACTCACGACGACCATTGTCTGCCCGCTCGCAGCCAGGTCGGCCATGACGGAAAGGACTTCCGCCGTCATCCGCGGGTCCAGCGCGCTGGTCGGCTCGTCAAATAGAATCGCTTCCGGTTCGTTGGCCAGCGTGCGGGCAATGGCGACGCGCTGCTGCTGCCCGCCGGACAGGCTCGCCGGCCTCGCGTCGGCCTTGTCGGCCAGCCCGACGCGATCCAGGAGCTGCCGTGCTAGCACGACGGCCTTTTCGCGCGACATGCCTTGCGCATACACCGGGCCGCACATGACGTTTTCCAATGCACTCATATGCGGAAACAGGTTGAATTGCTGAAAGACCATGCCGATGCGGCGGCGCAGCTTCAAATGCGTGGCTGATAGATCGGCGCCGTTTGACTGTGGTACCAGCGTGATGTCGCCGACGCGAATCGCGCCCGCGTCGAACGACTCCAACGCATTGATGCAGCGAAGGAGCGTGCTCTTCCCGCTGCCCGAGCCGCCGATGAGCGCGGCAAGCTCACCCTTCTCGACGGTGAGCGACGCGCCGCGCAACACGTGCGTCGCGCCGAATCGCTTATGAATGTCTGCCGCTTCGATCATCGTCAGGCTCCCATCGGTACGCCGTAGCCCGCGCCCGCCAGCTTCTTCTCCAACCGTCTTGCCACGATCGATAGAGGGTAGCTCATGGCGAGATAAAGGCCGGCTGTCAGCGCCGCGAGTCTTAACACCTCTCCCGTGCTGTTGGCAAGCATGTTGTACTGTTTGGTCAACTCCGTTATCGCGATCACTGAACAGACGGATGTATCTTTGAACATGGCGATGAAATCGTTGGTCACCGGCGGCACGACGATTCGCACGGCCTGCGGCACGATCACGCGACGCAGGGCCTTGCCGCGCGTCATCCCCAGGGCCAGTGCCGCCTCCATTTGACCGCGCGGAATAGCCTGCAAGCCGGCGCGGTAAATCTCGGCTTCGTAGGCGGAGTAGTTCACGGCGAGGCCGATGATCGCCGCCGCCACGGGTGAGAAACTGAACGGCAGCACCTGCGGAAGGATGAAAAAGATGACATACAGTTGCAGCATGACGGGAGTGCCGCGCAACACTTCAACATACACGGTGCACAGCCAGCGCAATGCCACCGGGCCGAACATACGAATCAGGGCAACGATCAACCCCAGCAACATGGCCAGCGGCATCGAGACGATTGTCAAAAATACAGTCATGCCTCCGGCGCGGAGCAGAATGACGCCGTAGGTTCGCACGATGCCGGGGCGGCTTGACCGCGCCGCGTCCGCCGTCGACGACCGTGCCGATTCTGCCTTGACCTCGGCATTCAGCAATTCCGCCTGGGCCGCGGTCCAGACTCCATAGCGCTCATAGATTGACTTCAATCGACCGTCGCGAAACATCTTCTCGATGGCGGCGTCGAGCGCGGCGACTAGACTCCGTTCTTCCGGCCGTGCATAAATGACATAATACCCCCGCCCCACCGGTTCGCCGACGAAGCGCAGCCCCTTGCCTTGCGGTTTGTCGCGATAGAACACGGCCATCGGAAGATCGAGCAGCGTCGCGTCGTGAACGCCGTTGCGCACCTGCAGCATGGCGTTTGTGTTACCGTCATACTCGACGATGTCGGCGTCGCCTTCCCAATGGGAGTGCAAGTATTCCGACGCCGCACAGCCACCCAGCACTGCGATCTGGCGACGCGAATGACTCGGTGAAGCACGCAGCTCCTCCCATGAGGCGATACCGCCCTCGCCGGCGCGACCGAGGAGTTGTAGTTGATAGATGTAATAGGGCCGGCTGGCCGCCATGCGCTCGGCCCGCGCGGGCGTCCATTCGTAGCCATTGAGAATTATGTCAATTTTCCCGCTGCGCAGGAACTCCGGCAGCGTCAGCCAATCGCATTGGCGAAACTCGGCGCGGACGCCCAGTTCCGCGGCGAGGGCATCGGCCAGATCGACTTCAAAGCCGATCAGACGATCGGGATTCTCTGGATCGGGATAGACATACGGCGCATTGCCCTCCTGATCGCCCCCCCATGCAAGTACGCCGCGAGCGCGAATCTCATCCAGCAGGTCCGCGCGCGCTATCAAAGCACCGCCTACCAGTAATACGAGACCGGCGACAACGAGTTGATAACAGCCAGTGCGAGCGTCGCCCACTCATTCGCCCTTCTGCGTCGCACGCGCCCGCCGAGCCATCACGAACGATCGAACGCAAAGCACAACGTAGACACCGCACACCAGCGCCGTCACCGATGCCGGCCACCGGTTCGCGCCGGCCGATGCAGCGACCGTTTCCAATCCCATCGCTGGATCGCTTTTCAGGACACCGACCATGCCCACGATCATTCCGATTAATCCGGCCAGCACGGCCCCGTGCATGGCGTGCATTCGTGCGCGCTCATTCGCCGCCGCCCAGCCGCAGACGATCAGGACGCTCCCGACCCCCGCGATGGCAAGCGGGCTACCCTTTGCAGACGCCGCGCCGAAGTAACCTGCGGCGCCGATCGCCACGAGGATGATTCCCACCAGCACCGTCAATCTCTGCATCATGGACCAAGTCTCCCAAGTCGCGCCGCGTCCGATCTCTCATCCCGACCCGCCCAACACCCCGGTCACGCTACATCGTACGCGCTTCGCGATCAACGACTAGGGCCACCTCTGCGCGGCAGCTGAAAGTTCGCGCGCCAGGGGTCAACCGGTTACACTCCCGTCTTTGGGAGCCTGACATGGCCGGACCGATACCCGCGGACGCCTCGCGCTTGACGGAGTTGATTTCTGCCCGCCCGCCTTTTGTTTACATACCGACCCACGAAGAAGCCTGGGCGTTGTCCCTCGTCCGCGAGGCAATCTGCGGCGACGCGGAAGACTACCTGACCTGGTCGATTATCGACGGCCTCCGCGACGGGTTGGTGCGCGATCAGCCTGCGATACCAGAAACGGAGCATCCAGCCGGCGCGCTCTTCTATTTGTACAAACAGATTGAGACGGTCCGCGCGGCGATTATGCTCGACTTGATCGCGCATTTGGAAGACGCGCGAACAGCCCGGCTGGCCCGGCAGTTGGTGCAGCGATGCGCCGAGGCCAAGCGAACGCTGATCCTGATCGACCATCGCGACGAATTGCCGCCAGTGCTGGCGAGTGAAGCCGTTCGGTTTGAGCTCTCGCTTCCGAGCGATGATGAGATTGAGTCGCTGGTGACCGAGTCGCTGCGGAATCATCATCAGCATGCGCCGCTTCGGGTGGACATTCCGCGCAGCGCCTTCGACGCCATCCTTCGGAATCTCCGTGGGCTGACGCGCCGCGATATTCTTCGCATCATCGAGGAGACCGTCGCGACCGACCGGGTCTTCAATGCGGACGATCTCGATACCGTGCTGACGCGCAAGCGACAACTGCTGCGATCCGGCGGGCTTCTGGAGTTCATCACCGCCCCCGCTTCCATGGACGATGTCGCCGGGCTGACAAGGCTCAAGGCTTGGCTGAATGTTCGGCGAAAGGCGATGCAGCGCGAGGCGGAAGCCGTTGGCATTTCCGCCCCGCGAGGAATCCTTCTCCTTGGCGTGCAGGGATCGGGTAAGAGCTACTGTGCCAAGGCCGTCGCAACCGTATGGCAGCGCCCGCTGCTGCGGCTGGACCCCGGCGCGCTGTACGACCGCTACATCGGCGAATCGGAGCGCCGTCTGCGCGATGCCCTGTCGCAGGCCGAGCGCATGGCGCCGATCGTGCTCTGGATTGACGAGATTGAAAAGGGCTTCGCGTCGGCGGCCAGTCGCAACATCGACGGCGGACTATCGCAACGCATGTTCGGCTCGCTGTTGACGTGGATGCAGGAGCACCGCGCGCCGGTTTTCATCGTGGCGACGGCCAACGACATTGAAGCCCTGCCCCCGGAGCTGCTTCGCAAGGGACGATTCGATGAAATCTTCTTCGTCGATCTGCCCACGCCCGCGGTTCGAGAACAGGTGTTCGCGATTCATCTTCGCAAGCGCGGCCAGGACGTTTCAAATTTTGACGCGGCGGCGCTCGCGGCGGCAACCGAGGGCTTCAGCGGTGCGGAAATCGAGCAGGCGATCATCTCCGCCCTTCACGACGCTTTTGCATCCAAAGCGGCCCTGACGACGGACCGACTGCTTGCGGCCGTGCGGGCGACGGTCCCGCTCTCTGTCACGATGGATCGCAAAGTCGCCGCGCTGCGCACGTGGGCAGCAACACGATGCGTTCCTGCCGATTAGTTGCGTACCGGCATTACCCGAAACAGCGTCCCATACGGCTGCTGGCCCTCGGCGATCGAGAACTGATGCTCGACCTGAAGCACGCCTGCTTCGAGCATCGCTGCAAACATCTGCGGCGACAGGCCCGGCCAGAAGCCGTAGCGCGAGTTCGCCAGCCGTGACCACTCCGCCCAGCCGACATAGACATGTGAATAACGGCGGTCGATCAGCCAACGGCTGATTTCTCGAGGCGATCTTCCCGCGGCAGCCTCCGCGAAGGCGGAGCGATTGAAGATCACGGTGTAGTCCGCGCACGACGAGAGGTAAAAACTCCTTGCCTCCGCCACCATCAACACGCGTCCGCCGGCCTCGCACACTTTGTTGATTGCCGGCACATGGGCCGTGCCCGGCCATTGCCCCTCGCGAAACCAGGCAGGTCGGCCGGTCGCCGGCAGCGACGCCACCGCGAACAGCCCGTCGCGTTGACAGAAATTGAATGTGATCCATAGATTGCCCGCAGCGATGACGAGTGTAACAGCCGCTATCCCGCGCGATTGCAGCGCCATGCGATCCACTTCGATTCCAATCGCCAGCGCGGCCACGGGAACCAGCGTGACGGCGAATCGGCCGTAAAGGTGCGACGCGAAGAGCCACCACGTAAGCGTTCCCAGAGCGACGAAACCCATTGCGACCAAGCCGTTCTTGGGCTCGGTTGCCATTGTTTGGCGTCGCAGTACTAGCAACAGCAACGCCGCGGCTCCGAGAACAATCACCGAGCCGAAAAGCTCGGACCCGATGATCTCACTCCCGAGTCGCGACAGGCGGCCTCCCAGCGAACGCCATTCGGGGGCCGGGAGATGCCCCGCATGCCATCGAGCGGCAGCTTCGTCCGTCCAGATTCCGGCGCGTTCCGTGAAGATGCTTCGCGCTACGGGAAACACCGGATTGCCAGTATAGACGGCGTTCTTAATCAGCCATGGCGAGAAAGCAGCAGCCGCTCCCACAGCGAACGCGGCGGCGCGCTTCCCCCGCCCCGCCGTCCCGAACCATGCCGCCAGCCAGAGCGGCAATGCCACACAGGGGATCGCCGTGTATTTGCAGCCGCAGGCCAGGCCGGCGCAAACGCCGCTGATCAGCCACCATCGGCTCGCGCGAAGATCGTCTCGCGACGCGCGGAACACCGGGGCGAGCGCCAGCGCGGTAAAAAGGATGACGCTGTTCTCAACGTATGCAAGGCCGCTCAAATAGACGAACATCGGGCACGACCCGGCCATCATGGCCGCCACCCAGCCCGCCCGCGGCGAGAACTCACGCCCTGCGAGCCAAACCGCCGCGACCGCCAGGGCCCCGATGAGGACATTCAACATCTGCGCGACGGTGGCAGCATCAATGGGATCGCCGCGCAGCACCATACACAGGAGATAGAGCATTTCGGCATTAAACGGAAAGTTCGTGTAGATGTTGTGCGGCAGGTAACCAATCCGCCCCGCCTGCCAGAATTCTTTCGGCGCCGCGAGGTGATACTCCAGCACGTCGTACCCGTTGCCTTCAGCGGGCCACAGAATCCCAGGCGGAAGGCTCGCCGCGGCAAGCGCCAGGGCAGCCGGTATCGCGTGCACAAGCAGCGTCCAGGCGGCTGCCGCGTCTGATTCGCCTGGGTCAGAGGCGACCCCTCTTCGAGAGAGACTCCGACGCAGTTCCAGGCTGGTCGAAACAACCGAGAGGCCGATCAGCGCCAACCAAAGCGACCGCGACAGCATCCCTGCCAGCCCCAGGCCTAGCACGGACAGACTCATCAGGCCCAGGCCCAGCCCGGCGCCCAGCACCCATCGCCACCGGGCTTCCAGCGCCCCGAGGCCAACTGCGCGCAACAGCGCCATGCCCGGCCCGACCGCGCCGATGCAAATGATCAGCGCGAGCGGTCCATCACGCAGGACGACCGGCACACAGGCCGGGCCGACGGCCGCCACGCAGCAGGCGGTCGCCGCCAGCCCCACGACGACGAGCCATCGCGTCGACCGCATCAGTAGCGCTCCCGCTCGCTGCATTCGGTGAACATCTTGACATACGAATCATGCCGCATTTGCGACACTTCTCCCGCCTCGACCGCCGCCAGAATCGCGCAGCCATCCTCAACGGTATGCGTGCAGTTCTGGAAGCGACACTGGGCGACGCGATCGCGAAACTCGATGAAGTATGCCTCCAGGTCAACTGCTTTGACGTCGGCCAGTTCGAACTGCCGCATTCCCGGCGTGTCCACAAGGTAGCCGCCAAAGTCCCATTTCAGGAGCCGCGCGGTGGTCGTCGTATGTCGGCCGCGGTCCAGATCGCTCAACCCACCGACTTCCACCCCGAGTCCGGGCTGGAGCGCGTTGATCAGCGAGCTTTTTCCAACGCCGCTCGGCCCTACAAACACCGAAACCTGGTTCGACAGGAGCCCTCGAAGCCCGTCGATGCCCTCGCCATTCGCCGCGCTGACGAACAGCGCTTTGTAACCCAGCGACTGGTACAGCATCACCGTCTCGGCGGCGGTGCCGTCCTCGTCCAGCTCGCGTTTGTTCATGCACAGGATCGGCCGAATCTCGCCGGCGTGGATCGCCACCAGGTAGCGGTCGATCAGGTGCGGCCGGAACTTCGGTTGCTCGGCGGCCATGGTGATGACCGCGTTATCGACGTTTGCGGCAACGACCTGTAGTCGACGTTCGTATTGGCGCAGCAACGTGGCGCGGCGCGGTGCGACGTGTTCGATTACGCCTTCGGGCAGGGCGCCGGTGGCGGCTCCGGACGAGGCATCGCCGGGCGAGAACCAGACTTCGTCCCCTGCCGCCAGCGGCACGCGGTGGGAGATCAGCAGCGTTCGCAGCTTCCTCCGAACCGTGCACGCCCAGACCTGTCCATCGGCATCCACCTCGGATACCAGTCCTCGCATCGTCAGCACGATTCCCTTTTGCCACCCGGCCTGAATCGGATCCTCACGGACGATGATCGTTCGCTTGCGCGAGAGCTGCCCTTTCGCGCGGACGTTCTCGACATTCTCTGCGTCTTGAACGGTCTCATCCCCCGCCTTGAGGCGGCGCGTCCAGGCGCGATCGCGCGCCGCCTTACCGCGGTTCTTGCGAAAATCGACGCGTTGCTTTCGACCCCGTTTCGGTCGATCTTCTGATTCGTCCGTCATGGCCGAGCCCCAGCGGGCTGCGTGGCGGAGGCCGCGCCCTTCGCCGGCTCGTTCACGTCAATGCCCTGCTGAAAAGAAACGACGACCCTCACGCGACGTGACTCGCCAAGCAGATTGCCATGAGCCGTCGGCTGGGATGTGGCTTGCATTTCGCGGACCGAATTCTCTGACACCGCGGCTGCACTCGGGGCCGCAGCAGGCGCCCCATGCGGGACTTCGTCGGAATCACTGGCTGGCGTTTGCGAAGCACGGCCCCGCCGCGCCGCTAAGCGGCCGGCGCTCACTGGCGCTTCAGAGACTTCGGCTGACCGAAGCTCGTAGCGCGTGCCGGCGATGGGTTGCAAAACGGCGAGCAATTCCGGAACGTCGGCCTCATCCAGCATGACTTCAATCTGATCTGCGCCACCGGCCGTGCCCCCGACCGGCAGACCGAGGAAGAGCCAGTCCAGCCCCGGAATGACCAATGCCAATTCGGAGATTTCCGCCTCGACGAATTCGGCTGACGGCGACGCTTCAACGAACTGGTACAGTCGGTAAAGGATTTCATCCCGGTCTTCGGCCCGAGCCATCGCGCGAACGGCGGGAGCCGACTCGTCATTAACGGTCCCGCGTCTTGTAGTCGCGTCACGCGATGTCCGCTGGTAGAGATACGCATACGACAATGATGTATCGCCTACTTCGCCTTCGCCGCTGGCGCCGGACGCAGCTTTGGGCATCGGCGCCGCCGAAGGTGCAATTTCAACGGCATTCGGTCTCGCGGCCGTGTCAAGATCCGTCGGCCGAGAGCCGGAGTCGAACCGCGCCCGAAGCTGGTCAATGTCCTCCGATTCCTCACCCACCGACGGAGACATCATTTGGGGTGCAGCCGTCGCAACCGGTTGGCCGTTCTCCGCATCGGCCACCGTCAGGACCTGGTCCACTCCCGCCGTCTCCGCCATGCGCGCGCGTGAACGAAGGGCGATCGTCACGGCCAGCATCAATACCGCTGCCGCGCCGAGCCCCGCCAACCACCCTTTTCCGGGAAGCGAGCGAGGCGCCTCCTGCCTTGCCAGCAATGCTTCACGCTCAACCTGCGAAATCACGCGGTCGGCCAGCTCCGGTCCCGCAGATACTCGCGGCAGATTACCTATCGCGCGCGACACCCCGCGCAGCGATTCCAGCTCTGCCCTCGCCGACGGATCGGACGCGAGCCAAGCGTCAATCTCGGCGCGCTCCTGCGGCGTGACCTCGTCGTCGAGGTACGCGCTCAATCGCTCGCGTTGATCGTCGTTCAGCGCCATCGGTCAATCCTCACCCAATTTGCCCACGAGCATATCGCGGAGCGCTGCCCGGCCCCGGTGGAGGCGCGACTTCACCGTGCCGCGCGGGATGTCCAGTATCTCCGCGATCTCGTCGTAGTCCAATCCGTCCAGATCGCGCAACACCACGACCGCTCGATGATCCGGATCCAGCTGCTCCAATGCAGCGGCCACGACCGCACGCGACTCGTTCGCCGCTGCGGCATCAACTGGTCCGCGATCAGACGGCGCGACCGCCCGGCGAAAGCCGCCGTCGCTGACGGGCCCGCTTTGTCGAACGCTCTCGTCGTCAAGCGACGCAGGCCGCGGAAACTGCGAGCGACGACGTGCGGACAGCGCCAGGTTCACCGCGATTCGATAGACCCACGTATAAAACTGCGACTTGCCCTCGAACCGGTGAATCTGCTGAAACGCCCGCACGAACGCCTCCTGGGTGAGGTCTTCGGCATCCTCTCGCCGGCCGCACATCCGCCAGCAGACGTTCAGAACACGATCCTGGTACGCTCGCACCAGCAAGGCGAAGGCGGTCGCATCTCCGGCGCGGCAGCGCGCCAGCACCGCCGCCTCGTCCCCTGGCGATAATCCCGCCAGCGATGACTCGAAATGCCTTTCAGGTTGTGATGCCAGCCTCATCAGATTAGACGCTCGCAGGAACACACCGGTTCCGACCAACCGTCCCGACCATGCGCGAACATCGTTTCGCGCTCATCAAACGCTTATTCGCACACGAGGGCGAGGGGTGGCAGCCATGCCGTGGATTGCAATCGAATCGCCGCTGTCATTCCACTCCTGCCGGTTATAATCGGACAAGCATGGCAATCTCGCTACCGCTTGTTGAAGAATACGCGGATCTCCGGCCGGGCGTCGCCGCGGCAATCACAGGCCCGCGCGACATTCGGTCGGTCCGCACGCTTCGCATCAGCGCGACCGATCGTTGCAACTTCCGTTGTGTGTATTGCATGCCGGAGGAGAAGCTCGACTGGGTTCCGCGCGACGAACTGCTGACCTTTGAGGAAATCGTCGCCGTCGCCCGTGCGGCCTTGCGGCACGGAATCACTGGGTTCAAGTTGACCGGCGGCGAGCCGCTCGTGCGCCACGATCTGCCGCGGCTGGTGCGGCTGCTGCGAGCGCTCTCGGCCGATGCCGAGTTGTCGATGACCACGAACGGATCGCTTCTGAATGATTTCGCTGCGGAGTTGAAGGCAGCCGGATTGAATCGTCTGACCGTGAGCCTCGATACGCTGGACACATCGCGATTCCGGGACATCACACGCGGTGCGGATATCGGCGCGGTCTGGGCAGGCATCGCGGCGGCGCAGGCTGCCGGTTTCTCGCCGCCGAAGATCAACTGCGTTGCGATGCGCGGGATCAACGACGATGAGTTCGCCGACTTCGCCGCACTCACCCTCAACGTGCCGCGCACGGTACGGTTCATCGAGTACATGCCGCTCGGTCGAACGCGACTGGGTGGCCAGTACGAGGCACGATTCGTCGCAGAATCAGACATCCGCCGAGCCATCGAGGCGCGGTTCGGTCCATTGGAGCCGGCCGCACACGATTCCGGCTCGGGCCCCGCCAAGGTGTGGCGCATCCCCGGCGCGGCCGGGCGAATCGGTTTCATCAGCGCGATGAGCAAGCCGTTCTGTGAGACGTGCAACCGCCTGCGGCTCACCGCCGAGGGTCAGTTGCGAAGCTGTTTGTTTGATGGGGGCGAAGTCGAGCTGCGACCGCTTCTGCGGGGACTTCGACCAGGCGAGGCGGCCGAACGGTTGCACCGGGCCTTCATCGACTGCGTAGCCTTCAAGCCGCAGGTGCATTCCTATCACGGCAATCGCCAGATGTCACAGATCGGCGGCTGATCGGTTCGCGCGGTGGTCGCCGGCATGGCCGCGCCGCCGCTACGCTCCCAGAATCCAGTTCTTGATGTCCTGATAGGTCACGAGGATGAACAACGTGGCGATCAGGGCGATGCCGATGAGCTGCGTCGCGACTTGTGTCTTGATGCTGACCGGCTCGCCGCGAATCTTCTCCAGTACGAGGAAGAGGAACAACCCGCCGTCGACGATCGGCATTGGCAGGAAGTTGATCACCGCGAGGTTCGCGGAGATGACCGCGAGGAACCAGAGCAGGCCGATGATGCCCGCGTCGGCCGCCTTGCTGCCGATGCGGATGATGCCGACCGGCCCGCTGACTTTCTCGACGCCGACCTGTTGCGTGAAGACCATGTGCTGGATCGAGAGGATCGTCTGCAACGTCGCCATGTAGGCCTGGCGGAACCCCTCGGTCATCGCCAGAATCGGGTTCGATTCCGAGTACCGCTCGATGAGCGGATAGCACATGAATGAATCCTGATATTGAACACGCAGCAGCCACGGGTCGGTGTTGGACTCTGTAACGGCGAATGTACCGGTTCGGCGCTCCGCCTGAATGGTGACGTATTCGACGGGCACCGATTTCCCGACGGACTTCTTAAGCAATTCACGAACAGCTCGCCAGTCGGGAAGACTCAACGTGCGCAGGTTGCCCTCCGCATCGGTAACGTTTACTTCCGTCTGGCCATCAATCTTTGCGATCCGCGAACCTTGCGGCATGTCCAGCGCCGCGCAGATGTCCCCGGGTACGTTTACTTTCACCGTTTTGTGCAGGTCGGCCGCACGATAGGTAAGATCAACCGATCGACCTGCCGCCGCACGAAACGCCTCGCTCAACTCGTACCATTGCCGCACCGGCTTCCCGTCCACAGCCGTGATAACCGCGCCCACCGGAATGCCCGCGGCGTGCGCCGCGGTCTCCGCCGTACCGTATTTCGCCACCACGTCCGCCACGACCAGATGCGATTCGTCCATTGTGCGCAGCATCGCGTCAATCGCGGGTGGCGGTGCTTTGCCGATCAACGCGAAGTTCGCGCGCGGCACAAGCGGCTGAAGCTCATGCACGTCGACATTTTCCAGCCACTTCCGCCACGCGGCGCCGTCGCCGAGCCTGGCCGTCGCGACCTTGAGCTTCTCGACATCCGATTCCGCTAAGTGCTTCTTCGCCAGATCGCGCACCTGATCGGCCGCCGCGGACACATCCTTCAGCGCCGCAGCAATCAGTATCTCGCGGTGTTCCACAAGCAGGGCGATGGTGGCCGCCGAAAGGCCGTGATTAGCCGCACCGGGTCGCGACACAGCCAACTCGACGGACTTGCCGGGATTCTCCTCGATGATCTTTCGAACGAGTGCATAACTCGGATACGGTTCGCCGCCGATTCGAGCGATGACATCGCCGAACTGCGCTCCAGCCGCCTCAAACGACTTCTTCTCTTCCGCCATCCGGATGGAAAGCCGCGGCACCAGCCCCAGGAGCGAGCCGGTTACCTGATCACCCTCTTCGTACGCCATGGGCGACCACACGGCCTGCACCTTCACGCGCGCCTCGGACGTGTCCAGCGCCGGCTCATGGCCCAGGACCGCCTCCGCTGTCAATGAAGCGGCATCTTTCGGTCGCCTGACGACGAATTCAACCGGTTTGCCCCGCGCCTCGATCAAGGCACGGCTGAAAACGCCGGGGTCTTTGAACTCTTTTGGTTCGCCATTGGGCAGCACGATCTGGTATAGCTCGTCGAACTGCCTCAACCGGTCCGGCGACTCCACTTCCGAGGGAGCAACCGAAGGAATCGCGACGCGGCGATTGCGCCCGTTGGAGATGCCGATCTGGCGGATCTTCTGGTCCTTCTTGAACTCGGGCAGCACGACGGGCTTGGGATCCAGCAACTTGCCGCCGCGCTCGACATCGAGCGTCAACTGCTCATCCACGTCAGAGAGCATGACGGCGAACTGGAACTCCTCAAAAGAATGAATTTCCTTGCCGTTGATCCCAACGACTCGGTCGCCCGATTGCAGCCCGGCCCGCGCGGCAGGCGAGTTTGGAGCGACATCACCGACGACCGGCGGCTGCCGATCTCGCCCGGCCATGATCACAATGGCAAACGCCACTGCGGCGAAAAGCAGATTCATGATGACGCCGGCCGAGACGATCACCATGCGCTGGCCGATGGATTTGTGCGTGAAGGAATCGGGATCGGCCTTTACTTTCAGCTCGCCGGATTTGTCGACGACAAAATCCTCCTGCCCAAGCATCTTGACATATCCGCCCAGCGGGAGAATGTTGAACGAGTAGCGCGTCTCGCCGTGGGTGAAACCAAACAGCTCCTTGCCGAAGCCGATGGCGAATCGCTCGACGCGAACCTTGGCCCACTTGGCAGCGAGGAAGTGGCCCAACTCGTGAACGAAAATCACCAGCGAAAAGCCGGCGACGAGAAGCAGGATCGACCACAGGTTTGCGCCAAGCTGGCGAAAATCCAGGGCCGCGAGGAAATCACCAGCCGACATCAAGAAACCGCACTGCATTGAAGAACCTCTTGCCGTGCCCAGGCATCGACTTGCATCAGCGTGTCGAGCGTGGGCTTGGCCTCAAAAGGATGGCGCACCAGTACTTCTTCCACTCTTGTAACGATGTCGAGGAATCCGATTTTCCCCTCGCGAAACGCCGCCACAGCAGCCTCGTTTGCCGCGTTCAACGCCGCGCCGGCCGTGCCACCCTGCTGCGCAACCGCGTGCCCCAATCGCAGCGCCGGAAACCGGTGCGGATCGGGCGGCTCAAAGGTCATGCGTTCCAGCCGGGAGAAATCCACGCGTGCCGCTCCGCCCGACAGCCGACGCGGATACGTCATGGCATATTGGATCGGCGTCCGCATATCGGGGCTGCCCATCTGCGCGACGACCGACCCATCCCGAAAGGCGACCATTGAATGGATGATCGACTCCGGGTGGATCACGACTTCAATACGTTCCGGATCGACCTTGAACAGCCAGTGCGCTTCAATCACTTCCAGCGCCTTGTTCATCATGGTCGCCGAATCGATGGTGATTTTCGGACCCATGTCCCACGTCGGGTGGCGCAGTGCATCGTGCAGCGTCGCAGCGCGCATTCTTTCCAGAGGCCAGGTCCGAAACGGGCCGCCCGACGCCGTCAGAAAGATACGCTCGATTTCCTCGTGCTGCCCGGAATGCAACGATTGATAAATCGCCGAGTGTTCGCTGTCGACGGGCAGGAGCTTCGAGCCGCTGCGTGCCGCGGCCGAGATCATCAACTCACCCGCAACAACCAGCGACTCCTTGTTGGCCAGCCCGACCGTCAAGCCGCGCTGCACCGCCGCCAGGGTCGCCGGCAACCCAGCCACGCCGACGATGGCCGAAAGCACAAAATCGCAATCCGTCTCTTCAACGAGGCGCACCAGGCCGCTGGCGCCGGTCAGGACACGCGTTTGAGATCCATTCGCGCGCAACTGACTGGAGAGCCTGCCTCCCGCCGACTCGTCGCAGATCGCGGCGGCCTGCGGGCGGAACTCACCAACTTGATCGGCCAGCGTCTCCCAACGTGAGCCGGCTGCCAGCCCGACGATTTCAAATTCGTCACCCAGGGATTGCGCGACGCTTAGCGCACTGCGTCCGATTGAGCCGGTTGAACCGAGGATAATGACCTTCTTGGCCATGAAGTGCGACTGCCCGCCCTCTTCCGTGCCCGACCCACAGGCGAGCGACGCACCATCATAGGGCACGCCCCTTCGCACTGCAATTCAGCCGCAAAAGCCGAATCTGATGACGACTCGCCAAATGAGCCTCGGCTTCGCTTGCGAACGTTGCGTGCGCCACCGCACAATCCGCATATAGTGACTCGACCGCTCGAAACGTTGGTTGCACTGCGGAGCGACTTCTCGCGCGCGGCGGCGCGACGAAAAGCCGCCGCGCTCCGCGCGCTCATCGCATCACCGCTCGTGGAAGCCGCACAAGTCCGTACACTGCACGACGCGCTCCTGTTCATCGCTGCCTATCCGGATGACGCGACCGTGAGTCGACTCGCGAGGGACTGCCTGCGCGAATTGTGCCGAACGGTCAGACGATCGAAGACGCTAAGCCGGCGCCAGGCCAATTCCGGCATATTCGGCACGACCACGACGCACGAATTCTCACTTTCCATGTTAAGGTGGCTCGCGACGAAGTTCCCCAGGGACGTTGACATCGACTGGAGCGATGAAGAAGCGATCGAGCGATTGGAAGCGTTTCTTCCGCATCTCGTGCGCTCGTCCGAGCGCGACGGGCTTTACGCCGAGCATCTATCCACGCACGAATGGGTGGACCTCGCGCGCGGAAGAATGCCGGCGATGATGTATCTTGTTGGGCGATTTCGCAGATTGGAATGTTCCCCTGCCATCGGGGAGACCCTTCTTGAGTCTCTGGGTTTAGCGACTCGCTGGAAACTGATTCGCTCGGAAGCTTCGCGATCATTCGCCCGTTTTCCGACGCGGCGCGGGTTCCATCAGCGAGAGCCGATCCTCAAGAAAGTTGAACTTCGCACCCTGATGGAGCGCCGCCTACCTGCTTCGGTCAAATCAAATCGCGCGGCGACGGAGCAGCTCCTCGACGCCTGCCGTCTCACCCTTTGTACGCGTAACCGCGAAATCGACACGCTGACCTATGTGAATCCTCGAGAGGTGTACTTCCATCAGCTTGAGCGCGGGATCGATGTCGCCGTATTCGGCATGAGCCCCCCCTGGCGGCTGCCCATCGAGAGTTATTTCGGCTTCGTTGCTGCGCGAAATCGCGTGCCGGTCGCCTACGGCGGCGGCTGGGTGCTGTTCGATCGCTGCGAGATCGGCGTCAACATCTTCGACGAATTTCGTGGCGGCGAATCGGCCTACACATTCGCGCAGGTGCTCCGCGTCTATCGACAGTTATTCAAATCCACGCGGATCTACGTCGATCCGTTCCAGTTCGGAGCGGACAACCCCGAGGCGATTCGCTCCGGCGCATTCTGGTTTTACCATCGCCTCGGGTTTCGGCCCACCGATGCCGCGCTGCAACGTCTCGCCAAAGTAGAGGCACAGCGCATCGCTGCGAGGCGCGGATATCGCTCGCCGCCTGCCGTGTTGCGGCGATTTGCCAAGGGGAAACTGCTGCTGGATCTGAACGCACCTTCTCAAGACGGCACAATCTCCGTCGTAAATGCGGAACGATCGCTGCACGATAGTGCGTCGACCGATCTCGACTTGACGGCATTAAGCCTGGCGACGACGCAATGGATTGGAAAACAAGCCAAAGCAAGGCTCCCAGAGTCTGGCATGGAATCGGAACGGATGATCCGACGATTGTTCGGGGCCTGGCCGATGGATGGAATGACCTACTCGGAGGTGATCAGATTCGAACAGCTTAGTCTCCTCCTGCGGCCCATTGAAGCCGAAGTTATACGCTGGCCGGCTGGAGTGCGGCGTGCCATCGCTGAAACCTTTCGCGCCAAGGGCGGCAGGAAAGAGCGAGACTTTGCCCGTCGACTCGCAGCCATCCCGCAACTGCGCGATGCATGGCTGCGCCTGGCTTCGACCGCGCCCAAGCCGGAACGACCTGCGGTGCCGCGAACTTCATCGGGGCGCCGCTGACCATGCGATTTCGACAATGCGCCAAGTACGCGGGCACTCCCTCACGGTCGCGGCTCGGATGCACATTGCTTGCGCGGCCGACCTAAACGAACGCGAAAATCAGATCCAGGATGGCGAAGATCAGCTCGAGGATCAGATTGAAAATATCCATGCGCCGTGCTCCTGTTCTGCGAGGTCCGGACGCCCACGGTCCACTCAATTCTAGCGGGCCGCGTACCGGCGCACCGGTACATTGCTAGACCCGTGATCGAAGCCCACGTTAGGGCGACCCGGCGCTGCGGCGCTTCCCGCAAAGCTCAATCGCGAGGCGGATTGCGGACTTCATCGAGCCGGGGTCCGCCTGATTCTTCCCCGCGATATCAAACGCCGTGCCGTGGTCCACGCTGGTGCGAATGATGGGCAGTCCGAGGGTCAGGTTCACCGCCTCGTCGAAGGCCAGCAGCTTGATGGGAATGAGCGCCTGGTCGTGATACATGGCCACCACGCCGTCAAACTCGCCGTGCACCGCCCGGCGGAAGAGCGTGTCGGCCGGAAACGGCCCCTGCGCGTCGATCTCGTGACCGCGAGCCATCTCGATCGCAGGCTCGATGACGCGCGATTCCTCGTCGCCGAAGAGGCCGTTCTCCCCCGCGTGCGGATTCAGTCCCGCCACGGCAATGCGCGGCCGGGCGATCCCGAACCAGTCCCGCAGCGCCGAATGCAACAGGTCGATGGGTTGAAAGACCAGCCCGATCGTGAATTGATGCCGCAATTCAAAAAGCGGCTCGTGAATGCTGGCCAGGGCCACGCGCAGCGGCCCGCCGACGAACATCATCGTGATGCGCCGCGTGCGGAAACGCGCGCCGAGCAGTTCCGTGTGCCCCGGGTACGGCACTCCGGCCATCTTCCAGGCCGTCTTGTGAATCGGCCCGGTCACAATCGCATCGAGCAGGCCCTTCTGGCAATCCGTGACCGCCTCTTCGATGAAGCGAAGCGAAGCCCGCCCCGCCTCCATTGACGGTCTTCGCAACGGTCGGGCGTCGACGTTGCAATCGTCGAAATCGGCGACGAGAACGGATGTTTCTTCCGTGGCCCCACCCAGGGGAGAAGAAAGCGATCCGTCATTCAATCCGTTCCAACCGCTCGATGGGTGCCGCACGCTTTCGGCCACGCGGTGCGAATCAGCCGACAGAACCCGGCGGGCATCCTCCAACGTGCCCTGAAGCCAGTAAGGACGCGTCTCCGCCAGATCCGCCGCATAGGTCAGGTGCTCCGCGGTTCCATACAGAACAAACCTGGCTCGCTCGCGCAGCGAATGATCGGCCAGTGCCTTGACGATGCACTCGGCGCCGATTCCCGCGGGATCGCCCATGGTGATCCCGATGGTCGGCAGCGGATATTGCGGTGGCTTGTCGCCGTTCATGACGTGGAAAGTGTAGCCGCCGCGCGGGGGCGAGGCGAATCATCGCGTGCATACCGACTCGGAGTTCCGAAGGAAGCGTGGGACGCGCTCCGAGCCTTGCCACGGGCTAGTTGGCGCCCCGCGGCATGATCGCTTTCAGTTGATGAACCACCGTCCGCGCGACGATGTCCGTCTCAAGGTTGACTCTTGCACCGACCTGTTTTGTGCCGATGGTTGTGCGCGACAGCGTTGTGGGGATCAGTGCAACGCTGAACTCGTCACGCTGCACGTTTGCGATGGTCAGCGAGATCCCGTCGATCGCGATCGAGCCTTTGGGAACGATGCACGGCATCGCGTCGGCCTCGATGCGGATCCACCACTTGCTCTCCGCCTGCGTCGATTCCACGCGCGAGACCGTGCCAATCGCATCAACGTGCCCTTGCACAAAATGCCCGTCGACGCGGTCCCCAACGCGCAGGGACTTCTGGAGATTCACGCGACTGCCAGGGCGAAGCTCGCCCAGCGTGGACCGGCGAAGCGTCTCGGCCACCACATCAAAGCATGCGGTATGGCCGGCGATTTTCGTTACCGTCAGACAAACGCCGTCGATCGCGATGCTGCTGCCGGGCGTCACGTCAGACCAATAATTCGGCGCACGCACGAAGAGCGTGACGCCGCTCGTGACGGCGGTGACCTCGCTGACCTCGCCAACAGCGTCAATGATTCCAGAGAACACAACGAACCCTGTCGTACGACCCTCACGCCCGCCTGCTCACAATCGACCACAGGCGGGCCGGCAGGATTCTAACGCCGCGTCGCGCCCCCGACCAAAAGAAGTTTGGTGTCGACACGAAAAGGCCCACGGCAAGGAGTCACCGTGGGCCTTAAACGTTACTCAAGTCAATCAGAGAACGTCAGCCGTTGTCGTTCTCATTCTCGTTCTCATTCTCGTTATCGTCGTCATCATTGTCGTTGCCGTTGCTGTTCGAATTCCCATTGGTGTTTCCGCTGGAGGCGCCGGAAAAGACCTGGTTAAAGATGTTTTCAATGTCGTCACGCGTCGCCGTGTCCGGATCGAACTGGCTGTTGGTGCCCTCAAACGCAGCCGCCAACGCGGCCAGCCCCTGCAGGGTCGACGGATCCTGCTCGAGCAGATTCAGAATCTCCTCCAGGCACTGGGCCTGGTTCAACTCGAGAAACGTCGCCAGGGCCTGTGACTGCGCCGGCGTCATCACGTCGATCGTGGCCGGCGGATCCTGCGACGCGAGGAAATCACGCGCTGACGTGTTCAGCGCGAGAATCTCGTTCGCCGTCAGGTAGCCGGCGTTGCAATCGCCGAGTTTCAACAGCGCGTTGAACGCATCGCAACCGGCGAACACGCCGACCAGAAGGGAACACGAAACGACCGCACGGATCACTTTGCTTCTCATTGCCATATCGGGGGAGCTCCTTTTTCTTGCAGGCCGCGCGAGGCCTTGGGCATGCGCGACTATTGTGGTCTGTTGGGCCGTTCCAAGTCAAGGAATCGTGAAGCTCAACAGGTAATTTACCAGTCGATCGCCTTCGGGCGTCATGGGCGCGCCAATCGCGGCGCGAACTGCCTCTCGTTGCTCATCAACGGTGAGTCGCTCATCGCGCTGGATCGCGCGGAGATCTTCAAAATCAAAATCAGGAAACGCATTGGGAAGCGCCGGTTGGATGCGCTCAAATCCGCACCCCCCCCACGCAGCAGCAAAAACAGCCAGCCCGATGTACGCGAGATACGTTCGAATCCGGTTGGTGTTGGTTTTTGGCAAGGTATGATGCTCGATCCGGCGAGGCGTCCTATGCATTCTAGCATCGTCGAACTGTCCACCCAAGCTTGAGCGCGAGCTCGACAACTCCCTGCGCTTTGGCAATTTCAGCCAGTTTTTGTCTGCTGACGCCCGACGAGCCGACCCTATAATCGCTAAACACGCGAGGAACGCCATGGATGGGAACTCAAATCGATTGAGTTATGCAGGGAATTCCGACTGCCTCGGCATCTGTGCGTGTCGTTGCAGATCAGTCTTTCGCACGGTCGCGGCGATGGGGTGCGCCGTTTTTGCCGCATGGTGCTGGCCGGTCGGCCCAGGAATTCGCGCCTGTGCACAGCCACCAAACACGACGCAATCGGCCGCCGCTGTCACGCAAGAACACGTCGATGTCGCCGCTTCCGCGGATCGGGGCATCCGTGAGCGACTCCTTGAGGCCAACCGAATCTTAACTGTCGATACCACGCCGGCGTTGTTCCGCGAGCTTTGCGAAGACACGTCGGCACGCCCCGCCCTGCTCGCGGCCGTTCGGCGGGCGCAGCAGCAACTCGATGATGCATCGCGAGAGCTGGCGAAACTGGCGGCCTCCGAATCGCGCGACGCCCTGGAGGTTCAACGCGACCAACTGACAAGCTTTGTGAACCTGTTCGCATCGCTGGGCGAACTGACCCAGACCCCCGCCTCCCGGCAACGCGTCGTCGCCGCCTGCGGCGAACTCGCCACGCTGTTCGACGTCGAAGACAAGCGTATCGCGGAATCCGCCAAGCTGTGGCAGGGCGCGGCCTATCGCCGGGCCGGCCGATCGGACCGTGCACTGCAGGTACTCCGGCCGGTCCTGGCCCGGCCGGCGTCCCCGGCTGCGGGATTCTGGGCGAGACTGGAGCGAGCCCGCGCTTTGTGCGACGAGAAACGTTTCGCGGCGGGCGCGGCGCTTTGCCTGCGGATCGAATCGTTGTCAGCCGATTGGTTCAAGGACGCACCCGAGGACGTTGCCGCCGCGCGCCGCACGGCGCAGCAGGTTCGCGCAGCGATTCTTGCTCAATGGGCGAAGGACCTCGAATCGCGCGGGCAAGCCGGCGTCGCTCGAGAGACAGCGACCCGGGCGCGCACATTGGCCGAATCGCTTGTGCGCGTCCCGGAGACTCGGCGGTTGCTCGGATTGAAAAGGGCCGTTGATTCCCTCGACAGCAGCGTCGCCGGCAACGCCGACGGTCCCGCGTCGGGTCCAACTGAACCTCAAGTCGACGTGGAAGCGACCGAACCGGATGATGCGGATCTTCCGGACGAATCAGAGGAAGATCTCCACGAAGAAGGGGAAGACGACGACATCTGAACCGTACGAGCGCGGCATTCCGTTCAACAGAGTGTTTTTCGTGACCGGTTCAGGGCGAAGCGGGCTTGTCGAGCGATGATGCCGGTTTACGTTTGAGAAGCTGCCTGACGCGAAAATCATCGATAACGGCGCCGTCGTACGCCGCGACCCATGTGCCGGCCAGCATCGCTCCGCCTTCGAGCAATCGCGCCTCGATAAACTTCTTGCCCGCCTCTTTCCGAAGCTCTCCGGATTTCTCCAGTTTGTAAAGCGGTTCCACCAGTGCGTGGGTCTCCCCTAAATAGACGGCAATATCCTTCCAATAGGCCGTGACCGGAACGGGCCGGGGCGCCTTGGCCCGCGGCAGGAGCGATTCCGTCGTGATCCCGTGCAGGTCAATTACGCCGCCGTCGATGAAGGAATGAAACTGCTTGCTCGTCGTGTAGCCGTTTGGATTCGGTCCGATCCACCCATTGTGATGATCGGTCAGATGCAGAGGCTGCGCGCCATCGCCCACGTAATGGCTAAGCAGGCCCATGTGCAACACGACGTTGTCTCGCGCGAACCGCATTTCGTCATCGCGAACAAGCTCGGCGTGTTTCTCATACGTCTTGAGCGTCGTCCAGCTTGCGGCGATTTTCCATTGAAGCTCCGCAATCGTCCACGGCAACAGCCCTGGTGTAAGACGCGTGTAATCGTTGTCTCGCTCCGGCCGTGGAAATCGATCGGGGTGGTTGGTCCGCACGGTCGCCAGTAAATCGGTGTATTGCCTTCGAAGTGGCGGCAGCTTGTTGAGCGACAACCCATACGGCTCGAGCGCCTCGACGTCGAGGTAATGATCCGGCTTGTTGATGTGATCCAGGTCTACGTTTTTTTGACCCCGCCAGCGATCCGGCTCGGCCGAAAGATAAGCCAATCGTGCGCGGACTTCGGGAGTCCGCAACCAGCCGGGCATGGTCGCCGGCAGTTTCTCGTGCGCGAGAACGGTGACCGTCGCATGGCCTTGCTCATCCCACGCCGACGCGGGCAGCGTCCATGTCAGCGCGAACAGGCCTACTATGCACGCATGAATTCCGGAACGCGACACCATCATAAATGACCCCTGTGCAGACCGTCAGACGCGACAAGTGAAACATTGTACTGGCAAGGCGGACTACCGGTGGCGGGCAGTTCTGGTCAGCGTCGCCACGTCGGCCGCGAACTCGCGGCAGGCCGCTTCGATCGATGCCGGCCAATCGTCCGCCCGCGCCGGCTGGTGCCGACCTTCTCGGTAAGCGAAGATAACGGAGCGCCCCGCTGCGATGATTGCGCCGCGACCTGACGCGTCGAAGTAAGGCGCGAAATCCGCCGCCTGCCCGCCCTGTGCGCCATAACCCGGTACAAGAAAGATCGACGCGGGCATTCGAGCGCGAAGCCGCGCCGCGTCAGCCTTGTCGCGCGTCGCCACGACGGCGCCGATGGCGGAAAAGCCCGATTCGCCCATCAACCCCGTCGACCGACTCCATGCATCAACCTGTTCCGCCACCACGTCATGAACCTTGTGGCCATCGGCGAGCACGATGTCCTGAATCGCGACGGCTGAAGGATTGGATGTTCGAACGAGCACAAAAACGCCGCGCCCATAAGCCCTCGCCGCATCCATGAACGGCTTGATGCCATCAAGCCCGAAGTATCCGTTGACCGTCACCGAATCCGCATGTCCCGGGAGCGTTGACGCGATTGGCGAAGCACGAGGGCTACCCGTTTGCGTATCCCACTCTCCAAGGCAGGCGCGCGCGTACATCTCTGCTGTGTGCCCGACATCGCCGCGCTTGCAATCCGCGATGGTCATCAGTCCGCATTGCCCGGCGTATTCGATCAACTCATCAAACAAGGCCACACCAGCCGAGTGATAGCGCTCGAAATAGGCACTGTTAATCTTGACGGCCGGAACAATCGGCGCGATGAGCTCGATGACTCGACGCGAGAACTCACGCATCCCCGCCAGAAGCGCCGGCCCATCGCCAGAAGCCACGCCGCGCGTCAGCGGCTCGGGCATTGACTCCCAGACCGGGTCGAGCGCCACAACGGCCGGCGCGCGCCGGCGCTCAATCGCCGCGAGAAGCCGATCGGCAAACCCGTCTGGCATGGCGAGAATCAGTCTTTCTTGATCGTGGTCGTACGCGTCGAATCGCCGGCCGGGCGACCTTGCGGCGTCTCGTCGATCCCCGGAGCCGCACCCTCCCATTCGCCGGTCTTCGCGTCAATCCATTCCTTGCGCACGACGCGACCATCGTTGTCGAAATAGATCACGACCGACAGGTGTTTGTCCTCGCGCTCGTATTCCCATTGATCGCCGCGGTTGGCGTAGTCCTTGCCGAGCGTCAGCTCCACCTCGGTCTTGTCGGACGCGCCCTCGCGAATCGTGTCGTAGTTCTGGCGTGTCAATTTGTCTGGCGCGCAGCCGAGGATCAGCGTTCCTGCGATCACCATTGCAAGTCCCATCATTGCCGGTTTCATGGTCAAACTCCTTGGTGTCCCTCAAATGGGTCTTTCATGTCCGAACCGATCGCCGCGGCGGCGCGACCCGGCGCTCACTGGCCGCCGCCGGTCAGCGCATCGAGAATCTCCTCCCGGTGCACGGCGAACTCAAACGTGTATTCGTCAAACAATCGTTCGCTGCCGGGCGACTGAAACGTCGCCACAAGGACGTATTTCTGCTGCGGCGCGAGCGGCTGACCTTCCCAACTCAATTGAAACTCATAGGTCGTCGTGACGCGTTCCCAGAACTGCTTCTGCTGGTCGATGTTCGCCACCGGCTGGGTCCAACTGCGGATGAGCGGGCCTTTGTGCGTGCCGATCGCCGGGCGATAGGCGTACAACTCGAACATGAACGTGCCGTAGGCCTTGACCGGGTCGCCCGCGCCGTCCAGCGTGCGCAGCGAAACACCGACTCCATCCGGCACGGCGTCGCTGTCAAAGCTGCGCGGCTTGGTGAACGGAAGAATTTTCAAGCTGCGCGGACTGTAATACTGGATCAGCTCTTCACCGGTCGGACCGTCGGCCGATTCGCCGATCTCGCCGCGGTGACACGCGGGCGACATCATCCCCGCCAGCACCAAGAACCATCCCAGCCGTCGCATCGATCCGTGTCGCGTTTGCATGAAGACCATCCCTGGTGACCGCCAGCCGCCCGGTCCGCCGCGATTATACCGATCTGATCGCGCGTGCAAAGGATGGTTCGCCCCATGGCCCGAACGCCTGGCTAGCTGCCGGCCCGCTGCTTCAATCGCTCCAGGGCGGCCACGGCCTTGTCGAACCCGGGCTTGATTTCGAGTACCCGACGATAGGCTGCTTCCGCCTCAAGCGGCCGGTTGAGCATCAAGAATGTGTTGGCGAGATTGAAATGGGCCTGGTACGCCCCGGGGTCGCATCGCAACGCCCGTACGTAGCTCTGCATGGCGTCTTCATAGCGTTTCATGTCAAAAAAGCATACGCCGAGGTTGTAATGCAGTGTGTACTGCCACGGAGCTAACTCGATGGCCTTTTGGTAGGCGGTCACGGATTCCTGATGCCGTTTCACTTTGTAATAGGCGCGGCCAAGATTCTCGAGGTAGCGCCAATTTCGTGGTTCGATCTCCACGGCACGCTCGTAGAGCGGTACGGACTCGGCGTACCGCTCTCGATTGAGGTATTCCGTCGCCAGGGCGGAGAGCGCCCGAGCATTGTCCGGCCGTTGCTGAACGGTAACTGACCAGAGGTGCAGTGCATCGTGGTAGTCGGAGTTTCGCGCATGCGTGCGCGATGCGAGGGACCCGACCGCCAGAAGGCACCCCGCGATGGAAATCGGACGTCGCGCGGCGAAGGGCAGGTGCGACAGGAGTGAGAATGCTGCGAGGACCGCTGCAAGGATGACCGCGGCCACGGGCAGGTACATTCGATGCTCAAAGCAAAGATCGTTGATGGGAACGAAGCTTGAAGTCGGGGCGAGGACGATGAGAAACGACGCGGGCAATATCGACCACGGTCGTCGTCGATAAACGCCCCATGCGGTCACCAGGCCCATCATCGACACCATCAGCAACGGCAACAGATATTGAGCTGGCGAGCTTGCAACGGGCCAGCCGTAATCCAGCACGAGCGTACTTGGCCAAATCGCCAGCGCGAGATAGTGAAGCAATACGCCCGGCTGGGATCGTAAGTATCCGAGGGGGGAGATTTCGTTAAGGCCGAATCCGACGGACTCCGACCGCGGCCCGGTTGCCATGAGAGCGATCAGGAGGAACCAACCCGCCGCCAGTCCCAGATAAAGGCTCCATCGCTTCAGCAACGCAATGCGATACGCCCGCGCAAAGAACAGGACATCGACCAGCAGCACGGTGAGCGGCGCAGTGGCCATGACTTCCTTCGTGCCCATCCCCATCGCGCAGGCCACCACCGCGCAAGCGGTCCAGCGCGAGAAGCGGCCAACGTGCATCGCCCGGATGGAGCAATAGAGAGTGGTCAGATAGAACAATCCAACCAGCGACTCGCTCCGCTGGATGATGTAGGTCACTGCCTGCGTCTGAAGCGGATGCACAACCCATAGGAGGGTCGTCGCCAGCGCCAGCCCCCACGCGGCTTCCGCGAATCGATCCCGCAGGGCAGGCGATTGCAATGCCCGGCGAACGACACCAAACAGCGCCAAGGCGGCAAGCAGGTGAATGGCGAGGTTCACGGCGTGATAGCCGCGACCGTCGTACTCAAACAACGCGTAGGTCAGCGCAAACGTGGCGGCCGTGATCGGGCGCCCAGCGAGCGATGATTGCGGCGGGGCGCCGAAAGCCGTCCGCAGCGATCGGATATAGCTGTTTTGCTGGATGGCGTGAAAATCATCGTAGATGTACGCACCCTGAAAACAATTGGAGTAAGCCAGCACACCGACGAGGCAAATGGCCAGCGGACCGCCGATGCGCCGCCAGGCGGGAAGGTCCGAGCGTGCTGCCGGCGCGGCGTGGGACGTTTTCGTTGACGCGCTGCGGGACCGGGGCATCGCGTCACACCATGCTGGAGTGTTTCTCGAATCGAAGTTTGCCGGCCGGCTGATCGACCGGCATCGGATAGCGGCCGCTGAAACAGGCCGTGCAGTAATGACCCGGTGCGTGTTTCGCGCAGGACAACATGCCATCCAGAGACAAGTACGCAAGCGAGTCCACTTCGAGGTACTGGCGAATCTGCTCGATCTCGCGATTCGTCGCGATCAGCTCGCGCTGATCGGGGAAGTCGATGCCGTAATAGCACGGATGGCGGATCGGCGGGCTGGCGACGCGCAAGTGAATCGCCTTCGCGCCGGCCCGGCGAAGCGCTCCCATTTTGCCGCGCGTCGTCGTCCCGCGCACGACCGAATCTTCCACGACGACCAGACGCTTGCCGCGGACCGCCTCTCGAATCACGTTGAGTTTCATTCGGACGGCGAGATCGCGCATCGGCTGGGTCGGCATGATGAAGCTGCGGCCGGAGTAGTGGCTGGTTGTGAAACCGCGACCGCGACTGATGCCGCTTTCGTCGCTGTAGCCGATGGCGGCGCAGCGGGCGCAGTTGGGCACGGGAATCACAAGATCGGCATCGGCCGGCGCCTCGCGCGCCAGTTGCCGCCCAAGCGCGACGCGATAAGCGTGAACATTCTGACCAAAGATATCGCTGGACGGGTCGGAGAAATAGACGTGTTCAAAGATACAGTGGGCGGGGCGAATCGTCCCGGTATCGACAAAGAAGCGGCTCGCGAGTCCCGCGTCGTTCAGCGTGACGATCTCTCCGGGGGCCACGTCGCGAACATACTCGGCGTCGACCATGTCCAGCGCGCAGGTCTCGCTGGCGATGACAAACGCCCCGCCGGGAAGCCGGCCGATGCACAGCGGGCGCACGCCGAAAGGGTCGCGCGCCGCCTCGATCCGGTCCGCAAAGATAAAAAGCAGGCAATATGCGCCGTTTAGCTGCCGCAGCACGCTTGCCAGGGGGTCGTCCGCCCGGGCATGCGCCGGATCGGCGAGCATGTGCAGGATGACTTCGGTGTCGCTCGTGGTTTGGAAGATGGCGCCCTGGTCTTCGTACTGGCGCCGCAGCGATGCGGCATTGATGAGGTTGCCATTGTGTGCAACCGCGACCTGACCTGATGCACACGTCACCAGCAGCGGCTGACAGTTCGCGTTGTTGCAGGAGCCGGTCGTTGAATAACGCACATGCCCGACGGCGGCGTCGCCGCGCAGGCGTGCGATGGCCGCTTCATCAAACACCCGTGTTACGAGGCCTTGCCCCGCATGACGGTCGATGCGCCCCTCGCGAAGCGAGCAGATTCCAGCCGCTTCCTGACCGCGATGCTGTTGAGCGTAGATTCCGAGGTAGGTCAGGGCCGCTGCATCGGGATGGCCCCAGACGGCGAACAATCCGCAATGATGCCGGACTTCGGGTGTCGTGGATTGTCGGGGTGTGGCCCGCGGCTCCGAGAGGATCGGCAACGGCTGTCGCGACACCGCTTGCTCCCATGCACGAGACCGGCGGCGGTTGCCGTCGGCCCGTACATGGAAGGATAATCGAATGGCCGTGCCCGGTCAAAAGGAAACGGGCTTGCCAGCGTACGTGCGGCCGGTCACGGCTTTTTCAAACCCGCTGCTGATGTACCGTTCTTCTTCTTCCATCCGTCGTCGTACCAGCCGTATCCGTCTTCGTAGTAGTACTCGTCCTCGTAGTAGCCGCCATCATAATAGCCGTCGTCGCTCCAGAAGTCCCAGCCACCGAAGTCGTACCCGCCGAAGTCGAGAAATCCCAGGCCTACGGAGACATCGGTATAATTCCCACCACGGTAACCTCGGCGGCAGCCCGAAGCCGGCCACACGACCGCCAGCAGCGCCAGCGACAGAACGAGCTTGGTGATCCACTTGCGAGCTTTCATGGTTGACTCCCTTCTCTCTTCCCAGGCCGCGCCGCGCGCAGTTCGCCCGGGTCGCCGTGGCCGGCGGATGGTTGTTCCTCCCAGCCTGCGGCCGGGAATGTTTCAGGTTTGGATGGTTGTTCGATCGAGGATCTGCCCGGAGCAGTCAGCCCCGACATCCCGCTCGAACGATGCATTAGACACTGGCCGATTCGGGGCGTTAGTTTTGCTCGACGCGAGCCGCAATATTCAGGAACCTCGGCTTAATCCTATTTTGGGCGCCACCCGTTCCAGGCCCTCGACGGTCCGCGTAGCGGTTATAATGAGCGACGCGACAAGTAGTTAGGAAGCGTACGTCAACGGAAGACCCATTCATGTTCGGCCGACTTGCCAATGATCGAATCCGAAGTGCGACGCTCGCCCTCGATGAAGGCCGGCTGGACGACGCCGTTCGATTGTTATCCGGCCAAAAGGGACGACCGCCTGCCGAAGCCGATTCGCTGCTCGCTCGCCTGGCGGACGCCTTGATGACCCGCGGCCAAGAGTATCTCCTCTCGCGTCGGTTCACCGAGGCCTTGGCGGATTTCGATCACGCGGCATCGTGTGGCGCCGATGAAGCGCGCGTCGAGCCGTGGCGCGAAAGAGCCCGGACGGCGATGAAAGAGGCCGAAGCGGCCGATCGGTTGGCACGAGCCGCCGCAGCCGAAGCCCTCGCCACAGAGCTGCTGCCCAAGGCGCTGGAAGCGTTTCGCGCCGGCCGCCTGGCGCAGGCCCGCTCGCTCGTTCGACAAGCCACCGGGTCCGGTTCCATGACCGCAGAAAGATCATCGCTCGAATCCGCGCTGCAACTGGCGCATCAGGCAAGTCAGGCCTTGCATGGCGACCGCTTCGCCGAAGCACGCGTCCTGGTCGGCCGAATCGCGCAGCTGGGCCTTGCCGCTGACTGGCTCGCGGACTGCCAGGCGCGGCTTGATTCCTTGCAGGAATGCAGACAATCGCTCTTGAGCGGCCCGCTTGGATTGATCTCCGACGGACGGATGCCGCCGGGAATCACCATGACGCCCGAAGACGCGCCGCCGCGCCCTGCCAACGCGCCGGTCGCCGCTCGTGGCGCTGCGCCCCCCATGTACTCCACTGCGGAGGAAGGTTGGGGCGAATCGCCGGGAAACGGTCTGCCGCGTCGCCTCGTTCTTCGGATCGACGGAGTTGGCGCGTTCCTTCTCCTGCGCGGCGATCGGGTAACGATCGGCCGCGCCGGACCGGGCGCCTCGGCGGACCTTGAATTGTTCGCCGACCTGTCGGAACGCCAGGCGCAGATCATTCGCGCCGGCGAGGATCATTTCATTGCAGGTGTTAACGGCGTGGAGCTGGCCGGTCGGAAAGTCGAGCACGCACTCCTGCAACACGACGACCGCATTCGCCTGGGTTCTCGCGTGAAGCTTCGCTTTCTGCGCCCCAGCTCCAAGAGCATCACAAGCCTGCTCGACCTGGGCGAAGGCACTCGCACGACCTGCGAGTCGCGCCGGGTTGTGCTCTGGGGCGGGCCGCTGATCATGGCGCCGTCGCGCGATGCACACGTCGTGCTCCCCGGCGGGACGAATGGACTGGTTCTGCTTGAACGGGATGGGCAGATTCTGGCGAAGCCCATGTCCGGCCGCGAAACCCCGCGAACGGTTAACCTCGGATCGCCGTTTGTCATCGGTGACCTTCGATTGAGTATCGCCGCCCTGGATCGATCGGCATCGCCGGGACGAGTGGTGGGTTGAGACACGAGCGCGGCGCCGCGCGCCGCTCGTGAAGGATCGCACGTCATGGCCTTTGCATTCAGTCAGGGTGATCGACCGCTGCCGGGATACACGATCCTGCGCGGTGTCGGCCGCGGCGGCTTTGGCGAGGTTTACTACGCCACGAGCGACGGCGGCAAGGAAGTCGCGCTGAAGTATCTGCGCGAGAATCCGGCGGTGGAGCTGCGCGGGGTTCAGCACTGCCTGAATCTCAAAAGTCCCTACCTCGTCGGGATTCACGACATTCGGCAGAATACCGACGGCGACTACTTCGTCGTGATGGAGTTTGTCAACGGCCCGTCGCTGCGCGACTTGCTGAACGACGCGCCCAATGGTCTTGGCCCGCAGAAGGCCGCCTACCTGACGCGCGAGATCGGCAAGGGCCTGGCCTATCTGCACGATCGCGGCATCGTCCATCGCGATCTGAAGCCCGGCAACATTTTCTACGAGGACGGGTACGTCAAGATCGGCGACTACGGCCTGGCGAAGATGATGGCCGCCAGCCAGCACTCGGGGCAGACAGTCTCGGTCGGCACGGTGCATTACATGGCGCCCGAAGTCGGCAGCGGGAACTACGATCGCACGATTGACGTCTATGCGATGGGCGTCATGTTGTACGAGATGCTTCTGGGCCGCGTGCCCTTCGCCGGGGCTACAATGGGCGAAGTCCTCATGAAGCACCTCACCGCGCAGCCCGCGGTTGATGAATTGCCCGCCCCATTCCCGGATGTCATAAGAAAGGCACTGGCAAAGGACCCGAAGGATCGGTACCAGACCGTCGGAGAGTTGATTGCCGACCTGTTCAGCGTCTCCTCGCTCGATGAATCCGTCGCCGCGTTCGAACCGGGCAGCCTTTCGCAGGCCGCTCGCCGCGTGGCGCAGGACATTAACGCCACGCTGTCCGCATCGCCCCGGCCCGGCGGCGTCGCGGTCGTCGGCGCCGGCAGCAGCAACGTCGGCGGACCCTTGCCGCCGCCGATCATCCCCCGCACCGGGCGCGCGTCCGATCGCTTCGGCGAATCGCCGCAGGAACAAGGCGGCCGCCTGCCGCGCCTTGCGGAGCGGTTGACAGGCCGCCTCATTGGCGGAGCCGCGCGAAAGTACATCGATCCCACGGCGCCGCGCGGCAGCCCGATCGAAAAGCTCGTTGTCGCCCTGCTCATCGCCTGCGGCCTGTCGATCGGCATCAGCTTCGTCGCGCCGGAACGCGGCGGTTCACAAGTCGTCGCTTCAACCATCATCTTCACGGAGATGCTCGCTATCGTTCAGGGCGTCTGGCTGGGCACATGGCTTGGGTATGGCCGGCTCAATGCCCAGGGCGCATTCATCCCCCGTGTGCTGATGGCCGCGTTCGCGTGGATTGCCATGATGGGCAACAGCGCGATGTGGGGCGGGCTGGACAGTTGGGCGCGGGCCATGGTCCCGGTCATGTTGTTCTGTGACTGGGATGGGCGCTTGTACGTCGGCCGGCGCGGCGTCGTGTCGCTCGGCTCGGCCTTCTATGCCGGTGTCTGCGGCCTGATCTGTGGCGCCATCTTCACGAATCAGGACGCGGCGACGATCGGCGGCATTGCAGCGGCGGCCTCGCTCACATTGCAAGCCGTCGCGGGAATGTTCCCCATGGCTCCGGGTGAAGTCGTTCCCGCCGCGATTGAAGGATCGAATTCCTATACCCAGGAGGGACTGGAGCCCGATCCGAAAACGCCGGCCGCTCATACCGGCGATTCGCTCCGCCCGTTTGTCGCCGTGGAAATGGGAACGAGAGACGTAAGTGGAGACAAGAACCGCCGTGCTACATGGAAGATCGGCGGTGGCGATCCGATCATGGCGCCGTTGCAACACGAATCTGCCTTGGAAGAGCATCGGGCATCGCAGATTCCGCGAAGCAGCGGGGTCCGCGCCCTGTGGCTTCTCTGTGCGGGTGTCCTGCAATGCACGGCAATTCTCTGTTTCGCCGCGCAGGCTTTCATGCCCGAGATGAGAGGCGATGACCAGGCGATTTCCGTCCTCTGCGGCATCGTCGCGGAAAACGGATTTCTTTACGCATTGACTCGCGCCATTCGGAAATACCGCATCGGCTTGTGGCGCGGGGTCATCCGGCCGGGGATCTTCTTCGCCGGCACCGCAACCGCGTCTTCGGCCGGTGCGGCCATGGGGCTGCTCGACCTCGACGGCGAATCGCGATTCATCGCCCTGGGCTTCCTTCTCTTTGGCGCTATGATCTCGCTCTTTGTCTGGTTTGTTCCATCGCCGCCACCCCTGACGGCTGCGCCGCCCCAGACGCGCGACGAAGCCTTCCGCCGGAACCAGCTCGCCAGCCGGCTTAAGTTCGCCGGCGTCGCCGGGCTTATCTTGACCGGCGTTCTCCTGACCATCTTCGGAATCACGCTTAGCGGCAACGACATGGAAGACATCGCCCCGCCGACCTGCATCCCGCTCGGGCTGGGCTCTGTCGGCATGATCGTCGCGGGCTTCTGGAAGGGCCGCGCGCGGCGCGAACCGACGCCCAAGGTCGAACTCCCCATCAAGCGCGTTTTCGACGTCGATTCCTCGGTGACGCTTTCGTCCATCTTGGAACGCCACATGGCACTGCTGGGGTACCAGCTTGAAAACCGCTCCGAGCTGCTCTGGTGCTTTGCGCGCGGCCAGTGGATGTCGCACCTCTGGCAATCCGACATCCAGAAATGGAAGACGCGAGTCAATATCGCCGCCTATCGGATGGACAACGGCGACCATCGCGTCACATGCCGGCTCGATCTCGAAGCCGATTTCAATCAACCCAGCCAGAAGATGCTCACGCTGCTCAAGGATGAGCTGGCTGAGCTGCAGCGCATCCTCAACGGTCGCGACGTGATCTCGCCCTTCGGAGGGGAGGCGCGCTCATGAGCCGCCCTCGAAGCAGAAGCTGGGTGCATACTGTTCTGATTGCCGCGGCCGGCGCGGTGACTATGTTATCCGTCAGCGCAGTCCTGCTAAGTGGATATCAGACGGTTGACGCAAGGAAAAAAGCAGACGCCCAAAGGCGGAAGGCCTTGTCCGCTCGAGCGGATTACGCGTCACGGCAACAAGGAACAGCATCCACCGTTGAATCACCGCGCGACGTTTATCCCGACACGAGCGTCGATTCCGAATCACTGGACGTACAATTCAACTCGTCCGAATTGGCGGTCCACGTCGACGGCCTTCCAGAGACCTCGACGAAGGTTCCCCTTGCGCCGACCGCGCCCCGCCGGCCGGGAAGTCGCGTCACGGCGCAGGGCAATGCCTTCGGCGCACTGGCACTGGTCATGCTGGCATTGCTCGGGGCAGCCCTCGCCATGGGATTGTTTCACGCCGATCCATCAACCAAGAACTGGATTGGTGCGATGACCATCGTGTCGCTCATTGGTCTCGCACTGGCCTGGCGCGGGATCCTCCCGCCGCACTATGTCGGGCGCTCGGCGATTGTCGCGTTGTTTGTGCTGATGGCCTATGGATTCATCGACGCACGGCGGCGCGGGCGTTATACTTGGCCCGTCCGGATCGGCGTGGCGGCGGCATTCGTCGCTGTTTGCTGCGTGCTGTCGTGGTATGGTCGAGCCGTCTAGCCGCCGCCAGGACACGACGCAGTCGCCGCTTCGCGCACGAAGCAACGCGACGAATTTTCGCCCCCATCCGGCCTGGGACAGCTCGCCTTGGAAAAAGACACCGATGCCGATGCGTTCCTGGTTGCGGCGATCCGCTCTGGTGATCAGCGCGCCTGGAAGCAACTGATCGATCGGTACTCCGGCCGCCTGCTGGCCTTCGCGCGCACTCGACTTCGCGGCGTGGGCGAGGCGGAGGACGCTCTCCAGGAAACGTTCCTTGGGTTTCTCACGAGCCTGCCGCACTACGACCCCGATCGCTCACTTGAAACCTATCTCTTCGCCATCGTGCGGTACAAAATCGGCGAGGCCCTGGAAAAGAAGCGCCGCGGCGGGGCGCCGGCCCCCGGATTTGACGCCGACGAATCCTCGCGGCCGCTCGAACCTGCCGTGTCCGAGACACCAAGTCAATCGGTGATGCACCGCGAGCGCGTCGCGCGGCAGGAACAGGTCATCGCCACGTTGCTCCGGGGCCTGATCGAGTCCTTTCGCGATCGCGGAAAACTCGAAGATCTTCAGGTGATCGAGTTGCTGTTCTACGTCGGCCTGCGCAACAAGGAAGCCGCCGATCGACTTGGGCGCGATGAGAAGTCCATCGCCGGCGTGAAGTTTCGGGCACTGGGAATCCTCCGTGAGATGCTGAACCAGCTCGAGGCCGAGGATCGCGGGTTGCTGGACGAAGTAGTTTCCTCCGATGCCACCATCGCCCGCGTCTGGCGCGAGCGACGATTAAGCTGCCTCAAACGCAGCACCATCGGATCGTTCCTGCTCGGCGTGCTGGATGAGCCGTGGCAGTCATACACAGCCTTTCATCTCGACGTCGTCAAGTGCGAAATGTGCCTCGCCAATCGCGACGACCTCGCGGCCGAGGCGGCCGACGCACCCGACGCGGCCATCCCGGACCGGATGTTCCAATCCAGCGTGGGATTCCTGTCGGCGGGATCGCGTTGAGCTGTCAACGTGGCAGTTCCGCCCCCTCGCCGTTGCGCGATTCCGCGAAGGGATCGTAATCGAGCGCAATCTGAAACAACTTTGACGGGTCGATCTGGATGTGCCGCGTCTCCAGATCAAGCAGCGCCGGTTCGATCGCGCGACGCACGTTCTCAAGGTGCCGCGGGATCGACAGCCCCATGAACGTCTCCGGCAATCCCTCGAACAACTCCTGGCTGGTGACGAATACCTGGCGCACGCCGACCGCTCGACCCCGCCGAAGCAGCTCCAGCACGACCGCCGACTGGATCAAGGCGCGATAGAATCGCTCGCGGCGGCGATCACGCGTCAGGTTCCAGGCTTCTTCCCACGTGTCGTGCGCTTCGAAGAACTGCCCCTCGTTGAACAAGGCAATGCCTTCGTTGTAGATGCGACGCTCCTCAAGCAAGTCGCCGTGAGCATCGCGCGATCGGGAAGCGTCGTTTTGCATGCGCGAATTGTACCGCGCCAGGGAGTTTGGATTCGATGGAGCCTGCGCATGGCAGTCGGCCGATACGCCGCGCGACGGCCCAATTTGCGGTTTCGCTTTCGGCGACGATATACTGCGCAGGCAGCGAGCCATCTTGGAATACGCCGTGGCCCACGTTGAATTCACGCAGAACATTCAGCGCCATATCGCCTGCGCCCCGATGCAGCGGCCCGGGGCGACCGTGCGTGAGGTGCTTGAAGCCGTGTTCCGCGAGGTGGATCGCCTGCGCGGATACGTCCTCGATGAACACGGCGAAGTACGCAAGCACATCGTGATCTTTGTGGACGGCAAGCCGATTCGCGATCGCGCCGCGCTGTCCGATTCAGTCGGCGACCGCAGCCGCATTCATGTGATGCAGGCGCTCTCCGGGGGTTGAGCCTCGTCAAGGAGTTCCTATGGCAGATCGTCTTTTTGTCGCCACTCGGAAAGGTCTCTTCACCGTCCACCGCGGCGCCGCCGGCTGGAAGATCGCCCGATGCGAATTCTTCGGCGACAACATCCCCATGATGCTGCCCGACCAGCGCGACGGCGCACTCTACGCGGCCCTGGCACATGGGCACTTCGGTTCCAAGATTCATCGCTCGCGCGACGACGGCAAGACCTGGGAGGAAATTGGCGTCCCGACGTACCCGGAACCGTCAGCCGGTGAGGAGCCAGTCTTGTGTCCCATGCGCGGCACGCCCGTTTCCAACAAGCTGGAGCTGATCTGGTCGCTTGAAGCCGGTGGCACCGCCGAACCCGGCGTACTCTGGTGCGGCACCGTTCCCGGCGGCCTTTTCAAATCGACGGATTCGGGAGCAAGCTGGTCACTTGTGCAATCGCTCTGGAATCACCCATCCCGACGAAAGTGGTTCGGCGGCGGGCTGGACTGGCCCGGTATTCACTCCATCTGCGTCCATCCACGCGATAGTCGCCATGTCACCATCGGCATCTCCTGCGGCGGTGTGTGGGTGACCCGCGACAGCGGCCAAACGTGGACCTGCAAGGCCGACGGCATGCGCGCAGAATACATGCCGCCCGAACAGGCCGGCACGCCCGACATCCAGGACCCCCACCGCGTCGTGCAATGCGCCGCCAATCCCGACGCGCTCTGGGCGCAACATCACAACGGCATTTTCGTCACGATGAACGGTTGTGAGTCGTGGTGTGAAGTGAAGAGTGCAATGCCGTCCGGGTTTGGCTTTGCCGTGGCTGTTCACCCGCGCGACGGCCAAACCGCATGGTTTGTTCCGGCGGTTAAGGATGAGCGACGAGTCCCCGTCGATGCACGGGTCGTCGTTTCGCGCACGCGCGACGGCGGACACACGTTTGAAGTCCTCCGTGAAGGGTTGCCGCAGGAACATGCCTACGACATCGCCTTCCGCCATGCGCTCGATATTGATGACACCGGCGAGCGGCTGGCCTTCGGCACCACGACCGGATCGGTCTGGATCACCGAGAACGGCGGCGACCGATGGACGCACCTGTCCGCTCACCTGCCGCCGGTGTATTGCGTACGATTCGGATGAGTGCGTCTCACCGCGGCGCGCCAGGCCGGATCGGCGCGGCAGACTGCACCGATTCCACATACGCGATCCGAAGTTGATGAAGCGTCGTATCGAGCATCGCCTTCTCATCCGCCGTCAGGTTGCCCTTGGTCTTCTGCTCAAGCATGTCGAGCATGTCGATGTGCATCTTGGCCAGTTCGAGGTTCGGCGGAATCTCCTGCCCCCCCGGTCCAGCGAACCCTCCCAGGCCAACCAGCGCTTGCATCGCCAGCAACTGCACCAGGCCAGCGAATCCGCCCTCGGGCAGCGGGCCGACGCTTTCGCGCCCGCCGCCGCCTTCTTCCACGGCCGCCGCGAGCTGCTCCTTCTCGCGGGCCGCCTGCTGCTTCCAATCGTCGTCAACGATGATTCGCTTGTCGTCGCTCATGTGCCGCCTCGCTTGCTGGGGGTTGGGAACCCGCGAATTTAACCTGAAACGCGACGGCGGCAACGTGTCCTCTCGCCATAATCCCCCCTTGCGGACCGTCCACCGATTCTTAATAATGCTCCACCTGCGATTTGCAGCGTCGGGCGCGGTCATTACCTGTCCAATGGCGGACAGTCGCCCACCAATCAGGCCGTCTTGGCGGCCGCCTGCTTCGGCCGGTAGGCCACGCCCCTGCGGCTAACGGCCGGGCCGAGCATGGGTCTTGGAGAGTATTGCCGGCTGCGGTTTCCCCGAGTCGGCCCGTTCGCCATAGAGTCCGAATGATCGATCAAACCCCCACGACGTTCCTCACCGGCGCCACGGGTTTCCTGGGCCATTACCTCTTGCGTGACCTGCTCCGCAGCGGAAGGCGGATGATCGTCATGCTCCGCGCGCCGCTGGTCGAATCGCGCGAGCGGCTGACGAAGCTGATGCGCCCGCTTGAGATGGACCTCGACGAGTACGTCGATGCCGATCAACTCGTCCTGGTGGAGGGCGCCCTGCCCGACGAACTGCCCGAGCCGACCTGGGGCCGAACTGACGAAATCGTCGCCTGCGCCGCCTGCCTTCAGTTGCTCGCCAACGGCAACCAGGAACCGCATCGCACCAATGTGCTGGGAACCCAGTCCATTATCGAGTGGGCCGAGCGGAATGGCTGCCGAACCATTCATGCCGTCAGCACGGCCTACGTCTGCGGCTACACCCAGGGCATCGTGCGCGAGGTTTTTCACGCGCCACAGCCGACGTTTCAGACCGACTATGAGCGGTCGAAGTGGATCGCCGAAGCCGAGCTGCGCGAATGGTCGAACCTGCCCGAGCGAAACCTGACCGTCTACCGGCCCAGCTTCCTGGTCGGCGATTCGGCCAATGGCTACACCACGCAGTTCGGCGGCTTTTACCAGTTCGCCCGACTCGTGAGCCTGCTCAAGGAGCAGAACAACGGAAACAACGGGCATACCACATATGTTCCACTGCGGATACCGGGGTATCCGAGCGATCCCATTCAGAACCTCGTGCCGGTCGATTTCGCATCACAGACGATCGCCCGCATCATGGACGACCCCGCCTTTCACGGTCGCATCTATCACCTTGCCGATCCGTCGCCGCCGACCTGGGAGTTCTTCAAGACCTGCATGGAGGAGTACTTCGGCCTGCATGGGGGGTATTTTGTCCCGCCCGAGGAAATCACGTCCGAAGTGAATACACCCGAGTCGCTCATGTGGGAGAAGTACGACCTCCTGCTGCCACGATTGAGACACCTTCCGCAGTTCGACTGCTCCAACACCCTCGCCTTCCTTCAGTCCCGCGGCCTCAACTTTCCCTCATTTGACCGGAACCGCATTGCCACCATGCTGGATTACGCCCGCTCGCGCAACTGGGGCACGCGCTCCGGCCGCCTCGCCCGCGCCCATTAACACGGTCCCCCTTTGACATGGATGCCTCGTCGCTCATGGCGCGGCGCATCACCGAGCCGCCGGGGCGGACAGGCGCAGTTCGGCTGCGGATTGGGTGCCCCATTCTTTGCAAAGCAAAGGGTGGGGTCACGATGATAAATCGCGTAGGTGACGTCCGAAGTTCCGTAGGTCGGGTCTGCAGGCCCGACACGACTCATTTGGTGCGTCGAGTCGCAGATCCGCCGTGGCGGAGACGCACCCTACGGCTGCCCACTGCCCACTGACCACTGTCCCCTTCACCATTTCAATACGTTTCCGGCAAAAGGCTTCGAGCTAACAGCCAAAGGCTAACGGCTAATTGCTAATGGCTCATGGC
>CAZQCF010000025.1:0-58953 GCA_964592235.1 uncultured Planctomycetaceae bacterium
GCTTCTTCAAACATTGCGGCTACGCCGCTACGTGCGAATGAAAATCGCTCTAACTCTCTTCTTTTCAACATGTTACGTAACTTAGAGGGGGTCGGATGTGACAAATTGCACGGCACGTATTCTCGTAACCTTTTGCCAGTTAAACACTTGATCGCATTCCCATTCTGAATTAAAATCAGTCGGACGTTGGAGTGGAAGTGGCCGCGCGCATACTGCGCTCGCGGTCCAGGGCGGGAATTTGGAAAGAGGCCGATGCGGCGGAATTGCTACAAACTGCTAATAGCAACGGGGTTATCGCTCATGGCGATGGCCGCCGGCTCGGTTCGCGCCGACTTCCAGCAGGTGCTGCCGCCCGCCATTGTCCCCTTGCAACTTACGAACTGGAATCAGTTTGTCACCATTCCGAAGTTCGACCCCACGCTCGGCACATTGACGCTTGTCACCGTCAAGATCAGCGCTAACTTCGAAGCCAGTATCGTCGCCGAGAACACCGGCCCCAGTCCGTCGAACATCAATGCGGTCGCGACGGTCACGGTCACGCCAAGCCCCAGCCCACCGGTGCTCTGGAGCCTTGGTCCGATGGCGGGAGGGCTAGCTTCGGCGGCCTTTGTCACGGCGAACGACGGCACCATGGACTTCACGGGCACGGATACTGCAAACTTCGGTACCAGCGGCACGTTGATGGTAACCCGCAGCTTCATCAACCCGGCGGACCTTATTCACTTCACGGCCGGATTCATCGGCGACAACTGGAGTGTGAACGCCACCGGCACCGGGTTCGTCAGTGTCACGAGCGACTCGGGGAACGTCCACTCGCAAGGCCAGAGCAAGGCGGGCATGCAGGTGGACGTCGTCTATCATTACATCCCCGAGCCGGCCACACTGACCCTGCTGGCCATGGGGCTGACCGTCATTGCGCGACGACGCCGACGGTAGATCGATCTCCTCTATCTACGCATGGCGAGTTGGCCGTTTCCGGTTTATGCTGCGCGCATCGCCCCCCGCATCCGCCCCGGGGCCGGTACGATAGATGGGCCCCTGGCGTGTCAAACATTCCCCATACGCTGCTGACTCGGGACAAGGACGTTGCGGCCCTTTGCGCGCGGCTCGCACGAGTCGAGTCGTTTGCGTTCGACACCGAGTTCGTGGGAGAAGATCAATACGAGCCGGAAATTTGCCTGGTCCAGATCGCCACCGATGAGGAGTGCGCCCTGATCGATCCCTTGAGCGGCGTCGATCTTTCCGAGTTCTGGCACCTGATCGGCGACGACGGCGTCTGCAAGATCGTCCACGCCGGCTCCGAGGATATCGCCATTTGTCGCCGCTTGAGTCGCTGCGACCCGCGCAACGTGTTCGATCTGCAAATCGCCGCCGGCATGATCGGGCTGGGTTTTCCCGCGAGTCTGGCCAAGCTGGCAAAGGCTGTCGCCGGCGTCGCCATGCACAAATCGCAAACGCTGACCAACTGGCGGAAGCGACCGCTCTCTGCGGAGCAGCTTGACTACGCAGCGGCCGACGTGGCCTTTCTCCCCCGCATGCACGCCACGATTCGCCAGCGCCTGCGGAGTCGCAAACGCGAGGCGTGGGCCATCGAGGAATCGCAACGCATGTGTTCGAACGCCATTCGGATCATCGAACCGGACGATCAACGCCGCCGGCTGAAAGGCGCCGGTTCACTTAGTCGACGTGAGCTGGCGATCGTGGACGCCATTCTCGCCGAGCGCGATGCCATTGCCCGCGAGCGCAATCGCCCCCCTCGAACGGTGCTGAAGGATTTTCTCGTGATCGAACTCGCGAGGCGAGGCTGGACCGAGCCATCGAAGCTGTCGACGCTCCGAGGCATGAACCTGCCGCAGGCGATCCTCAAACGTCTGGGCAGCGCCATCGACCGCGCGCGCCATGCTCCGCCAGAGGCCCATCCGCCGGCGCTGCCGTCGCGCGAGCACTCCGAGGAGGAAGAAATCATGCTCTCGCTGCTTACGGGAATCCTTCGCGATCATTGCCGGCAAAATGCCCTCGCGTACAGCCTCCTGGCGTCTCGAAGCGACCTGAAAGACTACGCCCGCTCGGTCATCAGCGGGGCCGCGTCAGGCCCGGTGCTTTTACGCACCGGATGGCGCCACGAGGCAGTAGGCAAACTGCTGGATGCCGTGCTGTCGGGACGGTCGGCAGTGCGAATTCGGCCCGAAAACGGCGAATTTCACGTACACATCGAATAATGCTCGAACGCCGAACCATCCCCTCGAGCCGAAAACCGCCGATACCCCATTAGAATAGGCGTTGGAGCGGCGACGAGTCGCATCATTCCAACTTGTCCGGAGTCACCGCGCGTGCCCCGTTCAATCATGACCGTTCAACAGGTTGCCCAGGCCTTGCACGTCTCGACGCGCGAAGTCGTCCGGATGGCCGAGCAGCGAATCCTTCCGGGCCTGCGCGTGAAGGACCGGTGGGAGTTCCGCGCCGGTGAAATCTGGAACTGGATTGAGAAAAACATCGAGTCGCTCCCGCGGCGGCGGGAGCGCGATCCGCACCCTGCGGCCGCCGCTGATCTGCTGCTGGCCCATGTCCTCACGCCCCGTGCCGTTCGGCTGGATGCGTCGCCCAAGACCAGGGCGGCGCTGCTCCGGGAATTAGCCGATCTCGCGTCGGAATGCGATCCGGCGATCGACGCGGCTCACCTCGCGGACGAGCTGACGCGACGCGAGCAGAATTCGTCGACGGCTCTGGAGCGCGGGGTCGCTGTGCCCCATCCCTGCAAACCGATCTACCTGGAGCAGCCGGTCCTGGCTGTGATGCGCACGGCGAACGGAATCGCGTTTGGCGAGCGGGCCGGCGGGCTGACGGATCTTTTCTTTCTCGTCTGCGCTCCGGACCACGTCAGCCATCTGCTTTATCTGGGGCGCCTCTGCAAGCTTCTTATCGACGCACGTCTGCTTGACGATCTGCGCGCCGCGTCGACGCCCGATGAATTCATCGCGCTGCTGACCGCGGCCGAGCACCGGCTCTGCCGGACGGCCGATATCCAGCGCTAAGAATCGATGCAGAAACGGCCCCGGTCGCGAGCCGGCGAGCGGTTCCACGCCGACCTGCCCCCTTGGACCGGTTGACCGACTCTCGGTGCATTCCTAATATGAACTGGCAGCGAAACTTAGGTTCGCAGCGGCCCATGTGAACTGGCCGCCGCTCCCGATTCTTCCTCCCCACAGGGAATCCCGGTGGCTGACATCTTGCCCGGCTACAACATCGTAACCAAGCTGGGAGATGGCGCGCGCTCTGCCGTGTACGAGGTGGTGCACGTCGCCACGGGCAAGCTCTATACGCTGAAGCGCGTCACACGCGAAGCTCACGAAGACGACCGGTTTCTCCAACAGGCAATCAACGAATTCACGGTGTCGCAGCGGCTGAACCACCCGACCCTCCGCAAGTCCCTGGAATTGTTCCGGACGCGCCGCCTTCTTAAGCTCGTGCAGGTGCGCGTGTTGATGGAATTCGTCGAGGGGTTGAGCCTGGATCGGCGCCGTCCCGACCGCCTGGATGACTTGCTCCGGCTGTTCATTCAAATCGCCGAGGGACTGGGCGCCATGCATCAGGCGGGATTCCTCCACACCGACATAAAACCGACAAATGTCATCATCGGAGCGGATGGATCCGTCAAGATTATCGACTTCGGTCAAAGCTGCCCGATCGGCCATCGCAAACCCCGCATCCAGGGCACGCCGGACTACATCGCCCCTGAACAGGTCGAGCGACGCTCACTGACGCAGCAGACCGATGTCTTCAACTTGGGCGCCACCCTCTATTGGGCCCTGACCGGGCAAACGTTCCCGACGCTCATCACGCGACATGGGCGATCGCGCGGCACCACGGCCAGTTCAACCAAACCGCCTCCGACCCCCATCGATTTGGACCCGACGATACCACCAGCCCTTTCCCGGCTCGTCATGGCCTGCTGCGCGTATGATCGAGCGGTTCGGCCACGTGACATGGTGGAGGTTTCAGGTCGACTCTCAGCCCTGCTCCCGGCCGCCCAGCGGCACGCCACGCAAGCCGCTCAAGAAAATCCCGAACTTTCGGCCGCCGCGGACGTATCCAGGGCGACTCCCGCCATACCGCCGACGAGCGACGACTCCCTTGACTACTCTGCGATTTCTGAAATCATCAATCCGCATCATTCGACCGAGCGTCGCAGCGGCCCGGAGACCACACCGTGAGTATGTTCGCCCCCCAGATCGACGCCCCCGCCGCTATCGACGCATTCCTCCAAGCCGCGGCCCACAATCGCGAGGACCCGTTCCGCCAGGGTGGAATCATCGCCCTACCGGGGTACGGCCAATGCGTGATGACGGGTGACCTGCACGGAAATCGCAAGAACTTCGACAAGCTCACGCACTATGCGATGCTCGACCGCGCCAGCGCGCGGCACGTCATCCTGCACGAACTGGTCCACGCCGAGTTGAACACTCGCGAGCTGGATCGCTCACACGAACTGGCGCTTGCCGCAGCGCGGTACAAGTGCCAGTTCCCGGAGCAGGTGCATTTCCTGCAATCCAATCATGAACTGGCACAGCTCACCGGGTATCCCATCGCTAAGAACGGGCGCGCCGTGATCGACGAGTTCAATCGATCCGTAGCCGAAGCTTACGGAGAATCCCGTGCGACGGACGTGCTGGCGGCCCTGAACGAATTCATCGCGTCGTTTGCCCTGGCCGTGCGCACGGAGAATCGCGTCTGGATGACACACTCTCTCCCCAACGCGCACGACATGGCGGACTTCGATTACTCGATCTTCGATCGCGCCCCGACGCGGGAGGCGCTGGCCTCCGATCGAAGTATTTTCAACCTTGTCTGGGGGCGGCGGCACTCGCGCGAGCAACTGGACGCGCTGGCGGCCAGACTCCAGATCGACGTATTCATCACCGGGCATCAGCCGCAGGAGATGGGCTACGTCCTCCTGTTTGACCGGCTGATTATTCTCGCCAGTGAACACAACCACGGCAGCTTCCTGCCGTTTGATCTGTCGCGGCCGCTTTCGGCAGATGCCCTCATCCGCAACATCCGCAAGTTTGTTGCGATCATGTGAGACAACCGGGCGCAGTGCATCGATCACCGAACCGACCAAACGCCCCGGCGAGCCGTCGTTGCAGGCACGCCGCGCGGATGCGATTTGACGGTGCGCGGCCTGCGTCCCATTGTTACATGCAACTGGCGACCATCTTGTCGAGCGACTTCCGCAGATTATCGCAAAACATCTGCTTGCACTTGGCGGTTGACTGGCGGATGTAGTATCCACCCTGCCCGAGTTCCACCTTGATGCCGAATTCCTTGAGGCTCAAGAAATCGCGATAGATCGTGCGCCGCGAGGCCTTGCCTTTCTTAATCAACTGGGTGATGGGTGTCCCCGACTTGGGCTGTAAGTGTCGGCAAAGCGTCATGAGGCGTTGAAGCTGTGCCTTTTCAACTGTGAAGATGTCCGCCATGTAGGTGACCTTTCTACCCCGGTCGCTCAAGGCGCCAGAGTCGCTGAAGAATATTGCTGCCACGCACCGCGCCGGCAATTATATTGAATTGTCGACGCTTTCCATCTGTTTGTGCAGAGTTTCTTGGCGTGTCCACATCCTGCCTCCGGAGGCCGCCGCGGACATCTCTAACCATCGAAATCTGCGAACCTTGCATCATTCCAACTGCACGCCCTCACCGGGGTCAGGTCATGCACACCAACCAAACCACCCTCGCGCAAAGCGACTTGCGTACTGCGCAATAATGCCAGGAACTCCTCGGTTGGTCAAAACCCTGCTCCCGATCTCGATTGCAGCCAGTCGCGCACTTCTTCCTCATTCATTCCCTTCAGCCGTTCTCGCAAGTCACGAATCCATGGCTCCAGGTCATACCGCCTGGGCTGCCCCTTGAGAACTTCGAACGGAACCCCGCCGACCGAAATCGTGAGGATCGTATTGCCGCCTCGCCCGTGCGTCCCGAGCACCTGCAGTTGATTGTCCTGTACGAGCAGCCGAACGCCGAACTCACGATACTCGATCGACTCGGGCAGCATGTCCAGCGGGAGCATCGACGGCCAGGAGAAATTCAGCGCCGACTGCGCAAGAGACAACACGAGCGCACGGTCGATTGTTCCCGTAGAGCCCGTCGGCGGCGTAACCGATACCACGATGTCCGCCGATTGAATCGTGTCTTCGACGATGTTGAGGTTGTTGATTCGAATCGACATCCGTCCCGTTGCTGCGCCGCGCCCCCATGGCTTGAGGCACTGTTCAATGGACAGATCGGTGGCCAATCCGCTGACCCGCAGGCGATGAATCGTCCCCATCGAGATGTCAACATCGTCTACTTCCAGGGTGGCGCGACCATCGAGCGGCTCACCGATAATCATGCGACCGATCGGTGAAAGAATCAGGTCTCGAATTCGCCCTTCGCCGCGCAAGTCCGTCACGGTCGAATCCGCGACCCGAGCGCCGTAGACGGTCACGCCGACAACCCCCTCCAGCGGCCCGATCGGCAAACGCTGCGTCAGTTCTGCGAGGTTCGCGTCGCGCAGGTCTCCGCGCAGCCAGAGCTCGGGTTTGTCGGATACATTCGTGAACTGAACGCTCCCGGCAAATCGGCCGCTCTGTACCGGCACGCCCATGATGCTATCCAGCCCGATGATGGATAGAGGCACTTCGGGCAACGTCAGAAGCACCTCTCGCACCTGAACACCCCGGCGAGGCGAGAATCGCGAATGAATCTGCACGCCCTGACTGATCGCATGACCGTTGAGTTCGTAGGCATGAAGCCGTGCGACGCCGTCCTGCGGATCCGACATGTCGATGGTGCCGGAGGTATTGCGGCAGCGGATCGACACGCCGCCGCGCGCGAAGGCGACCTCGAACCGATCCATCTCCACGCGATCCAGTCGAAGGTCCTCAAAATCATGGCCGAGACCGGACTCAAACACCTGGCGATAGTCCCCGCGCTCCCATCGGTCGCTGCCGAGCAGCAGCACGCCATCGTGAAGGCTTAGGGCATGGCGCTGGTCTGACCCGCGGCCTTCTTCTTCCCAGATGGCTGCTTTGCAGTGAAAGATGCGATCGCGCCGATCGGGGAGAAAGATGCTTACGTTTTCGAAGACGCGGCTGCTGAACGTGCTTCCGCGAATGTTGCCGACATCGCACGGCATTTCGAAGAACTCGGTGAGGTCAGCCTCCACGTCGCGCCGATAGGATTCGCTGCCGATACGCAGACCATAGGCCGATGTGAAGGAAATCGACCCGCCGGTGAGAAGGGTTGCCAGAATTGCGAGACCGACTCGGCTTCGACCGGTCAGAATCATACATTTGGCTCACGACCGCAGCGGCGTTGAACGGCCAGCTACGGCGAGGTCGACAGGCGACGGGCCGCCTGCAGGAAATTCGAAACGGCCGCCCGAACTTCGTCCATGGTATCACCGGCGAACTTCTCAAGGAAGGCCCGTGCCAACGCGAAGGCAACCACATTTTCGACCACGACGCTCGCCGCCGGGACCGAGCAAATGTCGCTTCGCTCATAGTCACTACGCTCGGGGTCGAGTGTGCGTAGATTCACGCTATCCATGCCTTGCAAGAGTGTGCTGATGGGCTTCATCGCGGCACGCACCACGATCGGCATGCCATTGGTCATTCCGCCCTCCAGCCCGCCGGCGTGGTTTGTCCGACGGGTAAAGCCCAGATTGCACGATTCTCGCAATGCCGAGTCGAAATACAGTGCATCGTTTACGTCGCTACCCGTGCGGGTCGAACAACCGAAGCCCAGCCCGATTTCGACCCCCTTGATCGCCTGAATCGCACCCACCGCCCCCATGAGTCTTCCGTCAAGTCGCTCCGTCCACTGGGTACAACTCCCCAGGCCGGGAGGTATCCCAGTGGCCAAGACTTCCGCGATGCCGCCCAGTGTGTCCTTTGCCGCCTTGGCCGCCTTGATCGCATCGATCATGGCCGGCGCGACCGCCGGGTCCACGCAATACACTTCATTTGAGTCGCGCCGCCTGCGAATCTCCGCGACATTGCCCACGGCTTCACCCGACGAATCCGGCGAGACCGTCACACCGCCGATTCGCGTCACATACCCGGCAACTTCCACTCCGAACTCGCGCAACAGCAACGCCGCCACCGCGCCGGCCGCCACGCGCGCCGCGGTCTCCCGCGCGCTGGCCCGCTCCAGCACCGGCCGGCAGTCCGCCGTGAGCCACTTCATCGCTCCCGCGAAATCGGCATGACCGGGCCGAGGGCGGCTGATCTCCGGCGCCTCGTCAATCCGCCAATCCTTGTTCGCGATTTGCAGTGCGATAGGTGACCCGATCGTGACACCCTTACGGACGCCGGAAAGCACATTCACGCGATCCTGTTCGATTTTCATCCGCCCGCCGCGGCCGAATCCCCCCTGCCGCCGGCGCAGCGCATCATTGATCGCGTCTTCATCCAGATTGAGTCCCGCCGGGACGCCCTCCACCAGGGCGATCAGCGCCTGGCCGTGCGATTCGCCGGCGGTGCGATAATCGAGTTGCGTCATAGGCCGGGATTATACACCGATCGCAACACCGCACCCGCCCTGTCATTACGGGACGCCGCCGCGCGCCGACGAATCCGCTGTCAAGCTGCGTTTCCACCGGGCCGAATTAGTTTCGGACGCGCGCGACCGCGCCGAATGATTGGTATCCTTATCTTCGTGCAATCTTGCCACAGGAGTCCCGCTCATGAGCGTCGCCGCACCGGCCCAACCGGAGATCGCACCTATTCCATGCGCCTCGAACGCCTCGCACGCTCCGAAGCCCATGGCGTCGAATGGTTTCGTACCCAAGCCGCCCAAGGACTTCAAGGAAGCAGGGCTGGATACCGCCGTCGTCGAATCGCTGATCCTTAAGTATCTCGCGGGCGTCGGATCGGCCGTCGGCAGCCAGATCGCCGAGGAACTCTGCCTGCCGACCGCGCCGGTCATCGAATACCTCGCTGGCCTCAAGCTGCAACAGATCGTCGTCTATACCGGCACCGCTCACCTCGATGATTTTTGCTACACCCTGACCGATGCCGGCAAGGATCGCGCCCGGCGTTTCATGCTCGAATCGCTCTACGTCGGCCCCGCGCCGGTCCCCGTTGAAGCCTACATCGCCGGCGTCACGGCGCAGACGATCACCACGGTCACGCCCCAGGCCGAGGACCTCAAACGCGCGTTTGATGACCTGCTCGTGTCACACGAGATGTTCCAGGTGCTTGGCCCGGCGATCAACTCCGGCCGCGGCATGTTTCTCTACGGCTACCCCGGCAACGGCAAGACCAGCATCGCCGAGCGGATCACGCGCTGCTTCGGCGACGAGATTTACATTCCGCGATGCCTCATTGTGGACGGCCTGATCATCAAGCTGTTCGACCCGGCTGCGCACGAACAAGTCTCGGTGCGCAAGAACACGATCTACAAGCACGAGATGCTCGACGAGCGCTGGGTGCGGATCAAGCGGCCGACCATCGTCGTCGGCGGTGAGCTGACGATGGACGCGCTGGAAGTGCAGTTCAACAGCACGAGCAAGACGTGCGAGGCGCCGGTGCAGCTCAAGAGCAATTGCGGCACGCTGGTGATCGACGACTTCGGCCGACAGCGGATGAAGCCGATCGAATTGCTCAATCGATGGATCGTGCCGCTGGAGAAGCGGTATGACTTTCTGGCGCTGCCCAACGGCAAAAAGCTGCGCGTGCCATTCGATCAGTTGATCGTGTTTTCAACCAATCTGGAGCCGAAGGACCTGTGTGACGACGCGTTTCTGCGGCGTATTCCGTACAAGATCAACGTGCCCGACCCGACCGAGGAGCAATATCGCAAGCTCTTCGATTTCGTCGCGCCGAAGATGGGCTTCGATTTGAACAAGGACTTCTATGCCGCGCTCGATTACCTCGTCGAAACGCACTACAAGGCCAAGGGCCGGCCGTTCCGCTGCTGCCAGCCGCGCGACCTGTTGCTCCAGGTTCGCAACCGCTGCCTGTACCTCGGCGAACCGTTGCGCGTGACGCCGGAGCTGTACGACTACGCGGCGAGCGTCTATTTCACGATTATGTGATCGGTGCGATCACAGCCCCGAGCGCCAGCGAGCGGGCACCTTGCGTGTGCCCTATGAGCGAATCCATAGGGAGCGAATGATTATCCGATGGCTTGCGCAATCGGATCCTGGCATTCAATTGTCATCGCGATATGATTCCGCGCGAGGATGTCGCGCCGTCTGAACGGCCGCGCGAGCTGAAGCCCGCGGCTCGTTTACTGACGTTGGCGAGAACGTCGTCCCGAGCCGCTACTCCGCAAAGAGCGCCTCGACGTACTTCTGCGGGTCAAACGGCTCGATGTCGTCGATCGTCTCACCCAGGCCGACGAACTTGACTGGCACGTTGAGCTGATCGCGGATGCCCACGACGATGCCGCCTTTGGCCGAGCCGTCCAGCTTCGCCAGGATGATGCCCGTCACCTTCACATGCTCGGCGAAGACCCGCGCCTGGTTCACCGCGTTCTGGCCGATCGTCGCGTCCAGCACCAGCAGCACCTCGTGCGGCGCGCCGGGGATCTTCTTCTCCACCACGCGCTGAATCTTGTTCAACTCGCGCATCAGGTTGTCCTGCGTGTGCAACCGGCCGGCCGTATCGACCAGCAGTACGTCGGCCTTCCGCGCGACCGCTGCCTCGCAGGCATCGAACGCGACCGCCCCCGGATCAGCATCCTGCTCGTGTTTCACCAGATCGACGCCGCAGCGCTTTGACCACTCGGCGAGCTGCATCACGGCCGCCGCGCGAAAGGTGTCGCACGCCGCCAGCACCACTTTCCTGCCATCCTTCTTGAGGTAGTTCGCCAGCTTCGCGACGCTTGTCGTCTTCCCACTGCCGTTGATCCCCGCCACCAGCACCACCGTCGGCCCGCTCGCCGCCTTTGCCAGCGAGCGCACATCATCCGGCCACTTGCTGACGATATGCCGCTTGAGAAAATCGACGATCTCCTGCGATTCTTTGATCTCGCCCTTCTTCCACGCCGCTCGCACGGCCTCGATCAGATTGCCCGCCGTCGCCGGGCCGAAGTCCGCCCCGATCATCGTGTCGTGCACTTCGTCCAGCAGCGCCTCGTCGATCTTACGCCCGAACGGCAGCACAGATCGAAAGCCGCTCGCCACGGCCGTCCGCGTCTTGCTTAGCGCCTTCTTGAACCGATCAAACAGCCCCATGTGGCGCCTCGCTTGCCGATTCCTGCCCGGCGACGCCCTCCGGCGACGCAGCCGTAGCCCCCGACGACTCGCTCACCAGCCTGCGCGCGATCGAATCCAGCACGCCGTTGATGAACGAGCCGCTCTCGGCACTGCCGAACGCCTTGCCCATGTTCACGGCTTCGTTGATGACGACGTTTTGCGGCGTATCGCCAAGAACGGTCAATTCACAGACCGCCACGCGCAGGATCGCGCGGTCCACCGGTGCGAGACGCTTCACTTCCCAGTTCACCGCCGCCGCCGCGATGCGCGCGTCGATCTCGGTCAGGTGCGCCTCGACTTGCTCGACCAACTGCCGGGCGCGCGCTGCGGTCGCTCCGCTTGCCCCTTCGTCCGCGAGAAAACCGTTTAAGTCACTTAGGAACGCCGTGCCGACCGCTTCCAATTGGCAAGCGGCCTGCATCGCGAAAATACGAGACTGATGTCTATCCATACCCGGTTACTTCCACGCTCGCTTCATTTGCGCCAGTTCCACCGCCGCCAGGGCCGCATCGGCGCCCTTGTTGCCCTTCGGGCCGCCCGCGCGAGCCAGTGCCTGCTCCTCGTTCTCCGTCGTGAGCACACCGAAGCCAATCGGAATGCCGGAGTCCAGCGAGACCTGCGCGATCCCCCGCGCCATCTCGGAGCAAATATACAAATGGTGCGACGTCTCGCCCCGGATCACGCAACCCAGTGCCACCAGCGCGTCGAATCGTCCGCTCCCGGCCAGCGCCTTCAGCGCAAACGGCAATTCCCACGCGCCGGGAACCCAGACTTGCTGAATCTGCCCCGCCGACGCGCCGTGCTCCATCAACGCAGCCCGCGCTCCGTCCACCAACTGCTGCACGATGAACTCGTTGAACCGGCTCGCCACAAGCGCGATCCGCAGCCCCGCGGCACTTGGTTTCTCGGGATGCGTTTCACCCATAGCCCCGCAAGTTTAGCTGTGTTTGACCGCTCCTTCAATCACGCGGCCTTCATGGCTCCCTTCGCATGGCCGATTCGGGCGGTCCCGTTTGTGCCTCGTTCGACGACGCCCTACACTCTCGCCCCATGTCATCCCGAATTCCCCGCTTGGCACTGCTCGTAGCCCTTTTCGCCGGCGCGCTGGCTCTCGGTTGCGCGCAACCCGCCGATCCCGCGGCATGGCGTACGCGCGCCGAGCAGTCCGAATTCACGCGTACCGCGTCGTATGATGAAACAGTTGAATACTGCCGCCGGCTCGCGCAGCACTCATCCTGGGTGCGCGTTCTGTCGATCGGTACGACGCCGCAGGGGCGCGACATGCCGTTGGTCGTGCTCTCGCGCGATCAGGCGTTCACACCTGCCGCGGCCGCGCGGGTCGGGAAGCCCGTGGTGCTGATCTCCAACGGCATTCACTCCGGCGAAATCGAGGGGAAGGACGCCTGCCTCGCCCTGATGCGCGACATCGCCATCACGCGCGAACGCGCATCGCTGCTCGATCACGTGACGCTCCTCGTGCTGCCCATCTTCAATGTCGACGGCCACGAGCGCGTCAGCGAGTTCAACCGCATCAATCAGAACGGCCCGCAGAACATGGGCTGGCGTTGCACGGCGCAGTACCTGAACCTGAACCGCGACTTCATGAAGGCCGACGCACGCGAGATGCAGGCCTGGCTGCGCATGTTTCACGCGTGGAAGCCCGATCTGTTCTTCGACACGCACACCACCGACGGCGCGGACTTTCAGTACGACGTGACGTTTTTCGTCCCCAGCGGTCCGGAGACGGCGCGCCCCGTCGCGGAATGGTCGCGCCGTCTGGAGGATCACCTGCTGACGATCCTCGCGGCCGACGGTCATAAGCCGCAGGTTTATTTTGAGATGATCGATCGGGTCAATCCGGCGGCCGGGATTGTCGCCGGCGAGTTTTCGCCCCGCTTCTCAACCGGCTACGGCGCGATCACCAATCGCCCGTCCGTTCTCGTCGAGACGCACATGCTCAAACCGTTCGGCGCGCGGCTGAAGGCTACGTATTCGCTGCTGGTCCGCACGCTGGAGTTCATCGCCGCCGAGCCGCAGGCGTTGCGCAATGCCGTGACCGCGTCCGACAACTGGGCGCGGCGCCTCTCTTCGCAAACCGCGCCGGAGAATCGAATCGTCCTGGCGACCAGCCAGCCGGCGCATCGCGAAGGCGAACCGATTCTGTTCAAAGGATTCGAGCACCAGATGGTGCACTGCGAGGCTGCGAACTCGGAGCTGCCTCGCTGGGACCATGCCAAACCCGTTGACACCCCTTCGAAACTGATGCGCCCGGATGAGATCGTTCGCACATCGCCGGTACCACGGGCCTACCTGATTCCGCGCGAATGGTCAGCTGTGGCCGATCGCCTCGCGCTGCATGGCGTGTTTGTTCAGGTCTTGCCCGAAGCCATCACCATGGAAGTCCATAGCGCGCGATTTCGCGACGTGAAATTCGACGCACGTCCATTCGAAGGCCGATTCATGACCACCTTCGACGTGGAGCCGCTCACCGAATCGCGCACATATGCGGCGGGCGGTTTTCTCGTTCGCCTCGACTCGCCCACTGCACCGGTGGCCGTGCACCTGCTGGACCCGCTCGCGCCCGATGCCCTGGTGCGCTGGGGCTTCTTTACGCCGATCTTCGAGCAGAAGGAATACTTTGAGGATTACGTCATGGGCCCGATGGCCGATCGCATGCTTGCGGAGGAGCCTGCCCTGCGAACCGAGTTTGAAACATGGCTCAAGGCGAATCCCGACAAGGCCGCCAACCCGCGCGCCCGGCTGGCATTCTTCTACGAGCGCTCGCCCTACTGGGATTATCAGAAAGATGTCTATCCAGTCGCCTGGATTCCGCCGCGCGTGCCGATCCCCCCGAGCATCACGAAATTACTGCTGGTACCGAATCCGCATTAAATGTCGCGGCGTGGGCAACCCCGCTTACGTCTCGGCCAGCTCCGCCACTTCGCGCAGCAGCCCGGCCGGGGCTTCCATCGTTTTCTTGCACTTCGGGTAGCCGCTGCAACCGAGGAATCGGCCGGTGCGGCCGAGGCGCAGCAGCATCTTCTTGCCGCAGTCGGGGCATTTCACATCTGTCTCAATCGGCTTCGCGCGCTCCTGCTGGGGCGATTCGGCTTCGGCGCGCTTCTTCGCGTCGCCGCGCAGATTCGCCGCCGCACGGCACTTCGCGCACGAATAGAACGGCCCGAAGCGCCCTTGCCGCAGCGACATCTCCCCGCCGCACTCATAGCACGTCAGCGAACCTTCCGGCCAATTCTCCACGACCGGCCGGCCCGTCAGCGTCCACGCGAAGCCGGTCGGCGGCGGACCCAGCGCAGCGACTTCTTCCTTCGTCAGGCGCTTCGCCTTTCCCCCGGATTTGGCGCGTGCCGCTCGACCGGCCGCCTTGCCCTTCTTTCCGCCTGGCGCTTCCTTGGGGGCTTCGGGAATCTCTCCTTTGGCTTCCAACTCCCTCAAGTGGTCCAGCTTCTCCATCGGCATCGCGTTGCGACACCGGGGGAATCCGCTGCAAGACAGGAACGGCCCCCGCCGGCTCTTGCGAATTACGATCGGCCGACCGCACTTATCGCAGCGCACACCGGCTTCTTCCGGCTTGGGCTTCTCGATGAAGACATCATCGGGCGCGGGCGCGGTCGCCTTGCACTCGGGATACTTGCTGCAACCGAAGAACGCACGCCCGCGAGCGAAGCGAATCGTCATTTCACCGCCGCACTCCGGACAGGGCTGCTTCAGCTCGTCGGGCTTGACGCGGCGCAACGCTTCTCCGCGCTCGTTGCTGGGCATCGTGTTCGTGCAATCGGGATAGCCCGTGCAACCCAGGAAATGGCCCATTCGGCTCTTGCGCAGAATCATCGGCTTACCGCAAACCTCGCACGGCGCGGCGCCGCGAATCGGCTCGATCACTTTCCCTTCGCGATCGACATTCTTCGCGTTCGTGCAGTCGGGATAGCCCGTGCAGGAAAGGAACCGGCCGTTGCGTCCGAGGCGATAAACCATCGGCTTGCCGCACAAGTCGCACATGTATTCGCTGGCCTCGGCGCGAACCGCCTGCATGTCCTCATGGGCCTTGGCCAGTGCTTCCTTGAACGGGTCATAGAACTCGTGCAGCACGTCGTGCCATTCCATCTCCCGCTCTTCGATCTTGTCGAGGTCTTCCTCGATGTGGCTGGTGAAACGCACGTCCATGATCTTGGGAAAATGATCGACTAGCCGCCGCGTCACCAGCTCGCCGCGTGCCGTCGGATAGAACCGCCGATCCTCTTGCTCGACGTAGCCGCGATCCTGAATCGTTTTGATAATGGCGGCGTAGGTGCTGGGGCGTCCGATACCTTCGGCTTCGAGCGTCTTGACCAGTGACGCTTCGGTGTATCGCGGCGGCGGCGCGGTGAACTTCTGCGCCGGATGCAGCGAGAGCGGCCCGACTTCCTGCCCGACCTCCAGCGGCGGCAGCAACTGATCCTCGCTGCTCTTGGGAACGCCGGTCACCTTGTAATGCCCGTCGAACACGAGCACGCGCCCGCTGGCCTTGAACAGCGCCTCGCCGGCCGCCGTCTTCGCCGAGATCGAAACGGTCGTGGAATCCCACTCGGCCGCCGTCATCTGACAGGCGACAAACCGATTCCAGATCAGCGTATACAACTTGTGCTGCTCGTCGGACAGATGGCCGCGCAACGCATGCGGCGATCGCGTGACGTCGGTCGGGCGGATGGCCTCGTGGGCTTCCTGCGCGCGCTTCGCGCTCGTTTCATACACGTGGGGCTTGTCGGGCAGGTAGTCGCCGCCGAAGGACTTGGAGATGTAATCTCGCGCCGCACGGATCGACTCGCCCGACAGATTCGTCGAGTCGGTTCGCATGTAGGTGATCAGACCGACGTTGCCCTCGCCCGTCTTGATGTCCACGCCTTCGTAAAGCGCCTGCGCGACTTTCATCGTCTTGGACGTGGGAAACCGCAACTGATTCGCCGCCGCCTGCTGGAGCGATGCGGTCGTGAACGGAGCCGTGGGCCGCGTGCGCGACCGCTTCGTCTCAACGTTCTTTACGATGAACTTGGGTGCCTTGCCGGCGTCCAACCCGCCGATCAGCTCGATCCGCTTCAGTCCAAGATGGTTGTATTCTTCGTACTCGGTCGTCTTGACCTCGCGGACGTGGTAGCCCAGGGCTTCGACCAGCGGCTGCGCCTGCCCCTGCGCGCTGGTGAATTCAAAGTCATACCGGGCGGCCAATTCGGCGGCCGTTGCACCGGTCACCGGCGGAGTATCCTTTGCACCGGCCCGGGGCTTCTTGGTCAGTTTCCCTTCCGGCTTCCACGGTTTGCCGTTCAACTCGGCGAGACTGGCCTCAAAGCCGCCGTGCTCGCCCAGCCACGCCATCATGTCTTTTTGTGTGGGCAGGCCGCCGGCTTCGCCACCTGTCTCAAGGAATTTCCTCCATTCAGGCAGCAACGCCTTAACTTTCGCCGGATCACCGCAAAAGGCTCCATCCAGCGCCCAGTACTCCTGCGGCTCGTACGCCCGAATCTCGTCCTCACGATTCACAATCAGGCGCACCGCAACAGACTGCACGCGGCCGGCCGACAGACCCTTGGCGATTTTCTTCCACAGGAGCGGCGAGAGTTCATAGCCCACGACGCGGTCAAGGATGCGCCGCGCCTGCTGGGCATCGACCTTCGCCATGTCGATCTCGTGCGGCTTCTTGAAGGCCTCCTGAATCGCGCTCTTGGTAATCTCATTGAAGATGACGCGGCGGCGCTTGTCTTCCGGAAGATCCAGCGCGTTGGCAAGATGCCATGCAATGGCTTCTCCCTCGCGGTCAAGGTCGGTCGCGAGAAAGACCTCGTCCGCATCGCGCGACAGCTTCCGTAATTCATCCACGGTCTTTTCGTGGCTGGGGAGGATCTCGTAGGTCGGTTCGAAGTTCCGGCCGGGGTCGATCCCGTAGCGGTGCGCAGGCAGATCGCGCACATGCCCCTTGCTGGCTCGAACAATGTATTTGTTGCCGAGGTACTTGTTGATTGTGCGCGCCTTGGCCGGCGACTCGACAATCACAAGCGATTTGCCGCCTGCAGATGGACCCTGTCCCTCGGTCTCTTCGTCCGACCGGGCAGGTGACTTCTTCTTGGCGGTCTTCTTTGCCATGCTTGAACGATGCTCTTTTCACAAGAGTCCAAAGGCCAGCGCAGCGGGGAATTCCCCACGGCGTCGCTTGAACCGGCCTGCCGCCCCCACGCGGCTATATCGACGCCCGGCCACCCGGACTGAACGATCCCACTCCCGTCCACACGCCGACTTCGACTCCAGGCATGCTGCCGGACGATTCCCAAGTTCGACTCTGCGTTGCCCAAACGACGGCTTCCCGTCATTGCGGCGGGGGAACCTAGCACGATTCAGCGAGCGGTGTCAAACAAGTCGCCAGAGAAGCGACCCCATTTGACAGTATTGAGATTCCAGAACCACAGGACATCGCAGGCCACGGATTTCACAGTGTTGGACTGCCTTAACCGTTTACATATCCATTAGTTAGACGCACGGGTCATATTGATCGGCCCGTCGCGCCGATCCGGGCATGACCGTGCGGTTGCAAAAATTACCTGCCCCACTCGTCCGCAACCCATGCTTTCAGTTCGGTCGAAAACTTTATCGTGCCGGGGGAGAAACCCGCGCGGCCCGCGTGAGAACCCGGCATGGTTCACGGTAAACTCTTTGATTTGGCAACGCCCCCTGGGGTGAAACAACGCTGTTGCAGGCCGTCATCGACGCTGCGGCAATTGAAATTGCCCGCCGGCGCTGTCGGCTTGCATCGCGCGCAGACTGCTAATTGTCATTCCGCAAAGGAGAACTTCATGACGAAGAAACGACCCACATTAGCGGCATTGTTTGCCGCGATCGCCGCAACAGCCTGCACCGCTGCTTTCGCGGCCCCACCCGGCGCGCCGCCCGGTGCGCCCGACAAACCCAAGGCCGATAAGCCTGACTTCCCCCCGTTTGAAGAAGTCATGAAGGACTTCGCCGAGGTTCCCACGAGCGAGCCGCCGTTCTTCGCGCTCTGGCACAACAAGAAGACCGACTCGCTCCGCGCGGTGATACCCGGCAGCATGATCGGGCCGAAGTCGCAATTCCTGATCGCAAGCAGCATGGCGGGTGGACCGGTCGCCACGGGTTTCCAGCTCGATCACTTTCTGGCGTACTTCGATCGCATGGACAAGACGCTTGTCTTAATGCGCGTCGACCCGCGTTACGTCGAGGGCAGCAACGAAGTCACCGACGTGATCAAACGCAGCTACGGCGGCGACGAGATTCTCAAGACCGTCCCGATCATCACGATGAAGGGCGGCGATTGCGTTATCGATCTCGACTCGCTGATGAAGGGCGATTTCTCCGGAATCGGCGGCTGGGGCGGCGGCAACGTCAACCCCGCGTTGAGCAAATGGGTCAAGTTCAAACCCATGCCGCAAAACGTGGAACTGGAAGTCGATCTCGCCATGATGCAGCGCGACGGCGGTCGGCGAAACCTGATGCACTATAGCATCTCGAAGATTCCCGATTCGGCCGCTGCCTACAAGCCGCGCGTGGCTGATCCGCGCGTCGGGTACTTTATGACCGTCCGCAAGGACTGGACCAAGCCGCACGATTCGAAGACGTTGTTCAATCGCTACATCAACCGCTGGCATCTTGAGAAGCGCGATCCTTCGGCCGAGCTGTCCGCGCCGAAGAATCCCATCGTTTGGTACATCGAGAAGACCGTGCCGCTCAAGTATCGCCGCTGGGTCAAAGAAGGCATCCTCGAATGGAACAAGGCCTATCAGGCTTGCGGATTCCTCGATGCCATTGAGGTCAAGCAGCAGGAAGACTATGACCCGTCCACTAAAGACCTCGACCCCGAAGACGTGCGCTACAACTTCTTCCGCTGGATCGTGACCGGTCGCGCTTTCGCGATGGGCCCTTCTCGCGATCACCCGCTGACCGGACAGATCTTCGACGCTGACATCGTGTTTGACGACTCCATGGCCCGTGCCTACGTCGCGTCGTACCAGCGACTAAGCGGCGGCGATACGTCGTGGCGGCCGTTTGAGCCGGTCGTGCAGGAATTCTTCCGCTCCAATCCGCAATGGCTCTATCGCAGCCCCATTGAGAAACTGCTTCCGAACGTGAAACTGCAGAACGACCCCGATGAAGAGTTCCGCAGCCACCTGATGGCGCACATGTTCAAGCGCGGCCGCCCGGTTTGTGAATGTGCCGCCGGCATGGCGTATCAGCTGGAGTTCGCCGGCATCGCGATGGAAGCCAAGGGTCTGGGCCGCACCGATGAGGACTTCATCGGGCAGATCATCAAGGAAATCGTGATGCACGAGGTCGGGCACTGCCTCGGCCTGCGCCACAATTTCAAAGCCAGCGCCTGGCTGCCCATGGAAGAGATTGAGGCCCACACCGCCGCAGGCGAGGCCAACGTCGGCTCGGTCATGGACTACAACCCAGCCATTGTCGCCGTGCGCGGTAAGAAGCAGCCCAGCTTCGTCACGCGCACCATTGGTCCGTACGACTACTGGGCGATCGAGTATGGTTACCGCCCGGTCGGCGCACCGTACAAGGGTGAAGAGGAAATGCTCGCGAAGATCGCGGGGCGTGTGGCCGAAGCCGGCCTGGATTACGGCACTGACGAAGACACCATGTCGTTCATCTCGCCGGACCCGTATAGCAACCGGTACGACATGGGCCGTGACGTGATCAAGTACGCCCAGTGGCAGATGGACCTGACCAACAACCTGATGTCGGACATTACGGAATGGTCGGTCAAGGACGGCGAGTCGTACAGCCGCCTTCGCCGTGCCTTTTCGCGCATTCTTGGCGAGAAGGCCAACGTCACGAGCTACGTCGCGAGGTTCGTCGGCGGGCAGGTCATCAACCGGGACCGCAAGGGCGATCCGAAGGCCCGCAAGCCGATCGAAGTGGTCGACGGCGCCAAGCAGCGCGAAGCGCTGGAGTTCGTGTGCAAGAACGTCTTCGCGGAAAACGCCTACTCCTTTGACCCACACCTGCTCTCCCTCCTGGGACCGGGGCGAGAGAATCACTGGGGCAGCGACGATTTTGACTTCCAGGTGGAGTTCAACATCCACGACGTAGTCGCCGCGAACCAGTACGGCATTCTCATGACCTTGATGAACCCGTTTACGGTCAACCGGATTCACGACAACCAGGTGAAGTTTGATGACGACCAGGAGGTGTACACCCTTGCGGAGCACCTGACTCGGATCACCGACGAGATTTGGTCAGAGTTGAACGATGGCGACCGCGAGGGAACCGATCGGAAGCCGTTCGTGAACAGCTTCCGGCGCAACCTCCAGCGCAATCACCTCGAGATGCTTATGAATCTGATCCTGACCGACCCCGACGGCACGGTCCCGGCTGATGCCAACGCCATCGCGCGACGGTGCGTAGGCAAACTTTCGGACAAGCTCGGCAAGGCGTTGAAATCCGCCAAGCTCGACGCGACGTCGGAAGCGCACTTGGCCGACGTGAAGAAGCGAATCGACAAGGCCCTCGAAGCCCAGTACACCGTCGGCGGCATGCGGTTCAGCGACTTCCTTTTCTTCTTCCAGGAGGCCGTCAAGCGGCAGTCGGAGCGGCCTGTGACGGTACTTCCGGAGTAACGGTTTACCGCTGTTCCGGGAGGCAAGGTCCCAACCGGGGCGCGGAAAAAATCGCACAATCAGAAGAGGCCCGCTGGAGTGATCCGGCGGGCCTTTTTTGTTCCCAGACGGCCGGACGGCGGGCAGACTGGACGCGCAGACGGCCCCCCCCTTTCAATCCAGGTGATTCAACCAGCTCAAGAGGATTCCGGAATCGCTGGTCCGGATCGCCTGAAACGCTTGACATCGCTGTAGGCGGCATCGCAGAATGCGAGTCTGGGAGAGTGGGAGCGTAACAAGTATTGGGATACTCATCCCAGGTTGCGCTTGGGGACAGTTAGTACTATCTTGACGCCGGTGCTCGGGCGGACAAGCTACTCGGAAGTACCGCTTGAAAACCCGTCGGCCAGTCGATAGCGTGTTGGCGACGTATGATCAAACGTTGTCAGGTGCGGTCACCAATAAAGACATCACAACTTGAAACATGACACGCGGCTCGGAGCCCGCGCGATCATCGCTGGAGGAGTACGCTCGTTATGGTGGACGAATCAATGGGCAGTGTGAGTGCCGCGGGCGAGTCGGAATCGGCCGCCTTCGTGGAAGTTATGTTTGCGCGTAGCCTGGGCGAGGCAGCACACTGCTGTGAGTTACTTCGCGGCCAGGACATTCTGGCCCAGGTTGAAAACGGAGCGTCCGGAAAGTCCTGCGGCATCGCCGTCATGGTGCCCAACGACCGGTTCATCGAAGCGTCCGAGTTTCTGGCGCTGAACCTCGACAACTCGGACGACGACGATGAGTTCTCGGACACGGATAGCGATGACGAAGAAGACGACGACGCGGACGACTTCGACGATGACGATGACGACGATGATTTTGACGATGACGACGACGAGGAAGAAGATTTCGGAACCGACGACGACGTTTAGTCGATAATGGCCGCGGCGGTTCCCGGCCCACGAGCCATCACGAAGACGGTTTGCGCCGGCGGACACCCGACGATTCGGAGCGATGCCGATGAATCCTCTTCCTGACGGAAATCCGGTGACGGTGGCCGACATGACCCAGCACGCAACGCCATCGGGGGGGCCTGCACAAGGTGCCCCGGAACGGCGTGAGGCAGTTGAACGACGATCAACGATCGAGCGCCGCAGCGGGTTGGAGCGCCGCCGAGGTCCAGGCCGGAGGCGGTCCGACTCCCGCCGCAGCGCCGAAGAAGGCGAGATGTCCAACGAGCAGCTTGAGTTCGTCCTCGCCATGGATGAATACAAGCGGGCCAACCGCCGCCCTTTCCCCACGTGGACAGAAGTCCTGGAAGTCATCAAGTATCTTGGCTATCGAAAAGTCGCGCCGATGGGCGACCACGTCGACCGCCCCGCACCCGATACCCGCAGCTGATCGGAAATTCGTGAGCCGGACCCGGCCACCGGCGCAGCTCGCACTGAATGATTAATTAACAGGCATGAAATCGAGGGGGCCGATATAATAGAATGTGTAGGGGCGCACGAAGCGCCTTCGATCATCCTCGCATCGCGCGAATGCCTATGAACTTCGCGAGCTACCAACCCACGGATGTCCTGATGCTCGTGGGCAACATCGCCCCGATCGCGGTGTATCTCCTCGCGCTGGGACTGGTGAACTCACACGCCCGGCCGCACTTGATCACGGCTCGCGCGGACTTTGTCGCGCTCACATCGGTGCTGGTTCCGGTACTCCTGTGGCCCGTCCCCAATCTCGCTCGCGGAAACACCATTTGGCTGCTTCTGTTTGGATTCGTGATCGCGGCGATTGTCTTCTGGAAGCTACTTCCCGGACGCAATGCCGGTTTTGTCCTTTACAACATCAGCGAATCGCACTGCCGGCATCTCCTTGAGCAAACGCTGACTGCCATGGATTTGTCCGGGCGTTGGCGCGGGAACACGTGGCGAAGCCGCGACGGCCGTTTGACGTTGCAACTCCACACGCTGGGCCTGCTGCGAAATGTCTCGATCTCGGTCGACACCGACCCACCCGACGATGCCATGATTCACGAGCTGGGCGAGGGCCTCGCCGGTCGAATCCGGCAGGTTTCACAGCTTCCGTCCACCATGGGCGCCTGCCTTGTTCTCCTTGGCATCAGCCTGCTGGTCGTCCCGATGTGGATGGTGGGCCGCCATATCCACGATCTGGTGGACGCGATGTCCCATTTGTTCGGATAGTCTCCTCGCCCGAATCCCTTCCCATTTGATCCCCCAAATCTGCTATAATGCCGGAGCCGCCGCCAGTACCGGCCACACCCTGAACGAATTCGGCAGCAGAGGAGATCGAAGCCATGGTCACGAGATTGCCAGTTGCGTTAACGCTAACGGTCGCCGCTTTGCTCGCTTCCAGCGTCGCATTTGCGGAGGATTCTCACCGGGTTAGCTCGACCGCCCCGCGCGTCGAAGTCTCGAAGGACGGGCATTATCGCGTCGAGCTGACCGAGCCGGCAGACGACTCGGAAAACGCATCGTTTCGCTTCAATGGCGTGCCCTACCTGACCACGTCGGATTGGAACAACAATTTGCGCCGGCAGGTCAGTGCCGTCCTCGTGGCCGACGTGAACAACGACGGGAAGAACGATCTCCTGGTCGGGTGCTACACGTCTTCGAGTTTTCCGCCTTATCCCGAGTGGACCAACCTGATCTACTACAACATCGGCGGCACGCTGGAAGCCACGCCGTCGTGGATCTCCGGGAGCCAGGTTCACACCGGCGATCTTGCAGTCGGCGACATCAACAAGGACGGATACCCCGACGTGTTTTCCGCGGACGGTGGCGGCGGATTCTCGCCGTCGCGGATTTATTTCGGCACGTCGAGCGGACCGAGCACGACCGCCGGGTGGATCGCTACCCCCTCGCCTTCGACCTGGACGACGGGCGTCGCGCTGTTCGACTTCGATCACGATGGCGACCTCGATGCCTTCACGTCCAATCAGGGCGTGTCACCCAATCCTTACCGTCGCATGCTCGGCTACCGCAACAACGACGGCGTAATGGAGACCACTCCGTTCTGGCAGTCCGACGAGGAGGCGATTTCCAGCGGCCCGTCGTTCGGCGACCTCGATGGCGACGGCTGGGAGGACCTCGCCGTTGGCAAGTGGGTGAACTTTCAGACCGCCGTCTATAAAAACGTCAACGGTGTTTTGCAGACCTTCCCGGTCTGGCAGTCGGGCCTGACCGGCGGGGATCGCGGCACCGCCTGGGCCGACGTGGACGGCGACAACGACCTCGACCTGGCCGTCGGCCGCTCGCCGATGATGCTGTACACGAATACCGGGGGCGTGCTGAACCAGACTTGGGCAGCCGCCCCGCCGTTTTCGACGCAGCCGCAGGACATGAAGTTCGTCGACGTGGATCGTGACGGCGATCAGGACCTGGCGGAATTTCAGTTCAGCACGGGCCGTGCACACATTTACCTGAACACGAACGGTGTGTTGAGCAACGCGCCGGCGTACACCTACGACGACGCCTCCACAGGCAATGCCATCGCGTTCGGCGATATCAACGGCGACGGCTGGGACGACATGGCGATCGGCATCAACGGCGACATCTCCGTGCGCGTGTTCTTTGCCCGGATCCCTGTCATCATCGGGGATATGAACTGCGACGGGCTGGTAAACCTCGACGATGTCGATCCGTTCGTGCTCGCGCAACTCGACCCCGCTGCGTACGCGGCGGCCTATCCGTTCTGCAGTACGAGTCGTGGCGACGTCAACACCGATGCGCTACTGGACGGCGGTGACGTGCAGGGCTTCACGAATCTGCTGACGAATCCATGACACCGCGACAGCCGATCAGCGACTTGTCCTGACGATAATCCATCCGTGACGCGTGCCGACTGGGTGCGCCCGATTCCGTTGCGCGCGACAAAAAATATCTCAAATTCCATTGACGCGTTCATTGTCGTGCGCTACGATTCCGTTGCCTGCTCCTATTCCGGAGCGGCGCCTTGAGATTTTTCAGGCGCGGAGCCGTGCAGCATGCGGTTCCCAGCGGCGAGGCCGCCGCTCATTCACGCCTGAATCCATAAGCGTTCGTTAGTCTGTCACACGAAACCGCCGCAACCACCGGAGGAACCGCCCATGGTCTCACTCACGGTCTCCACGCCGCACGACGGCACGCCGGCCCGGCGCACGAAGTTCGTCAACAAGATCGACCAAATCAACAACATCCCGGCCGATCAGCGCGCATTGCTTAAGAAAGTCGCGGAGAAGTACGTCTTCCGGGCGAACGATTACTACCTCGGCCTGATTAATTGGGATGATCCGAACGACCCCATCAAGCAGTTGATCATCCCGCGCGCCGAGGAGCTCAACGACTGGGGCAAGCTCGACGCCAGCAACGAGGCCGCCGTCACCGTCGCCAAGGGCGTGCAGCACAAGTACCCCGATACGGTTCTGTTGCTGTGCAACGAGGTTTGCGGGGCCTATTGCCGCTACTGCTTCCGCAAGCGCCTGTTCATGGATGACAACGAAGAAGTGACCAAGGATGTGTCGCAGGGCATTTCCTACATCGCGGCACACCCCGAGGTCACCAACGTGCTGTTGACCGGCGGCGATCCGCTGATCATGAACACGCGCCGGCTGCGCGAGATCATTGAAGCGCTCCGCGCCATTCCGCACGTGCAGATCATCCGCATCGGCTCGAAGATGCCGGCGTTCGACCCCTGGCGGATGCTGGGCGACCCGGATCTGCAGAAACTCTTCAGCGAACACTCCACGCCCTTCAAGCGCATTTATCTGATGGCACACTTCGACCACCCGCGTGAGCTGACCGACGACGCCGTGCGCGGCATCGATGCCTTCATTCGATGCGGCGTCATCTGCGTCAATCAATGCCCGCTGATCAAGGGCATTAACGACGATCCCATGGTGCTCGCAGAGATGTATCGCAAGCTCTCGTGGATCGGCTGCCCGCCCTATTACCTCTTTCAGGGTCGCCCCACCGCGGGGAACGAGCCGTACGAAATCCCCATCGTGAAGGGCTGGTTTATCTTCCGCGAGGCGCTGCGCTACGGCTCGGGCCTGGCGCGACGGGCGCGATACGTCATGTCGCACGAGACCGGCAAGGTCGAAATCCTCGCTGTCACCGACCAGCACATTTACACGCGTTACCAGCGCGCAAAAGACGGCTCCAATCGCGGGCGCGTAATGATCTACAAACGCAATGACGAGGCCTACTGGCTCGATGCCCTGGAACCCGCGTTCGACGGTGACGCCGTTCGCTTCGCGCCGGAGTCCGAGTTCGAAGTCAACGCCGGGCCGGAGTGATCCGCGCTCGCACGAGTCGCGGCACGGGCGTACAATCATGTCGCCGATGAATGTCCAGAAACTCGTCAGCCTGAATCTGAACGTCCGCGGGATGTCGCAGTCCGCCACGCTGGCGATCAAGGATCGCTGCCGGGCATTGCGCGCGGCGGGGAAAGAGGTCTTCGACTTTGGCCTCGGGCAATCACCCTTTCCCGTCCCCGAGCCGGTCGTCGCGGGGCTGCGCGAGGCCGCGGCGCAGAAAGACTACCTTCCCGTAAAAGGGCTGCCCGCCCTGCGCGAAGCCGTCGCGTCGTTCCATCAACGGAATGACGGCGTTGAGGCCCACCCCGAGCTGCTCCTGGTCGGCCCCGGGTCCAAAGAATTGATGTTCATCGTGCAGCTCGTCTATTACGGCGAGATCATCCTGCCGACCCCCTGCTGGGTCTCCTACCTGCCGCAGGCGCGGATCATCGGCCGACGAATCAGCATGATCCACACGACCTACGAGACGCAGTGGAAGCTGACGGCCGAACGCCTGCAAGAGTCCTTGAGCCGGGTGAATGACGATCGCCGGCCGCGGCTGCTGATCCTCAATTACCCAAGCAATCCGACCGGCGTTTCATATACGCAGGACGAACTGAAGGCGCTGGCGGAAGTCCTGCGTCGGTATGAAGTCATCGTGCTGTCGGACGAGATCTACGGACAGCTTCACTTTCGCGGACAGCATGCGTCGATCGCGCGCTACTACCCCGAAGGCACGATCATCAGCAGCGGCCTGTCCAAGTGGTGCGGCGCGGGCGGCTGGCGCCTGGGCACGTTCTCGTTCCCGCCCGATCTGGACTGGTTGTGTCACGCGATGGCATCGGTGGCCAGCGAAACGTTTACGACCGTGAGCGCGCCGATCCAGCACGCGGCGGTTCATGCCTTCAGCGGCGGACCGGCGATCCAGTCGTATCTGCACAAGGCGCGACGCGTGCTGGAGGCGCTGGCGGACTATTCCGTCCGGACGCTCCGTCGCGCGGGGATCGCCGTTCACCAGCCCGACGGCGCGTTCTACTTGTTTCCGGACTTCTCGCCGCTGACTGATAGATTGGCCGCGCGCGGAATTACCGACGGACGGTCGCTCTGCTCCGACCTGCTTGAGCGGGCGGGAGTCGCGGCGCTGCCCGGCGCGGCCTTCGGGCGACCGCGAAACTGCCTCGCGGCGCGCCTCGCATTTGTGGACTTCGATGGGGCTGAAGCATTGCGTGCGATGCACGATGTCGCTGACAGCCAACCGCTCTCGGAATCGCTCCTGCGAACGGTGTGCCCCCAGGTAATGGATGGTATGGACGCCGTCGCGGACTGGGCCGCCTCATAATTCGGACTCGCACGCACGCAAATTCGGTTGCTAAACCGCTACCCCAATACGTCCGATGTGTAAACGGATGGGGGGCAGGTCCGTCCCCGGACCGGCAATTACCGCCGACCGCGACGGACGACTGCCATACCGATAGGATACTGGCGGCCTCGCCGGCTAAACAGGAGCATACGACATGACGCCCACGAAGAAGCCCTTTGGCGCCTTCGCGCATCGGATGTTGACCTCGAAGAAGTGGCTGACCTTTCTCGCCGGCGGCCTCGTGATGCAGTTCAACCTGTCGAGCTGCGATCCTGAAGTGCGCGATGCGTTCCTGACGGGCGTGCAGACATCGATTCTCGGCCTCATGGATGCGATCGTCGGTGCGTTCTTCCTGTCGCTGCAGGATGCGGGCAGCAGCACGAGCCAACCGGTCGTGCAGGCATTCCAGACGTTGAGCCACTGGCTGGCATGACGCGGGTAGCCCCCCGGTAACTAGTTACTTGTATAATTAAGTTCGGACGGCCGGTCCGCGCGAGCGCCCTCCGCGCGCCCGCGGGCGACGGGCTTCCGGCCTGTCCATGCGCAAAGCCCGTCCCGCTCGGCGACAAGGATTCGTGCCGATCCGCCTGCTGCGGCAACGGAATCACCCCATGCGATTCTCCCCCCTCCTGGAATCGCGGAAGCCGTTCGCTCGTGCAATTCGCCCGGAACTTGCTGGACTTGCTCCGCATGGTCCAATAACATCAAGAGGAAGAGCAGCCGCGTAATTTGTAGTGGCAGTCGGCCCGGATCGGCGTCGATCAAACTATCGAGTCGTCGCGGGGTCCGAACATGCAGTGGCTTTTACGTTTTCGCCACGGCACTGGGTCGGCTCGATGTCCTCGGAACTGATTGGCAAACGCAGCGGGAGCCAGGTCCAATGGTGAATAAGCAGTCGATTCTCGACCTCGTCGAAAAGCGTCTGGACACCGAGAGCTTTAAGCACGAGCACTGGGAAGGAACGTTTGACCAGTACCTGGACCTGGTGACGAAGAATCCTCGCGTGGCACGCAATGCGTTCCAGCGGATCTACGACATGATCATGCTGTACGGCTCGGAGCGGTACACAAAGTTCCGCCAGGACATGGTGCGCTACAAGTTTTTCTCCGACCCGATCGGCAACGGTGACGACGCGATCTTCGGGCTGGAGCGCCCGCTGATGCAGCTCGTGGACTTTTTCAAGTCCGCGGCGCAGGGCTACGGCACCGAGCGGCGCATTCTGCTTCTGCACGGCCCGGTCGGATCGGCGAAATCAACGATTTGTCGGTTACTCAAGAAGGGGCTGGAGCACTACTCGCGCACTGACGAAGGCGCGATGTATTCGTTTGCATGGAAGCTGCCGCGCGAGGACGGCGAGTTTGACCTTGTCGAATGCCCGATGCACGAGGAGCCGCTGAAGCTGATCCCGAAGGATGTGCGGCGCGACGTGCTGGCCTTGATCAACGAGAACCTGCCGCCCGAGCAGCGCGTCATCGTCGAGGGCGATCTTGATCCCTTCTGCCGCCGCACTTATGCCGAATTGCTCAAGCAGTACAACGGCGACTGGAAGAAAGTCATGGATCACGTCGTGGTCAAGCGGCTGATCTTGAGCGAGAAGGACCGCAAGGGAATCGGGACGTTCCAGCCGAAGGACGAGAAGAACCAGGACAGCACCGAGCTGACGGGTGACATCAACTATCGAAAGATCGCCGAGTACGGCAGCGACAGCGACCCGCGCGCGTTCAATTTTGACGGCGAATTGAACGTCGCCAATCGCGGGCTGATCGAGTTCATCGAAGTGTTGAAACTGGACGTGGCGTTCCTGTATGACCTGCTCGGCGCGTCGCAGGAGCACGTGATCAAGCCGAAGAAGTTCGCCCAGACGCACATCGACGAAGTCATCATCGGGCATACGAACGAGCCCGAGTACAAGAAGCTCCAGAACAACGAGCTGATGGAGGCCTTCCGCGATCGCACGATCAAGATCGACGTGCCCTACAACTGCATCCTCGACGAGGAAGTCAAAATCTATAACAAGGACTTCAACAAGGAACGCATCCGGGGGATTCACATCGCCCCGCACACGATTGAAGTCGCCGCCATGTGGGCCGTGCTGACGCGGCTGGAAGAGCCGAAGAAGGCCGGCCTGACGCGAATGCAGAAATTGAAGCTCTACAGCGGGAAGAGCATTCCGGGGTATACCGAGGATTCGGTGAAAGAACTGGTGGAAGAGGCCCGGCGCGAAGGCATGCAGGGCATCAGTCCGCGTTACATCCAGGACAAAATTTCCAACGCGCTGGTTAGCGACCAGGCGATCCAGGAAAAAGGAATCAACCCGTTCATGGTGATGAACGAGCTGGAGGGCGGGCTCTCGCACCATTCGCTGATCTCCGACGAGGAATTGAAGAAGTCCTATCGCGAGATGTTGAGCGTCGTGCGCGAGGAATACGAGGACATCCTCAAGGCCGAGGTGCAGCGCGCCATCAGCGCCGACGAGGACGCGATCAAGCGCCTGGCGGCGAACTACATCGAAAACGTCCGGGCCTACACGCAGCGCGAAAAGGTGCGAAACAAGTACACCGGCCGCGACGAGGAACCGGACGAGCGGCTGATGCGGTCGATCGAAGAGAAGATCGACATCCCCGACAGCCGCAAGGACGATTTCCGTCAGGAAATCATGAACTACATCGGCGCCCTGTCGCTGGACGGCAAGAAGTTCGAGTATCACACCAACGCCCGGTTGCACAAGGCGCTGGAGTTGAAGCTGTTTGAGGATCAGCGCGATACGATCAAACTGAAGAACGTCGTGAGCGGAGTCGTCGATGACGAAACGCAGGCGAAGATCGACGTTGTGAAGCAGCGACTGATCAAGTACTTCGGCTACAATGAGCAGAGCGCGACCGACGTGCTCAATTACGTCGCCAGCATCTTCGCTCGCGGCGACGCGAAGAGCGAAGAGTAGCGTCTTGCCTCCGCGATTCACGGCTGTCGGCGGTCGCGGCAGCGGCGGCACAATGGATTTTGTCTTTCGACTCGTCATGGCTTAGAATGGACGCTTCGGTTCGGGCAACGCCCGCCGAGATCACGTTCCAACGGGCCAGGCCATGGCGATGCATCCGCCGCGACCGTTCGTGTTCGCCGTCCGCGCGCGCTCCGTGCGGGGCATCTTGCGCGAGTTCGTTCTCGTCGGGACGGTCATCTTCTGTCTGACAATCCAGGCGCATGCCGACGATCCGGCCGCCGGCGAGCTCCTGGATCGGCTCGACGATCCCTGGCGCTGGGCCGTCTTCACGACGGAAGATGGATTACCCTCCAACAGCGTCGAGCATGTGATCGAGTCGGGAGACGGAACGCAATGGGCCGCCACGACCCGCGGGCTCGCCTGGTACGACGGATTCTGGTGGCGGCCGGTTCCACTGCCCGACATCGCTCCGCATCATCGCATATCCATCATTGCATCCGGGCCCGGTGCCGACATCTTTGTCGTTTGTAACTATGCACTCTTTCGCGGCGGTCGCAACGGCTTCCGACAGATCCCGATCGAGTTGGACGGCGTCGCACAGGCCGTGACAAGCGTCGCACCGCTCCCCCGAGAGGACGACTTCCTTGTGCAAGTCACAAGAAACATGCTGGACTACGCGCTTGTCCGGATTACGGACGGCCGTTGCGACCGAATCGAACAACCGCCCGATATACAGCCTCCCAATCAGCCGAAGCTGTGGGCGTTGTCCGGCGGCCGGGCGTTCCTGGCTACCCCGCGATGCCTGTATCGCTGGACCGACAGCGGCTGGGATCGATTCTTCACACCGGCCTGCGAACATTTCAATCTTTTGAGGATAGCAGAGAACAAAAACCAATCCGGCCTGCTTCAATTTACAGATCTGAATTCCAACCTCTCAACATGGGCATGGACAACTCGCGAAGCGCCACGCGATCTAAGTAACGATTTCACAGAGTACCTCCAGGCGATTGATATCACCGACTCGGGCGAGCTGATCGCCGCCCATCAATCCGGAGCGATCCGCGCCGGGCACATCTCCGGCCCCCTGGGCGACATCCCGGGATTGCGCAGTCCGCGGGCGGCCCGAGCGTTGTACTGGTCGGCCCAGTCCGGAATCTGGATCGGCTCTGAAAATGGCTTGCTGTTTTTTCGCGCGTATCCGCGACGCTGGAACGCGTGGCGCCTTCCTGAAGCCAGCGGGCGCAACCGCGTCCATGCCGTACTGCCTCGGCGCGACGGCTCGATCTGGCTTGGAACCGCCGACGGCCTGGTCATGCTTGGCCCCGACGGCGTCGCAACGTCTCTTTCGAAGATTGACGGAAATCGGCTTGGACTTATCACCGGCATCGCGGAAGACGGCGCAGGGCACGTCTGGATCGGCAGCGGCGCCAGCTTCGAAGGCGCATGGCGATTCGACGGACAGACGTGGCGACATTTCGGTCCCAACGACGGGTTGCCCGCTCCGCGTGTGCAAAACATCTGCGTGAACAGAAAGGGACAGGCCGTTCTCACGGCGGTCCATGCGGGATATCGATCCGGCGTCAATGACGACCCCGGCGTGTTTGTCCATGTGCAGGATCATTTCGAGCCAATCCTGCATGAGAATCGTTCGCTTGGTCGGGTTTACGACGTTTTTGAGGGACCGGACGGCGCCATGTGGTTCGGCACCGCCATGGGACTGGCTCGTCGACACGATGACCAGTGGACCTGGTGGCGTTTGTCCGACGGATTGATTGAGAATCGCGTCTACACAGTCGCCGTGACGCCGGACGGCCGCGCGTGGTTCGGACACGAGAAACAGGCAGGGCTTGGGTTCGTCGATGCCAACGATCGGATCCAGTACGTTGAGGAAATTAACAATCAGGACCACCATTATGTAAACGATCTATTCGTCGCGTCGGACGGTGCGTTGTGGGTCGCGAAAGATGGAGCGGTCTGCCGGTATCGAGAAGGCGTGTGGAGTACATTCGGTCTGGCAGAAGGCTTGCCTGCGGCACAAACATGGACGGTGACGGTGACCCCCACTGAAGCCCTGGTAGGACTTCTGGGAGCGGGGCTCGGGCGGCTGCAATTGGACCAGCTTCGCGGTGCTCCGCCCCAGGTGCGGATCTACGAGCCGATCGTCGACCATCAGGTCGCGCTGATTCGATGGCGGGTGCAGACGTTTCTGGCGCGGGTGCACCCGGAAAACACAGAGACTCGATTTCGGCTGGACGACGAGCCGTGGACGGCGTGGTCGCGCGCGAAGGAGGCCAAGCTCACCGGGCTGTCCGCCGGCACCCACCGATTGCAGGTCCAGGCTCACGATCTGCTAACGGAGCACACGCCTTCCGCACAAGAGATCGTCTTCCACGTGGAGAAGCCATTCTTCTCGCGCGCGGAGTTCCTCGGGCCACTTGGCGGGTTGGCGGCACTCTCACTGACCATCATCGCCATACAAGGCAAGAAGCGGCGACGACACCAGCGCGCTCTGCGTGAAAGCGAACAGGTATTTCGACAACTGACGGAAAACATCCGCGATGTGTTCTGGCTTCGGGACTGCCGGACAGGGCGTATTCTTTACGTCAGCCCGACGCACGAGGCTATCTGGGGTGATTCGGTCGAGACTCTCTACCACAACCCGAAATCGTGGACGGCCCGCATTCACCCGGAAGATCGAGAGCGTGTGGTACGAGCGTTTCTCGAAGACCAGCAGCGCCCCGTCGAAAGCGCCATCGAGTATCGCATCATCACGCCCGACGGACACATCCGCTGGATCAAGGATCGCGGCTTTCCGATCCTGGACGAGCGCGGCCGCGTTGTCCGTATCGCCGGCATCGCCGAGAACGTCACCGATCGCAAGGAAGCAGAGCTTGCACAGCAGCGCGCTACGCGACAGCTTCAGGATATTCTGGATAATGCAACCGCAGTGATTTATGTCAAAGATCTGGACGGCCGCTACCTGCTGATTAACTCGCATTACGAGCTGCTCTTCAAGGTTTCGCGACAGGGTATTGTCGGACGAACGGACTACGACGTTTTTCCGCCGGAGTTCGCCGAGAAATTCCGCGCAAATGACCAGGCGGCGCTGCGGGCCGGCGAAGCAATCATGATCGAGGAGCAGGCCCTGCATGACGACGGGGTGCACGATTATGTGTCCGTAAAGTTTCCGCTGTTCGACCCGGATGGCAAGCCCTACGCGACCTGCGGCATTTCCACCGACATCTCGCTGCTGAAGCGCACCGAGGAGACCTTGCGCCGCCATGCGATCGCGTTTGACACGATCGCCGACGCCCTGCTCATGGTCGACATCGAGCGGTGCATCACGGATGTGAACCCGGCCGCCGAGCGTATATTCGGTTACGCGCGCGAGGAATTGATCGGTCAGCCGATTTCAATGCTACTCGGTGATGACGACGTCCAGACGCTGATGCCGGAAATTCGGCATGCGCTGGATACGCGCCACCGCTGGGACGGCGAGGTTAGCCACATTCACAAGGACGGACACGCCGTCCTCGGCGACGTGTCGCTCGTGGCGGTGCTGGACAAATCGGGCTCGCGCATCGGGTCGATCGCAGTCGTGCGCGACGTAACCGAAAAGCGGCTGGCCGAGGAAGAGAAAGCCCGACTGGAGGCTCAACTCCGTCATGTTCAGCGCATCGAGACGATCGGCAAGCTCACCAGCAACGTGTCTCATGACTTCAGCAACCTGCTGACCGGGATTCTTCTGAATGCGGCACTCGCAAGAAAGCAAATTGACCCGACCCATTCTGCGGTCCCTTATATCGATGCGATCGAGGATGCCTCGCTCCAGGCGCGCGGCGTCACCGGAACACTCCTGAACTTCGCCCATCGCGCGCTTGCGGAATGCAAGCCCGTCGATCTCGCGGCGGTGCTGGCGCCCACCATTCGCCTGCTCAAGCGATTCATGGAGCCGCACATCACGATGCAGGTCGAAATGCCGCCGCTCGGCACCGCGTGGGCCGTTGCCGATGAGACGCTGCTCCAACAGGCGGTCATGAATCTCTCCATCAACGCGCGTGATTCGATGCCAAGAGGAGGAACGTTGCGCATCGCGCTTTCGCGGCTGGCCGAGGCCCCGCTGAACGCCTCCGAGTATCCAGGTGAATTGCAGATCGTTGTCTCGGATTCCGGTGTCGGAATGGCGCCGGAGGTGCTCGCAAGGGCGTTTGAGCCCTTTTTCACAACCAAGCCGAGGGGAGAAGGGACAGGACTGGGCCTCCCATCGGTCCAGAGCATTGTCCATTCCCACCACGGGCGTATTCATGTAGAATCATCCGAGGGCCGGGGTACCAGCGTCTACATCACGCTCCCGGCCTGCGCGCCGCCGCCGCCGCCGAAAGTCGTGCCCGGCGCCGCACCGTTGCTGAATCGATCGGGTGACAAGACGGTGTTGGTGATGGAAGACAACGCATTCGTAAGGTCCATCATTGTGTCCGCCGTCCGAGCATCGGGGTTCGAGGCCATTCCGGCGAGCAACGGTACGGAGGCGCTTCGCGTGGCGCAACCGGGCGTGACGCGACTGGTTGGGGCCGTCGTCGACCTGGATCTGCCGTTGTCCGATAGCGAGAAGGTAATTGAAGACCTGCATGCACTATTTCCCGGGCTGCCGGTTATCCGCATGACCGGGCGCGCCGCGACAAGTTCGGAATCCGGAAACGGCGATTGGCTCTTGCGCAAGCCGTTTCAGATGTCTGAATTCGTGGAGTTACTTGCACAGGCAATCAAATGATTCGGGGCCAGAGTCATGTTGCCGAAATCCAAGACGAGCGTTTTCCTGGTCGATGACCATGCCATGGTGCGCGAGCCGCTTGCATCGTTGTTGCAAGCCGAGGGGACTTTTGATGTCGTTGGGACGGCCGCATCCGCCGGGGCCGCCCTCCCCTTGATCCGCGAGCGCAAGCCCGATGTCGTCCTGATGGACATCGACATGGACGGCCTGCAATGCTTCGAGGCTGCGCGGGTCATCCGCACGGATTGCCCGACCACGCAGCTTGTTTTCCTTAGCGCGTTCGTGACCGATCACTTCATCGACCAGGCGCTTCAGGTTCAAGCGCGGGGGTACGTCACGAAATTCGAATCGCCGCAGCGAATCATTCAGGCCATTCGTGAAGTCACAGGTGGCGGCGCCTTCTTCTCCGAGCAGGTTCGCTCGCGAATTGTCATCAATGGGCATGCGGCGTCGCTTTCTTCCACCAGTCGATCCCGTGTGGCCACGCTGACGCGCCGCGAACGCGAGATGGTGGCCTACTACGCACGCGGGCTGGCCCAGAAAGAAATCGCCGACCTGATCAAGATTGCCAAGAAAACCGTCGAGCATCACATCACCAACGCCATGCGCAAGCTCGATATCCATTCGAAAGCCGAGCTGATTCGCTTCGCCGTGCGCGAGGGCATCGTTCCGCCTTGAAATGAACGTAACCGGGCGTCCTTCGCCCTCTCTTCAAGTCGCTCGGCCCGATGCGACTTCGGCGTTACAATTTCGGAATGGCCGTCGGCATTGAGTCGATGCTTGGCAGGACGTTCTCTGAACTGATTGACGATGCGAAGGGTGCATCGCGCCAGGCGCTGCGCGAGCGTTATCGCTCGGCCCTGGCCGGCCCCGCGCCGCTGCCGATCTCCCGGCGCATTCAGGACGGCGGCGTCACAAAATTCGCGCAGCGCCGCGCCGATGGTCTGGAGATCGAAAGCGTCATCATTCCCATGTGGCGCGCCGGATCGCGCTGGACCACGCTTTGCGTTTCGTCACAGGTCGGCTGCGCCATGGGATGTACGTTTTGCGAGACGGCGCAGCTGGGTCGCCTGGCCGATTTGAGCGCGACGGAAATCGTTGGCCAAGTCGTCGCGGCGCGACACGAATTCGGCGCCGACGTTCGCAATGTCGTCTTCATGGGTATGGGCGAGCCAATGGACAACTTCCAAAACGTCGTCCAGGCGGTGCGGGTCATGACAGACCCGATGGGCCTGTCGATGGGAATGGGACGCATCACGATTTCGACCGTGGGCCGAATTGACGGGATTCGCAAGTTGGCGGGGCTGTGCTGGCGGCGGATCAATCTTGCCGTGTCGCTGAACGCGCCCAACGACGAGATTCGCTTACAGATCATGCCGATCAACCGCGCCGAGCCGATGGCGGCCCTGCGCGAGGCCTTGCTGGCCTACCCGCTGCGTTCGTGCCAGTTTTTCATGATTGAGTATGTGCTGATTCCCGGGGTAAACGACGCGCCGGAGCATGCGCGCGAGCTGGCCCAGTTCCTGCAGCCCGTCAAATGCTGTGTCAACGTGATTCCATACAACCCCCGACGGGATTCCCCCTGGCCCGCACCGACCGAGGAACAAGTCCTCCGGTTTCTTTCGACGCTTCAGAAAGCCGGCCAGTTCTGCAAGCGGCGCATTACCAAGGGCCGCGACTTCATGGCCGCCTGCGGGCAACTGGGGAATCGGGCGCTGTCGCGGCGTTGCCGATCGGCAAGTTCCTTCGACCAGATCGGTTCATCGCTGCGGGTACTGCCCAATTCGATCCAACCGTTATAATCCTCCACTCGCCGACGGCGTCTCCGCTGTGCGTCGCTGGCCAGGCGTTCGTTTCGCGGTTGATCTATTGAAAGGTGGCATCACGTTATGGCCTTCGACGCGCAATCCGCTTGCACGAGTCTGAAATCAAGTTCCGGCGACTGGACAATCGCCAGCCTTCCACGTCTGGCCGCGCAAGGTTTCACCGGGCTGGAGCGCCTCCCCGTCAGCATCCGCATCCTCCTGGAGAACGCGCTGCGGCACTGTGGCAACGGAATCGTCGAAGAGCGCCATGTCACCGGGCTGGCAATGTGGAACGCCGCCAAGCCCGACGCGCTCGAGCTGCCCTTCATGCCGGCGCGGGTCGTGCTACAGGACTTCACCGGCGTGCCGGCCATTGTCGATCTCGCGGCGATGCGCGCGGCCGTCGTGCGGCTCGGCGGCGATCCGAAGAAGATCAACCCGCTTGTTCCAGTCGATCTGGTCATCGATCACTCGGTGCAGGTGGACAGCTTCGCGTCGAGCGACTCGCTCGGCATCAACGAAGACATCGAGTTCGCGCGCAACCGCGAGCGGTACGAATTCCTCCGCTGGGGCCAGAAGGCCTTTGCGAACTTTCGCGTCGTCCCCCCCGCCACCGGCATCGTGCATCAGGTCAATCTCGAATATCTCGCCAAGGTCGTGCTTCCACGCGACGTGAATGGCAAGCGGTGGGCCATCCCCGATACGCTCGTCGGCACCGACAGCCACACGACCATGATAAACGGATTGGGCGTGCTGGGCTGGGGCGTCGGCGGCATCGAGGCCGAAGCGGTCATGCTTGGCCAGCCGATTTACCTGCTCGCGCCGGAGGTCATCGGGTTCAAATTGAGCGGCCGCCTGCCCGAGGGCGCGACGGCGACGGACCTGGTGCTGACGGTCACGCAGATGCTTCGCCAGCGCGGCGTGGTTGAGAAGTTTGTCGAGTTTTACGGCGAGGGATTGGACGAGTTAAGCCTGCCCGATCGGGCGACCATTGCCAACATGGCCCCCGAGTACGGCGCGACGATGGGCTTTTTCCCCATCGACGAGGAGACGCTCAACTACCTGCGCCGCACCGGGCGCACCGCCGACGAAGTCGATCTCGTCGAGCGCTATGCGAAGGAGCAGGGCCTGTTCCGCACGAAGGACACGCCCGACCCGACTTACACCGATTCGATGTACCTGGAGCTGGCGACCGTCGAACCTTCGCTCGCCGGGCCGAAGCGCCCGCAGGACCGCGTGCGGTTGTCAGAGGTGAAGGCCTCGTTCCGCAAGGCGCTGACCGCGCCGGTGAAGGATCGCGGATTTGGACTGGAAGAATCCAAGCTGGGCCAGACGGCCGACGTGCGTGACAACGGGCATTCGTCGCGCATCGGCCACGGCGCGGTCGTGATCGCGGCAATCACGAGCTGCACCAATACAAGCAATCCCTCGGTCATGCTCGCGGCTGGGCTGCTCGCTCGGAAGGCCGTCGAACGCGGCCTGAAAGTGCCGCCGCACGTCAAGACGAGCCTCGCGCCCGGCTCACGCGTGGTGACGGAGTACCTCCGCTCGGCCGATCTGGAGAAGCCGCTGGAGCGACTCGGCTTTCACACGGTCGGCTATGGCTGCACGACGTGCATCGGCAACAGCGGCCCGCTGCCGGACCCGGTGGCGAAGGCCGTGACGGATGGCAATCTCGTCGCGGCGGCGGTCTTGAGCGGCAATCGCAATTTCGAGGGGCGCGTCAATCCGCTCGTGAAGGCGAATTACCTCGCGTCGCCGCCGCTGGTCGTCGCGTACGCGATTGCCGGGCGCGCCGACATCAACTTCGAGACCGAGCCGCTGGGCACCGACGCGGCGGGCAAGGGTGTGTACCTGCGCGACATCTGGCCATCGATCAAGGACATCCGTGAGGCGGTCGAGACGCATGTGACGCCGGAGATGTTCTCGAAGCAGTATGGCAACGTGTTCAACGGGAATGAGAAGTGGAATCGCATCCCGGTCTCCGGTGGCGACTTGTATGAGTGGAACAAGGAGAGCACGTACATCCAGGAGCCGCCTTTCTTCGTCGATCTGCCGCGCGAAGCGGGCACGATTCAACCGATCGCCGGCGCGCGCGTCCTGATGATGGTCGGCGACTCGGTGACGACCGATCACATTTCCCCCGCCGGTTCGATCAAGGCCGACAGCCCGGCCGGGAAGTATCTTCAGGAGCGCGGCGTCGCACCGAAAGATTTCAACAGTTACGGCGCGCGGCGCGGGAACGATCGCGTGATGACACGCGGCACGTTCGCCAACATTCGCCTGCGGAATCTTCTCGCACCCGGCACCGAGGGCTGCGTGACGCGCTACCTGCCGACGGGTGAGCAGATGAGCGTGTACGACGCCGCGATGAAATATCGCGAAACGCATACGCCGCTCATGGCGATTGCCGGCGCGGAATACGGCACGGGATCGTCGCGCGACTGGGCCGCCAAGGGCACGCTGCTGCTAGGTGTGCGGGCGGTGCTGGCCGTGTCGTTCGAACGCATCCACCGGAGCAATCTTGTCGGCATGGGTGTGTTGCCGCTGCAATTCAAGAAGGGCGAATCGCGCGAGTCGCTCGGCCTGACGGGCGAAGAGGTTTTCACCATTGAGGGCATTAACGATTCGATGAAGCCGATGCAGGAAGTGACGATCAAGGCCGCGCCGCCAAGTGCTGCGGGCGCTGGTTCATCCGGCGGCACGAAATCGTTCCAGGTCATCGTGCGAATCGATACGCCGATCGAGATCGATTACTACCGCAACGGCGGCATCCTCCCGACCGTGCTGCGGCGGTTGCTCAAATAAGCGAGACAGGTCGATCAACGTCGCAATCTTTGACGATGAATTGACCGCTTGCGCAGTCGGCTCCTCGCATCAATCTAATTTGCCACGACGCCGAGTTGCTTCCACAGTTCGTCCTCGGCCTTGCGATAGCTTTGCTGGGTCTGTTGCAGGTCGGCCTGGATGCGCAGCAATTCGGGGTGATCCGATGGGATGTTGCCGTTGTTCAATTCCGCCAGCGCCTTGAGCTGCGCCGTCGCGTCGTCCACGCGCGTGGCGGCTTCAGCAAAACTGCGGGCCGCGTCGAAGATCGCCTGCTGGCGAATTTCCGACGAATCCGGCGCGTTGAAGATCCGCCACGGATGGCGCAGGACATACTTGAATCCACTCTTGAGGTGGTCCGACGACTCCTTGAGGTTGATCAGCATACGGCTCAAGTTGTCGCGATTAAGCACCACGACCTGCCGCGTCGCGCCGGTCACGGCGTTGATGTCCTCCAGCGAGGTATTCAGGCTCGATCCCGCCTTCTTGAACTGCGCCATGAGTCCGTCGAGGTTCGCCGGATCCATTTCATCGGCAATGTGCGCAGCCGTACGCTCGACGCTCTTCATCGTGTTATTGATCGGGGCCTCGTTGGTCTTCAACACGCGAGCCATCGTTTCCAGCCCGCCGTTGATCGCGCCGATCGCCATGTGAATCTTGCCCAGAAGCACGTCCGGCTTCTGCGACGCGAACTCGTTTCGCAGCGACCCCGTCGTATCGTTGATGTTGTCGGCCACGCTATGCAGTTTCGCCAGCAGGGTCGCCTTTTGCTCGGGCGTCAATTCGCGCGACAGCGACGCCGTCATGGCATTCACGTCGCCCATCGACTTGAGCAGCTTGCCCATCAGCGTCGCTTCATCCTCACCGTTGAGCTGCGCCTTCACCATGCCCAGCAGGCCCGTCGGATTCGAGCCGTCGAACTCGCTTTGCAGCCCCGCGAGAATCGCCGCGAATCCGCCCGGATCGGCCCCGCGGATCACTTCATTCTCCGGCAGCGGCTCGGACGCCTTGCCGAGGTCGATCTTGATGATGCCGTCGCCCCCCAGCGGCGGCCCTTCGGCGAAGACCTTGCAGTCCTTACGCGGCTCGATGAACGAGAGGATGTCCGCCTCCACGACCACGTCGAACGTCTTGCGCGACGCGCCACCTTCGACGACGACCGGCCCCTCGGCCAGCTTGGCGCTGCGCACCTTGCCCACGCGCTGCCCGCCGATGAATACGTCCGACCCCGGCACCAGCGTCGGCATCGCCGGCGACGATTCGAATCGCACGGTGATCCGGCGCATGTCGCCCGAGACGCCTTTGCTGATCCAAAGGAGGATCGCGAAGGCCGCGACCGCGACGGCAATCGTCACGATACCAACTTTGTACGCGTTGCGCTGTGCAGGCATGGTGGCGGTTTACTCCTCGTTTGCGACCAGCAACTTCTCGTAGTCCGTCATTCCGTCGGCATCGGTCAGCGGGCCTTCGGTGTGGCCGTTCAGAAACTGGCAGATCAGACGATCCTCCGGCGTTTTTAATTCCGCCGGGGGCGTCTGGCGCAGACGGTCAAACTCCTCGCGCGTGCCGATTCGCAGCACGCGGCCCTTGTCGAGCATGACCATGCGGTCCGCGATGCGAAAAGCCGAATCCATCTCGTGCGTCACGACGACGCTGGTGACTTGCAACTTGCGCGACAGGTCCATTATGAGTTCGTCAATGGCCGCGCTGGTGACGGGGTCCAGCCCGGCCGACGGCTCGTCGTAAAAGAGAATTTCCGGATCAAGCACCGTTGCCCTGGCGAGGCCGGCCCGCTTCTTCTGCCCGCCCGAGAGCATCGACGGCATCTTGTCGCGATGCGGCAGCATGTGTACCTGTTGCAGCTTGAGCGTCACGACGATGTCGATGACCGATTCCTCCACGTCGCTGTGCTCGCGGAGGGGCAAGGCGACGTTTTCGGCCAGCGTCATGGAATTGAACAACGCCCCGCTCTGAAAGAGGATGCCGAACTTTCGGCGGATCTGATTCAGCTCCCGCTCGCCCATGCCGACGATATCGACCGGCTGCGGCATGTCCTTGGTCTTATAGGTGACGCTCCCGGCGTCGATGGGGTATTCGCCGATGAGGCAGTTCAGCAGCGTGCTCTTTCCGCAGCCGCTGCCGCCCATGATGATGATCGTCTCGCCGCGATGCACGTCAAACGATACGTCGTCCAGTACAGTCTGCCGGCGGCCGTTGTTCTCGAACCACTTCCGCAGATTGCGAATGGAAATGACGATATCTTTGTCAGCGGGCACGGTGCGACCATCCTCCGCGGGTATTTGTGCGGGCATCCTGGCGACGGCATTCTATCTCCAGTGAACATGACCGCAAAAGGCCACGGCCACTCGATCCATTCATGGCCACGCCGCCGGACGCCATTTAGCCGGCGAGCTTGTTCGCCGCACGCTGGGCCGGTACGCCATTTCTATCCAATCGGCGCAAACCGGCGGATCAGCAACTCCGCCGTGGCGATCCCATCGGCGGCGGCGGACATGATGCCGCCGGCGTAGCCCGCTCCTTCGCCGATGGGGTACAACCCCGGCAGCGTGACGCTCTCGAGCGTGGCCTCGTCTCGCAGCACGCGAAACGGCGCGCTGGCACGTGACTCCGGCCCGGTGACCAGCGCCTCCGGCCCTGCGAAGCCCGGCATCCTGCGGTCGAGATCGGTCAGCGCCCGCGCGATGGCCGGTGCGGCGAAGTCCGGCAACACGCGTCGTACGTCGCACCAGCGCCCGCCCAATGGATAGCTCGTCTCCAGCGCGCCGTCCGAAGCGCGTCCGGCAATGTAATCCGCGGCGCGCTGTGCGGGCACTTCATAGCCGCCGCCGGTCAGCTTAAACGCCGCCGATTCGTAGCGATGCACAAACTCGATGCCCGCCAAGGGATCAATCCCAAATGCTTCGACCGGGACCGTCAGCACCAGCCCGCTGTTAGCGAACCGCCCGGCCCGCGACGCGTTCGACGCACCGTTCGTTGCGATGATTCCGGCGGTCTCATTCGTCGGGAGAATCGTGCCGCCTGGACACATGCAGAAGCTGTACACGTCGCCGGCCGCGTGCGACGCACCTGTCGAGTTGCCCGCCCCCTTCGCTACGACGTGATATTCCGCCGGCGGCAGACGACGATGACCGCACGCCGCGCCGTATTGCCAGCGATCGACCAGCGCCTGCGGATGCTCCACGCGCACGCCGAACTGGAACGGCTTGGCGATCACTTTCACCCCGCGCCGCACCAGCATCCGCAGCGTGTCGTGCGCCGAGTGACCCACGCCGAGCAGCACCGCCGATGCGGCCAGCGTTTGCCCGTTGACGATCACGCCGCAGGCGCCGCCGTCGTCGATCACGAGATCATCAATTCGGCTGCCGAAGCGAATCTCGCCGCCGAGCGATTCAATCGTGCGGCGAATTCGCCAGCAGATCGTGGGGATCCAGTCGCTGCCCAGGTGCGGCCGTGCGTCGACGAGGATGTCGGCCTTGCCGCCATGTTGCACGAACACATCGAGGATGTCGCGCATGCGCGGGTCGTTCACGCGCGTGTAGAGTTTGCCGTCGCTGTAGGCCCCCGCACCGCCTTCGCCGTAAAGCAGATTGCTCTCCGGGTCGAAGTCGCGCTGTTTGTAAAATCGCACCATGATGTCGCGATGACGCGTGCGGACGGGCTGGCCGCGCTCGAGTACGATCGGCCGCAGACCGAACTTGGCGAGCCACAAGGCCGCGAACATCCCCGCAGGGCCGAACCCGACGACAACCGGCCGCTCGCGCAGGAGTTCGCCGCCGTTGCGCAGTTCTTCGCGCGGCGGCGGGCGCAGCTCGACCACGTCCGCACGGTGCAAACCGCGCAGCACACGCTTCTCCTCGCGCAATCCACCGGCCAAGGTAACTTCGACATTGTAAACAAAGGACAGGCGCGATTTATCGCGCGCGTCAATCGCTCGGCGAACGATGGTGCAGTGCCTGATCGAGTCGGGCTTGATGCGCAGGCGCCGGGCCGCGCGCTCGCGCAGAGCGTCGTCCGGCTCATCGAGCATCAGCGTCAGATTGCGCACCAGCAGCGGCATGCGCGCGATTGTAGGCGATCATTGGTGCCGCGTCGTTGCGGAAAAGAAGCCGATTGCGCAAGCAATCGAACGAGAAACAAGCGCGCGGTGAACGCGCTCGGCCTCCGGTGCGTCCGGGACGCACGCTACTTCTTCAGCGCGCCGCTCTGGAACGTGTGCATGATGTGGATCGCCGCAGGGCCGGCCAGCACCACGAAGATCGCCGGGAAGATGAACAGAATCAGCGGGATAAGCAGCTTCACCGCCGTCTTCTGGGCGCGCTCTTCGGCCTTCTGACGGCGCTTGGTGCGAAGGCTCTCTGCCTGATTGCGCAGGGCCTTGGCGATGCTCGTGCCGAGCTTCTCGGCCTGTGTGATAACGGCAACCAGCGCCCGCATCTCCTGCACGCCCGTGCGCTCGGCCATGCGCTGCAGCGCTTCGCTGCGCGAGGTGCCCATCTGCGTCTCAATCGTCGCGATCTGCAATTCTTCCGCCAGCGCGCCATGGACGTGCTTCATCTCATCGCTGACGCGGAGCAGCGCCGCGTCGAGACCGAGGCCCGATTCGACGGCGACCACCATCAGATCCAGCGAGTCCGGCATGCCGTTGCGGATCGCCTCGCCCCGCTTCTTGACCGCGTTGCCGAGCCACAGGTTCGGTCCCATGAAGCCCAGTCCGAGGCCGAACACGCCGTAGTAGATCACCTGCGGCGACTCGGCCCCCAGCGCCGACGAATACAGAAACGCCGTCACACCCAGCGCCCCGCCGACAAGAATCTTGCTGGCCAGGAACATCATGACGATGGATTCTCGCCGGTAGCCGGCGCTGGCCAGCTTGGCGCGCAGGGTTGATTGTTCCTGTTCGGTCTTGGGCATCATCGGGCGCGACAGAATCGGCGCCGCCATTTCCAGCATGCTCTTGTTGCCGGCGTTCTTGCGGGCGCGCTCTTTCGCCGATGCCGTGTCATCGTCGCCCGAAAGGCCCATCGCGCGCCGACGCACCGATTCGGCCTGCTCCCCGCGATTGGGCAGCAGCGAGTAGATCACCAGGCCGATGGCGACCGCGACCAGAATTCCCAGCATCACCAGTTCCGACACGTAACCATCCTCCGACCGCTACACCTTGATGTTGACGATCTTCTGAATCAGCGCGAGGCCCAGTATCTGGCTCACGCCCGCCCCGATCAGCATGTACTGCCCGACTTCGTCGTCGATCATGATTTGCGCGTAGTCCGGGTTGATGACCAGCTCCAGCAGGAACACAAACACCGGCAACGCCAGCAGCACGTAGCCCGACAACCGCCCTTCGGCCGTCAGCGCCTTCACCGAGCCGAACAGCTTGATCCGATCGCGAATGACGCTGCTGATGTTGTCGAGCACCTCGGCGAGATCGCCGCCGGTCTGCCGCTGAATCAGCACGGCCGTCACAAAGAATCGCACATCCATCAGCCCGACGCGCCGGGCCATGTCGCGCAGGGCGTCCTCGATCTTGATGCCGAGGTTCTGCTCGTGAAACACGCGGGCGAACTCCGTCCCGACCGGATCGGGCAACTGCTGGCTGACCACAAGGATCGAGTTGGCCAGCGAATGCCCCGCTCGCAGCGCCTGGCTCATTAGCTCAAACACATCCGGCAACTGGTGGATGAACTTGTTCAGCCTCATCTTGCGCAGGATGAATATCACCAGCAGGGGCAGGAGGAGCATGCCACCCGCCACGCTCAACGCCACCCACTGCGCCGTTTGGAGGAAGTAACAACCGATGTACCCCACCGAGCCGAGGCCCAGGAGATTGATCATTACCGTCGTTGCGGGCCACGCGATGTTGGCCTGGTCCAGCCATTGCTGAAGCCGCGGGATAAAAGCGAGACCGGAAATGAACTGGCCGAACGGCGACTGCGCCTGATGCATCCGGCGCATGATGGATTCCTTCGCCGCCACTTCGTTCGCGGAATCGCCGAAGCCGCTTTCCTTCAACCGCTCCGCGACTTTCTTGACTTCCTTCTTGCGCAGATCGGCGACGAGATTGAAGATCGCGTAGGCCAGAAAGGTGCAGCCGATCGGCGGCAGCGCATAGAGCGCCACCTTGTCCATGATCGAGGAAGTATCAAAAAATGCGATCAACTGCTGCACGCTTCATCCCTCTTTCACGTGGCATGAGGATCGGTGCTTAACACGCGCCGCTCGAAGATCGACGAATCCAGCTCCGCGCCGGAGTACTTGAGTCGATCGAGGAAACTTGGGCGCAGCCCCGTCGCAATGAATCGGCCATACGCCTTGCCCGACGCGTCGATGCCGAGCTGTTCGAACTTGAAAATCTCCTGCATCGTGACGGCCTCGCCTTCCATGCCCTGCACCTCGGCGATGGACATGATCTTGCGCGGTCCGCCAGTCAGACGCGCCGCGTTGATGACCAGGTGCACGGCCGACGCGAACTGCTGGCGAATCGCCTTCACCGGCAGATCGAAACCGGCCATCATGACCATTGTCTCCACGCGCTGGACGGCGTCGCGCACGCTGTTGGCGTGAATCGTGGTCATCGAGCCGTCGTGGCCGGTGTTCATGGCCTGGAGCATGTCCAGCGTTTCAGGTCCGCGGCACTCGCCGACCACGACCCGATCGGGCCGCATACGCAGCGCGTTGATGAGCAGATCGCGGATGGCGATGCGCCCTTTGCCTTCGATATTCGCCGGACGCGATTCGAGTCGCACCACGTGTGGTTGGCGCAGGCGCAGCTCGGCCGCATCTTCAATCGTGACGATGCGGTCCGTCTCGGGAATGAACGACGAAAGGTTGTTCAGCAGCGTCGTCTTACCCGAGCCGGTGCCGCCGGCGACGATGATGTTCATGTGCGCGATGACGCAGGCGCGGAGAAAATCCACCATCTCCTTTGTCACCGAGTTGAACTTCACATAATCGTCCCAGGTGATCGGGTCGGCGCCGAACCGCCGAATCGACATCGACGGGCCGTCGATCGCCAGCGGCGGAATGACGGCGTTCACGCGCGAGCCGTCTTTCAATCGCGCGTCCACCATCGGCGAGACTTCGTCACAGCGACGGCCAACCGACGAGACGATCTTGTCAATCACGTGCATCAGGTGCGCGTTGTCGCGAAACGTGATGCTGGTCAGTTGCAGCCGGCCCTTTCGCTCGATGTACACCTGCTTCGGACCGTTGATGAGAATGTCGCTGACGTGCGGGTCCTTGAGGATCGTCTCAAGCGGCCCCAGGCCGAACGTCTCATCGAGAATCTCGCCGACGAGGCGCTGCCGCTCGTTGAAATTCAGCAGCGCGTCTTCCTGCTGGCACAAGTCGGCGATAACCTGTTTGACTTCTTCGCGCACATCTTCGCCGGTGCGCTTGGACAGCGCCGCGAGGTCCAGCGTATCCACCAGTTTCTTGTGAACCCGCGTCTTGATCTCCGAGAACTCGTCGGTACGGTCACGCTCCTTCGGCTTGTTCGAGAGGGATGAGATCGGGGCGGGGCTCGGTGGTCGGAGTGCTGGGGCAGCGGGTGCCGCCGCCGCAGGATTGGCGCTTGGAACGCTCGGCTCCGCCGGCGCGGGAGAAGGCGTCGCGCTCGGGGTTGCCGGCGCGGATTTTTCCGGCTCCGGCAGCTTCGGAACTTTGAGAACAGGAATCTTGGCGCGTCCGAACATGCTTCCCCCGGTTCGACGAAGGCGGTCATGGCTGGTTGGCGAAGCCCTTTCCACCAGCGCGGACTGCCGCCTCATTCATCGGCTCGCACTTCCTTTTTCGGTTCGATTAAAAGATACATTGCGTTCGGAGGATCGACTCATCACGCCGGTTCTCGGGCTTTGTGCGTGTTGATTCTCGTTTGCGCATTCTGGGACGAAACGCGACCTGCCGGCCGCGGGAGCCGAGGAATTGGCTACGGTGCGGGAACAGCCGCCACGCCGGCTGGTGATTTCGGCTCGCCCGTCGAACCTGTGGCAGAAGCTCCGCCTGATCGCGCCTTGCTAAGCAGCTTGCCGAGAAAGCCGCCGTTGGACTTGTTCGACTCCAGCGCGTCGGGACAGTGTATCTTCATGGCGAGCGCGCGCAGGTCCTGACGCACGCGGCTGCGATCCGAGTCCTTGAGAATCGGCTGCCCCAGGTTGATCGCCGAACTGACGGTCTTCCACTCGTCCGCGATCGTCGAGAAGAACTTCCTCCCGAGCGTCTGCTCCACTTGCGCCACGTCCAGGTGCGCGGAGTCCCGCCCGAGGCGGTTGCAGATGAACTGAAGCCGATCGGTGTTGAAGCCCTGGCCGGCCAGTTCCTGAAGCATGCGATCGCTGTTTCGAACGCTGGTGACGAGCAATTGAAGTATCAGCAGATTGAAGTCCGCGGAATCGAGCACGGTTCGGCCGCCCGGATCGTGCCGCGTGGGACCATCCACGACGACGTAGGCGCACAGCTCCTGAAGACTGCTAAGCACGTTGGCGCAGTGAGCCGCCGTGATGATTTCGGCATGGGCAAACGTATGCGGCCGCTGAAGCACGAGCACGCCCGAATCGTGCTTGATCAGCGCCTTCATCACCATTTCGGGGTCAAGTTGCTCCGGCGTCGAGCACAGATCGGCCACGGTATACTGCCCATGCACGTCCAGAAGCGTCGCGCAATGACCGAATCGAAAGTCCAGGTCCACCAGCGCGACCTTCTGCGTTGAGCCGACCAGTTGCGCCAATTCCACGGCCAAGTTGACGGCCACCGTGGTGCAGCCCACGCCGCCCGAACTGCCCATGATGCTGATGAGTTTGCCGGGTTGGCGCGTCTTCGGTTGGTTCACGACGATGCGCCCGACGGCGTCTCGGAATTCATCCAGATTCAGCGGCTTGAGGAGGTACTCCTTGATGCCGGACCGCATCGCTCGCAGGACCACCGCTCCGTCGGACTGCGCGCTCAACGCAAAGACAGGGAACTCGATATTGCACTCTCGCAGTTGCCGCACACACTCCAACACAAGAGCGGGCTGTGGATCGAGATCCACAATGACCAAGTCGGCCGGGAACTGGGCCAAGGCGTGCGGCAACAGGCTCGCTTCATCGAGGTCCGCGACAATGCGAATCTCCGGCAGCGACGTGATGAGCCGGCGCAGCTCGGGCGCGTCGGTCTCGTTCGTAGTATACAAAATGACGCGTACGTTGTTCGCCATGGTCCCCATCGCGCCCATCGCGGTGAATCGAACTAACATTCCCCCCGCTGGAGCAACACCCTTGCTGCGATTCGTCTGGTCCTTATCGGCCGGTCGCACGGGTCGATTAAGCCGTATCCTGGAGGTTCCCGCCCGGAAGCGATTAGCCCCATAAAGCAACGCGCCCGCCGGGTTGCGACGGGCGCGTCCTCGAAACGTCCCAGTTTGTCCCAGCCGTCATCGGTCGGGGCTGCGCCGCAGCACGAACCCCGCCCAATGTGGCCTCTCGTTACTGAATCAATCGCACCGGTCGCTTTCCGCCGAGCGTCTCGAAAATCGCCTTGAGCTGGTTCACGTACATCGGCTGGAAGTTGTTGTCCGGGTCGGGCGTGGAGTCGGCAAAGAAGTAATGATCCGGCGTCGACGCCAGGTCACTGCACAGATCGGCGTCCACGTCGCCGCCGACGCCCACCACGTACACCGTCATGCCCAGCGCCTTGGCCGCGTTGGCTCGATCAAAACACCAGCTGATCGCCGACGGCGCGTTGTTGCCGACGCTCTGGTTCTGCTGATTGACGTTCGGCTTACCGTCGGTCATCAGAACAACCACCTTTGCCGCGCTGGACCTCGCCCGAATGCTGCTCAACTCCGTAACTCCCATGTGCAGGCCCGCGCCGATGTTGGTGATCGACGTGAAATGCCCGGCCTGCATGCCGTTGAGGTTGTTGGGAATCTGCTGAAGAACTTCCGCCAGCGTCTGGCCCGCTGCGGGGGCCTGCAAGTCCACGCGGTGATACCCGTACTGCGCGAACGCCTCCAGCGACATGCGGTCATCGGTCTCCAACTCCACGACGGTGTCCACCAGCGCCTGTACAGCCCCTTTCACCGAGTGAAGCGGCTCCTCCGGTGCGGCCGCCAGTTCCGGGCAGTTCGCGTTGTTCGCCTGCTTTTCCAGCAGATAGTTTACGAACGTCTTGATTCCATAGCGGTAGCGGAAGTTCGGATCCGTATCGCGCATCTCTGACGCGTTGGTCATGTAATCCACGTAGGCGTCCCAGCTTCCACCAGAGAATGGAAACGATGCGATCTGGGTCAGTTCGTTCGTGTCGACCTTGTTGTCGCCATTGCCCGGTCCGCCGTTGTACTTGCTTGCCGTTTTCTTGCTCTTCCACCCGGCCAGCCCGAGCAGCACCTTCACGCGATTCCGGTAGTTCTGCGTGGTGCCGTCGAAGCTGCCGGAAAGCAGCGCCGACCGCTCGGCCGAGCTGTACCTTGATTCGGTGATGTTGGCGATCACGTCCGCATCGGTACACGTGGCGTTCCGGGGGATGTAATACAGACCCGGATCGCCGACGGGCGTATAGCTTCCGAGTACGATGGGATTGCCGAATCCGGTCATCCACCCCCACCGCGGGCCGCCGCATCCCCCGTTGGGCCCCGTGGGGCTGGCCCCGGGGCTCGGGTTGCCGCCCTGGCTGTTCGGCGAACCAGGGCCGGTGCCGGGCTGGTCGTTCACGTTGCCCGGATTGCCCGGCGGTTGCGGGTCGATGCCGTTTCCGACGCCGTTGTTCCCCTTCTCACACGGCAACGACATCCACACCTGTTCCAGATTGATCTGGACGCCCGGGCGCGTGCCGCTGCTCTCCGACGCGAAATCCTTGTAGTGCCGCAATTCGCTGTCGTCGTTCATCGAACCGGACAGGTCGATCACCACAGCGAAGTCGCGCGGAACGACCATGGCCACAGCCGTGGCGCTCAAGTCGGCGCCTTCCACGCCCAGCGCCTGTCCGAACAACATCGACACCGGACCGTCCGCGACGCTGCCATCGCGCCGCAGCGTCACCGAAACAGCGTCATACGGCTCCTGGTTCGGATTGAATATGTAACGGCCGTTGTTCAGCGTCGCTCGACCGAACACGACATCCGATTCGACGAGATCCGCGCTCTGGTGAGTAATCGCGTTCTGACCGGCAATGCGGGCCGCCTCCAGAACGGCATTCGTCGTCGCGTTGGGTGTTCCAAGCTGCGAAGCGGCCGCCAGCGCCGCCGCATCCGCGGCGTTTCGCAGTTCCTGCTTCGCCGAAAACATCAGGCCCGTATCGACGGCCAGCGCCGCCACACCCAGCCCGACGACGCCTCCGAAGAAAACGCCCGGCGTGATGACACTGCCGCGCCGCAGCTTCCGATTTCGTCGCTTCAATCCCAGGAACATCGTGACACCCTCCTGTTAACTGCTCCACACACCGCTGCCACCGACGCGCGGACCGGGCGCCCTTTTTTTCCACGACCGGTCTGGTTGGCAAAATCGCCGCAGCCTCGATAAGCGGCCGGCGGCTCGATCAGGCGTTCCACACGATCACGTGGATCGCCGCGTCAGGCATGTCGTGCCGGGCGGCGCGAACGGATGCGCCATTCGCGCCGCGCGGCTTCGGTCGGTTGTGTCGATCTCGTTCTCGGACGGGCTGATCGCGCATCGACTGCGGCGATTCACATTGAAGACTACGATACGCGCAGGTCAGGGGCGAATGAAATTTTCCCGCGACGGACCGCTATTCCTCTCCATCTGAAAGCCCCCACGGGCCTACAAGTGCCAACTGCGAACTCGGCCAGCCCGCGGCTGCCTGCGGGCGCGATTTCACGTCGAAGTGTTCGCGCGGCACGCCATCCGGCTCGCGACGCTCGCGCGGCGTTCCTTCAAGCTGCTGCAGGCAGAATAGCTCGAAATCGTTCGGATGCGTCATCAACTGACCCGGTACCGGTGGAACCTGTTGCGGATCGATCGGCTCGACCAGTTGCGGGGTCACGAGGATGATCAACTCGGTATTCGAGCGCTGATACTCCGTGGAGCTGAACAACGTCCCCAGCACGGGGATGTCGCCCAGGCCGGGGATCTTCGACGCCAACGCCTGAACGCGCTCGCTCAACAATCCGCCGACGGCAAAAGTCTGGCCGTTCCCGCATTCAACCGTGCTCTCCACGCGACGCGTTGTGAACGTGAAGACGGGCAGCCCGCCGATGACGCTCGCACCCGGAATCGCGTCGCTGAACTCGGTCATGACGTGGATGCGCACCAACTGCCCTTCCATCACCGTCGGGCTGAAGGCGAGCCGAACGCCGAACTCCTTGTACTCAATCGTGATCGCGCCGGCCACGGCGCCGCCCTGGGTCACCGGGATCGGCACTTCGCCGCCGGCCAGGAACGTCGCCGTCTGGCCGCTGATCGCCACGAGGTTCGGCTCCGCCAGCACGCGCGAGAGATTGTTCTCGCGCAAGGCGTTCAGGAAGAATTGAATCTCGCCGCGCGGGAATCCAAACGTGACGTTTGTGTTCGGGCCTGTGCCGACGGGGTTGTATGCATACGTCAGCTGGCCGGTAAGAGAATTCTTGGCCACAAGGTTCGGGATTCCGTTATTGCTGATATTCGTCGGATTCAATTGTCCCAGGTTGTTGACGAAGAAGAAATCACGAGTCCAGTCGGCGCCGCCGATTGCCCAGTTAACGCCGAGCTGCCGCATGGCCTCTTTGTTCACCTCGGCCACAACGACGCGCAGCATCACCTGCTGGTTCCCCACGACGTTGAGATGATTCTGCACCGCTGACCCCTGCACCATCGTCGCCATTTCGCCGATGCGCTCGGCCGTCTCTGAATCGGGCACGTTGCCGGTCAGCACAATGTTGCCGTTGATGCTCCGCGGGGTCACTTCCGACTGCGGGCTGACGTTCTTGATCATGCCTTCCAGCGGGAGCAGATCCAACTCGCAAGTGACGTGAAACGTACGCTCCTCCGCGCCGGCGCGAAGAACAAGCTGCGTTGTGCCGAATGACTTACCGGCCACCACGATCTGCCGCGGTGAAGTCAGCACCACATCCGCCACCGACGGATCGGCGATCTGTACGCTGTCAACATTTACTTTTGTATTGATGATAATGGATGTGTTCTTGCCGACCGTCAGGTGCTCGACCTGCCGGCGCGACACGTTGACCGACTCGATCATCGAGTCACTCGCCCCCTCTTCTCCGCGGCGCCGATCGGCCGCGGGCGAGCGAGGCGGATCCTGGACGGTTCGAACCGGTCCGGCTTGCGCCAGCACAACGCGCTCGCGCGAAGCGGGCGCACCCGATGCTGCGGTTTCGGTGGGAAGCGAGAGCGGCCGGTTGGTAACGACTTGGCGCGGACCGCCCGGTGGTTCATCGCCGTGGACGATCGGGCACGCCGCGAGAACAAGACAGGCCAGCGTGCCGGTCAGAGACTTGAGTTGGCTTCGGCCGGGCACCATCCCTGGTGCGTCAGGTTGGACCTGATTCAATCCATCCGTGGATCGGTTCATTCGCGTTTCTCCGCGTGAGGCGCACCGCCGACACACAAGCCGCGCGGCGCACCACTGGCATCAAACTCGTATCGTTGCACTTCCTGGCCACGCACCACGTCCACGACGTGATTCCGCGCGACCGCCATCTTGGCAGGCTCCGCCGGTTGCTGGCCCGGCGCTGTGGACTTCTGAAACAACTTTGCCCAGAATGACTCACTCGCTTCTTTCGCGTCACCCCGCATCGCAAGGCGAATGCGCCCGCCGCTCGCGGTGTAGGCGTGCAGGACGCCGACCTGATCAGGCCGCACAAAGAGCGTCACGCTCTTGGCTACGCGAACCGTCTTGCCGTCCGACCCGACCTCGCTCATCGACTGGCCTACGGCGCCGACCTCGACGTCGGTGAGGATGATCTTGCTCACTCCGTCGCGCCCCATCGCCGACACGTCCACACGCGACCCCGGCATAATGAAGCCCGACACCGCCGAGTCCTCGGTCACGCTCACACTGACCGCGCGGAATCCCGGCGGAATGATGGCGCGCAGACCTGGTTCGGCGCCCGGCGGCGCCAACATCGATGCCGTGATCGGCACGCCCGGCGCAACGGTCATCGCCGTCACGCGGCCGATCAGCGCCTTGCGATCCTTGTCCGTATAGGCGCCGCGCGGAACCAGCTTCGGTGATACGCGCACACTCGAGAGCATTCCGTCGGTGATCCGCGTCGCCACTTCGATCGGCTTGGCGCTGACAATTACCGCCGCCTCATCGCCGCCGGCTCCCTGCGCGCGCTGCACAAGGTCCACGCCCATCTTGATGGCGAAGAAGCCCACGCCCAGGCCCAGCACCAGCGGAATAATCGTTCGAGGCTTCATCGGTCACGTCCCTGCCGCCGCACGAAGCACCCGCCTCGCGCGCGTCCGGCCGCCGCGCCATTCGAAGACAACCGTCCCCGGTGACGCGGCCTTGTTTGCTTGATTCTTTCCCTCTGTGTCTCCACCGCTCGGCTTCCAAGTGAGCCGACCGGTTCGTGTTGCCGAATTCAACCGGCTGCTGCTTCCGTTCGGCGCGCCCCGATCGGGCGCGCCGCCGTGAATCGGACTACGGTCCGATGCCGCTCGCGCCGGCCTGGCTGACGTCCTGAAGTCCTTCGCGCCGCATCGTCGTCGAGGATGAAATCTGGAACGATCCGCCGCCCAACAGGCTGCCGGTGAAAGACGCTCGCGAAAACGGAATCGAAACGGAAACCGTCAGATCGGTGTCTGATGCGCCAAGGTCATTGATGTTCGAGGTCGTGGAGTACCCGCTTAGATTCGCGGCCCCCATTGCTTCGTCCACGGCGTTCTGTACGTCCGACATCGTGCCGCCGGGGATGACCCCGGCCCGCGCGCCTTCGCGCGCCGCAAGCGTCACGGTCTGTTTGACCATGAAGGCATAGCCGGCCTCCATCATGCCGAACATCGCCGTGATCATCAGCGGCGCGACAACCGCCGCCTCTACCACCGCGCTGCCGCGCCGCGCGAACTTGCGCCCGCTTCGACTGACTCGGCTTCGCAGCCCTTGCTTTAGCTTCTTCGGGTTTTGCGGTTTCATGGCACCCACCATCCCATCTGTTGAAACCAACACACACAAAAAGTCCCCACCGAGAGGGGTATCGCATACGGCATGACACCGTTTACGCCGCTCAAGCTCGCAACCGATCCGAAGTCACTCAACGCGCGACGCGCCGAGGTCAGCTTCCACATTACCGTCCCGACGTTCGCCGCCGTCGCCGACCACTGACGCCGCATCAGGATCGTCGCTGAAGCCATCAGGCCACCCAGCAGTCCACCGGCCACGACAGCCCACAGCGTTGTCGCAGGTCCCAGCCATGCGCCCAGTGCCGCCATGTACTTCACGTCGCCCGCGCCCATCGCCCGAATCAACCACGGACCCAGCAGAAGCGCCAGCCCGGTCAGCAACCCAAGCATCGCGTGCGACAATCCGTTCCACCCGCCGCTCATCGTGCCGACGGCCAGGCCGCCGATCGCAAGCGATCCAGTCAGCCAGTTCGGAACGCGACGATGCCGGTAATCGCTCCAGCAGGCCAGGCACATGGCCGGAGCCAGTACCGCCATCGTCCACATTCCGTCGGGAAAGCTCATTTAACGTGCTCCCACATCGCTCCGTCATCGTCCGGTCACCGCTCGCCCCACCCGGCGTGCGTGTCAGACAGTTGTCCTAACTTCGCGTTCGACTTGCGACGGGCGGATGGAGGCTCCAACCCCCACCCGCCCGCGCAGCTTGTCGAATGATTCGCCGTTACGGCCCGCGGCCTGCCCAGGCACCCGCCGCGAGCCGCGCCGCGATGCCTTACGGCATGGCGGCTTCGATGTCGGCGAACGTGCTGGACACCTTCGTGCCCAGCGCGCTAATCGCGCCCAGCGCGATCACAATGATCAACGCGAGCATGACCGCGTATTCCGTCGCGGTGGCGCCTTCCTCATCCCGAATGAAGGCCTTCAGACCGTTGAAGAACTTGTTCATCTGACTGCTCCTTTCCTGTGGGGAACGGACGCTGTTCCCGTTTCTGGTCGCCCGATCAGGCATCCTGCCCGACCGTGACCTGTCCGAGGTCGCTCACACGAGCCTGCCTCGATTCTCGACAGCGTCCGTTGCCGTCGACTCCAGTATCGCGATCGTCGAGACGGCGCACGCACTTCGGCGTGATTCGCCCCGACGACGGATGCTGTTGGAAGTGGGAGTAGCACCGCGGAGAAGAAACCCCCCGCGATGTTCAATGCTCCTGACCTCCCACCTCGGCGGCAGGAGGCCCTCGTTCGGCATGTCCGGGCGGGCTTTGCGCCGTGCCCAGGTCTGCTCGCGTCTCGCGGTTCAGCCGCGACGATCAGAGCAGAATCGGCCTCCGCCTGATTGCCAGCACTGACATCGGCGAGAGGCTCTTTCAAGATAAGAAACGAAGGCCCGCGACGCAAATCGCGCTGCGACAAAATCTTCAATTGGCGATAATAGCATCGTCTCATGGCATCCGTGCCCGCCGGCTGTACTGATAAGTACATATCGGTCGGGCCACGAGGTCGGACGCAGGCAGTTATCACAGCTCGCGCGCGGCCACGTTTTGCGTCCCGATAGCGTGACGTTCATCCCAGGCGCGGATTTCGCGCGTTAACGACGTGGAAAGGCCGGAATTCCCCCGCAATCAAGACCGATTGGAATACCGGAAGCGACTTCACTACCCATGACGCGCGATTCGGTCATTCCCGTGAGTTCGGGAATTAAGGAATCTTCCACGCAGCCTGAACACCCGCCTTCGCGGGTGTGACGGATTTGAAATCACTGCCAATCAAACTCTAATCTGACAGGGTTGAGCCACTCATCCGCCACCGACGGTCCCCATCGGCTCGATCGCTGAACAGGCCCTTCGGGTCGAAGTTGATTCCCCACCATGACTCAAAGCCATCCATGGCTGCGGCAGCCGAGGCGGCATCGAGATTTCTGCTCCGAATCAGCCAATCATTTAAGTAGGACGGCCAGCGCCCCAGGCGAATGGATTTGGTATGCCACGATCCACCGCGCAGAATCTGCGCGGACGCGCGCGATCTCTTGCGGACGCCAACGCCCGGCTGCACGGGCGCAGGTTCCATCATCTGCGTCGGCGATGGTGGAGGTCGTTTCCCGGCCCATGCGGCGATTCCACCGTCCTCCGCCCTTGCGTCCGGCATTTCATCATCAAGCGCGACGATGAGATCGCCGCGCATCAGCGGCGAATTGGGGTTCAATCGCGAGCCGTCAATCAATCGCAGCGCCGTTGTGCCGGGCAGCACGCGCGGGTCGTCGTCCGAGGTCACCTTCTCGAACTTGCACGCCGCCAACTCGGCGGGCTCAAACCCGATCGCGTCCCCTTCGCGCAGATACAGCCCCTCGCCGCCGCGCAGCAGACCCACGGTGCAGGGTGTCCCCGGTCGCCGCCGCCCGATCTGCTCCGTAAAATTGGTCGCCTGGTAGTCCCCAATCGATGCCTTGCCGTCCAGCATCAGGATGAGGTCACCGCGACGAATGTCTCCAACATCGGCCGCCGAGCCCGTAAACACATCCGTAATTAACAGGCCGGTGCCCCAACTTGGGATTCGCCCGTCGTCACTCGTCCGGCCCGATCGGCCCAGATGCGAAATCCCCAGAAACGCTCGCGGCGGCGCAACGTGAAGCGTCAGATAGATCTCCAGGGCGATTTGTTTAATCCTGCGGCGCGTGTCAAACTCGGCCCTCGCGTCGAAGGCCTGTTTGAGGACCGGCACCGCGCGTTCGCCCGCGTCCATCAGCTCCGCGGCCGCGCGCTCGCGCGTCCGATAGGCAGGGCTGGACAAGTCGTCGATCAGTGCGTTCAGGGCCGTTTCGGACAAAACCGGCTGGGACGCTGCGGCCGGCTCGCGATCCCCCGCGTCCGATTGCGGCGATTGCGCCGAAACCACAGCGGCCACCGAAAGGACACAAGCCATGCCCGCCATCGCGCCCGGCGCTTGGAGAAACCTGGCAATTGGTTTGATCATGCCGCACGCCTCTTTCGGTCGCGTTTATCGGAGGATTCTAGCCGAATGAACGTCGCGTCCAAGTATTCACGAATTGAGAGACGCAAAGGGTGACCGGGAACCATGCACGACACGAAACTGAAGCACGCCCACGCTCAAGCCGATTGGGGCTTGAGATCGCCCGAGGCGGGCCCCGTGCTTTCCGGAAGGGGAAAAGACGCCAATCAGCAGGATCCGCCAATTACGAGGTGCTTCCGTGCGAATCGCATTCTGGCTGACATGCCTGACCTGCTTCTGTATCCTGCTCGCGGGCCATTGATGTAACCCGGCCCCGCAGGTCACCGCTCTTACCTCCCACCGCTATTCAAGCGGGCCGCTGTACCCGTCCATTGCCATTGCCCTTTCCTGAACGAGATTGCCGATAAACACACAGGCACACCGCGCCGCGCGCCCGCGCGTCAAGCGGGATCGCGCGGGTGCCCTGCTTGATCGCCTTGTTTCAATTTGCGAGGGTTCCCACGTGTCAGGTCGAACTGGAGTCTTCGTCATCGTATCCATATTGGGCATGGTGTCCCTCGGTTGCCAAGCTCCGATCGAACGCATGAACGCGCCACCCCAGGGCGAGTCCGAGACCAAGAGTACGCTCGCGGAAAGCTTTGCCTACCATGAAGACCAGGGCATGCTGTCTGACTTATCGCTTGCCGATTTGCACTTTGTCCCGCATTCAGCCGATCTGTCCGGCGTCGGCGTGGCCCGTCTTGAGCGCTACGCGGAACTCCTCGCGTCGTCAGGAGGCACATTGCACTATGCCACCAGTTCGCGCGATCCGGAATTGACGGCCGAACGTCTCGCCGCCGCGAATGATTTCCTCAAACGCGCGGTTCCCGGGAGCAAGCCGGTGCAGGTCGTCCTGGGACTTCCCCGTGGGCGCGGCATGGCAGCCAAGGAATCCGTCGCGGGCAAGGGCGTCGCCAAGCAGCCCGAGACGCGGATTCGCGCGTACCGGCTGACGAACACCATGCAGAGCGGTGCATCAGGAAAGTAAGCTGTGGCATTGCGTACCCATCCCATCCCACGCGTCGGC
>CAZQCF010000026.1:0-31276 GCA_964592235.1 uncultured Planctomycetaceae bacterium
GGGAAACCCCTGACACCGCCCAGCACCCCAGCATGAGCAAGAATGCGGTGCCGCGCTGCAATTGGCTCCTCATCCGCGGCGCGCGGCACAACAATCTCAAGAACATCGACGCCGCCATTCCGCTCGGCCGTTTCGTCGCCGTCACCGGCGTCTCCGGCAGCGGAAAGTCTTCACTCGTCAATGACATCCTTCGTGAACGCCTCGCCCGCGATTTGAACGGCGCCGAGGCCGCCCAACCCGGCGACCACGATGCCATCGACGGCAGCGAACATCTCGACAAAGTCATCGACATCGACCAGTCGCCGATCGGCCGCACGCCGCGATCCAATCCCGCGACGTACATCAAACTGTTCGACGAGATTCGCGCGCTCTACGCCCAACTGCCCGACAGCAAGGTGCGCGGCTACGCCCCCGGCCGATTCTCCTTCAACGTCAGCAGCACAGAGGGCGGCGGGCGCTGCGAGGCCTGCGAGGGCAACGGCGCGACGCGCATCGAGATGGATTTTCTCGCCGATGTCTGGGCCGACTGCCCGGTGTGCAACGGCCGCCGCTTCAACCACGAGACGCTTCAGGTTCATTTCAAGGGCAAGAGCATCTTCGACGTGCTCGATATGGACGTGCAGCAGGCCATGGAGCACTTCGCGGCGATCCCGAAAGTCCACGCGATGCTGCAAACCCTGCACGACGTCGGGCTGGATTATCTCAAGCTCGGCCAATCCAGCACGACGCTCTCCGGCGGCGAGGCGCAGCGGATCAAGCTCGCCCGCGAACTGGTGAAACGATCGACCGGCCGCACGCTCTACCTGCTCGACGAACCGACAACCGGCCTGCACTTCGAAGACATCCGCCGCCTGCTCGCCGTGCTGCACGGTTTCGTCGACGCGGGCAATACCGTCGTCGTCATCGAACACAATCTGGATGTAATCAAGACGGCCGACTGGGTCATCGACCTTGGTCCCGAAGGCGGCGAAGCCGGCGGGCGGATCATCGCAGAGGGCACACCGGAAGAGGTCTCGCGCGTCGCGTCGTCGTACACCGGCCAGGCACTCGCGGAGATTCTCGGCGGCGCTGAAAGGAGCCGATTGCGCGAGCAATCGGAGCATGCTCGCTCTATCCGCCGCGGCGGGCAAGCGAAATCCAGGAAGCCGATTGCGCAAGCAATCGAGCCGGGCCGCCATTCACCCCGTCAACACGCCTTGGCTCTGAATGCCATCCGCGTCGTCGGGGCGCGCGAACATAATTTGAAGGATGTCACCGTCGACATTCCGCGCGGAAAGCTCACTGTCTGCTCCGGCGTTTCCGGCTCGGGCAAGTCCTCCTTCGCCATCGACACGGTCTACGCCGAAGGCCAGCGCCGTTACGTCGAATCGCTCTCCGCCTACGCGCGCCAATTCCTCGGGCAACTTCAGAAACCCCGCGTCGATCACATCCACGGCCTCTCGCCCGCCATCGCCATCGAGCAAAAGGCCGCGAGCAAAAGCCCGAGATCCACCGTCGGCACGGTCACCGAAATCTACGATTACCTGCGCGTGCTCTGGGCACGGGTTGGCACGCCGCATTGCCCGGATTGCGACGTTCCCATCGGAACACAGACATCCGACGAAATCATGGAACGCATCCTGGCCCGGCCCGGCGGCACGAAACTCATGCTTTGCGCCCCGGTCGAACCGTCGCCGGGCGAGACCTGGCAGACGCTGCTCAAGCGCTGCGCCGCCCAGGGCTACACTCGCGCGCGGATCGACGGCGCCGTGACGCCGCTCGAACCGCTCCCGGCCATCGACGCGCGGCGCAAGCACATTGTCGAGCTTGTGGTGGATCGCATCGTCGTCAATCCCGCCTCGCGCAGCCGAATCGCGGACTCCATCGAACATTGCCTCTCCCTCGGCAACGGCGTGATGCTCGCCATCAACATGGACGAAAGCGCCGACAAGCTCAACGAAGCATCTCCCGGCACGACCGGCCCCGCGACGCGCTTTTCACAACACCTCTCGTGCGACCGGTGCGGCCGCAGCTACGACGAACTCACCCCGCATCATTACAGCTTCAACGCGCGCCTCGGCTGGTGCCCGCGCTGCGAGGGCCTCGGCGTGCAGCGCGGCACGAGCGCCGACAGCGTGATCGTCCGACCCGATGAAACGCTTCTCGATGGCGCGATCGCCGGATGGGAGCAGGCGCGCGAGCGACCGCTGCTGGCGGCCATGATCCGCGCGCTCGCGAGAGAGATCGGCGCCAGGGCCGACGTACCGGCATCGGATCTGACCGCCGAGCAGCGCCACGCGCTGTTGTTCGGACTCGGCGACCGCTGGATCGCGCTCGATCCAAAGCGGCCGGGGCTTCGCTTCCAGTGGAAAGGGTTCTTCCCCGCGATAGACGAAGCCACGCGCGTAAGCTGGCAGTACCGCACGCGGTTGCAGGAGCTGGTCACCGACGTGCCGTGCCTGGCCTGCGATGGCGGGCGCATCGCGCCGCAGCCCGCCGCGACCCGACTGGATGGCCGCACCATCGGCGAAGTCTGCGCCATGACTATCGCCCGGGCCGCGGAGTTCTTCGCGAAGCTCAAACTCGCGCGGCGCGAGGCATCCATCGCCGGGGAATTGCTGCATGAGATTCGCTCGCGCATGCAGTTCCTGCTCGATGTCGGGCTGGGCTATCTGTCACTGGACCGATCCGCACCGACGCTCTCCGGCGGCGAATCGCAGCGAATCAGACTGGCGTCGCAAATCGGCAGCGGCCTTGCGGGCGTGCTCTACGTCCTCGACGAACCCACGATCGGCCTGCACCCGCGCGACAATCAGCGGCTCGTCGCGGCGCTGCACAAGCTTCGCGATTTGGGCAACACGCTGCTGATGGTCGAGCACGATCGCGAGGTCATGGACTCGGCCGATCACATTGTGGACTTCGGGCCCGATGCCGGCGCGAGCGGCGGGCGAGTCGTGGCGCAAGGCGCGCCGGAACAATTGCGTCGCACCGCGCGAATGCGCAGCGTCGACACGGAGATTGAATCGCACACCGCAAAGTATCTCGCTGGGACCGCGGCCATCGCCGTGCCGACCCATCGACGGGGCGTGGCCGTTGTTGTTCACGACGCGAGACAGAACGCGCGTTCGTCCGGCGATTCCGATCGCTTGCGCGATCTGCTGTTTGTGGCGCCGGATCACCTGAACACCGCGAACGAAACCGAGCGCGTGCTGGTTGACGACGACGGTGAACCGATCGATGCGCCGAGGCGAAGTCGCCGCAACAAAGAGCCGATCGCGCGAGCCATCGAATCCAATGATCTGATCGTGCGCGCAATCGAGGTTGGCGCGCAGCCGCCGGGACGATACGCCCCGGCTCCGAATGAGCGACATTCGACCACACCGAATGCCCTCCGCATCATCGGTGCGCGACACCACAACCTAAAGAACATCACCGTGGAGATTCCATTGTCGCGCTTTGTCTGTGTAACCGGCGTCTCCGGTTCGGGAAAATCTTCCCTGGTCACCGAGATCCTTCTCCCCGCCCTGGCGGCGCGCCTGCACCGCGCCCGGCTCACTGCCGGCGCGCACGAACGCATCGAGGGACTCGATCACATCGACAAGATCATCAGCGTCGATCAGGACCCCATCGGCGAGTCGCCCCTCTCCAACCCCGCCACCTACTGCGGCCTCTTTGATCTCGTGCGCGAACTTTTCGCTCGCCTGCCCGATGCGAAAGTCCGCGGCTACACCGCCAATCGCTTCTCCTTCAACCGGTCCGGCGGCCGCTGCGACGACTGCGAGGGCCAGGGCCAGGTCTGCCACGAAATGCACTTTCTCCCCGATGTCTGGGTCACCTGCGAGACGTGCGGCGGCACGCGCTACCAGCGCGACACCCTCGAAGTGCGCTACAAGGGGCGGAACATCTCCGACGTGCTGAACATGACCGTCGCGCAGGCGCTCGAACACTTCGCTAACGTTCCGCGACTCGTGCGCCTGCTTAAGACACTTGACGACGTCGGGCTGGGTTACCTGCCTCTCGGCCAAAGCGCGCCAACGCTCTCCGGAGGCGAGGCCCAGCGCGTGAAACTCGCCGCAGAGCTCGCACGCCCCAGCACCGGCAAGACGCTCTACATCCTCGACGAGCCGACGACCGGTCTGCACTTCGAAGATCTGCGCAAATTACTCGACGTTCTCCACCGGCTGGTCGACCTGGGTAACACCGTCGTCTGCATCGAGCACAACCTCGATGTCATCAAGACGGCCGACTGGGTGATCGACCTCGGCCCCGAGGCAGGCGAGGAGGGTGGGCGAATCGTCGCCGCGGGCACGCCCGAAGACGTCGCACAAGTCACGGCGTCGCACACCGGGCAACTGCTGCAACCGGTGCTCGAATCAGGCCCGCGCGTGGCGCGCTCGATCTATTCGCCGCCCGCCAGGGCATCGCGCGTCGCCGAGGAGCGAATTGCCGCGCCGCCCGATGCCGAGCAAGTGCGCATGCCGTGGGAGCGCGACGGCAAGAAATGGCACACACAGGACCGCCTTAGCCGGGACGGCAAATCGGTCGATTGGGAGGGCGCGGCGCTGGAGCACCTCGTCACGCAGATCGAAAAACGCGGCAAGGGCCGACTGCAACCAACCGGCTGGAACGACCGCGCGCGCGTTGAGATCGTCGCCGCAGCGCCCGCCGGCGTCGCGCAATCCGCCGTGCCGTGGTTCCTGCACGCGCTGACCGGCGGCCGCTGGATGGTCGATTGTCTGTTTCGCGTTCCAAGCGGAACCTTCAACGCCCGCACGTTGAATCGCGAGCTTGGCCTGCTGACGCTGAACGAACGGGACGACATCCACGCGTATTCAGCGGAGCCGCGCGTCCACGTGCGCCCGGCCGGCGAGGGGTTTGACCAGGTGCGCGTCCAGATTCACGACAAGAAGGAAATTTCGACTCGTGCGTTCGATCAATTCATCCGCAAAGGCATCGACGCCTACCTCCAATACGTCGCCGGCATGGCGAAGAAGGAGGGCGGCGCGCAGCCATGGAAGACCGACGGCCGCACCTGGCATCTCTCGCAGCGCCAGGTGCCGCATGGTCAGACCAGGAACTGGAAGCCCGCCGACCTCGCGGCACTGGTTGGGATGGTGACCAAGGTGCTGCCCGGTGCGACGATTGACTGGTCGGGAAAGGTGTTCGTTGAGTTTTCGCTGAACGGGTCGCGCGTCGGCAAGGTCATCACCCATCAGGGCGATGCGCTGCGCGTCGACCTGCACCCGCCCGTCGGGCGATTCACGCCGACGCAGGTGGAGAAACTGGGCTTCCGGCAGGAACTGAATCGCGCCGGAAGCAGCGGCGCGACGGTCACCTTCTGGTTCCGCGCGATGACCGAAATCGACCCCAAGCAATTCACAGCCGTGTTGAAGGAGTCCGCCGCCGCAACAGCAAAGTGATCGAACGCGCCGGTTGCGTCGGAAATGGACGCCCTAAAGAGCCGATTGCGCAAGCAATCGAAGGAGCACGCGAGACCGGTGGCATGGCCGCGGCCTCTGCCGGCTACGATCGCGCCGGTTTTCACTCCTTGCCAACGTTCGTCATTCGGCCACAATTCGCCGCGTGAGCCATGCCACGCCCCACTCCCCGCCGCGCCTTGTCGTCATTCACGGCTCCATGTTCGGCGGAAAAACCGAGCGCATGATCGCCCTCCTCCGCCAGGCTGTCACCGACGGCCTTCGCGTCCGCGCGTTCAAGCACGCCATCGACAACCGCTACGACCCGAATCATCTCGTCACTCACCGGCAGGACCGCTTCGACGCCCAGCCCGTTCCCGATGCCGCCGCCATTCTCGACCACGTCGCCGACGTCGATGTCGTGGCCGTCGACGAGGGTCAGTTCTTCCGGCGTGCGCTCGTGCCCGCCGTCGAGGAACTGCTGCGCCGCGGCAAGACCGTCATCGTCGCTGGAATCACGCACGACGCGTGGGGACGTCCGTTCGAACCCATGCCGGAATTGGTCGGCCGCTGCGACGAGGAGATTGTCTGCCAGGCGCCGTGCCGCGTTTGTGGCAATCCCGCGCCCTTCACCCAGCGTCTGACGCCCATCAGCACGCTGCACATGGTCGGCGGACTGGACGACTACGAACCACGCTGCCGGGCGCACTTCACGCCCCTGCCCGGTCCACCGGAAACGCGCGAATGAACGCTGCCCGCGGCCTGCTTGGTATCGCCACGCTTCTGGCATTCGCCTGGCTGCTTTCCACCGATCGCCGGCGATTTCCGATTCGCACCGTCCTCGGGGGTTTGGCGCTTCAATGGCTCCTGGCGCTGTTCGTCCTGCGAACCGAAGCAGGACGGGCGATCTTCGATGCCATGGCGCACATCGTGACCGCTGTCCTGCGCGGCGCCGACGAAGGTGCGGCGTTTGTCTTTGGCCCGCTCGCCGGGAACAACGCATCGGTCGCCTGGAAAGCCGTCGCCGGCATCAAGATTCTCTCCACCATCGTCGTCGTCTCGACGCTGTCGGCGATCGGCTATCACTACGGCCTGCTCCAGCGCGTCGTTGTCGTCATGGCGTGGATCATGTCGCGGCTGCTCCGCCTCTCCGGGCCGGAAAGCCTCTCCGGCGCGGCCAATGTCTTCTTCGGCCAGACCGAGGCGCCGTTGCTGGTGCGCCCTTATCTCGACAATATGTCGCGTTCGGAGCTCATGGCCCTGATGACCGGCGGATTCGCGACCGTCGCCGCGGGCGTCATGGCGGTCTACGTCGACATGCTGGGGCACGGCGACCAGGCCGCGCGCCTCGCCGTCGCCCGGCATCTCATGACCGCGTCGCTCATGTCGGCCCCCGCCGCGTTTGTGTTCGCGAAGATCATGGTGCCGCCCTCGCCCGATGCCCTGCGCGAACTCGATCACGCCATGCCCGCCGCTCCGATTCACACGCGCGGCCTGCTTGACGCCGCCACACACGGCGCCGCCGAGGGCATCAAACTGGCCATCAACGTGTTGGCCATGCTGATCGCCTTCATCGCCCTGATCGCAATAATCGATATTTGTCTCTCACAGATCGGGCGCATTCCCGGCCTGTCCGGCGTGCTGGGCGCAGCCGGTATTCGCCAGCTCAATCTCGATTCCCTGCTGGGGCTTGTTTTCGCACCTGTCGCTTGGCTCAACGGTGTTCACGCCGACGATGCGCGAACCGTCGGCGCGCTGCTGGCCAAGTCGATGGTCACAAATGAAATGATCGCCTACGGCCGCCTCGCAGAGCTGGCCGCTGACGGCGCGCTGGCCGAGCGCTCGCACCTCATCGCGATCTACTCGCTCTGCGGATTCGCCAACTTTAGTTCGATCGGAATCCAGGTCGGAGGCATCGGCAGCCTCGCCCCGAACCGCCGGGCCGACCTGCTGGCGCTCGGGCCGCGCGCCATGCTCGCCGGCGCCATGGCCTGCTGGATGACCGGCTCCATCGCCGGCGCGCTGCTGTAAGCGGTTTATTCGCGCGAATTCTCCGACGCGTTGGTGACTCCCGGCGCCGGAGGCCGAGTCGCCTGCTTCGCCGGGCTGCCCGCCGCGATCGTCGGCGACGACTGCATGAACGGTACGATCAGTTCCGGCACCGTCGGGCTGTCCGTCTTCAGCACCATGCGCTCGCCGGCTGCCGCGGTGTATTGCTCCGGCAGCGTCACGGTCAGCCGCCACGCGACGCCGGTCTGAAGCTCGGTTAACTGCGTCTTGATCGCCGGGTTGGTCGTTGTGATCTCCTGCAGCTTGATCGGTTTGTCCGTGTAGTTGCGCACGTAAAACATGCGGTCCAGCGGCTTGACGATCGTCGCCGTCGGCGGAATCTGCAGCTGCGCCGGCGAGACCTCCACGTCCGACATGATGTACAAGCTCACCGGGATGTTCAGCATCGGAATCTCGGCGTTGCCCGTCGCGATCTGGATCGACGCCGTGTTGCTGCCCTTCGACAGCGGCTGCTGCGCCACAACCGTCAGCTCGTACTCCTTGCCTTCGGTCAGCGTCTTGAGCGTTGCCTTAAACGGCCCGCCCGACACCTTCGGCTCGCTCGGCTTCATCGGCGACTGATCGTTATTGGTGATGACGACCTTCTTGGTCAACTGCTCCTCGGTCAGGCCCGACGCGCGCAGGCTGCTGAAATTGACGTTTGTCGGGACTGCCTGCACGACCTGCCACAGGGTGCCCGTCACCTGCAACGATACCGACGCGCCGTCGCCCGGCGCATTCGTCTGAACCGTGATGGACTTCGTCATCGGGCCGGCCCCGTGACCCGTGCTCAACTTGATCGGAATCTTGCCGCTCTGCCCCGGCTGGACCACGCGGTCGTACTGCCCGCTCGTCGTGCAGCCGCAACTGGGGCGAACCGCCAGCAACTCCAGAGGCCCCGTCCCGGTATTCGTAAACCAGAAATCATGGGTCACGTCCGTGCCCGATCGAACGCGGCCAAAGTTGAACGTCGGCGTGTCAAACTTGATCGCGGGGACCTCGCCGGGCTTCAGCACCACGGTCGGCGCGGACGGTTGCGGCGGAACCTTCTGCTTCGTCACGCCACCGTGCGACGAGACTCGCTTCGCCGCCTCCTTCACCTCGGCAGCCCCTTCCTTCTGCTTCTGATTCTGGTCCGGCTCGACGTTCGACGGCGGCTGCTGCGAATACACTGAATTCACAGCCAGGCCCAACACAAGGGCGACTCGCACGCTGATCCACACTGTTCTTCTCATAGGTGTTTCCTGAATCGAATCTTATGGATTCCGTCCGCGCCGGCGGGCGGCAAACCGTCAACTATATCACACGGGCACTGGCAGCCCGTGTAACGTGGCCGTAAACCGCGGTTCCGCCGCCGGCTGCACTCCCCGTAACCATCGCTGTGGCCAAAAGATGCCTTTGCGGGCCGATCACGTCCCCCGCTTGACCCGACCGCTCCTCGGCGGTCCAATACCGGCCGGAAATTGCATTCCGAAGGACTCGAGCGGCCAATACCGTTTTCTGCCGGGGGGCCGCCGCATCAGGGAGGAACGTCCATGTCCCGCCGCCGACCGCTTCACCTCGTCGCGCTCGCTTCCATGTTCGCCGTGCCGGGGATCTGGGGTTGCGAAGGATACGACCGTAAGCACGATTACAAAGTCGTCGATGTCACGCCGCCTGACCCCACGGAGATGGACAAACCCGGAAGCGGGCCGCGCGTTTCCTCGGGCCACATTGCTGACATCGTCGAAGAAATGATGGCCCGTCGCACCGCGTACCTGCAACAACTCGTTGAGCTGGAACGAGCCTTCCTCGCCGGCGGCGATGCGGTTCGGGCCAACTGGGCGCGGCGCCAGCGCAACCTCACCGAGAAGGTGGAAGTCTATCCCTATTTGACCCAGGAAACGCCCGAGCAAGCCGCCGTGCGCGTCGAACCGAAAGACACGGTCCCCGCAGCCGACGCGCTGTACAACGACGCGCTCAAGATTCGCAAGGAAGTCGGGCTGATCCCATTGGCCGGCGCGCTGCCCCATGTGAAAGACAAGGCGCGACAAGCGCTGGAGATGTTCAAGCGCGTAATTCAAGAGTATCCCACATCCGACAAGGTGGATGACTGCGCCTTCTACATCGCGGAGATTTACAAGGAGTATCTCCGCGAAGACGATCCGGACGATGAGCTGGCAATTCGCTATTACCGCTGGGCGCTGGCCCTCGACCCGAACACGCCGCACCCGGTCCGATTCCAGTTGGCGGTTGTGCTGGACTTCCGCCGTCACGATCGCTCGAACGCCCTGCCGCTCTATCACCAGGTTATTGATCTTCAGGAGGACGGCAACGTCTCGAACCAGAAGTTCGCCGCGACGCGCATTGAGCAGCTCTCCGACGAAGACTTCAGCCATATTCGCGCGCAGGAGCCGCGCGCCCGTACCGTTGCCGCCGAGGCGCGGCGAGATACAGCAGCTCCCCGCGACGAGTTACCCGTCCCGCCGAGCGAGTCTTCCGAACCGCCCTCGAATTCAGGTGGCGGACAGTAAAGCTTCCGCTGATCGCGGATATCCGGCCTGGCGACCAGGTGGTCGCACCGAATCGTCGCCGTGAGGTTTCGCGCGGCGGCATGGGCGATCACTACAGTACTCCGCATGACGAACGCCCCCGAGATTCAGGAACAGGTCCGCGCCGCGCGCGAACGCGGTGGGCTGCTCGCGCGCACGGACCGCGCGACGATCGAGATCACCGGCCGCGATCGCGCCGCCTGGCTGCACAATCTCGTGACCAACACCGTGAAAACGCTCTCGCCCGGCGAGGGCAACTACGCCTTCGCGACAAACGTAAAAGGTCGCTGCGTCTTCGACGCCGGCGTCCTCGTGCTGGAAGACCGCATCTGGCTCGACCTCGACCGCCGCTGGCTTGACGCCGCACTCAAGCACTTAAATCGATACATCATCACCGAGGATGTGACGCTCACCCGACACGAAGTGGCAGTTCGCTTCGCGGCTGTCGGCCCGGCGGCCGGGCCGTTCGCCGCGCGAATCGGCTGCGGAAACCTTCTCGCCATGGCGCAGTGGCAGAACGCCGCGGCGATGCTCGGCGGTGCGGCCGGGCGCGTTGCTCGAAATGATTTCCTCGGTCTCGTGGCCGCGGACGTTTACGTGATGGGCGCCGACGCGGGCAAGGCCGCCGAAGCCGCGCGAGCGATCGCTTCGGAACTGGGGGTTGCCGAGATCGGCCGCGACGCGGCGGAGATTCTTCGCATCGAGGCCGGCATTCCGGCATCGGTCGAGGACATTGACGACACCGTCGTGCCGCCCGAGACCGGCCGCATCGAGCAGGGCATCAGCTACCACAAAGGTTGCTATCTTGGGCAGGAGGTGATCGAGCGCATGCGCGCCCACAATGTTCTCGCGCGAAAGCTCGTGGGCATTCGCGTCGAGGCCGATTCGCCGCCGCCGCGCGGCGCGCCCGTCGTACGCGAGGGCGTCGAGATCGGAAGCGTGACCAGCGCGTGCTGGAGCGAATCGCTCGCAGCACCCCTTGCCATGGGCTATGTGAAGACGGCCCACTCCTCCCCCGGCACAGCCCTTGTCCTTCGATCCGCGACGGGCGAAGTGAATGCGAAGATTGTCTCGTTACCGCTTCAGGCCGCGCTGCCCTGATCGCCGCCCCCGTACCGTCGAGTCAGCTTCGAACCGGAAGCTCCGATGCCGCGATGATCTGGGCCGCCGTCGCCGGGAACCACCCCACAACGCAATGGCGGGCCGTGGCGCGGCACTCCTTAACAGACCGGTCCCTGCAAGCTAAAATGGTGAGGACTCGAGAGCGTAGCTCAGTCGGTAGAGCAGCGGCCTTTTAAGCCGCGGGTCCTGGGTTCGAGCCCCAGCGCTCTCATGGTGAATCCCGTCGACCCCGTTCGCGGCCATGATTTCCGCAGGAAGGGGAGACCGAAACAGCCTCGCCGCCGTAGCTCAGTTGGTAGAGCAGCGGTTTTGTAAACCGCAGGTCATCGGTTCGAGTCCGATCGGCGGCTGTTGCGACACTTGACGACATTGGCCGACTGCTACCGCCTAAGCCCTTGGTTTTGTTGGGCTTGGCGACTGCTTGGCCTTCGTCGGTGGGTGACTTCTCTCCGACACACTCCGTCAGCCTCCGACTCTCGCCGCAAGAATCTTGGCTAAGCGTACGGCTAAGAAATCTCCCGCCCTTCTCGGCCGACGCGCGCGGTAATTCGGGAATCTCATTCTGATGTTCCGGCGCTTCTCGCTTCTCATTAACGGCCGCGCAATCGGTCCCTGTTGCCCGCTGTTGCGTTGAATCAACGCAGACGGCAGCGATGCCGGGGAGCATGGCGAGCGCTTCGGAGAGATCGCCCAGGACCGTGTGCGAGTAACGATCCATCGTCAGCGTGATGCTCGAATGCCGGGCAAGTTGCTGCGCGACCTTCGGATGCACACCAGCACGGGCGAGGTTGGTAATGAACGTGTGGCGCAGCGCGTGAAAGTCGGCCACTCGGCCAGCGCTGTCGGTGTACTTTAGGAAATCCGAAGCCTCGCGCTCCTGTCGGTCCTTGTCGGTCTCGGCCTTGCTGATCCATGCCGCCCGGGCCCTGTCGAGGTCAGCGCGGATCATGTCGGCCGTGTCGTACGACTTTGGGATCGAAAGGGCCTTTGCTCCGCCCAACTTGCCCCTGAAATGCACCTTGAGCAGTTCGGCCAGATCGGGCCGGAGCGGCAGCACATCCTCGCGCCGCCGCTTGGAGTAGGCGGCACTGACGGTGACTGTCGGCGAGGTTGCCGTGAGCCGGAATGATTCAACCGTCAGACTGCGAAGCTCGCTAGCGCGAAGGCCGGTTTGCAGCACCACCCGGTAAATCAACTCGCGTTCGGCCCCGGTGATGCCGCGCCATTCGGCTGCGCCGTGTGTCGTGCTCAAGAGCCACGCGACTTCATCAGCCGACAAGACCCGCCGCTCATGCCGGCGGTCGGTCTTGGCGTTCATCATCGCGAGGCAGTCGAACGGGTTTCGTTTGGCTCGGCCGGTCCGCACCATCCACCGGGCGAACTGTTTCAGGTGCCGGAGGAAGTGATTGCAGGTTTGAATAGAAATCCCGGGCCTTTCCCGCTCGGATCCATCGGGAAGGCGCTCCACGCGCGGCGAACGTCGCTCGGCCAAGTAGGACAGCACTTTGTTGGCGTCCAACTCGCCCCATAGCTTCGCATTGATGCCGGCGAACGCGGCCTTGACCCGCGAGACGATCAGGTCGGCCTGCTTGGCGGTCGTGCCCTTGTCGTAAAGGGCATCGCTCCACGCGGCCAGGTGTTCCGACAGCGGCCGAAGCTGGAGTTCGTCGCCCTTGTCGATGATGCCGGCCTTGCGGCGCTCGGCCTTGCGCTCCAACTCGGCCGCGCGTTGTTGAGTCGCCACCTTGTCCGTATAGCCCGCCACCCGCCGGCGGACCGGCTCGCCGTCCACGTAATCGGTGTAGTCGATGTACCACTTTCGGGCGGTCTTTGTGACCTTGCGACCGTCGTCGGCTTTGGCGGTGTACTGCTGTCGATAAATGGTTGCCATGTCTTACCTCTTGGCATTCTTTCTGATTGGGAGCAGTTCCAGGCCGAGCACCTTGCAAAGCCGGTCGGCCGTCCCGATTGTGATGTCCTCTCGTTGTCCACGCGCGAATGGGTGAAGCGTCTGATAGGTCACGCCCGCCGCTTTCGCAATGGCGTACAGACTGCGCTCGTCCTGCTCAATCGCATTGCGAATCGCTGTTGCCAGCTTGTTTGATTGTTTGCTCATGCCCATAGTATACCGCACGGTTTGTTAATTGTCAAGTATCGCTGTATACTCGCGGCTCGCAGACAATGCCAACCGTCCACCAATCTGGCTCCCGATCCGCCCTCGCGGGTCATCCGATGCCGTCCGCGTCGATGGGTTCTGAATCGGGGGAAGCCTCGTCCACCTTGTCCACCTCGTCCACAATCGCGTCCTCGTGATGAAGAGAGCCGTATTCGTTGGACACGCAATGCCATGATGCGCCCACCTCGTCCACAACCTCGTCCGGCGCATGTGCCGCGTTTTTCATAGCGTTAGGGCCGCTTTTTTGCTGCGTCGGACGTGTTGGACGTGCTGGACGTGCTTGACGTGCTCTCCCCCAACCTCTGAATCACAATCTGCCTCGCTCGGCCATGATCGGCGGCGCGCTCGCGCTCAATTGTCCAACCCGTAGCCCGAAGTGACGGCGCAATACGCTTCAGCAGACCAGTGAATTTCTGGGGCGTTTTCGGCCATTCCCGATCACGCCGCAGGGCTTCGGTTGAATATACGTCAGTGGACAGTTTGGCCATCAATTCGCGGGTCGTGCCAGCGAAACCGTTTTCGGCTTTCAGCAAAGCCCGCAGCGGCGGACCGATGATTGAGCATTCAATACTTGCCTCGATCCCTGCGTGCCGGTTCGCGGTATACGCCGCGAGGAATGCGCCGTCAGTCAGCCCCAAACCCGGCTCGCAAGCCGTCGCCCACTCCGCGAAGTCGGCCATCCTGGGCATCATGGGCAGGTTGATGGTATCGAGACGGCGAAGGCCGACCGACACCGCGCCCAGCAGCGCGCCGAGAATGCGGGGGCGCGCTGCGTTGAATGCCGCCCAAAGCTCGCGTTCGGTGCGCCTGCTTACTTCCGAAATGACAGACAACTGTAACCGTATCGCCCGGTCGCCTAGATCGGGCCGCGTTGCCAATTCCGGTATGCCGCAGACCGTCACCGGGCGCATCGCGTCGAAGATCATTTCTTCGTCGTTCGTGTAAAGGCTTCTGGTAGAGAATCCGCCGCCGGTTGCCAGGCGACACAAAGCGTCAGATAGCCACGGCGGAAGGTCGCTCAAATTATCAAGCGCAATAATCCAGCCATTTGTAGCGGCTATCATCAAATCGCGGACATCTTTCGGTTCGCTTCGCAGCGGCGCGGCATTCGGATCAACCAGTGCCCGGAACATCTTGCAGAAAGTCGATTTTGCCGCGCCTTGCTCGCCGGAAACTTCAAGCAATGGAAACGGGCCGGCCGGCCGCATTGCTGCGATCAGCCACGCCAGCGCAAGCGCCCAGTCGCCATCATCGGCGACGTTTACAAACTTGCGCAGCTCCTTCAAGTCGCCGCCCTTCACTGGAACCGGCAGCGCCTTCATCCCGGCCTTCCGAATGAACCTCACCGGGGCGCGGTCGACAACGCGCCATCCTGTTCTCGTGACGACAACTGCGCGATGCAATTCGTCGCATAGGTCGATCACAATATCCTCACCGTGCGGCGCGATGCGCGAATAGACCGGCCAGCTTGAGCTGCCGAACAAGGCCTGCGCCACCAGTACGCCGATTACTTCGGCTAGCGCCTCGCCGCGTACAGCCTTGCGAAATTGCTTGAAGTATTCGCCGCGTAGCCATGTCTTGAATTGGCGAGACTCCAGTGGCATCGTGACCGTGTGCCCGTCGATGCTCACCGAACCGTAGGCCGTATCGCCGCAGCGGAACCGTTCGACGTCCTCACAGCAGCGCAGCAGTAGTTCCGTCGCCGGCGATCCCTTTTGATCGGGGGAATCCTCGTCCGGCGCGCCGGATTCGCCATCGCCGCCATCATCATCGTCGCGCGGTGCCGCCCAATTGCCGGCTTCCTCAAGTAGTGCCGCGTGAAGTTTCGCCTTTTCAGCATCGTCAATTTTCTCGGCCAACGCTTCGACCAGTCGAAGCCTCGCCGCCTTGTTCAGAATGTTGACGCATTCCGCCGCGAATATTTCGCCATTGCGCGTAACCGTGATATCGCTTCGCCGCGTTTTCGGGTCCGTCGCAATCGTGTAGTGCAATCCGTGGCCGTTGCCGTTCTCGTTTTCGTGCATGGTCATCCTCGCATTACCACCCGCCGATCCATCGGCCTGTGCGCCTTTCGTTTCACTACCTTTGTCGCAGTTTCACGTTGAATGAGGTTTGCCGATGATTGCGGCTCCTCGCCGATCAGCCCGCGAAGCCGACGCCACAGCCGCGCGACTTGACGGCGCTTGCGGTCAGCAGCCAACAGCGCCAGCGCGTACGACTCCAACCCGGCCGGTGTCGATTCGCGCTCGAGCACTGCGAGCAGTGCCGCGCGTTCGTCGCCGCCGCGGGCTACGATGTTCAATTCGGGATCGCGTGCAGCAGACAGAATCAAGTCCGGCGTCGGCACGATGCCGTGCTCGGCACAGGCTGCGAGAATGCGCAACAAGTTTCGCGTTGCTGCGGTCGGCATGGCGTCGATCTGAAATTCCAGCGCCGCCGCGCCCACGGGCAAGCGCACACCCTCGGCCAAGGCGAGACATAGGGCCGAAAGGAATCGCTCCGCAAGGTCCGTAACAGCTACCGCATGCGCCCAGGCCACTGCTTGCACTTCAGCGGTGAGAGGATATGATTTCACTGGTTCACTGATTTCGCCCGGTTTCCGCGACGGCAATCGCGAGCCGGGCCTTTTTGTAGGTGGTCCGCTCATTGCCCGTGCTCCGGTCCCCGTGCCTTGATTCGCTCCCATCCCGCACGGTCCGGGCAGTTGGCGTGGATCCACGCCACAATTTCGTCCGCGCGCCAGCGAACGAGCCGGCCGATTCGAACCGGCGCGGGAATGCGGTGCGATGCGAGAAGACGCTCCAGATGCCGGCGCGAGCAGCGGAGCTGCACCGCAACGGTGTGCATGTCGACCAATTCAGTCGATTCGTGACCATTGAGAGCGTCAAGACAGGGCTTTTGGCGTGTTGGCGAACTCATTTAGAAACCTCGCGTCTCGCGCTGCTGCGCACCATGCGCAACGTGCGCCCTCGAGTATCAGCGTGATTTCACGCCTGGAATTCTGGAATCCGCCAATTCCAGAAAAAGCCCGCCTAGGGCCGCCAGAACGCAGCATTTCCCTTTGCGTTTGGAACCAATTCCAGATTAAAGAGGGGAAAATAGGCTACCGACTCGAACGATAATTGTGCCGCTTTGGCAAACAAAACTTGAGCGCATCTTCTCGATTGTAGAGTGTCCTTACCGCCTTGCCTTGGGAGGACTTCTGACCTGCGGGTGCGCGTTTTGTCTTGATCTTGCCGCTTCGCGCGCCTTCAGAGAGCCTATTCGCAGGAATGCCCTCGCTATGCAGAAGCGATTCAGCAGATTCGTATCCCCTGAAATCATCGGTTAGGTCCGCGCGGGCCGGAATACTAAGCGTGCTCATTCCAGCGATTAGCGGCGGATCCTTGAGGCATTCGAGCCGTGGAAACGTCTGGTGCAGTTCCTCGAATAGAGTGTCCCCAAATCCCTCGGAATCCAGCCGCGCCATCTCGGTTGAAACAATATCGGGTCCGCCGGGAAGACTTGAGAAGTCTCTCCTCTCGAGAGTTAGCGCGTTACCGACGTCGTGGCAGTACGCTTCGAGCCGCGATGGGAAGTCCTGCTCGAAGCAATCGGCGTTCGGGATTGCCTTCTGCAATCGTGTTTGAATCCAGTCGCAGACAAACTCCCATGCTTCAATAGCCGCGAATCGCCCATGACCTTGCTCGCGGATTTTCTCGTGCAACGGACCTCGCTCGAGCAGCACCATGTGACGCAACTTGTCTAGGTGATTTAATTGCGCAATACCGGTATCCGATTCGCACGCAGCCTGAAGCACCGCGCGCTCGTCCTTTGTGATGGACAGGAAACTCGGATAATGCCGCGCGATTATCTCGACTTTATCGTCACATCGCTTTCCCTTTTTGTCATACGCCCCAAGGAGGCTGCGCGCAGCCTCCTTCGTTGCCTCGGCATCCAGCAGTTGCTTCGCTTGATTCTGCTCGGTGTACAAACTACAAGTGAATTGAATGAGATCGACGCGCTTCGAAGGGGGTACAGTTGTTGGCGACATTGCCGCCACACCTTCCCCTGGGCGGATTGAGGGGGCCTTCTTCTTCATGGATGTGAAGTTTACGCCCTATTCGCACGGTCTTGAAATCGCAACCTCGACGCCGTGACAATCCCAGTGACAGAATTTGTCCCCCCCCCGCGTCCCCTGTGAATTGTCTTAACTCCCTGATTCTGCCACAATAACAGCCTCGGGTTGGCGGGTCGCTCCCGCTCTCGTCGCCAGCGCGGCCGCAAGCCGCAGCATCCCTTGCCCCGCGCCAGCGACGCCCGATCTCTCGGGATGCTGAATCATGGGAACGCCAAGCTATTCCCCATCGGCAGGCTGTCGGTTCGACCCCGACAGCTTCGACCGCGAACGAGGAAGCAAGATTGACGCGCGGGGGGGAGGGGCAACAGTGATCCTGGCTTGGGCTGCGACGCTTCCCGACTCCGATGAGCGCTTCCGGGCCGACTGGAGTCGCTGGCAAGTCGAACAGATCCGCCGGCTGGTTTGCGAAGCGGCCTACGAACCCCTCTGGTCGAAGATCGCCGGCTGCATCGAAGAATGCTCGGACGAGTTTCCGACCGCGCCGGAAGAACACGACCAGTTCGACTCGATCGGGGTCTTCTACGACGACGGCGACGGGGAAGAGGCCGCGGCCTGGGCGGAGCTGTGCGCCGAGACAGTGGAGATGTTGAGCGATGCCGTCACGTGGGAAGGGATACGGCCGAGCGTCGTGGTCGAGCAGGCCGCGCGGAACGGAATTGTCCTTCGGCCGACTAATTGCCTGGGGGCGAAGGAAGCGGGCCTTGCCATGAATCGGCAAGAGATCGACGCGATGGAGGCCTCCAAGTCGGACCGGTGCGACGTCGAACTGGGCCGGCGACCGGATGGTCTGGAGGAAATGGCGGGTGATGCATGGGACCACTTCATCCTATCGTATACCGAGTTTGTGGCGGGGCCGGCACCGCCCGGCGTCGAACGAGTGTGGTTGTGGCGTCCGAGCGTCCGCTGGCGTTCGGCCCGCACGGGCGAGCCGGCCAAGGTCGTCTCGGGTTGGGGTTTGCGGGTCTCAGCCGGGTACGAAAACAAGGCGAGGGAATACGCGGCGGCTTGGCGATTCGCGTTTGAGGCGCTGCTACGGTCGGTGAATTGGAAGGGATTGGCTCTGGGCGCGCTGCGCGAGCAGGCAGTGGAGTTGGGCCTGGTGGAGGCGGATTGAAGACATGACGCAGGAACGGGACCGAACGCAGGCCCGCCGCTCGGAGACGCCCAATCGATCCATCACCTCCTGGACCGCCTGACGCTTCCGCTGCGGGCTCAGAAGTTTGGGCGGGCCGCCTCCCGAAGAATCGCCTTGTCCAACTCCGCATCGGCCACCAACCGCTTCAGCCGGGCGTTCTCACGCTCCAACTCCTTCAGCCGCTTCGCCTGGTCAGCCTTCAGACCGCCGTACTCCTTCCGCCAACGGTAATAGGTCTGCTCCGTGACCCCGATCTGTTTGCTCGCAAGGGCCACCGACCGGCCCTGCGCGATCAATACATCCGCCTCGCGCAACTTGTTGACGATCTCCTCCGCCTTGAATCGCTTCCTGCTCATCACCTTTCCTCCTTGATCCAAGTGACCTTCCCCCCGGTTTCTGGGGGAAAGGTCAAGGGTCTTCGATGCCGAACCAGCTCCGATACACTGGAGTCGTTCATCAATGCCCTCCCAGCATTCATCGAGGAGAGACGACGATTGATCGTCACAAGGTCTGCACTCATGGATTCAAATCCAATACCACACGTAGTACTCAAACATGTCACGAGGGGCATTGAGAAGTTGCCCGGTGTGTTCGTCCGGCGTGAACATAATGAGCCACGTCGTGTCGGCCCTTTCGGCAGCATTGACGACGGTGCGAAGGTCCGACAAATAACGAGCGTTCTCCTCGGAAAGCCGCCAATACTCCCGGATGGCATCGAGCCAAGGGGCGTTGTCTGCACTCTCGGCATCCTCTTCCCTCTCACGCAGGGATTCGGCTAGTTGGCGAACATGGTCCTTGATGGACTCTTCTTGGGCCTGCTCAGTCAAGCGGCCCTTCAGTCTTTCCCACGATTCGGAATCTGTTTCCTCGGGATCAGGATTCAGAATGCATTTGCCCAACGGCCCCGCATACATCCACTTCTTGTGGGTGCCGACCTGTGACGGGCGCAAGAAAGCGCTCTGAGTCAGGACGCGCCGCGAGGCCGCATACTTGTCAAAGTCAGTCTGCGACCAGAAAGCGGGAGACGCATATCGCACGATGGCTCTCGCGCGTACGCTCTGCTGCAAATTCTCCAACGCCATCTGTTGGTGCTTTGTGATCGAGACCTCGAAGTAGGGCGCACCAAAAGCTGAGCGATACTTGGCTCTGCCGCCGTCTTGGAATCTAGCGACCTTGAACTGAAAGAAGAGGCTGACAATGCGAGAGGAAAAGTCGCGGTGGTATTGGTGAGGCAGGCGCGGCCACACCGCCGGTGAGAGGGGCATCCTTTGCGGCACGTTGACGTTCAGTATGCGCCAAATTCGGTGCGCGTTCTGGGCGTCCGTGGCTGCGTCAATGCCAAGAAATCGTTCGAGCCTCTGCGTCGGCTGAAACGCGCCGGCCCCCGCTTGTCCAAGTTCACCAAGGAAGGTCGTTTCGTATTGGCGTTCGGCGAATACCGTTTTTTTCATATGGGCATGATTGTATGGGAACTCCCGAGGCGGGCTATCGAGGTGCGGAAAGGGGTGGAGGTTGGGACTGCACCCGCGAGCCGTTCACGTTACTCGTTGTCCCAAGGTAGCCAGTCTGATGAACGATAGTGACCCGATTTAAAATTATCAGGCCCCGCTCCAGCCGGGTAGGTGGCTGGCTTACTTCACCAAACCGGCGAGTTGAGCTTCGTCGAGCTTGTCGCCCTCGTGAATGTGTCGAGATAGCACGCTTCCTTCTGCCTGGACCCGCCGCCAGACTGCGAGACAAGCATTCCGAATAGCGACCCCCTTTTCGCACACCTCGGGGTAGTCCTCGACCAGGAGCGCGTTCTCCACCAGCTCGTACTTGATGTGATCGAGGAACTCGCAGGCCTTTTCGGCGGTGTCAGAGATCAGGACAATGAATCGGGCCCGGGCGTGGCAGATGCACCACAACACGTAGATCAGGCTGACCACCGTGCTCTTGGCGCTGGCGGCCGTCAGCATGTGGTGCATGGGTCCGAACTGGCGATGGCCATTCCAGATGTAGAAGGGCGCGCCGGGTGAGAGGGAGTCGAGAAGATTTTGAAGAATCTTGCCCAGCCAGGATTCGTACTCCTCCTTGGAAAGGTTGTCCATGTAAATGCGGTCCCATTGGCGCGAGGGTTTTGGGCGATGCCGTCTATCTAGCTACCGTTGCTGCCAGGAACCGCCGCCCTCACTGGCCACGAGCTCGCAAGGCTCATGCGCTGACCTTGGCATTTCGTTCCCCAACGTTATAGAAAATAGCTCAAATGAATCTAAGCTCCGAGCCCATGACGACCTAGCGAGCCGTTCCTGCCCCGACAGAACAAGAAAAAGAAAAATTTCATGAATCAGTGAACAAGACTCTTGAACTAGAAGTATGACAGCGGTATAGTTCACCGCATCGGGGCCGGAGGTGCATCGGCTCTGACAAGTCTGCACACCTTGAAAGGGCCAGAACATGACCTCTCGCCGATTCCGCGCGGCAAACGCAATTTCTAGCGCATTCAACAAGGTGAATGGCAATCGGGTCCGAGCGCATCAACGACGGCGGGCAATGGTACCAGTAGTCCTCTGCTCCCTAGCCTGGCTGGGCGCATGGTCGCAGGGCATGGCCCAGACCGCGCTCTCCATTGCTGAACCCCCATCCCCCAGCTACACATTTCTTGAAGTGAAAGGCGAAGAGACGGGCATCGTCACCGTTCCAATGGAACCGGGGCGAGAAGAAGGAACTTGGCAAGTCTCCAGCGGAATCGGGGAGGAAGGAGAGTATGGCGCTGTCGAAACTACCTTTACGATATCGACTGTCGATGTCCCAACGGAAGGTTCGATCGTAGGCACCTTGCACAGTCGCATTAACTGCACCGGCGGAAGTCTGACGTCTGAGGCCAACGGCTCGGTGGAATTGGTGCTTTTCCTGGAGGGGGACCCACAAGAGAATCCAACCGCATGGGTGGTCGTGGATATTTACCGCACGATTGTTCCCGGCGAAGGCGTAGCTGCCACCGTGACGTTCGGGGAACAAGTCATCAACGTGAACGGCCGACCCATTACCTTCCGCCAAACACAGGCGGAAGAGCGCGATGTTGACGAAGAGCTCCCCGCCATCATTTATGACGGCAAAGTGGAGATGACCGGAACAGGGAAGATCGACATCATATCGACCGTCGTGGTGACAGTCTCGGGTTGCGGCGGTCCGGCGTTGCACGCTCCTGAGTCCGCCATCTGTGAAACACCGGATCCCGACGACGACCCGGTTGACCCAAACCCAGATTGCCCCGAACCGAACTCCAGCGAAGGTGATGCCCTTCACCTCAATTTGACGACAGGCGGCTTTTGGTCACGGATTCCAATTCTCAAGACCTATGCAGAAGGCGAGACTGAATTCGACTTTGTGCTGCACTACAGCCAATTACACGGCTGGACACAGCCGATACTTCCCATCGGTTGGCGCCATTCATACCAGATTGAATTGCAGGGCTATAACATTCCCGGAAGCAACAAGGTAACTCTTGTGACATCGGACGGTCGTCGCAATGCTTTCAAGCGAATGCACATCGGTGAATCGCCGGCAGACTGGCAGCCACCGATCGGCAGGAACATGCGTTTGATCTGGCCGATGTGGGACGATGATCCCGTTGTGGTGATGGAAGACGGAACTCAATACCACTTCGAATACGTCGGATCGTCATTCGTGGGGAGGCTCGCCTCCATTGTTGACCTTCGAGGCCGCACCACAACGTTCTCGTATACGGATGGGAAGTTGACGACCATAACAAGCCCATACGGCCGCACGATTACGCTCACGTATGATGACGGGAAATTGGAAACCATCACGGGGCCGGACAGCCAGACAACCACATTGGCGGTGGGCGGCGAGCATGATTTTACGATCGCTGACCCATTGGAAAACTCGATTCACTTTGACTATGACGAGTCCGATCGAATCGCGGAGGAAATCCTCAAGAACGGCGTAACCTACAAAGCCGTTTTCTCCAGCGAAGGCACTCCGACCCGAACGCTCAAGGTTGTCAAGCCGGGCGAGCAGAGCGTCGAGGAAACGGTTGTAAGCGCATCCTGCACAGCCGGATTTCCAGCCTTTGCGGGCGATACGATTGCGGCAGGAATGGTGAATTGCGAGGACGGAAGAGGAAACTGGTTCAACATCTGGCGAGACAACCTCGGTCGCCAGGTCTATCGATGTCGGTCCTGTGAATTGGGTTTCGGGTGTTGCGATACGACCTATTACGGCCTTGGGGAATCAGCCGGTGCGAATCGCAACCGTGTCATCAAGACTACTGATGCACTGGGCCAGGCAAGGGAGTTCACTTGGACCGATTTTGGCCAAGCGGTGAGCCGCAAGGACGACGACGGCAACGAAGAACTGTTCGAATACGGACATGACTTTGACAAGACGTTGGTGACTCAACATACATTGCCGGGGAGTCGAACCTGGAGTTATGAATACAACGACAACGGCGACCTCCTGGAAGTCATCGATCCCCTTGTCGAGTCGGGTACTGACAAGACAATCACCTTTGAATACACGAATCACTCGGGCGGAAAGCGCGAGAGCGTGATTCGCACCGACCGCAATGGCCACAAGTTGAAGCTGGAATACAATACGAGCGGAAACCTCGTCACCAAGACGCGTGGTTTCGGCGGCGGGCAGTTGAACCTCACCGAAACCTTTACGCACAACAGCCGCGGCCAGGTGCTCACCCGTACGACCGTGCGCGGCGCGGACAGCACCGTCACGGAATACACCTACGATGAACTGGGCCGGCTGCTTGAAACGATTGAAGACCCCGGCGAGGAAAACACGCTCGCCCTAACCACCGAGCGCTTCTACGACGAGCATGGCAATCTGGAATGGGTCCTCAACCCCCGTGGGTACAAAACGACCTACCAATACGATCACCGCAATCGCCTGGTGGGGACCATTGAAGACAGCGAATCTGGCGGCGAGCAACTGGAGACGAGTTGGATTCTCGACGGCAACGGGAACGTGGTCTCGCACACGGATGCCAACAGCCACACAACCACGTTCGAATACAACGACCAGAACTTCCTGATCCAAAGCACAGATGCTGAAGGGTTTGTCACCATTTACGATCCGAATCCCGTTGGTTCCGTACTTCGCGTAGACCGCGCTGTCGTCGCCGGCGCGGAACCAGATGTTGAAGACCTGCGCAGCGTCCGCTTCGAGTACGACAATCTCAACCGCCGCACCGCCAAGATCGTCGATCCGGATGATCTCGCCTTGGCGACGCTGTACGAGTACGAGGCCGGCGGGAGCTGTGGCTGCAATCCGGCGACGCCGGGTCGTTCGCTTCCGCACAAGATCACTGACCCCGAGGACGAGGTCACGTATCTCAATTACGATGAACTCGATCGGCTGCGGTACGTCGTACGCAAGGTCGGGGACACTGGGACCGACCCGCTCGGCGATACCGATGACGCGGTTACCCAATACATCTACGACCCAATGGGCAACCTCAAACACATTCACGGCCCCGAGGGCGAACACACCGAGTTCGAGTACGATCAGGCCGACCGGCGAGTCGCCAAGACGGTCCACTTCGGCGAGCAGGAATCTTTCACGACGCACTTCGACTACGACGGGGCGGACAACGTCGATCAGGTCACACTGTCCAACGGCAACGCGTTCATTCTCACCTACGACAAGGCCAACCGGCTGACCCATGCCGAAGACACGCTGGGCGACCTTTTCGCCTACGAATACGACCAGAACGGCAACGTCACCAAGCGGTTCGATGGCCTGAACGCCACCAGCAAGACGCATTTCTGGGAATATGTCTACGACCGCGTGGACCGGCTCAAGGAAGTCCGCGATCCGATCATCGAGGACACGACCGATCTGTTCACGTCGTACACTTACGACGACGCCGGCAATCGTAAGACCATGACCAATCCCAAGGGGATCGTCACCCACTTCAATTACGACGATCTCGACCGGCTGGTGGAAGTGATCGAGGACTGGCAGGAAAGCCCACCCGGCGGTCATGCGACGGCCAACACCACGACGACCTACGGCTACGACGGCATCAATCAGGTCTCCATCGCCGACCACGACAACAACACAACGACTTACGTGTATGACAATGCCCTCCGGCTGCACGAGATCAACTACCCCTCGCCGGGCGGGACAGTGACGTATGAGTATGACGACGCCGGGAATCTGGCGAGCCGCACCGATCAGCGCGAAATCGAGACGGTGTATGGCTACGACGACCTACACCACCTGGTCAGCCGGGCATACACGTGGGGCCAGAGCAATCGCACCGAGACCTTCGAGTTCGACCGGTCCGGCCGCCTGAAATCAGCTGCCAACGACGACTACGAAGCCACGTTCGATTACGACCCGGCGGGTCGGCTGGTCGAGGCAGTTCAGTCGTTCGTGACCGATCCGGTGAACTACACCGTCGGTTATGATTACGTCGTGGCATCCAACGACGTGCATCGAGTCGTCTCGTATCCCAGCAACAGCCGCCATGTGACGCACACGATGGATGAGCGGCTGCGGCTGGGCGGGGTGACCGGCGGGACAGGGGTCAGCGCGACGTGGTCGCATGACCTGGCCAACCGGCGCGATGGCGTCGAATTGGGCAACGACGTGACCAGCAGTTTCGACCACGACCTGGCCGACCGGCTGAAGAACATTCAGCACGCGAAGGACACGACCAAGCTGTTCGACATCGATTACGGCTACGACGCGAACGGCAACCGGCTCTACAAGTTCTTCAAGACGGTCAACAGCACCAACGCGATGAACAGCCGGTCGGAGCGGTACGAGTATGACAATCTCGACCGGCTCAAGATGATGGAGCGTGGGCCGATGGAGTACTACGGCTCGGAAGTCATTATGACCTGGCTCGAGCACCCGGTCCTCGCGCATCGGCAGAATTGGGACCTCGACCGTCGCGGCAACTGGCAGGAGTTCAAGCGCTACGTGGGAAGCCCGCTGAACAACCCGGGCCTGACGCAGACGCGCGAGGCCGACAACGTAAACCAATATGACAGCATCGATATGGACGGCCCGTCGGAGGGCGAGCCGTGCGAGACGGGCTGCGCCTCGCCGCTTTCGCCGGGGCATGACGCCGCCGGCAATATGACGCTGGATGCATCTGCCGGGAATTGGGGCGACGGGCCGGAGGGGTTTGAGTTCGAGTACGACGAGGAGAACCGGCTGACGGCCGTGAAGCGGGGCAACAACCACGACTTGCTGATGACGATCTCCTACGACGCGCTGGGCCGTCGGGTGGAGACGGTGGAGCACTGGGATGCCTCCAGCGGTCCGCTTACGACGCCGAAGCATGTGCGGCACGTCTATGACGGCCTGCAAACGATCGAAGAGCACGTCTGCGACAGCGGCGTGACCGAGGGCGAGTGCGACTCGCCCGGCTGGTCGCTGGCGCGGGCGTTCGTCTGGGGCGACAGCGGCCGCTTCCCGGAGCCTGTGGCGATGATTGATTACACCGGTCTTGGGTTGGAGGAAGCGGGCGAGGCCGAGGTGTTCCACTACCTGCACGACGCGCTGGGCAGTGTCATCGGTCTGACCGACGCCGACGGGGAGTTGGTCGAGCGGTACACGTATGATCCGTACGGCCGGACGTACATCGAGAATCCGTCCGGCTCGACCTGGATCGCCAACGGCAGCGTGCCGATCCTCGATGGCCACGGCGCGACCACGCCGACGTTCTCGGCGCTCGGCAATCCGTTCATGTGGACGGGCCAGCGCTACGACCAGGCCGTGTCGCTCTACCACTTCCATTTCCGAACCTACTCGCCGACGCTGGGCCGATGGCTCCAACGCGACCCGGCGGGGTACGCGGATGGGGTTAACTTGTATCAGTATGTTTCCAGCATGCCAATAGCTCTTATTGATCCATTTGGACTCCAACGACGTCCGCCTCGTAACCCTTATCCCCCAGGTGCCCGACTGCCAATGGTCCAAGAGCCTCGTTCGCATCCGGTTGGCGACATTTTACAGTTAACGGACGATGTAAACGAGCGCCTCAAATTGACCCAACCACGAAGGTGGATTTATCAAGACGAAGTAACGACCGAGTTGTTAAATGAGAACGGCATCTTGTTGTTTGGGATGATAAGACCCTACGGCTCCAGGCCACCAAAGCAATATACGTTTAACTTGAATAGTGAGACAGATCTAATGGAACTTGTTCGACTATTGAGTCGCTATCTTCATCACGAAAACCCTGACCAAGATAGAATAAAGGCAATTATTCAATGGGCGATTGACCAAGCTGCAGCAATTCGCTATTCAATGTGCATGTCCGAATGCATGAAGGGAGCGGAAATACATGGGCCGCCGGCACCGGGCCAAGAACCGCACCCTGGCCCGGCAGGCTGTGCAAGCGCTTGCAAAGACTATACATGCGAGACATACAAGGCCGCGACCGCCTGCAAAAAGGAGCCTGAAGAGCCAAAGAAAAATGAGGACAAGCCGAAGGACGCACCAGTCGAAACAGGTCCGGCAACTCCTCCGGAAGCCAAGAAGTGCGGGAATTGAATCTGGCCAAGCACTTAAGGCTCATGACTCAAGAGCCTGAGCCGGAATTCCTTGCATTGTCGATTTGGCACGGTCGAAGATCAAAGGATGGACCATGCAGAAATGATTGGAGATGCTTCTCGCAAGCTTATGGGGGCACCTTATCGAAGATCCCTTCGGGGCTTTCTAGTAGTATTGTTATTATTGACCATAGTCATTATTGTCTTGGGCCTGTTTTGCGAGGCTTGGGTGCCTTTTGGAAATTCCTTGTTGGTAATTGTAAGGGATGGCGGAATCTCTATTATCTATTTTGATGGAATAAGTACAATGTTAGGAATCGGCCATTCGCGATTCAATGCACAAGATAAACCACTAGCCCGATCAATTTGGGCGGCAATTACAGACACTCCGCAAATCGGCTTTGAACAATCACTTCTTGTCGCAAGTGGTCCCTTATGGCCGATTGGGGCCATATTGTTCTTGCTTGTGCTATGGATGCCAATAGGGTGCCGCGATACTGGGGGAGGATATTGCACCAACTGCGGTTATGACCTCACCGCTAATACTCTTGGCAGATGTCCAGAGTGTGGATTGACCTTCTTGGATACAAGAACAGTTGCGTCCCCAGAATAGGTAATTGGTATTTCTGGGCGCGCTTTAGTCAAGAACGAAATTGTTGGCAGACTGAGGAAAGGGACTTGAGTGTATCTTTTTCAAGTCGTTATCGACTACGCCCAGCGGGCGCGGCCTTAAGTGGTCCCCCAACAAGGCGGGGGAGGCACAAGGGGAAGGCCCCGACGGGGCGTTGTCATCGCTTACTTAAGGCCCAAACCGCATTGGCCACTTTCAAACCGTTTCTATTCTCGATTGTTCTTGCGAATCTGACCTTCGTACAAACCCATCGCGCTCACAGGGTAGCCGCCGAACCAGAGGTGCATGCCTGCCATCCGGCGGCGATTCATTGGCTCACGATGGATTCGCACCGCACCCTTACCTTTCAAGATTCCCAACGTTTGCGTCACACTGTACTTCGGTGGGGCAATCACCTACACGCGCCTGTGATCCGGCATGCAGTGCCCTTCGGTCAACCCCACCTTGCACTGCCGGCGCGGAGCCCGCAAAATCGGCCTAATAATCCGATGCATCTCTCCTTAGAATACGCATTGCCGATACTTCGACACGTTCACCATGTGGTGCTTGCAGTCCCAACGCACGCGGGACAAACTCTACCAGCCAGGCATGGGGTTCTCATTCCTGCCCACGGGGCCTTCCCGGAGGTAGAACCTGCACACAGGCATGCATTACACCAAGGAACGGCCCGAACCTCTTCAGGCCCTCGACCAATGGCCGAGAGTTTAGAAACGGCTAGAACTATTCGGAGAAACGTCTATGTCCAACCAACAATCGGTAGAGGTACAGACTTGGCGTTCTGGAGAATTAGAAATCCGGCTTAACAGAGTAGAAAAGGCGCTTCGATCAAAATCGCGGCGGAGTTGGGCCACCATCATAATTGTCATTTTGCTGGCAGCATGGGCTGGACACTCCGCGAGACGCCCCAGTTCGCCTCTAATATTTGACAAACATGGAATCCCGCGTATCGGCTTCCATGCCAATAGTGATGCAGAGTTGTTTGGTTTGCAGATACAGAGCGCCGAACAAAAAAACCGAGCGATGCTTTTGTCGCACACTGGGTTTATTACCTTATACTTATACGATCAGAACGAAGTAAGTCGAGCGGCTTTAGGCGTTGATCCAAGCGGTGCACCTGTTCTGATTTTTTCTGATAGAAACGGGAAATGTCGCCTTCAAATTCAGGAGGACGAATCAGACTTGCCGTCCCTTATGCTATTCGACAATGCAGAAAAATGTCGCTTATCCATTGAATTGGCTGTCAGTGGGATTCCATCGATCAGATTCTTCGACGCCGATGAGCAAGCTCAAATTGGTGTTACGATGTCCCCAAATGGGACTCCGGTTCTGGAAATATTGAACTCCACATCTGGTAAATTGGAACAGTTTGAGTGGGATATCGAAAAAGTCGGATTGACAAAGAGCGAGTCGGGGCAATAGCGCGATTCTCGCAAGCTAGCGGGTGCGCGGGACCCGCAGCCTAGGACAAGAATAACGGACGTGCGCAGGGCCAGCAGCCCGGGGCCAGAATGTCGGAAGGCTTCCATTTCAGTTTCAGACGACTGTTTTGAAGGGGAGAGTGGCCGAGCAGGGCAGCGATTCTACCGGCGAAAACATCGTGAATTGCCGCCAGCGCGCAGTCGGATTATACCCGATCGAGCCGCGGCACGATCGGGCATGAATACTTGTTTGATTCCGGCCGGTCAGTCATGCCGCGCGGTAGTAGTGTCGTAGCAGCCCGCCGAGGAACCGATGGCAGCGAATGTCATTCGGCTCCAGCGCGTCGGCAGCATTTGAGAAAGAACTCGAAACACGCGGTCCCGCGACTTTGTCAGGCGGTCTGATCGAATCGAGTGATTGGGCTGGCGGACCGGTGGCTGCTACAGGCACCGTCCGGTTCCCCAGGCCCTGGTGCGGCCGATGGGTGTTGTGAAAGTGGGCGTACTCGCACTTGATGTGGTTGAAATGGCCAAGGCTGAAACACATGAAGTGGTTCAGGCATTCCCTTTTGAACGAACCGATCCACGATTCGGCGAACGAGTTGGCCTCCGGCACCATTCGCGGACTGCGGATGCGCTGGACGCCAGCGCTTCGGAACATCTGATCAAACCTGAATGTGAACTTCGTGTCACGGTCGTGAAGGATGAACTCCGCCCTAAGCTGCTGTTCATCGAGCCACATCATGGCATTTCGAGCCTGCTGCTGAACCCATTGCTCATGAGGGTGGTATGTGCACGGCGAGAGGAAGACCTTTCGCGTGCCCAGGTGAATGAAAGCGAGGCAGTAGGCCAGTCGCACCCCGATCGGCGTAATCACCGACTTCGTGAAGAAGTCACACGCCACGAGCGTGTTCATGTGCAGCCGGATAAACCTGCGCCAAGCCGTTTCTTCAGCCCGGCCGCGCCGATTTGGTGAGGGCGTCAGCCCTTCCTCCCTGTAGATGCGACGAATCGTGGTTCGAGCGACGCAGACCCGCAGTTTCATTAGCTCGCCAAGGATACGGCGGTACCCCCAGCCGACGTTCTCTCTTGCCAGACGCACAACCAACTCGCGGACGTTTCGAGCGACGGTTCGCCAGCCGACGCGACCGGCCTTGTGGCCTTCCCGCTGCTCCAAGACCCAGCGTGCGTAGGTCTGATCGTGGAAATGGTGTCCATCAATCAGGTTCGCGTCGGCCGATGAAACGCTCCTCGATAGTCGTTGACGTTCCAGTGCTTCACGTGTCCATCAATCAGGTTCGCGTCGGCCGATGAAACTCGGAACGAGGCGGCTCACATGAAAGTCTGGCCGTGTCCATCAATCAGGTTCGCGTCGGCCGATGAAACCTGCCGGCCCTTTCCCTGCGCTGAATTTCGGTCTAGTGTCCATCAATCAGGTTCGCGTCGGCCGATGAAACAGTATCGCCGATGAACGCCCCGAACGATGAGCCGTATGTGTCCATCAATCAGGTTCGCGTCGGCCGATGAAACGCGGGTTGGTGACGGGTGCATTGGACCGGAGCGGCGTGTCCATCAATCAGGTTCGCGTCGGCCGATGAAACCGTTCATGCTGGCGACCGCGACATCGCTATCGTGTGTCCATCAATCAGGTTCGCGTCGGCCGATGAAACGGCCTTGAGCCTGGCATCCTGTTCGCGCTCTATGGGTGTCCATCAATCAGGTTCGCGTCGGCCGATGAAACCCCCTATACGGGCCATTCCGGCCCTGCACAGGGCGAGTGTCCATCAATCAGGTTCGCGTCGGCCGATGAAACCCACGTCGGCGTCATGGCGTCGGCTCCAGCATCTTGTGTCCATCAATCAGGTTCGCGTCGGCCGATGAAACTCTCCGCGAGCCTTGCCGTCGCGGTCGGCTTTACAGTGTCCATCAATCAGGTTCGCGTCGGCCGATGAAACCCGCCTGCCGTGTGCGCGTCCATCGCGTTCTGCAAGTGTCCATCAATCAGGTTCGCGTCGGCCGATGAAACGATTCCGCGAAGAAAATGAAGGTGAATCATGTCAACGTGTCCATCAATCAGGTTCGCGTCGGCCGATGAAACCATGGCTCTGCCGGAAGGATGGAAGCCGTCGCAGATGTGTCCATCAATCAGGTTCGCGTCGGCCGATGAAAC
>CAZQCF010000026.1:31376-56936 GCA_964592235.1 uncultured Planctomycetaceae bacterium
GATGGAAGCCGTCGCAGATGTGTCCATCAATCAGGTTCGCGTCGGCCGATGAAACTCCGGGTCCAAGTCCGTCACCGGCGGCCTCGATGTGTCCATCAATCAGGTTCGCGTCGGCCGATGAAACCGCGACCGGGGGAACGTTTACCACGCTTGAGCAGTCGTGTCCATCAATCAGGTTCGCGTCGGCCGATGAAACGGTTCGGGAATGGTGTATCGAGCGCGGCAACGACGTGTCCATCAATCAGGTTCGCGTCGGCCGATGAAACCTCAGGATCGACGAAAACGCGGCCCCCCGCCTCGTTGTGTCCATCAATCAGGTTCGCGTCGGCCGATGAAACCGAGACGAAGCGGCATGTCTGGGATGAAGACCCGCGTGTCCATCAATCAGGTTCGCGTCGGCCGATGAAACATTTTAGCACCCGACGGAGCGAACAATGGGCACGGTGTCCATCAATCAGGTTCGCGTCGGCCGATGAAACTTGGGTCAACGTCCTTGTCTCTCACCCAGGCATGTGTCCATCAATCAGGTTCGCGTCGGCCGATGAAACCAAAGTACCGAACCCCCTGACACAGGGTCAGGCTGTGTCCATCAATCAGGTTCGCGTCGGCCGATGAAACCTTGCAACGTCCGTTGCGTTGCTTGAGCAGCGTCTTCCGGTGTCCATCAATCAGGTTCGCGTCGGCCGATGAAACTTTTCAAGGAGACGAACATTGACAGACACCGAACGCGGTGTCCATCAATCAGGTTCGCGTCGGCCGATGAAACGGCCCGGTTAGCCGGGAGAAACGGAGCTACCGATCATGGTGTCCATCAATCAGGTTCGCGTCGGCCGATGAAACACACCAGCGGAGTATGGTCAACAATCCGCCTAAAGTGTCCATCAATCAGGTTCGCGTCGGCCGATGAAACCGGGGCCACCGCGTCAACGGCGAGCTACGCAACAGTAAGTGTCCATCAATCAGGTTCGCGTCGGCCGATGAAACGCCAATGTTCTGGTTGCGACGAAAAACGATCTGATGTGTCCATCAATCAGGTTCGCGTCGGCCGATGAAACGAAACGTGCGATGGGATTGTGTTCGAGGCGTTGCGGTGTCCATCAATCAGGTTCGCGTCGGCCGATGAAACGGCACGTCATTGCGGTCGTACTCCCCCAACACAAAGTGTCCATCAATCAGGTTCGCGTCGGCCGATGAAACCGGGCTTAGGATTTTCGCAACGTCGGGAACCGACGTGTCCATCAATCAGGTTCGCGTCGGCCGATGAAACCGAATGCGATTCTCGACGGCGGGGCGACGCTGCTTTGTGTCCATCAATCAGGTTCGCGTCGGCCGATGAAACCGAGGTCGATCAAGGCCAGCGTCCGCTGTGAATTGTGTCCATCAATCAGGTTCGCGTCGGCCGATGAAACCGCGAAGTTCCTCCACACTGACGTCCAGCCCCTGCGGTGTCCATCAATCAGGTTCGCGTCGGCCGATGAAACACACTTTAGCGGAGAACGCTAGGGCGTGTCAAGGTGTCCATCAATCAGGTTCGCGTCGGCCGATGAAACGTCTTTGTGCCAACAGGACGGTGCGCTGTCCTTTAATGTGTCCATCAATCAGGTTCGCGTCGGCCGATGAAACTGTTGAAAACATTGACGGAGATCAAAGCGATGGCTGTGTCCATCAATCAGGTTCGCGTCGGCCGATGAAACCTGACAAACTTGAACGTCATTCGATTGACATTCTGTGTCCATCAATCAGGTTCGCGTCGGCCGATGAAACGGCTCCGACCCGTGGCACGCGAACATCGTCATGCACCGTGTCCATCAATCAGGTTCGCGTCGGCCGATGAAACTATAAGTACTATAGCGACAAGCGGGGGAGCATTGGTGTCCATCAATCAGGTTCGCGTCGGCCGATGAAACCGGCGGGGGTGAGCGAATGAAATCACCGCTAATTGGTGTCCATCAATCAGGTTCGCGTCGGCCGATGAAACCGTCACGCCGACCGGCACGCTCTTGGTCAGATAGGGGTGTCCATCAATCAGGTTCGCGTCGGCCGATGAAACACCACGGAAGGTGACATGAAGACAACACTGCCAAGTGTCCATCAATCAGGTTCGCGTCGGCCGATGAAACGACTGGACCGAGCAGGCCGCGTCGATGATCGAAGCGTGTCCATCAATCAGGTTCGCGTCGGCCGATGAAACCTTCGGGTTGCACACCACGCGGCGCACCCTGTTCCCGTGTCCATCAATCAGGTTCGCGTCGGCCGATGAAACAGGACGTTGACCCAATCGTAGGTTCCCCCGGTTCCGTGTCCATCAATCAGGTTCGCGTCGGCCGATGAAACAGTGACCATGACGGATAAGCAACTCGCAGAGATCGTGTCCATCAATCAGGTTCGCGTCGGCCGATGAAACAAGTAAACATCGAGTCGATCGAAGAGATGCCGCAGTGTCCATCAATCAGGTTCGCGTCGGCCGATGAAACCCGCACGCGATGGCGTAGGTCGCGGCGAAACCAAGTGTCCATCAATCAGGTTCGCGTCGGCCGATGAAACCCCCCCTAGATGTGGAGTTAGTGGAGCGCGCGAGCAGTGTCCATCAATCAGGTTCGCGTCGGCCGATGAAACGCTGCCGATGTCGATGGGTTCATTGTCTCGCATTGTGTGTCCATCAATCAGGTTCGCGTCGGCCGATGAAACTGTCCCGCAAGTCCCTGCTGCTTGGCTGCTCGACGTGTCCATCAATCAGGTTCGCGTCGGCCGATGAAACCGCTGCCGGATGGTTTGACCCAGGAAGGGCACACGGTGTCCATCAATCAGGTTCGCGTCGGCCGATGAAACTACTAGCCTACAAAACGGATTGATACTATGGCAAGGTGTCCATCAATCAGGTTCGCGTCGGCCGATGAAACGCCAAGATGTTCGAGGCGGCGGCGGAAATGGCTGGGTGTCCATCAATCAGGTTCGCGTCGGCCGATGAAACCACGGACAGGCCGGGCAGTAGGCGGGCGAGCTTCAGGGTGTCCATCAATCAGGTTCGCGTCGGCCGATGAAACATGGGACGACCTCGTGCGGTGGGCCGTCAACACAGGGTGTCCATCAATCAGGTTCGCGTCGGCCGATGAAACAAGAAATATATGCGCCCGTCGGATGTTCCGGCGCTTGTGTCCATCAATCAGGTTCGCGTCGGCCGATGAAACTTTCGTCGATCTTTTCCGCCTCGTCCAGTACGGTGCGTGTCCATCAATCAGGTTCGCGTCGGCCGATGAAACGGCCACATGATCGTGAAGGAGTAGGAAGATGTTAGAGTGTCCATCAATCAGGTTCGCGTCGGCCGATGAAACGGAAGGAATGCGGCGGTCGCCCTGCGGACTGGGGCGTGTCCATCAATCAGGTTCGCGTCGGCCGATGAAACCCGTGCCTGCCCTGCCGCGCCTCGCCTTGCCTCACCGTGTCCATCAATCAGGTTCGCGTCGGCCGATGAAACCGCCTGCCTTGCAATCTGTCTGAAATGCTCGACTTACGTGTGCTCCTGCGAGCGTGAAGCAAAATCTCAAACGCAACGACATGGTCTCATCCATCGACTTCCTGTAAATCTGTTGCCACAAACGCCCTATCGCACCGCGAGCGTGCCCGGGGGTCCCCTGCACCACCTTCACGCTCGCGGCGAGTCGCGCAGGCCCGCGATGGGCCGGATTGCGTTTCGCGACGCGAGCGTCAAGGCGGCAGACTCCCAGGATCGGCCTGACCGGACGGCCGTTGACGAAACCGCGACGTTGGCAGGGGTCAGCGTCGGCCGACTTGTCAAAGAGCGAACCCAGCGCGCGGCGGCTGAAAAAATGGCCGACGCGAGCTTGATTGATGCCGAGTGCCAGGCCCATTGAAGGGGACGACACGTTCTCGGAGTTGATTCGCCCTGTAGGCGAAGATTCAGTCTAACACATCGACATGCAGGTTTCAACTGTGTGAATCGGCTGATTCTAGACCGTTAGCGGCTCTTAGCTGCTTTACGATACGAGCCTTCACAAGGTTCCAATATGCTCCATGCACCAGCCAATCGCCGCTTGAGTCCAGGTCTCGCCAGGCATTTGTCCGTTCGCCGCTCTTGGACTTTTTCTTGGCGGACCCGTCATCCAACTTCGACCCTTGGGGAGCCAGATATTCCCTGTCATGTTCGAGGCACGCCGCGCCGGCGCACTTCTCTTTCGCCGGCTTGCCCGTGGCTGATTCGCACAGGATATACCACCACTTGCCGGTGAAGTCAGGATCAAGCAATGCGCGGAGGCCGATGTTGGCGGCGGCGTTCAAGTCAGCCTGGGTTGCACGGGAAAGAATTGTACAAGTCGGGCAGTCTTGAGACTTGCACATTCGATCGTGATTCGCCAATTGTTTGTCCGTTAATGCTGCAACGAACAAATCAGCGCCTGGTTTGGGGATACGAAGCGTACACTGTTTCTTCTTCGCATCGTCCGGCGCTTTCGACCAAAGATCGTGCAAGTCACGAATCATCGTATCGAGCGAGTCCGTCCCTTTGTCCGCCAGTCGTTTTCTCGCTGATGCGACAACCTTGGCCCAATATCTTGAGTTCAGGAAGTCGTTGATCGGCACATCCGCGCAGCGCATACCGGGCAGCCCGGTGCGGCTGCATTGACGGCTGGTATAGTTGGGCATGACCTCGCGCAGGTGCAAGCCGTGAAGCTGGCAGGCCTCTTCGAGGTACTTGCGGACCTTGCCGGCGGACCACGACATGAGAGCCTTGTTTTCGCGGCGAGTCTGGAGTTCGTCAGGACGGTAGTTGCGCAGGTTCTCGATGACAACGGCGTGACAGGTCGGATACTTCGGGCTTGGTTCCTCAACCCAGACGCGCTTCATCCGCGGCTTGCCGTCCTCTCCGAGAAGCGGCTTGCCCTTGCGATCGCGCCGCTCCACTTCTTTCCAGCGCCCGCCGAGGCCGAGCGCGGATGCCGCGATCCGGCTGGCGATCTGCTTGACGCGCTGCTCGCGCATCCGCTCCATTGCGTCCAGGATCGACTGGGCGATGCCGGTATTGCTCTCGCCGAACCTGGGAGCGCCCTGAATTTTCTCCGGTCGGGGCCGCATGTCGAATGCCTTGTGCAACTGGTAGAGCGATCGCATCGTGGCGATGCGTGTCAGCGAGAGGCCGCCGACGTTGCGGTTCCAGTGTTTCGATTGCGCGCCCGGCAAGTGCCAGCCCATGATCCAATCAGTCAGTAGGCGAAGTCGGGAATGCCAGCCACCGGCCACTTCCTTGCCTTTTCTTGGAGCGGTACGGCTTCCAATGACCTTGCCATTTCCGTCACGGATGAGCGTGTGAACGAAGTCGCTCTTCACGGGGTCGCTATCACTTTTGCGTTCGATGCCGTCGTTGTCGGCCCAGAGTTTCGACCACTCGTTGTGGATAGCACTGGCGACTTCCGGCTCTGCCTTTGCGAAATGTTCGGCTATAGGCTTGAGCTTTTCGCGTAAGTCGTCCTCGGATTTGCGACGCTGCTGGCGAGTTGGCCGCTCGGCGTTCGGATCAGGCGGCGTCGGTTCAGATAACTCGAATCCGGATTGCAAAGGCTTGACGTGTTCATTCCAGAGTTTGCGCGCAGCGGAGCCGTCCCATTCGGTGTGGGTGGCGAGGGCATGCCAGTCGGCGAGTGCGTTTGTAAGAAACTTGATGTGCTCATCATCACCGCGCTTGATCGACTTGAGCGCGCCGCCCATGCCCGGAATGCCGGGACAGTCGGGCTTGAAAGCGTAGGCGATCTTCGCCATGCGACCGTGGCGCTTGAGACCGAGCATCGCAATACGTACGGCGCGGCGCATGAGTTCATCGACGCCGCGGCCAGTCGATTCAACTGCATCATCCCGGAGTTGCCCAAGTTCCTGCGCCATACTGGCGATGAGCGCCGCCTCGTTGATGCCATGCTCGGGCTTGCTCGACGCGGCTCGTGCCGGCCGCTCTTCGCCCTGAAGCTTGATAAGGAACTGACGATCGAGCCGCGCCCACGGGGCGGGATGATCCTTGCCGTCCGGCAACTTGTCGGAGCCGATGCGGCGATAGATGGTTGTGCGTTCTTTTTTGCTCTTCGGGTCGGTCTGCCGCGCATGCAAGTACAGGTGTTGCTCACCTGTGCCACCGCTAACAATTGTCCAATCCTTAATCTCACCCTTCAGTGCCGCGAGCGAGAGCGTTTCCCACACGGCGCAAGACGCGGCAAAGCGGTGGCCCAGGTCCACAGAGAGCACGCGCAGGCCGGGGAGACGGGAGAGGATGAGTTTAGCGTGGCCTTGGCGCTTTTCGTTCGATTCATGCTTGACCGCCAACTCGCCGCGACGCGAAATAAACGGCTTGGCCGGTGCGTTGTCGTCAAAGCCCTGGGCATAATCGACGAACGGTCCGCGGCATTCTAATTTCGCGGAGAACGTGACCAGCCACGACAGGTGGTTCCGCAGCGTCCTGGCCTTGTCATTCCACTTGCCGCCATTCTTGTCAATACAGCTCGCAATGGCGTCGAGTTGTGCTCGCGGGGCCTGTAATCGGCCGTTCCAGTCGGCGAGTTCAAAGAGGCCGGCGGCGATGGGCCTTTCGTCCGGCTTGATTCCCGAAGCAGCTCGCCCCAGGCGGTCAGCCCGGCCGACATCGTGCACAGGCTTCGTTTGATCCTGCGAATCCAGCGAGAGGTCTTTGATTAACCGCTTCGAGGACCATCGAAGCGAAACGTCATGCACTGCGTCCCCGTCCCACAATCCCATTCGCAGCCCACATCGGTCTTGCAACCAGGCGGCACGACCCGCATCTCGCGTTCTCTTGCCGCCAGTCGATTTGGCCGCCTCGTGCACTGCGTACTCGATGCTCCAGCGGGAGTTACCGAAGTCGCCGAAGACTGGATGTCGGAGCGGATCGGGATGCCGATAAGCGGGGACTTTGAAGCGGCGCTGCTTGAACCGAGCGTCGTGGCCAAGCACGTAGTCGCGCAGTGGATCAGCAGTCGCTTTGCCATTCTGCCGCCAAACGCACTCGGCGTCATCTGCGGCAAGAGCCTCGAAGAGTTGAATGTCGCCAAACTTGTCGATTTCCGGGTCAGCCTGCACTTCCCGCGCGGCGGCGATGCGATCTTCTTCAGTCTTGCAGGTAGCCCGCTTCCATCTCTTAACGACTTCGTCCCATCCTTCGATTGCACGACGCCGAATTCGGTACTCACCTCCGGCTGCCGTCGCCCCAGAGGAGCCACTTCGTTCGGCAATGAACGAATCAAGCCACGCGGCGGCATTGTTCGGCACGTCGCCAAGTCGTTTGGCATCTTCCTCGAACTTTCGTCGCTGTGCTTCGGCCCGCTTGATCCATGAATGCCCAATGGATACCCGTCGCGCGGCGTGGTCGAGCATGACGGAGAACTCACCGATGTGGTCGCGATCATCCCCTTTCTTGAATGGCATGCCGCTCGCAGATTCGATTGATTGCCGAAGCAAAGCCATCCATTTGGGAACCTGACGCAAACCCTTTGATGATTCCTTTGCGTCGGCTTCCTCGCGGAACTTCTGCTGCATCGCCTGAATGGAAGTCTTGGTGAGCCGATCCGGGAGGCTATCGATCGCCAAGCGGCCTTTGGAAGAACGTCCTGTCTTCCAGCCGATGGCGATGCGCAATCCGTCGATGTCGGCAGTCGGACCACCGAGTCTCTTCGACAATTCGGCGATCAGCTTTCCTTTGTCGCTGCCGGCAAGTCGTCCTAGATCGGCGTTCGCCAGTTTGCTAAGGTTTGTCGTAATTACTCTGGTGTCACTCTTCTCGCCAGTGCCGAAGTTTGTGCTCGCCCATTGCCGGGCAAGAGTGCGAAACTCGGGGCCCTCCTCTGCGGCGCCGAATCCTGCTTCTTCGTCACCCTTTAGGTCGGGAAGTTTGAAATAATCTGCATCCGGGCCGAAGAAGGACATAATGGTGTTGTATGCGTATTCTTGCGTGAGCCCTTTTAGTTTGTCAGCTTGGGACTCAAACGCGGCCCTGCGATTGATCCACACTGCATCGTCGCGGATTCTCGAGGAAAGTGAGTCCGCGCAGTCCGCCACCCATGATTCAATTTCCTGCTTGCCGACTTGGCGGGCAGCGAGAATTGCTCGCAACGCGGCGACGGTTTTCTCCCGACGTGTAGCGTCGGCGTCTTTACCAGTCGTGACACGCGTCAGGTTACTAGGCGCGCCGCGTTCATCTTCGACGCTTAGCCAGGACAGCGCGAGCAGGATGCGCCGGTTTTTCCGAATCGCCGCCGTTTCGTCGTTTGAGCGCTTCTTGCCTTTCGCGGGCGGTGGCTCCGCAAGCTCGTGGCTCAATCCACCTCGCAGCGTCAACAGCCAGTCGCCGAAGACCTTGGTCCCGCTGTTGATCGCTTCATGGGTCGCCCAAAGCGCGTCGCGCCAAGAGCTGTCCTGCGGATCGACACCGCGCAGGCGGAGCGTGTAAGCGCGCTGGGTGGTCACAGGCTCAGGAGTAGAGTTTGAAGTGTCATTGGATATCGCTGACTTCTTTGCCATCGGCCGATCCCACAGAAATAAATGCTGCCTCTACCTTAGCCTTTACATCGCGAAGTCCATGTCGGGCGGCGGCAGATTGGCTAAATCACGACCATGCCGCAATCCTGCTCCGGCAGGGATTGGCCCAGGACGGCGGCGGACTGGCGGGCGGCGTCTTCGTTACCGCCGAGATCCACAATGAGTACCTGATCCTCTTTCAGATTGACGACTTCTCGCAGCGCGTTCTCCAGCCGGACGCGGTCGATGGCTTTTAGCGTACAGTAAAAGACGGAGTATTGCCACGGCTCGCCGTAGGCTTTCATGAGCTTGTGAGTTCGTCGGAGGCGCCTGGGGTCGCGGATATCGTAACAGACAAGGTAGCAGCGTCGCATGGCAGTCCCTCATGAACCCTCACACGACTTAAGTGTCGAGGAGTCAGTCATTTGGCGAGGTTCATCGTGCAGTATCGCGTTCGTCGTCCGCGTTCAGCGGCGACAGACTTTGTCACCGGACGAGTATTTTTTTCTTGACAGGCTAAGGGCATTGTGTTCCGCGCCGAAACGAGAACTTCACTATCACGCCGTCTCTTGCCCTTCGAGTCCGTCGAGGCTCTTTACCGCGTTGTCAGGAACGCCAGCGTCGGGACTTCGCCCAGCAGCCACGCGGCGATGAGCCGCGCGTGCAACATCAGCATCCTTCGATAACTCAACCGGTACTCAAACACCGGGTGCGTCACTTCGGTATCCATGCGGCGGCCGTACGCCGCGAAGAACGCCTTGCGGCCGGCGTCCGTCAGTGCGCAGCCCGACGCGGTGTTAAGGAAATGTCCCTCGGTCAACTCGCCGCGATTGAAAGCCGACACCGCGACGGAATCCGCGATGATCGGCCGGAACGGTTCCATCAAGTCCAGCGACAAAGCGGGCCGACCGGGGCGCGTCGCGTGGAGCGCTCCGATCGTTGGCTCCAGGCTGGCGAGCCGGCAGGCAGCCGTGCATTCGTTGGTCAGCATGGAGTAGGCAAATGACAGGACGGCGTTGATCGGGTCGGGCGGCGGACGGCGCTGACGGCCGTTGATATCGAACCGCGCGGCGATTTCCCTGACGCCTTCCTTGAACATGCCGGCGAAGTGGCGGAAGTAGATTGCGGCGGCGTTGCCTTCGTGGCCACGAAGCTCGTCAATGGTTTCGGCGCATTCGGCGGCGGTAACGCACTCCTGAAGGTTTGTGGATGCGCGCGTGGGCAGGTCGGCGTGATTACGCATCAGAAGCGTTCGCTGGTTGGTGATCTTGGCAAGTATGACGGCGCGAGCAAGTTCAAGGGCACGTTCGGGCCGATCCAGTGCCCGCACTTGCGCTGCACGAATCGCGGCACTTGTCGGACCCAACGGGTCCATCATGGCCGTAAGACGACCGGCGGATGACATGAAGGCGACCGGCACTTCCTGGTCTGCGAACACAGCCAGCGCTTGAGTCGAGACTTGCACACCACCCAGCACGGCGAGCGATTCGATGTTCGCCAGCGGCAGGTCCCGAACGAGTTCGCCATCCTTGTCCGTGATTCGCACTGACTGCCCGCGCACACCGATACGGACACCTTCGCGCTGAAGTACGACATGGATGCCGTCATCGCGCGGGGGCCAGAGCTTTCGAGGCGTGATTGATTCTTCGTCCGCGGCAGCGTCACTCGCACCGCCGACCGTTAACGCGGTGAATCGTTGATGGTTGATCTCGTCCGGCAGACAGATCGGTTGAAGCGAACAACGCGGGCATTTCGGATCATTCACGAGCGGGGGCGGGCGCGGCCCTTCGGCTGCGCGCTTGGCCGCCTCAAGTTGAGCCAGCGCATCCAGGCGAAGCGAGTCATCCACCGTCACACAAAGTTTGAGTTTCTCGGCCGCGTAATACAGATACGCTTCGGGAACGATGTACCCGGATTCCTCTAACAGCAGCACTTGAAGGCCAAGCTGAACCCGGTCCGTCGGCCAAGGCTCCGGCCCCGGCAACAGTCGCGGCTCATCCAGCATTTCATCCAGCGGTTCAACGATTTGCCCCGATCGCTTCGACCGGCCCTTGCGATATTCAACCGGGACTGCCCGGTTGCCTTCGATTTCCGCCAGATCAAGGGTCGCCGTCAATCCAAGTCGCTCGCTTGTGAGCACGAGGCTTCGAACCGCGCGAGGGCGGTCGGAGTCGCATTCTGACTCCTCCAGTTTCGTGGACCGCTTACGCCCATTCCCGCGCGGAGTATTATTTGCAGTCGACTGCGACGGCGCCATGCTCGGTGAGTCAACACGGCGATGGACGCCCGCGCCTTGCTCGGTATCCGCGCTGGGCAGAAAGACTCCTTCGACTGTCATGTAATAGAACAGCCGCTGGCAATACGAATGCTCCGCAACGCCGCGACATGGCCATAGCGTTCCGCCCATGTTGCTTCATCGGTCAAACAGATAGCGAGATTGCCAGAGAAGTAATCACTTCAACGTGTCAGCAGGGTCTTGCGGGAATTATGGGGCACACAAACACTCATTTGTATAATATCAAGGATTCGCTATGGCGGGATCCCCGTTGACTGAACGACCGTGCCTGCGGGCGAGGGCAGGCGCGATGGGTTTCCCGGCGATGACGTGCCAACTCCGAGAGATGGCCCAATGACAATCCTCTCGCGTCCTTGCTGAGGGACACATGGGCAATCGCGTCGATCAATTGCATTTCTTGGACGTGATCACAATTCAGGAAAGTGCCTAATATTTTCTTGACACTACTTGGTTGCGAGGAAATGCGAGACGCCGCCCTCGGGTTAGCTAGGGGTCCCCGGCTCGGGCGCGGGCGGGGGGCCTGGCAAGATCTGGCGCGGATGGGTCCCCGGAGCGGCCTCGCGACAATCAAGACGCAGGTCAAAATCATGCAAAAGGAAATGAAACGCCCCCGTTCAACTCGCCGGAAACATCATCGAAAGCGCGCGCCAAACTCCGTCGAAAGCCGCGCGAAACATCCTACAAACACGGGCGAATCGCGCGAGCGATCGCCCCAACGCGATGCGCCCGCATTCGCCTGATTCGACCGGCGACGATGCGACTTGCAGGCGAGTCGCGCGCCGCCAGAAGCCGCAACCGCGCTAGGCACTATCGACATTCGCCGAAACATGAAGCCGACAAGCCACGCGGCGCAATGCCGACAAACCGCATTCTGAATCGACAATCGCCGATTTCCATTCGTAACCGACCCCTTGCGAAAATAGTTGTATCAAATCGCTTGACACGTTACAATATGCGTGTATGTTGAATCTGAAGCGATTGCGTCGGGCGATCGCATAAGTTGGGCGCGGCGATGCGTCAACATCCCGCGCCCTGGTCGGAACCCTGACAAGAGGATTCCAACGATGAGATACTACGTTCATGCCGAGCCATGCGCCAACCGGACTATTGCGGCTTTCCGGTTGCGCCTTCCTCACCAAGCCCAGCCAACAGTCATCACCGAACACCATGAAGACATCGGACCGATCAAGGCTTGCACGCAGGCAGTGGGCTTCGCGTGCAAGGCCGTCGCGCTGATTCTCCAAGCCGCGCAGACTCCGGCCGCCAATGCGCAGGGGGTGGCGGCATGATGCTTTTCGAGAAATACCGACCGCAGACATGGGACGAGTTGTCCGGTCAGGACAAGGCCGTCAAGTTGGTACGACGGATCATCGAGCGCCCCGGTTTCGACCGCGGGGCATTCTGGATTGAGTGCGCGGGCGAGAACAACAGCGGAGTCGGCAAGACTTCGCTGGCATGGCTGATTGCCCGAAGCCTGGCGGATGACTTCTTTATCGCCGCATGGAACGGGGCGAAGCTCGACAAGGCCGCAGTTCGCCAGATCGAAGCCGACTCGCAACTATCGACTTGGGGCGAGAAGCCGTTCCGAGTCGTGATCGTCGATGAAAGCCATGCCATCAGCAACGGCGCGGTCGATGCCTTGCTGCCCTTTCTGGAGGCGTTGCCCCGACACTTCGTCATTGTTTTCACGACGACACGAGCCGTCGATCGCGACTTGTTCGGCGATGATTCAGGGCCGTTCGCCAGTCGATGCTTTCAGATTCGGCTCACGAATCAGGGTATCTGCCGGCCAATGGCGGAGCGCCTGAAATGGATTGCAGAGCGTGAATCGCTCGACGGCAAGCCGGTCGAGGCTTACGTCAAGTTGCTGCAATCCTGCAAGAACAATATGCGCATGGCGTTGCAGCGCATCGAGGCCGGCGAAATGCTTGACTAGCACTGCGAGCGTCCGGTCAGCGCCCTTGACCAACCGGGGCGCGACTCCGGGCGCTTTCAGCGTTAGGACGCGGGATGCTGGGCTTCGAGGGAGCAGATCAAATCAAGGGTATCGACATGACTGCGGCGATGGATGCGACGATGGCGGCGGCTGCCACAACCAAGGACCCGATAGCACCTAACGCAACAACTCCGACGGCCACGGGCATTCCGGCCTGCAAGCGACTCAAGGCGGTCGGGTACGTTCGGGTCTCGACGGAAGAGCAGGCTGACAGCGGTCTTGGCCTGGATGCGCAGCGGGCGGCGATTCGCGCGGCGGCGGACCGCATGGGCCTGGAAATCGTCCAGTGGTTTGCCGACGAAGGGGTCAGCGGCGGGACGATTGACGGGCGGCTGGGCCTGCTCGATGCGATGGACGCCATGAAGCGCGGGATGGTCCTGCTGGTGGCGCGGCGCGATCGGCTCGCCCGCGATGCGATGCTGGCCTGCTGGATTGAGAAGGAAGTCGCCAAGCGCTTCGGCAGGATCGTAAGCGTCGCCGGCGAGGGGACCGACAACGATGATCCAACCTCGGTACTACTCCGGCGGATCGTTGATGCGTTCGCCGAGTACGAACGGCTGCTGATCGGGGCGCGGACGAAGGCAGCGCTTCGGGTCAAGGTGCGCCGGGGAGAGCGGGTCGGCCGGTATGCTCATTACGGGTATCGGCTCGACGAGGCCGGCGAGCTGGTCGAGGATGAGCGCGAGAAGGCGGGCATTTTGGAGATCATGCGGCTTCGCGCGGCGGGAGTCGGCTTGCAGCGCATCGCCCGCGAGTTGGAGCGGCAGGGATTCACCGGCCGGCAGGGTCAGCGGCTGGCGGTCAGCACGATTCACCAGATCATTCGGAGGGAGTCGAAATGAAGCGCGGCCGCAAACCCATGTTCTCTAACCTGGACAAGGCCGTCGATGAGGCCTGCCGGGCGATCATCGCCCAGGGCAAGCGCCCCTCGACCCGCAACGTCCGCGCGTGGTTCCTGAAACGTCATCCGGCCGCGCCCAACTTCACCGACCTGGGACCGCCGGTGCGGGAATGGAAGGCCCGTCGCCGGGGCGGTCGGGCGGTTGAGGCGGTTGCCCAGGCATATCTTCGTTTGGATGCCGAGCAGCAGAAGGCTGTCCGCGATGCCATCGGGGTCATCCCTAAAGCGTAGTAACGGAGCATTGCAAGCCGCGCGTACGCAAGGGGGCCCTTGAGACAGCCGACCGAATCCCGATTCAACCATCGCGACACCAGATGAGGCTATTCGCCGATAGTGGACGGGCCATGCACGGCATCTACTCGCTTGCATCGCCTTCCTCGCTAGGCTCTGGTTATGGTTGACGCGTGCCAGTCGGCTGCTGTCGCCTGCTTTGCTCGATATTTGCGCCATTGCGGGGCCGTTCTTGATCCGATGCCCGGCTTGCGATAGCTGTAGGACCTGTCGCCAAGATGGCAACAGGGTGCATGACATGGGTGGAAACCTTTGCGACGCAATGGATTGGTGTGCCTGCGAGCTCGAACGGTGTTGCTGGGCGCTTGAACCTATGCTTTCGTTGCCCGCTATTCGTTGGCTGTTGCTGCGTTGACCATGGCGACGATGCCAGCGCGAATGCTGCCAGGGAGCGCCTGCCAGGCGGCGACGACCGACTTGAGATCGGGGTCGGCTTCGATCACTTTGGCTAAGCCAACGGCTAAGCGGTCATCGCTGCCGTTGTAAGTTGTTGCCGTTTTTGCAGTTATGGAATCTTCCTCCGGTTTTGTAAACCGCAGGTCATCGGTTCGAGTCCGATCGGCGGCTGTTCAACGCGGTTTTTTCTAGCGCCATCAGGGGTCACAGCGCATGCCGCCGTCATGCCGCGACCTGTTGCGTCACCTGCTCCGGTAAGAAAAAGGGTAAGCGCAGACGGTTGTCGATGCCCGCGCGAGGCGGGCTTGGATGGCGGCGCGGCCCTCGCCGCTGATGCGCCCCGGTGTTCTGGCCGCGCGGCTCCCATTGTTCCCGTCGCCCGGTGCGTGGCTCGCTCCGCAGGCGGGGCAGAGATATCCGGCAGAGCGGTAAGCGCCTCGGACAAGTCGCCGATCACGGTGTGCGAATAGCGTGAGAGCGTGAGGTTTATGTCGCTGTGACGCGCGAGGTCCTGGGCGAGCTTGGGGTGCACGCCGCCTCGGGCAAGGTTGGTAATGAACGTGTGTCGCAAAGCGTGGAAGTCCAGCACGCGGCCCGCCTCGTCCGTCGACAGCAGGAAGTGCGTCTTCGTTCGCTCCTGCAAGTCCTTTTCGCCGTCAGCGGCGTCGAGCCAGTTCTGCCGCGCCGTGGCCAAATCGAATCGAAGCATGTCGGCCGCAGCGTCTGACTTCGGAACGGCCAACGCCGCCGTGACCTTACCCCTGTCTTCAGTCCATCTGTAATGTTAGTCCAGCACCGCCCGAAGCACACGCCGTGGGCGAAGCGCAGCCTGCCTACGGCGACGCGATCAATCAGGCGATGTGTGGGACTTACCCCCTCTTGCAATACTGCTATCCAGCAGGAAGAATCTACAGGGGCTGAAGACATGTCTAGTTTGGCTTCATGGTTGCTTTGGGGGCTTCGTAACACAACTTGGTTGCTCGGCATCCAACATCCGGGTGTCTTACAGGCTCACCAATGACGGCCCGTGTCAAACGAGTAACATGGTCCTGGAATCCAAAGAATGCCATGATGAAATCGATCGAGAACGGCAATCCCTTCTCGTTGGCCATGGCGGTCACCCCCGGTTGGCCGGCGTCCGTGTTTCGCTGGGCATTCTCCATTTCCGATCGATTGCTCGGGCTCAATGGCATCGCCGACCTTTATGCCAAGGTCCAAAGGACGGCTGGCCCAGCGGAGTTCTGCGAAGCGACGCTTCGCCAACTCAATGCGCGATGGGAAGCGGCGGAAGAGCAAATCAACAGAATTCCGAAGAGCGGGCCGCTCATCGTGGCGGCCAATCACCCGTTCGGCGCACTGGAGGGGCTCGTGTTGGGGGTGCTGCTTTTTCGGATTCGGCCCGATATCAAGTTACTGGCGAATTACCTTCTGGAGCGAATCCCGGAATTGCGGCCGGCGGTGATCGCGGTCGATCCCTTCGGCGGCGGCGACGCGAAGCGCCGCAACGCTGTGCCCCTGCGGGATGCGATCAACTGGGTTCGCGGGGGCGGTGCTCTCGCGGTTTTTCCGGCCGGCGAGGTTGCGCACCTGACCCTCCGGGACCGGCATGTTGCCGAACCGCCTTGGAGCGCGACGATTGGGAAGATCATCGTTAGAACCAAGGCAAGCGTCGTGCCCGTTTTCTTTGAGGGCCGCAACAGCGGCGGCTTTCAGGCCCTCGGACTGCTGCATCCCCGTCTCCGCACGGCATTGCTGCCGCGCGAACTCCTGAACAAAAAAAACCGCAGCGTGAAAGTCGCAATCGGACAGGCCATTCGTCCGGAGACTTTGCGCCGGTGCGGGAAACCCTCGCACATGTCGGATTACCTGCGGCTGCGCACGCTCATGTTGGCGGCTACGCTTCGTGACAGAAGGTACGCGTGTACGAACGAACGTCGAAGCGGAGCGACGCTGATGCCGATCGCGGCGGCGCAGGACGCCGAAAGATTAGAGGCGGAGATCGATGCAATCCCCGAGACCGGACGATTGGCGCAGTTGGGCCGGGTAGCGGTGTATTGCAGCGCGGCGGATCGGATTCCGTCGATGCTCAAGGAAATAGGCCGCCAGCGCGAGTTGACGTTTCGGGAGGTTGGTGAAGGCACCGGCCGATCTGCGGACATGGATCGCTTTGACCGGTATTACTTGCACTTGTTTGCATGGGATCATGACGCGCAGCGGTTGGTCGGGGCCTATCGAGTGGGCCTGGCGGATGGCATCGTCCGCGAGCACGGTCTTCAGGGGCTTTACACCCACACTCTCTTCAAGTTCGGCCGGAGACTGATGTCGCATTGGGGCCCCGCGATCGAACTCGGCCGGTCGTTCGTCGTGCGGGAATACCAGCGCAGCTACGCGCCGCTCCTGCTCTTGTGGAAGGGAATCGGCCGGTTTCTTGCGACCCATCCGCGGTATCGCGTGCTCTTCGGCGCGGTCAGCATCAGCGACGACTATGACACGACGACAAAGCGGATTCTCATGTCCTTCCTGCGGGCGAATTTTTTCGACGCCGACCTTTCGGCGCTGGCCACACCGCGGAACCCCCCGGCGCTCGCGCCGTTGCGACAAGATGAGGCGCAACTGCTTTCAACGGCTGTTCAGGACGTGGACGACGTGGATGGACTCGTACGCGAGATCGAGGCCGGCGCCCGGGGCGTGCCCGTTCTCCTGCGCCAATACCTCAAGCTGAATGCGAAGCTAATCGGTTTCAACGTCGATCCCGTTTTCGGGAACGTGCTGGACGGTCTTTTTTACGTCGACCTGGCCACAATCGGTCGATCACTTCTCGAGCGCTTCATGGGCCGCGAGGAGTCGTCGGCGTATCTCGCGCACCATCGGGCGGGAATCGAATCTCCTCCTTGACGTCACGCTGATGGGCTTTGCGACTGCCGCGCGTGGTGCGGGGTCCGCCCGGTTCGCCGGCCAACAGGGTGTTCGCCAAGTCCACTCCGCGGGCGACAAGATCGGCGGTGCCGTCACGGAGTTCCATGGTGTCCATGACGTAGCGGGCGTTACGCTCCATGTCCTCGGCGGGCCGGCCGCGCGCGGGCGTGCGCACTGAATTCGAGATCATGAGTTGCTGCCTTACGTGACTGGTTCCTGTCTCAATCGGCCAGCGGGTCGATACGGCGACTGCGATAATACGCGCGGACATGGCCCACCAGCCGGCGCGTCGGCGTTGTCGCGTGACCGAGGCCGCGATTGCCTGCTCCGATCCTGAACAAAATTGACCATTGCGCGAACAAGACGCGGTATGCCCTCGCCATGGGCCAGGACGGGTCGTAGATGTTCGTCGATTCGGAGGCAGCACCGTTCAATTCGACAATTGTAAAATCACGTCCGGCCTTGAAAGCGTCGACATCGGCATAGCGGATGTCAAAGCGGCCGAAGTGGAATCCGTCGAAGTGGCGGGCAATGCGATCAATGCTCCCCTCGAGTTCCGGCGTGATGAGGTGCGCGCCGTCGCGAAAGAGGGCGCCCTGGCAGTGATTGCCGGCAACGACGAGCCGACGAGATTGCCCCGGAGCAAGTACGGCGTCGGCTTGGCCGTTCAACCGCGAGAGAAACGTGCGGGCCTGCATCCGGAAGCGCGGGTGGTTCCAGATCAACTCCTTGAGAGTTGATCGTCCGTCGCCTTCAACGGCTGGAAAATGCTTGTCGGTGATGGAGAAGATGCGGCCATTCTCCTGACCGGGGATGCGATAATAAAAAACGCCGGCTTCGTAGGGGCCGGGATGATAGACTTGGACGAGGACTGGCCCCGTGGCCTCGCGCAGATAGCGTTCCGCCTGATCGTGCGAATGAATGAGTCTAACGCCGGCGCCGCGCTCGCCTGCGTCCGGCTTGAGAATGAGCGGGTATGACCATGTCGTCTCGCGCAGGAGTTCATCAAGCCGCGCCAGTCGCGCTTCGGCCGTCCGCCCGTCGAGGCGCTCGGTCGGCGTGACCCACTCGGCGGGTAACTTCCTCAAAATGTCAAACTTCGACTCGCCCACGAATCCACCATGTGGGATTCCGGGATTGGCTGCGGTCACGATACCAAAGCCGCGGTACCGCAAAGCGAGATACGCGATCCAGGGGACCACCGGAATGTAAAAGAGCCAGGGCGGCCAGAATTCCCACCGCCAGATCTGCTGAATCCGGGCTTTGATTCGCGCGCGGCCCACCGCCGTCCGCGACAACTCGAGCAGCTTGACAAACACGAAAAGCAGGAAGGCGGCCGCCGCGACGGCCACCCAGCCAGCCCCTAGCACCGTCTCTAACAGATCCAGCACCGGTTCACCGGCAAGAGAAGCCGTGCTGACGATCAGCGGCGTCCACAGCGCCGCGGCCACCGCGGCATAGAGGAGAAATCGCCACGACTTGCGCCCGACGACGCCGGCCGCAACGTAAGTCGGAAGGCGCGTGCCCGGCAGAAAACGCGACGTCAGCACAAGCCAACCCACACGAGTATCGAACCACTCACCGATGGATTGGAGTCGATGACGCGGCAGTTTTCGTCGGATCGGCGCCCACTCAAGCACGGTCGCGCCAAACGATCGACCCAACGCCCACAGGCCCATGTCGCCGACCAGGATGCCGATGAAACAACCGAGTACCCCGGCGGTTGCATCCAGCTCGTTACGGCGAATGAGCAGACCGACAGCAATGCAGGTCAGGTCTTCAGAGACGAACGTACCGAGGATGATCGCCAGGAATGACATCACATCCTTCGCGTTCTGGGCAGGGTCCGTCCTGGTTCCGAATTCGCCTTCTCCGGCGGCACGGGTTCATACCCCAGTGAAACTGTGCGCGACCCGACTTCGACGATCGTACGGCTTACCGTGCGGGCGTCGGCTCGCTCCATGCACACGCTCACATGCGGCCGGTCAGGCCATTGATGGCGGTGAAAACAATCCTGCGCGGCGCAAAGATCACTGGCGTCGGCAAAGAGCTGGTCAAACAGCTCGCGCCGCGGCGAGTATACAACTTCATCGCCCAAGCTGGACGTTGTGTAGAGCAGCGAGCGGCCGTCCCACGAGAATCCCGCACGATGAATCTTGCAGCCGTCGCTCGTGAACTCGTTAAGATAGTCCCCGTCCACGGCGATTAACTTGAAGGGGGGAAACAGGCGTGGATCGAGCTGCTCAAACAACAGAGCTGCTTCGCGGGCGTCGGCGTGTGCCATCATGGCCGGGACGATTGTGCCGCGGCTGCGAAAACCGAGCTTGTCTCGCGCCGATGATTCCGAGACGGGGCGTTGGTAGATGTTCAAGAGCGTGGCGACCAGCCCGGCTTCGTTGACGGCGATCCAGGTTCCATCGGAGAGGGGATCGACCGGCATGATCGTCTTGAAATCGCCGCAGCGCCGAATCTCCGGAGGCCGCGCCGCCGGTCGCATCCTCGATTCGTCGCGATTGCAAACCACACGCATGCCGCGCGCGGACACGCTCGCGCCGACAGCGTCTCCCCACGCGATCAGGCTGACTGTACACATGGTGTTTGATCGCGATAGGCGAGCGTCGACGGGGCGCAACCAAATCGCGGATTGACCGCCGCGCCAAGGGCCTGTGCCGCCGCGGCCATCATCGCCTGATGGTGAATCGTATGACTGAAAACGAAAACCAATTCTCGACCCCAACTGGAATGGACCCCCACGGAGCCGCCATCCGGCGTAACCATGGACCGAACGCACAGATGTCGTTCCTTCTCCAGGACGGCATTCCCAAGGGACTTCCGTAGTTCCATTACGCGGCGCAAGGCGGCGGAACGGCAGCGCTCGACGTCGGTCCCGCGTTGCCGATGGTCGTAGTCCACGACCCCGCCGGCGAGGCCCCGCAACAGGGCCTCGACGTGATCGAGACAATGTCGGGCATGACTACCGACGCTCGATGAGCCCGTCGGGGGCTGGCAGAGGTATTGCGAATCGGTCAGCTGATTGATGAACTCGGCCAATTGATCGAGTGATTCGACGACGGCGACGACGGCCCGAGCAATCATGGGTTCGCCGACGAGCAAAGCGTCGGAGCCAGAATTCTCGGTCGCGAGGTTCATCGTGCTATGTGACCTCCAGTCGCGCCGAGCGAAGAGCCGCGCCATCGGCTGATTCCATTCAGGATCTCGTGGTGCCTCAAAAAGAGGATCGCGGCCGACGCCAGCCATGATACCACGGCAAGACCGAAAAGCAGCCCCCCGTCATCCTGGACGACAATGCCGAGCCTGGTCAGGTGGCTGACGATCGCGCCGGAGATCACGCCGAGGGTGACGAGCGCCCCCCAGGGAACCATACGCGGAATCAGGAGAAGGATGCAGGCGACCAACTCCGCCATACCCGAGCCGATGCGGCCCCAGGGCTCCATGTCCAGCTTGGTGAAGATATAGACCGATTCCTCGGCCGCCGTGAACTTAAAGAACAGGGTCTGGAAAAGGATGATCACGACGAGGGCTTGAAGGACCCAACTCGTGATATTGGCGCGGCGGGTCATCGCGGTCGCCATGACGGGTCGAATGGGTGGGTTCATGGCGGCTCATTCTCCTAACCGATCATGCGGCGCGATCTTCGACCACTCGGCGTCGGCCTGCCCGCGGAGCTTTGGCTCGTCCTTGTTCCATGCCTTCTGGGCATTGCCGAGCCAGCCCTTGTAGAACAGATAGAGCCGGCCGTCGGTCAGTTTGTAATTCTGGGGATCAATCTCGACCTTGTCTCCCTCGGCCATTGCGGTGGCACACCACCCGCCGTAGGCCGGGATGTACCGCTCGGGGTCCGCTGCGAATTTCCGGCGATTCGCGGTGTGAGCAAACTGGTAGAAAACGCCGCGATACTCACTGGTCAGCGACGACTGCCCCATCATGGGCTTGGGTGCGTCGAAATAGGAGACGGGATCGTAGCCCGAGAGCGCCAAGCGCCCCTTCGTCAAGTTGTATTCCGTCATCTCGGGGTGCGCCAGCAGCGCGCGAGTCTTTTCGCGAAAATCCGAAAAGGACAGGCGGTCCACGTTGCTCTTGCCGACATAGCGAAAAACTTCCTTTCCGTCGGGGCCGAGCAGGACGAGGGCCGGAAAGTGGACCGTCTGCCCGTGAAACGAATAGCCGCCGGGGATGTTGTAGGCCTTGGCCAGGGCGGCGTCTTTGTCCTGATAGATCGGCGGCGCGTCGGGCACTTTTTCCAGTATTTTCGTGCGCCACGCCGAAATTTCCTTGCCCTCGTCGGGCTTCAGGAAAATGTGAACCACGCCCGCGACAGTCGGGCCTTGTTCGACGAAGTCGCGTGTGTATTTCAGACAATACGGACATTCCGTCTTCAACAGGAAATGCAACGCCGCAAACTTCCCGCGGGCCTCGGAAAGTTTGAACACCTGGCCGTCTGACGAGACTGTGAAATCGCGCGGAGCCTCGGCGCGGACGTATCCTCCGCCCAGGGCAACCGCGAGCCCGATTAATGAAATAGCGCGAGAGTGCTTCATGAATTGCTCCTTCATTCCAGGTTTACCCCCTTTCGATGCCGCCGCGTCCTCGAAGGTTTCATCGAATTCGGCGGATTTCCGATACGTGGAGGAGGCCAAGCGCTAGGGACGCCGAATGCTCGCGGGGGCGATTCTGAAAACGACGAGATCCCCCCGTTCCTCGACCTCTCCATTAATTTCGACATCGTCCGCAACGTATGGAAGGATCCGATCATCCAAGGCCCGGCCCTGTGGATCAGCCAGGAGGTACAGTGTCGTCGCATCCATCGTCCGGACGGCGAACATCGGCGGTATCCCTCCTGAAATGCACAGGACTGCACACTCCTTGTGGGTTTTGCCTTCGCCCGGCTTCATCGCCCCGCAATAGCACTTGGGGTCGATGATCTCACCGCGCAGAGTTCGCGGACCCTTCGCGATGATCGAGGGGCGAAGCCGAGCGACGAGGTCTGCACCTTCACCCGATGACAACACCTCGATCCTGTCCGACTCCAGCTCTAGCAGACGCTGTGTTCCCCTCTCGAGCGTGAAACCGCGCACGCGTACCGCCCGGCCGTCCAAACCGGCCGCCGTCGCCGCGGACCCGTGTTTTCCCTGGTTGACCAGCAGCATCGTCCTTGCGCCGCCGGCCGACTTTTCGTCCGCGACGCGGACCATCGGATAGGGATACTCATAGAGGACTCCCTCAAACGCGTGTGCGCCGGACGTGTCCCAAACCGCCTCGCCTGGCGAACGGAATGTCAACGCCCACGCTACTCCGGCGACGATGATTCCCACCATAAGAGACGGCGCAGCGCGGCGAAGAAAGCGCCGCTGTCGGTTCGGGACCGGCAGATACCCGACGTAAAGCTCGTCCGTCGCGGCGTCGTGAATCGGTCGGTCAGTCATGGCCGTCCTCCACGAAATGGGCCGGCTCGACAGGTGTACCGGCCGCCAGAGGCCGCGGGTCAACCAGGATGCGGCGGCCCTCAACGCGAACGCGATAAGTCGCGACTTTCTCGGTGAACGGCGGCGGCGCGCGGCCGTCCTCCGGCCGGTACGTCCAGCCGTGCCAGGGACAGGTAATGCAACCATCGATGATCTTGCCCTCGCCGAGCGGTCCGCCCTGATGTGCACAGACGTTTGTCAGCGCCGAGATGCTCCCGGGGTGGCGGAAGATCGCGATCCGCTCGCCGCTGGCAAGGCAGGCAGCTTTGCCGCGCCCCTCGGCGATTTCGTCGACACTTCCCAAATCGATCCACGGATCCTGTGATGCCGTTGAAGCAGACCCGCGAATATCTCGTGCGTATTCGCGGCGACCGGCGATCAGGTGCAGCGACGCGACCAGAATCGCCCCGAAACACACAAGGATCGAGAGCCACCCGCCGCGTTGCGTCAGCATCGCACCGAGGGCGACGTGCATGACGAGAAGGCCGTATGCGACATAGACGAGCATGTGAATGCCTTTCCACACGCGCGGGCCGAGGTTGCGGTTCCAGAAGTCGTGGCTGGTGGCCGCCATGACAAACATGATCGAAAGCCCGGCAAGTCCGAGGAGCTGGAACGGGAAGGCGCGGAGCGTTCCGAAGTTGGTATTGGTGGTCAACAGTGAGATCAGGGGATTGAGATGTCCGAACCCGTGATAGAAGCCAATGGCGACCAGCCCGTGGGCCAGGCCGACGAGAAACGTCGTCACACCGAGATGCCGACGATTGTAAAGCAGCGGCAGGAAGCGCCGGTCGAGCCGGGCCAGCGGGCCGATACAGAGGATGATGTTGAGCAGCAGGAACGCACAGCTTCCGAGCGCACGAAGGACGAGAATCTCGTCACTGATCGCCTCGGACCCGCGGAAGAGCGATCTACCGACGACTACAAAGACGCCGAGGTAACCGAGAACGGCGAGGAGGATCAGCGCGTCATAGATCCGCTTGTGCCGATTCCATTGTACGGCGACGTAGCGCAAGCTCATTGCGCGGCCTCCGTCTGCGATCCAACTACGGCCGGGGCGATGGGCCAATGACGGGCCGGTCGGACGGCCAGCGCGGCCGCAAGCCCCAACACGATGAGCAGCGCCAACGGCAGCCAAAGCCATGCATGCCACTTGCGATGGGCCCGCGTCATACCGTCGATTCCTTTTGGCGCGATCGAATTCGATGAATCAGATAGGGCCACAGCGCTGCGCTGCCTGGAAGGATCAGCAGCCGGAATCCCCATGGGGCATTCTCCGCCGCGCGATCAAATCGCGTTACGCCGACGATAACAAACCAGAGACCGAAGGCCAGTCCAATCGCCGCGTAGGTACCGATGATCGCGAGAAAGAGGATCGCCGGAAGCATGATCCACCGTGAGAAGGCCCGCAGATCGCCACTATACCGTCCCGACCGACATTCGCCATCTCGTTAAAGCGGGATGGCCACACCGTGGACGGCTTGTGCCAGATCACTAACCAGGTAAGCGACCACGCACGCAACATCAGCGGGCTTCACCCAAGTTTTCGGGTCGGCGTTCGGCATGGCGACACGATTCTGCGGCGTGTCCAACGTGCTGGGGAGGAGACAGTTGACGTTAATGCCCTCGGGGGCCAGCTCCGCGGCCATGCTCTCAGACATGCGTAACACGGCGCTTTTGGCGGCACTGTAGGCTGCCAACCCCGTGGAGCCCTGCTGTGCGGCCCGGCTCGCGACCGTCACGATGCGCCCTGACTTCTGGCGCCGCATCACGGGGATGACGGCGCGGCAGGCCAGGAGCGTCGTGCGGACGTTGAGGTTGAAGAGCAACTCCCAGGTCTCAAGGGACTCTTCGTGAGTGAGAGGCCCCCCGCGAAAACCGCCGACGGTGTGAATCAAAGCGTCGATCCGATGAAAACGCTCGAGCGTCCGACCGACGCACTGCGTCACCGAATCGGACGACAGCAGATCAACGCCGCCCGCCAGAAGATGATCGGGGCTTTCCGCCAGGGCAGGATACATCGCGCGCAGCCGTTCCTGCGAGCGGTCTGCGAGGGCTAACCGAGCACCGAGAGGCATAAGTGTTTCGGCGACCGCCTGACCCAGGTTGCCGGCGGAACCGGTAATCACGACGACGCGACGAGATAGATCGAACATGGCAGGTTTCCGTCAAGGGGCTGTGAGAAGGATGGCGTGACCGTCCGGGTCGCGCCTCAAGAGCGCGGAGGCGTTCCGCGACGAAATCTCCGGCAGTCGAACGGGGCCGGGTGATTCCTTCGTCAGGTTGCCCTGGGCAGCGACGTTTTCCACGTCGGCCGTGTCGCGACAGCGCAGCCGGACGTGCCAATGCCAGAGATCGTTCGGGCGGCTGTCGGAGGGCGCGGGCCGACCGTCGCGGGGCGACAGGTATTCGAGCAATTCAATACCAGGTCCGCGCACCGGGCGAAGGGTCGTGATGCGCAGCCGCGCTCCGACGACGTTGTTCAAACGCTCCTGCTCGATGCCGTGATTCTCACCGGCGCCCGCGACCCGCAGGCCCAATACGTCGCGATAGAGCGCCAGGGACGTCTCCGTATCCGCGACGACGATGGCCGTATGGTCGATGCCGAGGAACAGCCGGTCGTTTCGGCGATGCCACCTTGGATCTCCCTTGCCCGGTGGGAATTGCAGGATCTCCAGGAAATGCCCGTCGGGATCGCGAAAGTAGTACGCGCGAACCCCTCCGGCATGCTTGTTCCAGGCGGGCAGCGTTTGGGGCC